>JAZSOM010000025.1:0-279866 GCA_045536955.1 Acutalibacteraceae bacterium
TCTCTTAATTCTTTTATTTCTTTTTCATATTGCTTGATGTGTCTGTAATTTCCGGGCATAAAAATTCCTCCTATGATAGTTATCTTGATTCTACCATAGGAGGGTGTTTTTTTCATTGTACGTTTTTTACGGTCCTGTGCACCATAAAAAGTCTAGGGTGTTTTGCTGTTTTATAGGTTACTTTTTTACTAACTCGGCAATTTTATCATATGTGCCATCGGGCATTTTATAATATTTTTGGAAAGAGGTCATTGGCATTGCGGTATAGACCATATAGTCGTTTTCGTGAATCCAAAAGACACCATAAAAATGCTCGTCTGATACTGCGAGAGCATCGGATATTTCTGCATTGGGTTCTTGACTCAAAATAAGCAAAGGCTCTCCGTCTTGGAAAGAAAGGTAAATGTAATCTTGCTCGGTTCTGTCAATTTCGGTTTCCTCTGCCTTTTTCCATTGCTCCATTATGTACGTGTATAATGCTTTTGCCTCATCATTTTCTATAACAAATTCTGTTTCGTGGTCAGTTGAACATACACATTTGAAATCGGCAATAGCGGAAACATCTTCGGGATATGTTACAATGGCATCATCAGGTTTTTCTTTTGAACAACCAAATAAAGATATAGAACAAGCAATAATACAGAGCAAACAAAGAATATGTTTGATTTTTGTAAACATTATAATTCACACCCCTTTTTTCTAATTATATCATATATCATTAAAAACTGCAATGTGTCATATTTGATTGATTTTAGACCATTTTTTTAGACCATTTCAAAGGTATGATATGTGCAGGAAAGGTAATTTGAGGTAAGATAATTTTTAAGAGGTAAAAATAGTGTGTTTTGTGTGGGTAAGAAAAACTATAAAAAAGTAAGATTAGGTAAGATATTTGCGTGTGGTTTTTATAGCCCTTTCATACTCCCCACAATGAAGAGCCTGGATAAATAAAATCTAATAATATGAATTAAAAAACCTGCCTGAATCAACAGGCAGGTTTTTTGTTGTATAGCTTAGAAATTCTTAAAGATTATATTCACACTTTTGTTGAGATATTTGAGGATTGTGGTGAATGCGTTTTCAATCGCTGTCGGTGCTTCGTCTGCGATTACACCGGCGTTGACAAGTGCCTGCTCAAGCTCTGCGTCTGCGGCATTCCAAGCGGCCTGGTCAACTATTGTATCGGCATAAAGCGCCTCGACCTTTGCAACTGCTGCTTCAACCGAGGCAACGTTTTCTGCGCTGATACCGCTCTTGTCAGCTTCATTCCATGCTTCGATGTTTTCGAGTGCGTTGAATGTAAGTCTGCCTTCGTTGAATTGCGGAAATGCGGGGTTGGAGTAAACGTCCTTCATATTGTTGTCAGCCATTACCCTGATTGCAAGAGTAAGGGCGACGTCATTCTGCGGAAGCTGCTCGTGAGCCTGTGCCTTGAAGTACCAGGTTGTGCAGGGCAGAAGACCTGTTGTTGCGTCTACAACACCGTCGGGTGAAAGGTGATTGTGCTCGGGGTTGTCGCAGTATGTGCCGGCTGCCTCATAATCATCGCCGAGTGTTGTGCCGAGGTCTGCGAATGTTGCACCCATTGACGGAGATGCTGCGTGAATAACACGGTCAGCGTTCTTTGTTCTGTAATTTTTGCAAAGCGGGAAGAGGTTTACGTCGTAGCAAGCAATATCGAACACCTCGCAGCCTGTTTCGCGCAGCTCGTTAAGGTTTTCTTCAAAGTTTGCTCTTGCGTTCATAAAGTATTCAACGTCTTCGGCAATGCCCTTGAGGTCATCGTTGCCGTCAAGCCATTTTGCCTTTGCCTCTTCGTAATATGCATCGGGACAAAGTGCCCAGAGCATTGTTGTGCGTACTGCTGCAACGTCTACAAGACCGTCTGCAAGGCCGCCAAGTGCGGATTTGAGCACGTCATCGGGCAGAATACGCAGTACTATGTTAAGAAGGTATGCAAGGTATGTATCACCGAGAAGTGTTACAAGCAGGTCTTCGTAGAGAGTGTCATCGTCATAAAAAACGCTGAGATTGCCTGTATAAAGATCACCGATGATGTCGGAGCCGTCAATAGCAGGAATTACGAAAACCATCTTCTTGATAAGCTCGTAATCTTCGGGGTAAGCTTCAAGATAGTTGATTGCGATTGTACCGCCAAGGCTAATGTGGCAGAGCTTGACCATACCGTTGGGTGACTTGGGAAGTACAACATCGTGAATGTAGTGGTGGAGTTTTTCTGTTTCGTACATAACGTCGCCGAGTGAATCATAGCCGAAGTAGTAAACGTCATCTTCACCGACGATTTCGCTGAGCTCCTGAATGGGGAGGAAGTTGTAATACTCCTCTCTTACATCCTCCGGCAGCTCGCTCATAGGCATTTCATAGCAGGGCGTTATGATGTTGTTGACATACTTGCCGTCGTTATCCTTTTCGATAAGGCTGAGTGCGTTGTAAGTGCCTTCATACATAGCGTCTGTGAGGCCGATGTCTCTTCTTGTAACGATTGAAGCAAGCATATTGGGCAGAGCGCGCTTGATAAGCGGCATAACGTCGATTTCAAGCGGCCAACCTGTGACATAGCCTGTTTCGTCAGGCACCCAGTTGCCTGCTTCGTCCACAAGGTAGGTGTTATTCTGGCTCATACCGTGTACGATGATAACCGGTGTTTCGGTATCGTAATCGGGTGTGTAAGCCGAGCCTGCTACGCTGTCAGGGTCAGCGGCAAAAGCCGTGAACGAAAACAGCATAGTCAGAACAAGACAGATGCTTATAATTCTTTTGAAATTCATAATCTATAACCCCTTTTTAAGTGATAAAAAAATTTTACCAAATTAAAACATAAAACACAATGCGATTATATAACAAGCTTTGCACCTGATTTTTGGTTAAATATACAAAATGCTGTATATCGTACGACATACAGCATTTGTTTCGGGTATATCTAAAACTTAAGGGTGAATGTGTTTGTGCGCGCGGTGAACTTTACGGCTGAGCTCCGGCGACGAGCTTTTTGAATTTACGTCTTTTGCTCAGATATATGCATATCAGCGGAATATCCGCAAGCAGCCACGCAACGGGTGCTGCGTAGCAGATTGCATCAAAGCCGATAAGCGGCGTGAAGATAAACGCAACTGAAAGCCTTCCGAAAAATTCGCCGATTCCCGCAACGGAGTTTGCGTAGGTGAATCCAAGTCCCTGGAGAGTGTTGCGCATAAGGAAGAGTATTGACACAAGGCTGTAACATTGAGCAATTGCAAGAATATAGCGCTTTGCTGCTGCCATAATCTTAGGATTGTTTTCGGTCAGAAACAGTGATACAACGGGTGTGCCGATTGTGAAAAGCGTTATGCTCATAATAACTGAAACAAAAATATTCAGAACAAAAAGCTTTTTGACCGAATTTAATATTCTGCCGTAATTTCCCGCGCCGTAATTTTGCCCGACAAAGGTTTGGTTTGCAACGCCGAGGCTCGACATCGGTATGTTTGTAAGCTGTTCAACTCTGCCTGCAGCGGTGAAGCCCGCAATAATGTTTGTGCCGAATGAGTTAACAACGCTCTGCATACACATTGAGCCGACTGACGTTACCGTAAACTGAAGCGAAACCGGCAACCCCAGACGTATCTGGTGCAGTACCGTTTCTTTTTTTAATCTGAAATCATTGCGTGTTAGATTTACGTCCTTGTTGAATTTAAGCACGTAAATTCCATTGAGCATACAGGCAACAGCGTGCGAAACGAGCGTCGCCGCTGCCGCACCTTCAACGCCCCAGCCGAAATTTTTTACAAACAACAGGTCAAGCACAAAGTTGGTAACAACGCTTACGCAGAAAAAGTAAAGCGGCTTTTTGCTTTCTCCGACGGCACGCGAAATTGCATTGAAGTTGTTTGAAAGCATCTGCAACGGTATGCCGTAGTAGAGAATGTTGACGTAAGCCGAGGAAAGTCCGATGATTTCGTCAGGCGTGCCGATAAGTTTGAGCAGGGGAAATGACAGCGCGTGTGAGGCGATAATGAGTACGAGTCCGATTACAAACGCAAGGCAAATGCTGTTGCCGGCATAGTGTGAGAGCTTCGCTTTGTTCTTTTCGCCAAAAGCATGAGCGACGGGGATTGAAAATCCGCTTGTAAGTCCCAGCGCAGCACCGACGATAAATGCACCTATCGGACCGACGGAGCCGACAGCTGCAAGAGCCTGAGAGCTTACGTATCTGCCGACGATTATGTTATCAACAAGGCTATAATTGTACTGAAGCATTGACGATGCCATTATGGGCAGAGCAAAGCGTAAAACGCTTCTGAGCGGACTGCCCGTGAGCATATCTGTTTTCTTTTTCATCCTACATTTTCCTGACGTATATTGTAAAAAAAATTATATACCTTTTATCATTTCACGGAACAAGTCCGCGCGGCAGCTTTGTTTATTTTTTATCAGAACGTTACCGTTACCGTTTCGCCTGCTGTGAGTGTTACTGTTTGTGTTTTTTCTGAAATACCGCAGGAAACCTCAATTGTCTGATCAATATCAGATGTGATTGTGACCCTTGCCGTGCCTTCTTCAAGGTTCCAACTGATTTCGTCAACAGTTGCTCTTGTTCTCGCTTTGAGCCCTTTTATGCTGCCTGTTTCAAAACCGCTTTCGGGAATCGACGGAAGAATCTCAATTTTACCTGTTGACGAATAAAGCAGGCTTTCGTTGATTATTCCGAGATAACCTATTGCAAAGTCCGTGCAGAAGCAGCTGTTACGGTCATAATCGTGGTTTGTCATAAGTGAGTCGTAATGAATTCCGTGATTCATAAGGTCCGTAAGCGCATCCGTGACGCTCGCAGAATCCTTGAGCCGTGCCGCAATCAGAGACCTGTGCACAAGTGCGTGGCTTGCTTCGTTTTCGCTTGCTCTGTTTGCGATTGCCTGCATACAAGCGGCGGTAAGTTCGGGATTATCCTGCGTTTCAAATAAGGGCCATGCGCAGTAGAGGTGGCTTAGATGACGGTGAAGATTGTTCTCCTCAAAGTCGGATGTTGCCCATTCCTTGAGCGCCCCTGTTTCGTCATACATATAGGCAGGAAGTTTGCTTTTAAGGTATTCCCATTCGGATGTATCTGCATTGGGGTCAACGTTTTTCATAATGCTGATCAGCATTTCCAGATTGTTTCTGCAGGCGGCAATATCAATAGCTGTGTTTGCTGCAGAGGGGCTGGGGTAGTTTGCAGGGTTATTTTCGGGTGAATAGCCGGGAAGAATGGTGTAGGTTTCCCCATCTTCAAGCTGAGTTTTTCCTGCTTCGTAGTGGAGCTTGCCGTTGGCGTCGGTGTAATATTCGGGTGTCATCAGCTGTGCCCAATAGTTAGCGGCTTTTGTAAGCATCGGCAGGAGAATGTCTGATTCAAGGCTGAGAAAGCCTTTGCTTTTAAGCTCCTGAATCTGTGAATCTGTCAGATCTTTTTCGGTTACGGAAAGCACGGATCTGAGTTTATCCAAATCAAACTCACCGTTCAGCGGAATTTGTACGTCGCCGTAGCACATAAGTGTTTCATAAAGTGGTTGCAGCATCCAACTTGTGCCTGCGTTCCAATAACGGAAAGGGTAGGGGTAGCAGGTTTCCGTAATGACGGCTTTGTCACCGTCTGTGTTTACGGGTGCCTGTAATGCGTCTGTAAAGCCGTGCGTTGCAAGTGCGTTTTCTTCCCAATCGGGTGCCTGACGCAGAATAAATGCGGCGTATCCGATATATGCACTTTCAATGTTGCCTGTGTTCATCGAAGACGTCTGAAGGTTGACGTTTGCGTCCATTGTATATTTGCTGCCCCAACCGGGATTCCATTCGCCCGTCCACATTCCGCCGAGTCGGGGGGTGGAGTAGCCTGCACAGCAAAGGTAGGCATATCTGCCTGCGTAGTACATTCTTTCAGCAAGGTCGGAGTTAATGTCGTTGCTGACAAGCTGGTCAAGCACAAGTCGCTCATTAGCTTTTTTGCTGTCAGAATTGCCGAGTGTGAACGTTACTGCGTTGTACTGCGGTGTAAATATATCTGTGTGCGCCTTGAGTGCGCGCTCATAGTCAAATTTGCCGTCTGCGGTATACTTGTCCGCAACAGCTTTTGCTTGGTCGATAAGTGAATCGACAAGTTCAAATTTTTCTGTTTTTTCAAACTCACCGTAATCGCACATATCATATGTTCTGTCAGACACGGCTATGAGATAGACGTTGTCGGCATTGCTGATTTGTATCTGCGGGTTCGATTTGCCACAATACTGGCTGTCAGGCACTTTTTTGCCGTCGGTTAAGTGCTTTTCGCCGCCTTCGGCTATAACGTATACGACCGTTGCATAGCCGCCGTTTTTAAGTTCACTGTTTTCGTAATAAGGATAGTGTGCTACAAAGCCTATGTATTCGCAGTTTTCACCAACCGTCTTTTTGTACTTCAGGTCGACCTCGCTGCCGTTGCCGAAGTTAGCATTGGCTGAGATATTGTCAAATGAAAGGGTGAGATTAACCTTTCTGCCGTTTGATGAAGAGCCGATTTCGGTTATTGTTACACCGTCTGCCTGTGATGTGAACGTTGTTCTTTTCCAAGTGCCAAAAATATCGGTATATCTGACACCGATCTGCGCCGTCTCATAATCGGTGTATCTTGCGTAGCCTATGCTTAACTGTCTTGATTGCTTTATACGCAGTGATGCACCGGGATGAAAGGCGTAAACATCGTCATAGCTTGCGTTATCGACAATGTCTTTGCCCTGTGTAATGCTTTGCTTTACAGTTTCAAGCTCATCGGACGTGTCAGGGCAGTAGCGCACGTTCCTGTTGGGCATGATAAAATGCATATTCTGATATATCAGTGTGTCGCTGTAAGGAGCACCGCTTGTTACTGCGCCTTGCATACCGTTGCCTGTAACCATACCCTGACGCCATATATCTGTGTTATTGGATTTTTCACTTACCTCATAGTAGAGCTGTGAGTATGAGGCTTTTGCTTTGTTTGAAAATTCATCTTCGATTTTTTCGTAAACGTCAATCGGCACAAACACCGAGTTGATGATTGAAAATACGGTAAGTAAAGATCCTAAAATGCGCATAAATATTCCCATAGTTATAGTCTCCTGTTTAATAAAGTGCGATACCTGCGCCCTCACCGATACTGCAGCAAATCGGCATAATTCTCTGTGCTTCAGGCGGTTGTTGCTTTCATATCTTTTTTCTCATTAATCCGTGCTTGTTACAGTAAATGTAGATATATCCTCTGCCGCGCAGTTGAAGACGTGTTTGTGCGTTACCTTCCGGATAAAACTTTACAAATTGCACTCTGTCAGAGGTAAGGTGGGCAATAAAGGATATAAAATGCTTTTTTGTCATATCGTGGTTGACTGTGATAAAATTCTCGTCCTCAACCGATTCAATAACAATTTCGTGGTCTTCGTCAATTTCCTCTGCTTCAAGCGGTGGCAGGCTGATTCCGCAGCAGCTAATTACCGTGTCGCCTGTTGAGCGGATTACATTGCCGCATATTGGGCAGACATAGAATTTTGAGCGAATAATGTTTGATGAAACGTTTTTGTTTATCACCGCGTCACCTGACATCAGCTCCATAACAGAAACACCGAGCGCTTTGCTCAGCGGTTCAATCAGTGTTATGTCAGGGAGCCCCTTTGCCGTTTCCCATTTTGATACGGCTTTGCCGCTGACGCCTATTGTGTCTGCAAGCTGAGTCTGAGTTATTCCTTTGGCTTCACGCAGGCGCTTGATTGCCGCGCCGGTTATATAGTTATCCATATATTTTCTCTCCTTTGTCCGATTGCATTATAAGTCAAACCGTCAAAGTCTGCAACCTACGGTGCGTGGAGCTGAAATTCCTCGGGTTTATTTTATGTGGCGCATTCCGTCAACATCATACCATTTCACTTCAAAGCCTGCTCCGTGTGAGCAGAATACGGAGGAAGACGTGTTTTCCATATCTCTGTCTTTTTGATAACCGATTTTTTCGGTTATCTCTTGTGCGTTGTGGCAGGGTTTGTATCCGTTTTCGCGCATTGTGATTATGCCCTTGCCTGATGTATAGGATATAACCTCCTCAGGATAATTCATAAACTCAGATACAGGCCCCGTACCTTTGATTATCGCTTGCGTTTCGGTCATCTCGGGCGGCTCAATCTCACCGCATAGCCTCTGTATATCGGCAATTGCTCTGCCCATACAGTTTGTTGGAACACGCAATGTGAATGAATAGTAGGGCTCAAGCAGAAGATTGTCCGCTTTTTCCAAAGCTTGTCGGATTGCACGGTATGTTGCCTCTCTGAAATCGCCGCCTTCTGTGTGCTTCAAGTGAGAGCGACCGGCTGTAAGTGTAATTTTAACGTCGGTCAGCGGTGAGCCTGTCAGTATGCCGATATGTTCTTTTTCGGCTATATGTGTCAGAATGAGATGCTGGAAATTCGCATCAAGCATTTCAAGGCTGCACTCGTTCGCAATTGTTATTCCGCTGTTTCTTTCCGCAGGCTCAATGCGAAGCTGGGTTTCGGCATAATGTCGCAACGGTTCATAGTGTCCGTATCCCATAACCGGTGCAGTTACGGTTTCTTTATAAAGTATTCTGCACGGACCGAAATCTATATCTGTTCCGAAGCGCTCTTTTGTCAGCGCTTTAAGAATTTCAAGCTGAATCCTGCCCATCACCCTTATCTGAATTTGTTCCTGTTCCGCACAGTGTATTATGTGAACGGAAAGCTCGGGCAATTCTTCGCCGATAATGCTCAGCTGTCTGTACGCTGTGTGTATATCGGTTGAGTCACTTATAATAACCTGAGCGGAAAGCAGCGGTCTTAGCTTCGGCGCTGAGCTTGCCGTTACACCGTCTGCGTCAATGCATTCGCCTGCGGATACCGCAGAAATACCCGTTACCGCACAGACACTGCCGGCGACAACCTCATTTACCGATTCGGATTTTTCGCCGGAGTAGATTCTGAGTGTGTCTGCTTTTTCACCCCCGACAGCCATCTTGACGCATAGTTTGCCGCCTGTAACTTTTAGGAAAGATACCCTGTTGCCCCGGCTGTCGTGAAGGATTTTATAAACTTTTGCACTGAAATCATCGCCGTATTCTTTGTAAACGGTGTATTTGCCGAGTCCGTCAGTAAGACTGTCAACGCCGTAATTCTGAAGTGCTGAGCCGAAATAGCAGGGGAAGAGGCTGCGCTTTGCAACTGCCTTTGCTATTTCGTTTTGCGTAAGCTCTTCTGTTGCGCTTGCGCTGAGAAATGCTTCAAGCAGTTCTTCGCTGATTAAAGAAATTTCTTCGTCAAAGCTGTCTTTTCCCTGTGTGAAGTCAACACAGGCTGTGCTGAGGCGTCGACGCATCTCGTCGATAAGCAACGCTTTGTCAAAGCCGTCTCGGTCTGTTTTGTTGACAAAAATAAACGTAGGTATTCCGTATTCTTCAAGCAGGCTCCATATTGTTTCGGTGTGGCTTTGTATGCCGCTTATTGCGTCAATAACCAGCACTGCATAGTCGAGTATGCCGAGCGTCCTTTCCATCTCTGCGGAAAAATCCACGTGACCTGGCGTGTCAACAAGTGTGAAGTTTCTGCCGTTGACAACGAACGGATTCTGCTTTGAAAAAATTGTTATTCCGCGGTTTCGCTCAAGCTCGTGAGAGTCAAAGTGAGAGTCTTTTTTGTCAACACGACCAAGCCGACGTATTGCTCCCGTTGTGTAAAGGAGAGCTTCCGTCAGCGTTGTTTTGCCCGCATCAACGTGGGCTAATATTCCGATTACGCTTTCGTTTGCAAGCATCACATTACCCCGCAAAATATTTCTGTGACTAATAATATCACTATCTGTGTTTTATTTCAATATACAAAAAGGGTCTGCACGGCAGACCCTTTAAGGTTTATTCTTTTGATTCAGCTTTGAGCTGCTTATGCTCCTTGGGTGTGTTTACGTAAGCTTTAAGCAGTCTGTATATTGCCGCAGTTAAGGGTACGCCGATAATCATACCGCCTATTCCCATAACTCCTCCGCCTACGGTTACGGCCGCAAGCACCCAGATACCGGGCAGGCCGAGCGATTTGCCGACTACCTTCGGGTATATGAGGTTGCCCTCTATCTGCTGAAGGATGATGACGAAAATAACAAAAATAAGTGCTTTGACGGGGGATTCCATAAGAATGAGAAATGCACCTATGCCTGCGCCGATAAGTCCGCCGACGATAGGGATGAGAGCGGTAAAGCCCATAAGTGCGCCTATCATCGGAGCATAGGGCAGACGCAGTATGAACATACCTATCATACAAAGCATGCCAAGGATTACTGCCTCAGTGCACTGGCCAACGATAAAATCGTGGAAACAGTCGCTGACTTCTTCCCAGATGTAGTTGAGCTTAACAACTTTGTTTTGTGGAACAAAACGGTTGATAAGCCGTTTGAACTGGGAAATCAGCCTGTCTTTTTCAATGAGAAGGTAGAGCGCAAAAATAACACCTATTATGAAATTTGTAATGCCGGAGAACACTGATGAAACGGCAGCAAAAGCAACGTTTACCGCACCACCCAGACCGGTGCTGAGCGCGGAAACGATATCGCCTATTTTGGACTGCCAATTGATGTTGGTAAGTTTACGTATTATATCGTCCGGTATAATGCCGAATTGTTTGAGTTTGGGTGCGATAGTGTTGATTGCCTTTGGTACTTCGTCCACCAGCATCATAATGCATTTCACAAGCTGTGGCGCGATAAGACCTATTACAAGCGCAATTATTCCGAGCAAGGTTATCAGCGCACTAATCATACACACTGGGCGCCGTGTTTTGGCAAAAAACTTCTTTTTTGATTTCGGAAAGTAATGCCGCTCATAAAAGCTCATCAGTATGTTGACTGCATAAGCAATAACAAGGCCGATGGTAACTGGTGCCGTTGCGGACACGAGCTTTGAAAGCATACCGGATATGTTGCCCCAGTAGTGGATGAACAGATATACCCCGATTACGATCAAGGCAAGCTTCAATACCGACTTCCATTTGATTTTGAACATTGCGTTTTTACACATCCTTTACAGGTTGCTGCTGATTTTAATTATATTGATAAGTCGGGCTGTTGTAAAGCATTATTGAAATTAAAATAAATTATTTTACAAAATATTAATTTAGTAGTATAATGAAATTTAATATTGAGAAATATACATAATTATTATAAACATTGATAGGAGTTAATAAAATATCCCGCGCGTTGCGGCGCGAGTAAGGAGAAGTGAAAGATGTTAGAAATCAGGAACGTAAAAAAATCGTACCTTTCAGGTTCGAGTATGGTGACAGCCCTGAATGATGTGAACGTTAATTTTCGCGACAATGAGTTCGTTGCAATACTTGGTCCGTCAGGCTCGGGCAAAACGACCCTGCTTAATATTATCGGCGGACTTGACCGTTACGATTCAGGTGACCTTATTATCAATTCGCGCTCTACAAAGAAGTACAAAGACAAGGATTGGGACGGCTACCGTAACCATTCCGTCGGTTTTGTTTTTCAGAATTACAACCTTATACCTCATCAGAGTGTGCTTGCAAACGTAGAGCTTGCTCTTACGCTTTCTGGCGTCAGCAAAAAAGAAAGACGCAGGAGAGCGAGAGCGGTGCTTGAAAGGGTAGGTCTCGGCGACCAGCTTAATAAGAGACCCAACCAGATGTCGGGCGGTCAGATGCAGCGCGTTGCAATTGCCCGCGCGCTTATCAATGACCCGGAGATACTTTTGGCCGATGAGCCTACGGGTGCTCTCGATTCAAAGACAAGCATTCAGATAATGGAGCTGATACAGGAAATATCAAACGACAGGCTTGTTATTATGGTTACACATAACCCGGAGCTTGCCGAAGAATATGCAAGCCGCATAATAAGAATCAATGACGGCGAAATCAGCGAGGACTCTGACCCTTACGAAGCGGCAGAGGCAGAAGTGCCCGTTGAAGAACCGAAGAAGACAAAAAAGAAAGGCGATAAAAAAAATAAAGCGCCCAGAGCTTCGATGAGTCTGAGTACGGCGCTTTCGCTCAGTTTCAATAATCTGCTGACCAAAAAGGGGCGAACGCTGCTCACGTCATTTGCCGGCAGTATAGGTATTATCGGTATTGCGTTGATTCTTTCACTTTCGAGCGGTATGCAGGCGTACATCAATTCGATTGAGCGCGATGCGCTTGCTTCATACCCGATTACAATAGAAAGCGAAAACATTGACCTTACTCAAATTCTGGGCAACATCAGCAACTCTGATAAAAACGTTGCTGAGCACGATACTGACAAAATATACAAGCGCCCTATGCTTCAGAATTCGGTTGCGGATTTTGAACTTCAGACTCAGCAAAATGACCTTGGCAAGTTTAAAAACTATATCGAGCTTAATTCCGAGCTTTTTGATCCGCTTTGCACCGATGTGAAATACGGCTATGATATTGATTTGCAGATTTTCGGATCTGACACGACTAACGGTGTTACGAGACTTCGTCCTAACGATGCGTTAGAGGAACTTGGATTGACTGCGAGAACAGATGTATGGAAAGAAATTGTCGGTGATTCACAGCTTCTTGATACTCAGTATGAGATTCTGGCTGGCAGTTGGCCCGACAGCTATAACGAGCTTGTACTTTTCCTTGACGAGAAAAATGAACTTGATGATGTCACTCTCTATGCGCTTGGTCTTGCTGACGTAAGCGAGCTTGAAAATTCTGCGGAAGCAAAGCCGGAAACACAAAACGAAACGCCGACAGAGCTTGAAAGCTATTCTTACGATGAATTTCTCAATCTTTCGTTCAAGATTATTCCGTCGACAGCATATTATCAAAAGAACGGAACCGTATGGGATGATATGAGCGAAGACGAAAAGTATATGAAGAAAGTTGTTGATTCCGCGCAGGAAATCAAAATCGTTGCGATAGCACGTCCCAAGCCGAATGCACAGTCAACGGTTTCGGCAGGCACGGTAGGATATACAAGCGGCCTTACGGAATACGTGATGAATCTTGCTAACAACAGCGAAATTGTCAAAGAGCAGAAGGCTAATCCCGAGGTTGACATTTTTAACGGACTCAGATTTCAAAGCGCGGTTGAGGATGAAAAGCTTTTACCGACTTCCTCACGTGTTGCAATGCCGGGCGTTGAGTTTGCCGCAAAAGTAACTTCTGCACCGGATGTTATCGAAACAGCCCAACCCTCCGGTGAACTGAAGGTAATGACACAGGAGGAGATTTACGCGTATATCGAAGAGAATTTTGATGGCGAGGAAAAGGAAGAATTGAAGGAATTCGTCGGTCTTGTTCTCAAAAATATACGCTCCGAATCCGACAAACGCAAACTCGTTGAACACCTCGATAAAATCCTTGAGGGCAGTGACACCGACAGCTCAACCGTTTATTCATACCTTCAGATGATGAGCAAGGATATGAAGCTTAAGCTCATTTCCGCAATTATAGTTGCAGTTGAGAATGAGGAGAAAATTGAAATCCCCGATGAAAACGAAATGAACAGCTCATCTTCATCACCGTCGGTTGAAGAAGAAAAAGAGGAATTTTCTTATTCAACCTATGAGGATAATCTGATTGCTCTGGGCGCTGTCGATATCAATACTCCATCAAGTATTTCAATCTATCCGAATAACTTTGAGTCAAAGGAACGTATAGCGGAAATAATCGAAGAATACAATGCAAAACAGCTCGCAGAAGGAAACGAAGAAAACACAATATCCTACACGGATTACGTTAATCTCATTATGAGCTCGGTTACTCAGGTTATTGATATTGTAACCTACGCATTGATTGCTTTCGTTGCAATTTCGCTTGTCGTTTCATCAATAATGATTGGTATTATCACCTACATTTCCGTTCTTGAACGCACGAAGGAGATTGGTATTCTTCGCTCGATAGGTGCTTCGAAGAAAGATATATCGCGTGTCTTCAATTCGGAAACAATAATTGTCGGTCTGACTTCAGGTATAATAGGCGTGCTGATGACTCTGCTGCTCAATATACCGATTAATGCGATTGTAAAATCGCTTACCGATATTCCCAACCTTGCGGTTCTGCCGTGGTTTGGTGCAGCAATACTTGTCGTTATAAGCGTTGTTCTTACTCTTGTTGCGGGCTTCATTCCCTCTCGTGTTGCCGCCAAGAAAGACCCTGTTGTTGCACTCAGAAGTGAATAAAAAAGATCTTCCCCTCGGTGTTTGCCGAAGGGAAGATTTTTTATTATTTGTGATTCTGAACGTAATATTTGTAGAATTTAACACAGTGCGCAACTTCGTCAACGCCTATGCTCTCGTTTGCTGCGTGCATTGCAGCGAGCTGTTCGTTGCTCATCTTAATGGGGCAGAAGCGAAGGCAGTTGTCAGCAATTGCTTCGTAGTGGCGGCAGTCAGTACCGCCCGTCATAAGATAAGGAATAACACCGGCATCGGGGTAACATTCATTGATGCATTTTGTAAGGTAAGTGAATTCTTCACCCTTGTAATCGACGCAGTTTGAAGCGCTTCTTGCGTGAATTACCTCAAGCTCAAGGTCATACTTGTCAGCATATTTCTGAAGCACTGCAAGCGACTGCTCCGCATCCTGGTGCGGTGACGGACGAAGGTTGCAAACTACGTAAGCCTCTGTGGGTATAACGTTTGGAGTCTGTGAGCCTTCTGCCATTGTGCAGGCAAAGGTTGTTTTTACAAATGCTTTACACATCGGACTGACAACGGGCAGCACCTTTGTGAGAAGCCCCTTGAACAGCCACATATTACCGAGCACCATTCGCAGCGGAAAACCGAGGTAGGGGGCAGCTTCTTTTAGCATTGCGTAAACGGGTCCTGAAATTTCAGCTTTAAAGGGCTGATCATTTTCAATGTCGGCAACAAACTTTGCAAGCCTTGTCATAGGGGTGTTTTTTGGAGGCGTGGACGAATGGCCGCCCTTACCTTTTGCTTTGATTTTAACGTCGATATATCCCTTTTCGAGTATGCCGATTGCGGCACACCAGCCATCCATTGTAGGAAGCTGACCTTTGAGGATTGCACCGCCCTCATCCATTGCAACGTCGAGGCGCACGCCTTTTGATTTGAGATGCTCTACAAGCATCGGAGCGCCGCCGCCGGAAATTTCTTCGTCAACTGCGGTTGCGAGGTATACGTCGCACGCAGGTTCAAAGCCTTCCGCAAGCAGCTCTTCAATTGCCTGGAACTCTGAAAATACGGTTGATTTGCAGTCCATTGAGCCTCTGCCGTGGATGTTTCCGTCGGCAATTTCGCCTGAGAAGGGATCCCTTGTCCAGGTGGGCTCGTCTGCAGTAACAACGTCTTGGTGGCCCATAAGAAGTATGCCTTTTCTTGTCGGGTCTTTGCCGGGCCAACGGAAAAGGAGATTGCCCTCGATTTCGGTGCATTCGAGCTTTTCGAAGATGAGAGGGAAGTTTTTCTTCATTACTTCGTGAAGCTTATAAAACTGTGTCAGGTCTGTATTGCCACGGAGCGAAACAGTGGGCACTTTTATCATTTCGCTGAGCTTTTTCGCATAGTCCTGAGCTTCTTCTTTGGTTGGGTTGATTGCGGGCTTGTTTGTGTTGGGCTTAGCCTTGAGTGTGACCGCCCTGAGAGCAGCAATGGCTATCAGAAGTACGATTAAACCGAGCACACAAAGCAGAGCCGTTGTTATTGCAGGCATAATTAAATCCTCCTTAAAGAGTTTGAAATTTCGCAAAACATTATAGCACATATAAACTAATAAGTAAATAATAAAATAAGCGGACTGCTTGACAGTCCGCTTTGAACCTAATCAAAAAATATAACCGTAAACGCAAGACAAACCTGCGCAAGGAAATAAGTTATGATGTTGAAAACTTTAAGCCTGAATTTTTTGTATCGTGTATCAAATGATATAAGCGCAAGCGACGCATCCGAGAGCAGGAAGCAAACTCCGCCTATGAAAAGCAGAAGCGACGGCACAAGAAAATTCTGCGTGCTGTGAATCATCAGCCTTACGGCAAGGGAGCAGGATTTGAGCATCATCATTGTAACGGAAATACCGTAAACTATGCTTGGGAAAACCATAGAGCCGAAGCTGACTTTTTTGATAAGACACACGGCAAAATAACTTGCAAGAAACGCAGCCGCTGACGCAATTTCCCACCACAAAACAATCGGTATGTCCGGGAAAAACGTGTTCTGGACGTGTATGTATGCCAGACAGTAAAAAATGTGCGCTGCCATAAAGAAGAACATTCCGATTATAAAAAACTTTTTGGTCGGCTTCGGAATGTGAAGGTTGAGGTCACCGAGCCATGAGCATCCGAGCCCGATAAACATCAGCAAAGAATAGGGACGGAAACCGCCTTTGGCAATAATCAGTGTGAGCGCAATCAGCATATAGGCTGAGGCGCATACCATCTTGTAACCGAGCGAATGCCAATTCTTTGTAGGCCACATTTTTTTAAGATAAAGCGGCACGAATATTATTTCGGTTGCCACCAACAGTGCGCAAACAAAACAGGTAATAGGAGTCATTGTCTGCCCTTTCTTTTATCTTGGCTGCTTATTGCAGCCGGCCATGGTATGTAATGTCAATAAGTTTGTATGAGTTGAGGAAAATCAGCCTTATCATTGCCGGCGGCATTTGTCCGGACATTATGTTCTGTACGGTTGGCTCGAGCTCTTCGCAAAGGTAACCCATATGGGGCATCGAGGAAGGCTCAACCGTTACGGAATGTCCCTTGAATGTGAAACGCAGGATTCGCTGACAGATTGATTCAAGCGGTCTTATGCGCACCTCAAATACGTTCTTGTCAACCCACGCAGCGGATGAACTGGTTGTATATTTGAGTTTGCCGAGCTTTATTTTACTCCTTCTCGGTTTGCCATCGAGACCGATGTGTATTATGTTACTTTCGTCACCCTCGGTCCAGTACATTGTGCATTCGTTTTCGTAAAATCTGAACTTTACATTGTCTATCGGTCCCGCCTTGTCGGCAGACATATATACGGCAGGGAAGGTGAGTATGCTCAGCGGATAGCCTGATAATGAAGCAACGGGGTTGACGGAAATGCGGATAGTTTTCTTTGAAAGATGCTCTTCAAGGTCTGTCTGGCGTTTTGCCGCAGGTATTTCTTCCAAAGGAATAAACTCAGGTATATCGGCGCTCTGAGGTGCTTCACCGTCAAAAAACGCCTCCGGAAAATGCTGCCAGAAGCAGGCTAGTGCCTTGGCTTCGTTGATTTCATTGTCTGTCATTACAACAACTGCATCATATTTTTTAAATATGATTGCAAACTGTGAGAACATACCGTCGAAACGGTACGTGCTGTCATCACAGCTGCAGGGCCAGATGAAATAGCCGTAGCCGTCCTCCGGCGAGTTTTTAATACCCTGCGTCAGGTTGGATGTTGCAGCGTCGATCCAATCTTTAGGGATAACTTGCCTGCCGTCGAATACACCGCCGCTCAGGTAGCACATTCCGATTTTTGCAAGGTCCTCTGTTTTGAGAAAAAGTCCCCAGCCGCCAACTTCAACCCCCGAAGGGTCGCGCTCCCACTGGTAGCTTGTTATACCAAGCGGTTCATAAAGTCTGGGCTCGAGATATTCTGTTACGCTCATACCGCTGAGTCTGGAAATCATAGCGGCAACGCAATACGTGTTTTCGCTGATATAGCTCCACCCCTCGCCGGGGAAATAGCTCTGTTTTGTCTCTATAAAATCACGTACCCAGTGCATAGAGGTCTTGTCTGCAAGAAGGCTGACGTTTTTGCCCGCAGTCATAGTCATAAGTGCGTGAAGCGTTATGGCTTCAAGCGCTTCGTCGGGCTTTTCCGGACGGTATTCCGGAAAAACGTCAATCAGCTTTGTTTCGGGGGTCATAAGCCCTTCACTTATGGCAAAGCCGACGGCAGTTGCAATGATGCTCTTACTCACTGAGTACATAGTGTGAGGGATATCAGCCGAGTAGGGCTCACGCCACGCTTCATACGCCACTTTACCATGGCGTATAACCATAAACGAATGGTTTTCAACACCGTTTTCTTCACAGTCGCGGACAAAGCCTGCGATTGCGGCGGAAGAAACGCCGGCTTCTTCCGGTGAGGCGGCACGAGGTATAACGTGTGTTTTGTCGGTCATAATATCCTCTCCTTTATTAAATTTCAGGTTTCGTTCTTCTGGTGGCTTTATGCCTTTTTTGCCCAACGCTTTCTGAATATTATCTGCCAACTCAGAACAAGTGCTACGCCGAAAATAGCCCATGCAATTCTGCCGGGTGAAAATTTGACGTCGCCTTTGATTTGTGAACCGTCCTGAATGGTTATGTTTTTGACAGCCTCATCAAGCACCGCGCGTGAATCGGACATGGCATAGGTTGCACAGCTTCCGTCGTTGAGCAACGCCTGAGCTGCTTCGAGAGCAGAGTTGTAGTCTGACACTCTGTTGGGTGAGCAACCTTCCGTGGAGGTTGCAAGTGCAGCTTTTACACTTGCTTCGAGCTTGTAGCGCTCTACGGTGTTGATGTTGCGGTACTCTGAAAAATCAGTCGGATAAGCCGTCTCGATGATTGAATATCCCTTTGAAACAAGGTCATCCCAGCTTCTCGAACCGTCCGTTCTTTTGGCGCTTCTGGTTGAATCTGCAAACGAGAACATACCCGAAACACCTTTTTTGGCAAAGCTTGATGTAACGGAGTTATGAAGAATAACACCGTCCTGGTTGTTAGTCTGCATCTGAACAATAGCGCAGTCGCCCGTCTTGCTGTAAGTTGAGACAACGGAAAGTGCGATTGGATATATGTTGCCTTTATAGTAGCCTATGAGCTTGACGTTTTTGCCTTCAGCCCATTTTGTAACTTTTGATGCGCTGTCATCAATGCGGTAGTATACGTCGGCTTTTGTGTTGAGAGCCGAAACCTCTGCAAGCTTTTGATCTGCCTGCTCAATGCTGTCTGCGTCGATAATCAGCGCCGCTTTTGCGTTGAGTGCCGATACGGCACTGTCGAGGGCGATATTGTCCCCGAGAGATACAAAATCCGCACCTGCCGCAACGGCAGCGTTGATGTCTTCGACACTCTCGCAGTAAGCTGCGAATTTAATGCCCTGCTGAGCGGGCTGCTCGGCAGAAGCCGTGAAGGAGAATAAACAAATTGCTGCAACGGCGAAAATAATAACTGCTTTAAAATATCTATGCATAACTTCTCCGATTTATTTAAGATTGATTTTGTGGTTCATAAACCAAGCCGTCATCACAAAGAAGAACGCGGTTACCGGCAAAGCGAAAACGATATTACCGACAGGGAAGATGAAGAATGCGTCCGTGTTTTCGGCCGCGTTTTCGACACTGACTAATGCAAGTTCCATTCCCAATTTCATAGCTTCAAGATCAAACGTAAAGCTGAGAGTCAGGGGGAAGAAGAACATAAACAGTGTGGATATGACAAGGGTTGATACCAGAACGACAAGGGAAATGAGAATTGTGGAAGCGAAGCCCATTTTTTGGAACGGACGTACGTTTGAAAGAGAAACCGAGAAGAAAATTCCGGCAATGTAAAGTACAATCCAGGCAACAAAGAAGTAAATTGCAAAGAATACGAATGCTTCAAGGAGTGTTGACACGATGCCTTTAATATCGAACTCCTGCACGTAATCGTTGAGTATCTGTCCGAGAATTCCGAGGTCACCGAAAACCTCTTCCAGACCGTCTTTTATGTTTCCGACGACTTCTTTTACCATATATATGAACAAACCTGTCCAGATAGCGAAAACGGTAACGTAGCTGAGAAGCACCCAGAGGAAAGAGCAGAACGCTTTTGCAAAAAGGAGCTGTCCGCTCGTGACGGGAAGCGTGAAGGTCAGATAGCCCTGGTCACGGAACATGGACTTGTTGAAGTTGTTGATAACGGATATGAAAGTAACCATAAACATTGCGGCAGTGACAAGGCAAAGCAAAATGATCGATATGACAAGAAGCCAATCAATGTCAAAGCCGAAAGAGATTGTGAGCAGACCCGTGGTTACGGCTGCAACGATGTATATCGGGAGAATTGAGTGAAATCCCGCTTTGAGTTCATTTTTTATAAGCTTACCAACCAAAGTGGAACACCTCCTTGAAAATGTCTTCGACACTTCTGCCGCTGTTTGAAATCTGACCGATACTTGCGTTAAGTCTGATTTTTCCTTCGCCGATCATAAGTACGGAGTCAAATATACGCTCAACGTCGTTGATAAGATGTGTGGAGATGAGAACGGTTGACTTATCGGCATAGTTGTTCATAATAACGTCGAGGATCGCACTTCTCGTTGCGGGGTCAACACCGCCGAGCGGCTCGTCGAGGCAATAGAGCTTTGATGCACGACTCATAACAAGGAGAAGCTGAAGCTTTTCCTGCATACCTTTTGACATCGTCTTGATTTTCTGGTCGGGGTCAAGGCGGAAACGGCGGAGCATTTCGGTTGCCTTGACCTTATCAAAGTCAGAGAAGAAGTCATTGAAATAGTTGATTGCATCTTTTGGTGTCATCCACTCTGCAAGATACGTACGCTCAGGCAGATATGCGGTTATCGATTTTGTGTGAACGCCGGGAGCTTTTCCGTCGATAAGCACTTTTCCTTCGTAATCGTGGATAAGACCTGTGAGAATTTTGATGAGGGTTGTTTTGCCACAGCCGTTTGGTCCGAGTAATCCGATGACCTGTCCCTGTTTGTAGCTGAGATCAAGTCCGCAGAGTACTTCATTATGGCCGTAAGACTTTCTGAGTCCGCTGACTTCAATGATTTTACTCATTTTTTATTCCTTCCTTTCCTGAGGGGTTTGTTTTTCTTTGTGAGTGACGCAGCAACTTTGTCAGAAGCCTTTTCGGATGGCTTCCACAAATGGATAACGCCGTCGTCGTTTAGAACCTTTATTATCGTGACTGTCAGCGGCAGCAGGAATATGCCGAGCACGCCGAAAATCTTGATACCGAGATACATACATATAAGTGTTACGATGGGCGGCAGACCGAGCTGACCTGCAACGAGCTTTGGTTCGATATACTGTCGGAGAACGGTTATTATTACGTACATAACCAACAGACCGATTCCAAGACCTATGTCGCCTAAGAAGAGGGATATTACACCCCACGGTATCAGTACCGTTCCGGAACCGAGTATCGGGATGATGTCGATCAGCGCAATGCCGAGCGCAATCAGGAATTTGTAGCCGCCGCCGTATATGCCGAGAAGATCAAGCACCGTCAGCCCTAAAAACAGCTCTGTGCACGTGATACAGATGATAAGGAAATAAGCCTTTATCATTTTGCTGAGAGTGTTCAGCGTCAGACTTTTGGTTTTGGAAAGCGATTGTCGCTTTTCTTCGGGAAGCTGGTGCTTGAAGAATGCTGTGATCCGGTCGTAATCAGCCGTCATAAAACAGCAGGCGATAAAGAAAATTACGATGGAAATAAGGAAACTCGGCACCTTGCTTGCTGTGCTGATAACGCTTGAAAGCGGAGCGATAATGCCTGAAAAATCGAAACCGGCAACGCCTGTTGAGCCGTCGGACATTTGTTGAGTGTTTTCCGTAAGGGTGCTTGTAAGCGAATCAAACAGCTTGCCGACGGAATTTTCAAGTGATGATTCAACAGATTCGGGCAGATAGGACAACAAATCCAAAATCCATATCTCCGCAGCATCCAGAAATTCGGGAATGGTTTTGAAAGATGATGCAAGTGCATCTGCAAAGCCTTTTATTTCGGAAACAACATATGTGCCCGCAAGAGCAATCAGCCCGACGAAAAGCAAGGCAATAAACAGTACCGAAATCAGTGATACAAAACCCTTTTTAAGCGGAGTTCGTGAGGTGACCGCGTGTACAGGTTTTTGCAGAAGCATTGCAATAAAGAAAGCAAACAAAAACGGAGATAGCGGCCAGAATGCAAAACGCATAAACAGATAAAACGCGCCGATTAACAAAATGAAATAAGCGGTGTTTATCAGTATGGCTCTCCTTTTTTCTACGTTTGTGCTCATTTTACAACTCCTTCCAACTCTGTGCAAAATTACACATCGGTTATTATAATACAAAACATATGAAAATACAACTGCTTATAAGAAATTTTAAAAATATAGGTATAAGTCGCGAACTCCGGCTGTTATAAGTTCAACGCAAGCGTGTAATGTGATTTTACTTTACAAATAGCAGTGAACACCAGCATCGGGCTCGGAGCTTGAAAATTGTTGCGCAAAAGCTTAATGAACATTGATATATCAAGGAATACAGCTAAAAGATAATATATGTGTAAAGATATGAAACAAACAAAATTTCTAATTCGTAAAGCTGATAAACTTTACGATAACTTTATTGCGTTGAGCACTAAAGGGTTGGAAAACAGCGTTAGTTTTCCTTTTGCGCTACATTGGTCATTTTGTTTTTTTCTGCTGTGCTAACACCGTACAGCCGTTATGAGAGCGATAATTTGTCTTATTGCAAATTTGCAAAAGAAATGTGTTATTGTGTTTGCTAAACCGGTTGGTGTGTGATATAATGAAAATCACAGAATATTTGCTCCGGAATTTTTGTTTCCGGGCTGAAAGGTTGATATTGAAGTGAATAAGCATCTGCTTGCACTCGAATTTGATAAAATACTGGAACGGCTTGCCGAATATACCTGCTGTGAAGACAGTCGTGAGCTTGTGTTTGCTTTGCGTCCGGTTCACAGGCTTGATGAGGCGCAGGCACTTATGAATCAGACAAGGGATGCTCATATGCTGTTAGCACGCTTCGGCGGTCCGTCGTTCGGAGGTATGAAAAACGTCAATAATGCGCTTCACCGTGCCGATGCAGGTTCTACTCTCTCAATGCACGAGCTGCTGGATATTGCGGAAACGCTCCGGGTTATTCGTTCGCTTGTTCAGTGGAGGAGCACGAACGCAGGTGTTGAAAGCTGTCTTGATGTTTTCTTCGGTGCTCTCACTCCGAACAAATATCTTGAAGATGCAATAACCACTGCAATCATCAGCGATGAAGAAATGTCGGACAATGCTTCTCCCGAGCTTGCTTCAATACGCCGCAAAATCCGTATCCAGGAGTCGAAGGCGCGTGAGCAACTCGATAAAATGACGCGTTCGGCTAAATACAAAGATGTTCTGCAGGAGAGCATCGTCACAATGCGAAACGGCAGATACGTTCTTCCGGTTAAGAATGAGCATCGCAGCGCGGTCCCGGGTCTTGTTCACGATACGTCTGCAAGCGGCGCTACCGTGTTTATCGAGCCGATGGCTGTTGTTGAGGCGAACAACGAAATTAAGGTTCTGCTTTCCAAAGAGCGTGATGAGATTGACCGCATACTTTCTGCACTCTCTGTTGAAGCAGGTAGCTTTGCCGCAACGATCAAACACAGCTTTGAATGCGCCGTTGAGCTTAACGTGATTTTTTCCAAGGCACAGCTTGCTTACAGTATGAATGCCGCGTCGCCCGAAATTAACGATGAGGGCAGAATTGATCTGAAAAACGCTCGCCATCCTCTGCTTGATAAAAACAAGGCGGTGCCGATAAACATAAACCTTGGCAAGTCGTTCGATACCCTTGTAATAACGGGTCCCAACACCGGCGGTAAAACCGTTTCAATCAAAACGGTAGGTCTGCTGAGCATAATGGCATCCTGCGGACTTATGATACCTGTCAGCGAGCTGAGCGAGGTGTCTGTCTTCGATAAAATACTTGCCGATATAGGTGATGAGCAGTCGATTGAGCAATCGCTTTCAACCTTCTCTGCTCATATGGTAAACATAATTGATATTCTTTCTGTTGCGGATGATAAAAGCCTTGTGTTGATTGATGAGCTCGGCGCAGGAACGGACCCTGTTGAGGGTGCTGCGCTTGCAATGGCAATACTCGAATCACTCGCTCTCAAAGGCGCAAAGATAGCTTCAACTACTCACTATGCCGAACTTAAGGCGTATGCACTTCAGACACCGCGCGTTGAAAACGGTTGCTGTGAGTTTGACGTTGCTACTCTCCGACCGACTTACAGGCTCCTTATCGGTATGCCCGGCAGGTCGAATGCTTTTGCGATTTCTGAGCGCCTCGGTATGGATAAGGATATCGTGGCTCGTGCGGCAGAGCTTGTTTCTGCCGAGAATTCACAGTTTGAAGACGTTATTGAGAGCCTTGAGAAGAGCCGAAAAGCCCTTGAAACAGAAAAACAGGTGGCTTATGAGCAGACAAGGCAGGCAGAAAAAATGCGTCTTGAAGCCGAGGAGCGAAAGGCAAAGGTTGAACAGCAACGCCGGAAGGAGATTGACGATGCAAAGTCGCAGGCGGCACGCATAGTTGATCAGGCAAGGCGCGAAGCCTATGCGCTCCTTGCTGAACTTGACAAACTCAGAAAAGAAAAAGATAAAGCCAAAGATATGGCTGAGCTTGCACGAAGGGCAAGGGCAACGGTCAAAAAAGGCGTTGAGGCGATGGATGAAGCCGCTGACCCGATTGAAGGATATGAGGATGACGGCGAATATGTGCTTCCGAGACCGCTTGTTGTAGGCGATAACGTACTTATAACGGGTATTAACAAGCAGGCGACGGTGCTTGCACTTGAAAAGGGCAATAACGTGCAGGTTATGGCAGGCACAGCGAAAATGCGCGTCAAGGTTGAAAACTTGCGCCTTCTCGGAAAGAATGAAAAGCAGCAGACATCCGCACCGCGTAAGAAGGGCGACAGCCTTGAGGGCAGGGGAACGCTTGCAGCAGAAACAAGGCTTGATCTGAGAGGTATGATGGTTGACGATGCGCTTATCGAGATTGATAGATTTATCGACAGCGGACTTCGTACCGGTTTGAGTGAGTTTACAATTATACACGGTAAGGGCACGGGCGCCCTGCGCGCGGCAACTCACAATTACCTTCGCAAATGCAGCTTTGTCAAATCATTCCGTCTCGGCGTTTACGGCGAAGGTGAAACAGGCGTAACCATTGTAATACTAAAATAAGCGTGTTATAGTACGCGTGTATTGAAGAGAAATCACAGAAAGGATGTGTCTTTGTGGCATATAAAAGAGCATTATGGAGCAGCGGACTTACGTATCAGCAGACTTGTGGTAAGTGTAATTCGGTAATAAGATATATGG
The DNA here is from genome assembly GCA_045536955.1 of Acutalibacteraceae bacterium. Classification (GTDB taxonomy): domain Bacteria; phylum Bacillota; class Clostridia; order Oscillospirales; family Acutalibacteraceae; genus UBA8612. The sequence continues at coordinate 25,091 of JAZSOM010000025.1, forward strand.
ACAATTCGCTTGATTATCGTCCTTGGTACGCTGACGGTTTTGTTTATTGTCCGAATTGTAAGGCTGTTTTGCGCCATTACGAGTATTATGCAATAGATGAGAACGGAAATTTCATAAATCCCAAACCTGAGGTTGCTGTCGTACCGCCTGCGCCGTCAAGACCGCAACCTGTTGTGTATCAGCAGGGCGCTTCAGTTCAGTCAGCAGCTAAGCCCATTGCGGCACAGCCTGTTGTACCGCAAAATAATGAGGTTCAGCCTACTTTTTGTGCAAATTGCGGTAAGACATTGAACGAAGGTGACATTTTCTGTTCTCAGTGCGGAACAAAACGCGCATAATTGCCGCGGATATTTTAGTTTTATGACGATAAAAGCTCTCTCGATTCTGAACGGATTCGAGAGAGCTTTTTGTTTGTGAATAATTCAGTTTTTGCTGATTACCTTTTTTTGCCAGGATTTTTTGCCGCATTCAGGGCATTTCATATATCTTGTTCTGCCTATGTGCATTGATGAATTAATTGCTTTGAACGTCGGAACATATTTGTGTGAACAATACCTGCATTCGTAATAGCCCGCAACCTGCTCAATTCTGAGGGCGACTCCGAATCCGAATATTGCCGGAATAAAGCCTGAGAAAATGATGGCCGTTTTTTGCCACTCTTCAATGTTCAGAAATGAACTGATAATAATCGGTATGAATAAAACGGCAAGCGATAGTCCGCCTATAATCCATTCCGTGTGCAGAAGTTTTTTATCGGTTTCCTCTTTTTGATTTATCATTTCAAGCAAAAGCTTTTCGGTTTCTTTGCTGACGCTGTCCGCTGTAACTTTTTCGCCGCACAACAAATCGTTTACGGTAATTTTCAGTATGTTACAAAGCTCAACCATAATGGAGGCATCGGGTATTGCCTTGCCGCATTCCCATTTGGAAACCGCTTTGTCTGTGATGTTCAGCTTTTTTGCCAACTGCATTTGCGTTAGGTTTTCTTTTTTTCTGCATTCGGCAATGAATCTGCCGATTTTAATCTGGTCCATAACGGCCTCCTTTCTCTTCGAGTGTAGCAGATGCGGACAAAAAAATACACCTACCGTTGGTTTAGTGAGGTGAATTTGACCGCTGAAAGTCAGAATAAACAAGAGAGATAACACAATTACTGCTTTCATTTCGTGCGGAAGAGCAGTATAGCGGTGCGTAAGCCATCTGTTCGAAGTTGGATTTGTCAGGCTGTAAATTTTAGGATAAATCCAAGAACTTTTTTATCTTTTTCGCATCATTATATCCGAGCTGATACAATTTGTTTAACCCGATTTTATTTCTTGTCGCTGTTTTAATTCCAAAACAGTCTTCAGGATAAAGTATCAGAACTTCACCTTGTTTTTCAAGTTCAAGAATTTCATTTATTCTATTACGATATATTGTGTGTGACATTGTTATAGCTTTTGCAATTCGCGGATATTTAAAAAGCAATGGATTGACAAGCCATTTGGGGAAAGCAGATTTCTTATAGCCGATAGGAAGTGTCAAACAGATAATCAGTTTATCACAACCATCGTCAAAAGCTTTTTTATACGGAATCGGATCAGAAATTCCGCCATCAAAATATCTTCCGTTCTTAAACAAAACAGGTTGACGGGTTGCTATAGGTAATGCACAGCTTGCCTTTAATAAAGTAAAATCATCATACTCTAAATCGCTTTTATAAAAATACTTTTGTTCAGAGGTCTGTGCATCGGTTACTGCGGCAACAAACTTTTTAGGTGATTTCATTACGGCTTCAAAGTCCAGCGGATTCTTACCGTAACTGTTTGTTATATCGGAGTAAATATAATCAAGATCTATATACATTCCTTTGCTGAAATAGTTGCCTATACTCATATATTGCTTTTCAAAAGAATAGTCCTCATAAAAGCTTTTTAATCGTCCTCTCTGACCTGCTACGTATGTGATAAGGTTTGCACTTCCTGCAGAAACCCCCAAACAATATTCAATATCAATAGAATTATCAAGAAGATAATCAACGATACCGCTTACATAATTCCCTCTTAATCCGCCGCCGACATCAATTATACCAACCATGATATACCTCATCAAATTCAAGTTTATCGAACTCATTATATCTTTTTTCAAAAAGCAAATCAAGGCACAGCCTTGGATATTATCATTGCGAAAGTTATACAGCCTTCGGTGATGATATGCAATACAATTTTATACTTTCAATTTACAAATACCGTGTATTTTATAAACATCTCCATAGTCAAAATGAATATTAATTTCATTTATTCCGTCTTGAAGCTCATATACAGATTGTTGCATAAGCTTTTTTCCATGGTAAACCGCAATACGTATTTGTCTGTCATCACCCCAAGGAACATTATCAACAAGATTAAATATGGGTTCCGTGTTAACTTTCTTTCCGAACAATTCATCTGTACTGATATTGAATATGCTTGCAAGTTCAGGTAAAAGCATAATGTCCGGTGAGGTTATTTTTTGTTCCCATTTTGAAACAGCTTGGGTGGAAATATTCAACTTTTGGGCAAGTTCCTCTTGAGTCATTGCATTCAATCTTCGGTAGTAGGCAATTCTTTCACCTATGTCGGATTTACTGTTCATATGGTATCCTTTCTGCACTTTTGATTTAAGTTGATTACATTATATGAAATAAAGTGCAGAAATCAAAGATATCATTTGGATTATTACCGCCATTGTTGGTTGATATCACGTCTTGATAATAGATAAGAGATAATAAAGAATAGATAACAATACAAACAGCGCCCAAAAATTTTGTTCACTATTATCCGTTGTTTATTCAATATTATCTCTTATCTTAGCCTCTTAAGAGGCACTGTTTGGCCCGCCCGAAGGGATCCGAACCCCCGTCCTTCAGAATCGGAATCTGCTGCGATATCCAGCTTCGCTACGGGCGGAAAACAAAAACCATTATAAATGTATTCCCTTAAAAAATCAAGTAAAAAAATAATGTGCTTTACAATATTTATATATGTGTGTTAGTATATAGATGATTATACCGCAAAGCGATGAAGGGAAGTCACGTATGCAGAGTAAATCTACTTTGGTTTTTACCGGTGATATCGGATTTGACAGATATATGTACGGAAAGTGGGATGACGAGCAGCTGATCTCACCGCAGGTGCTTGATTTTCTGCACAGTGCAGACCACGTCATTGCAAACGTTGAAGGCCCCGTTGCACCTGTCGAACAGAACACAACCGCGAGCGGTGTGCAGCAGCTTCTTCACACAATCGATCCGAAGGCGGTTACCGTGCTCAACAAAATGAAAGCGGATATCTGGAATATCTGCAACAACCATATAATGGACGCAGGCGAATTCGGTATTCGAAGCACGCTCGACATCGCACAGGAAAACGGCGTTAAAACAATCGGCGCGGGTATGAATATTGATGAAGCGCGCCGCGCCGTTATTCTTGATGAAGCGGGCGGTATCGGTATGTTCGGTGTGGGGTATCAGCGTGCGTGCAGAAAGGCTGATGAAAATAAAGCCGGCTGTTACAGTTGGAGTGATCTTGACGCAATCAGAGACACAATAAATCAGATAAAAAGCAAGTGCCGTTGGTGTATAGTTGTTGCACACGCGGGTGAGGAGTTTACCCCGTTGCCGTCACCCTATACGAGAGAACGTTACCACTTGTATCTTGAAATGGGTGCCGACATTGTTGTTGCCCATCATCCTCACGTGCCGATGAATTATGAAACGGTAGGGGATAAGGTTATTTTCTATTCTCTCGGCAATTTTATTTTTGATACGGATTATCAGCGTTCGCAGTTTAACACTGAATTCGGGTTGCTTGTAAAGCTGAATTTCACGCAAACCGATTTCACGTGGGAGCCTATGGGTCTTGAGATTCAGCGCGGTAGTGAACATATAGTTGAAGCACCGCTGCCGAGAATTTTTACGGACGTACAGCAGGAGGAGTTCGAACTTCTCTCGCCGCTTTCTGCTAAGATGCATATTGCCGCAACAAGACGGCAAATGACTTATCTTAACCCGGACAGATTTAAAAATGCCACAGAAGAGGAATGGGCCGAGCATTTTTCAGAACCGCTCCGTACAGGCCGTGTGCCCGGCGAAACGCTCGATTTCTTTATTCTTTGCCCTCTTGCCGAGAAGGCTGAACAGGGCGAATGGAAAAAAAGCAAGCTTGAGGAAGTAAAGCAGTATATTCTCGAGCAGATGTAATTTGAATTGAGGATGAAAATGAACACAGACAAAAGGAACAAAAATGATGCGCTCAAAACAAAGCTTAGTGACTGCTTTGAGGTCGATAAGCTTATTCAGCGCTTTCTTGCGGTATGGTGTACGGTGAACGTATACGTGCTTATCCAAAGCCCGATACAGTTTACCGAAATGAAATATGCGTTTAATATTGATGTTGTAAAATATGCTTTTATCATATTGCTGGGGTTTGCTGCTCTTTCGGTGCTGAATTTGGCGCTTCCGAAGGCTGCGCTTGATTCGTGGGGGATGGTGCTCAGCTTTGCGCTGTTCAGCAGCCTCTTGCTTGTGTTTTACAAAGATTTCTGGTTCTGCCTGAGTATGATTATACTTGCGGCAATAATGCTCTGTTTCATTCTCAAGGATGACAAGCTGAAACTTTCCAAAATCAAAGTAGGCAATAAAGCTGCCGTCGCTGTTGTTGCGGTGCTTTCGGTAATCCTGTTTGCTGTTATTTCGGTTATAACCTGTTTGAGATACGCTACTTACAGCTCGCCGAATTTTGATTTCGGTCTGTTTGTAAATATGTTCCATCATATGCGGGAGACAGGTCTGCCTATAACTTCGAGCGAGCGTGATATGCTGCTGTCGCATTTTGCTGTTCACATTTCGCCGATTTATTATCTGCTTTTACCGCTGTATTTTGTTTTTCCGTCGCCCTATACTTTGCAGATAAGTCAGGCGCTTGTCCTTGCGGGCGGCGTGATTCCTCTCTATCTGCTTGCAAAGCATAAGGGACTCAGCAACAAGATGACAATACTTACGGTTGCTGCCTATTCATTCAGCCCTATAATTATCTGCGGCACAAGCTATGACATTCACGAAAACTGTTTTCTTGTGCCGTTGCTGCTGTGGGTATTCTATTTCTTTGAACGCGAAAAATATCTCTTTATGTACCTTTCGGCGGTGCTTGTTTTATGCGTCAAGGAAGATGCCAGCCTTTTTATTTTCTTCTTCGGTGTCTTCGTTTTCTTCTCTCGCAGGAAGCGTCTGCACGGTGCAATCCTCTGTGCCGTTGCGCTGATATATTTTGTTTGCGCAATTCTTATCTTGACAAACTTCGGAAACGGAATCCTTTCAAACCACTACAAAAACTATATGTATGAGGATAACGGCCTTATCGGTATGGTCAGAATAATACTCACCAACCCCGCCTATGTTTTTTCACAGACACTGAAGGAGGAAAAACTGCCTTATCTTATGTATGTGCTTATGCCGCTTGGCTTCCTCCCTCTTGCAACAAGAAAGGTGTCGCACTTTATTCTTATCCTGCCGTTTATGCTTTTCAACCTTATGACATCGTACGTATATCAGTTTTCGGTTGATTTTCAGTATAACTACGGTACGATTTCCTGCCTGATATATCTTGCAATTATCAATTCATCCGAGCTTGGAGGCAGGGCAAGACGCTATATGACAAGTCTTGCGGCGGTTGCTTCCGTGATGTGCTTTCTTGTTACCGCGTGGCCTAAACTCAACAACTACGTCGGAAAATACTCACAGATGAAAGATGAATTTGAAATAATCGATGAGGCTCTTGAAACTCTGCCTGATGATGCCTCCGTAAAAGCCAGCACTTTCTTTGTTCCTCATATTGCTCAGCGTAATGAGATATATGAAATCAAGTCAGAAAATGAGACGGATTACGTGGTTTTCGATATGCGTCCGAATCTTGTCAATGAGACGACAGGGCTCAGGGCGAAATATCTTAGCGAAGGCTATACTTGCTACAAGGATGAGCCCGGCTATGTTCTGATTCTGCAGAATCCAAATATCAAATGAAGGGGATAAACCCAATGTCACACAGCTTTTTTGCAATGTTTTCACGAATGAAATATATTGACCGTTGGGCACTTATGCGCAACACACGTAAGGAAAATCTCAGCGAGCACAGCCTTGAGGTTGCGGCAACAGCGCACGCGCTTGCGGTGATTTCAAACGAAAAATACGGCACACAACACAACTGTGAGCGCGCGGCACTTCTCGGTATTTACCACGATATGCCGGAGATTATCACAGGCGATATGCCTACGCCAATCAAATACGGCAATCCTCAGCTCAAACAGGCTTACAAGGCTGTTGAACGCGAAACAGCATCGCACCTGGTATCAATGCTGCCTGATTATATGCAGGCAAGCTACAAGGGCTTTTTTATCAAGCAGGATGCTGATGCCGAACTTTGGAAGCTCGTAAAAGCAGCCGATAAAATATCTGCGCTTATAAAATGTATTGAAGAGAGTAAGGCAGGCAACAGCGAGTTTTCAAGCGCAAAGGCATCAACCCAAAAAATAATTTCCGAGCTTGACGTTCCTGCGGCAAACGACTTTTTGCGTGAGTTTTTGCCTGCGTTTGATTTGGATCTTGATGAATTACAGCGAAAAAACTAATTTTTTTTAACAATTACACTCAATGTTGTAAGAATTGTATAACTTTTTTCGCTTTTCTAATTAAAAGCTATTGACAAAAGCCAATTTTTAGAATATTATGATTATACTTGTCCAAGAAAGCGGGGATCCCGGATTGAATTCAGCTCTTTTAAAAGAATTATCCGATGAAGAGCTGGTTCTCATTGCGAAGAAGCAGAACGATAACGATGCTGTTGTTGAGCTGATAAATCGCGTGTCCGGCTTCATCAGCTGCAAGGCTAACCAGTTTGCAAATTCTGCCAGCCTTGATAAGCAGGATTTTTATCAGCAGGGGCTTATCGGCGTTATCAGCGCAATACGTTCCTACGATGTGGACAAGGGTGCGAAGTTTTCAACCTTTGCCTGCCATTGTGCAATCAACAGTATGATTTCGCTTTATAGCCAGCACACCAAAAAAAGCGTTCCGACCGTTGCGCTCGACAAAATCGGCGTTTCCGATTGTCCTGACGGTACATACAACGAAATTGAGTCGTACGAGTTGCTTGAAGAGGTTTCGGAAAAAATCAAAACCCGCCTTTCCGAATATGAGCGTAAGGTGTTGGCGATGTATGTGTGCGGCGTAAGCTATGCAGAGATTGCCGCGGGAACAGGTAAATCCGTCAAATCGGTTGACAACGCGGTGCAGCGTATCCGCCGCAAGCTCAAGGCTGAATGATGATTGATATAAATGCCCATGTAGCTCAAGCAGAGCGTGTTTTTAACAAGATGACGGTGCAAATCCGTCCTGGGTGTCAACAAATATTTTTTTAGCGAGGTAATCCAAAATGTACGAAGACAAGACTCTCATCTGTAAGGAATGCGGCAACGAATTTGTTTTCACAGCCGGTGAGCAGGAGTTCTATGCTGCAAAGGGCTTTGAAAATGAGCCTCAGCGCTGCAAGTCCTGCCGTGACGCACGCAAGAATGCAAATAAGCCCGAGCGTGAAATGTTCGACGCTACTTGCGCACAGTGCGGCGCAGAGTGCAAGGTCCCCTTCAGACCCCGTGAGGACCGCCCTGTATACTGCAGCGAGTGCTTTGCAAAGATGAGAGAAGAAGCATAATTATATAAATTCTTTTTTCTATTCTTATGCACAAAAAAATTCAGCCGTTCTCTTCGGAGAGCGGCTGTTTTTTTACTTTTCGGGCATATTAATCATTGAAAGGTGATGATACGATGTGCACTGCGCTTACCTATAAAACAGAATGTTTCTATTTCGGAAGAACACTTGATAACGATTTTTCGTATCTTGAGCAGGTGACTGTGACTCCGCGCAATTTCACTTTTGAATTCAGAAACGGCAGGATGCTTGAAAACCATTTTGCAATAATCGGTATGTCATACGTTGTCGGAGGCTATCCGCTCTATTACGATGCGATGAACGAAAAAGGGCTTTGTATGGCAGGGCTTAATTTTGTCGGTAATGCACATTATTTTGAGCCCGTCGGTGATAAAGACAATATTGCACAGTTTGAACTGATACCGTATATTCTGTCGCAGTGCGATAGTGTGAAGCAGGCAAAGGATTTGCTTTGCAGAATCAATATAACCGGTGAGAATTTCAGTGAAGAATTGCCTGTATCACAGCTTCATTGGATTATTGCAGACAAAGAGCAGGCAATAACAGTAGAATCTGTAGAAGATGGCTTGAAGATTTATGATAATCTGATTGGTGTGCTGACAAACAATCCGCCGTTTGATATGCAGATGTTTAATCTGAATAATTTTATGGGGCTTTCAGCTTTGCCGCCACGCAATACTTTTGCATCCGATATAAAGCTTGATTTTTACAGCAGGGGAATGGGAGCACTCGGTCTGCCCGGTGACCTTTCGTCGCAGTCGAGGTTTGTGCGGGCGGCTTTTACAAAGCTCAACGGCGTGAGTGACTCGGATGAAAAATCAAGCGTAGGGCAGTTCTTTCATATTCTCGGCAGTGTTGAGCAGACAAGGGGCTGTTGCGTACTCGAAAACGGAAAATACGAAATAACAGTCTACACTTCCTGCTGTAATGCCGATAAAGGGATATATTACTATACAACCTATAATAACCGCTGTATTACCGCCGTAGATATGCACCGCTCAAACCTTGATTCAACCGAGCTGATGTCGTATCCGCTTATTGATGATGAATGTATCAATTATGTTTTGTGAAAAAAGCCGACCTCTCACCGGGAGAAGTCGGCTTTTTTTAATAGTTATAAAAAATCTCCGGTTCTTTAGGGGTTTCGATTACGCCCAATTCTTCGAGTGCTTTTTCGGCTCGCATTGAGTTAAGAGAGAAACCGAAAATAGACTCTTTATGTTCAGCCCGCTGTGCACTGATAAGTGCGTTTCTGAGTTCAAAGTAATCGGATGGACGCTGAGCAAAAATCGGAATCTTTTTGGTGATATCGGTGCCGTACTCTTTATCATAATACTTTGCAAGGCGAACCATATCGGGCACGGCGGCATCGCCAAGATCACTGAGTGCGGCGACATCAACTGTGGGCAGTGTACCGTCAAGGTAGCGGTCAACGTTATATTTTGCGATGATACTGTCAACATTGCAAAGTGAAAGACCTGCAAAAGCGATAACCAGTATTGCTGATGAAACAGCGGCAATTTTGATTTTAGATATAAATCTGCTGAGTGCAACGGCGATAAATATTAGTGCGAGTACAGCCATAAACCACGTTGCGTAAATTCGCTTCTGGGTAAGACCGTAGCATTGGATATACATTACCATTTTGGCAATAGCGGTGCTTATAAGCACAAGCGTAAAGGCTGAGAAAACGCAGGTAAGGGTTTTGATTACAAGGCTGTAAAATCTGCTCTTTTTTGAGAATGCGATTATCAGGGATATAATCACAAGATTTATAGCAGATACGGCACAAAGCTGGAAGAAGCCTTCTCTTGCATACTCTGCGTAACTGAAATTTTCCGGCAGTACACCGGTAAAACCTGAAATGTAATACTTCCACTGTGATATGAAGAATATTACATAAACTGCAAGCAATGGCACAGATGCCGCAACAGAGGTTGTGATAGGTAAAAAGCGGATTTTACTTTCTCTTTGTATAATTTTCTCTTCTGTAAGAAAAGTGATATTTCTGCCGTCAACGGAAGAAATATAGAGGCTGTAAATAAACATACCTATAAACACTGCGTAAAAAAGGCTTACGATATGTGATAAAACGGTGACTATATCAAAGTCAAATATGCGGTTGATAAGGCTTTCAAAAGATGCGTCATAGAGCAGAAGCAGAAGTACAACCGCTGTGGGAATTGCGGCTGCTGCCAGGCCGATTATGAGCTTGAGTAAAAAGCCCATACTTTTCTTTGTTTTGCCTTGAAAGAAGGCACGCGGCATTTCAAGTTTCCATAAATATTTGAATGGCAGTAAAATAGTACTTTTAATCCATTCGGCAATTATGAAGTTTGAAAAGCTTGCTTTGAATTTGTTACCTGATGAAGCATAAATGAAGTAGCAATAGGCAGCTACGGCATAGCTGAAAGCGAAAAAGTGGATAAACGTATTGGATGATAATATAAACGAAAGTGAAATAACTGCGGCAGAAATTCCAACGATACTTGCCGTTAAGTTTGGCTTGCGTTTGGTTGCGTGCAGAAAAACACCCGTAGCGGCAAAAAGTATTATGATAAAAAGAGTTGAGCCGAGAGGTGTGGATGCGGTATGTACTGACCTGCAAAAAAGGTAGCCGATAATATATGAAAACCACGCAAAAACAGTGTCGGATACGGTGAAGCTACGCTTTATTTTTTTAGGCTTTGGCGGTGAAGTCGGTATAGCCTGCGGTTGAGCTGCAGGTACGGCTTCGGGGTAAAAAGGCTTGTTAACTACCGTGGTTTGTTGAGCAGGTACTGTTACGGCAGGCTGGGGCATTGCTTTTGACGTTTCTTTTTGTCTGAGCTTTTGTGATGCAAGCTCTTCTATTTTCTTTTCAACAAGTATACCGACAAGCTCTTCGAGCCTTTTGTCATTGGTATTATTTTGTTCCATAGCTTACTCCTTTCTTTATTCATCGGGTGTGTATTCGATTATATCCTCAACACGGCAGTCGAGTGCCTTGCAGATTGCGTCAAGGGTAGAAAACCTTATTGCTTTTGCTTTGTTGTTTTTGAGTATGGAAAGGTTGGCGAGCGTTATGCCGACTTTGTCGGAAAGCTCGTTGAGTGACATTTTGCGTTTTGCCATCATTACGTCAAGATTTATTGTTATCATTTATTATCTTCCCTTATTACACTGTTAAATCGTTTTCGTTTTTGATTTGTGTTGCTTCGTCAATAACGTTTTTGGTTACTCTCAGGCAAAGTCCGAGAAAAAATGCAAGAAAAGAGACGACAAAAGCAAGCTGGAAATAAAAGCCGAGAACAATAAACAGCAAGCATATTATGTAACAGCACCACGAAACGCTGCGGATAAGCATAACGCTTTTGGGAGTGAAAACCAACCCTTTTTTGACCCTTTGGAGCAGGTTGAAAAGGAAGCAGTTTGCCGCAAACATATCGGCAAGAATAAGGTAAGCTACTACCATAACAAGTGTGCGTTCTGTATCAGGTATCGGTTCGCGTGAGATAATACCTGCGGGTATTTCGATAAGCGTCGGTACAAGTATGGGCAGAATAAAAGCACCTGCAATACACAGTACAAAAAAGAGTGCGGATATGGCGATTGACAAATTGATTGATGCTTTGGTTGATATTTTAAGCATATAAGAAACCTCCGTTTATATTTTCTTCCTTTGCCTATAAAATACGCCCCAAATTAATGAAAGTCAATAGATTTTTATCGTTTTTCGATAAATGTAATGCTTTTGTAATTTTTTGATAGCAAAAAACAAAGGCTCTGCACGGATAATTTCCGTACGGAGCCTTGATGAATTTTATTGGTTTTACAGATAATCCCTGTTGTATCTCGGGCTGATTTTAAATGTGCCGTCGGGTGCGATATCTGTTATAGTGACACCCTGAATCCATTTATCTTCGCCCCAGCCTGTCTTTTCTTCGAGAGTGTAGGTTTCATAACCGCCGCACTGGCTGTATACGAGGTGAACGCCATCATATATCGCACAGAAATCGTTTACGTGGTCATGACCGCTGAACATTGCCTCGGTGCTGCCGAGCTTCTTTATGAGTGCAAAAAGTCCGCTGTTGAAGTGCGATGAGCCGACGCTCTCATAAACTCCGCCGTAGAGAATCTGACAGGTATCGGTAAAGATAAATTTGCCATTTTCGTCCTGAGTTACGGCAAGGTCATACTCCTTGACGGGAATATGCATATACATAAACGATTTTACTTCGCCGTATTTTTCACGCAGTGCCCTGACTTTGTTTTCGTACCAGTTCATCTGGTTGTTTTTGATGAAGTCGTATGAGCCGTACTCCCACGGACAGCCGTGCTCGTCACGGTATTCGTCGATTATATCTCTGCCCGAGTCGAGCATAAACAGCGTTTTGAGAATTTCGTTTTCGCTTTTAAGTATATTGATGCAGTAGTTACAAAGACCGAAAAGCTCTTTTTTGCCCTGCCTTGCAAGACAGTGGGGGAACGTGGTCTGACATTTCATAAGCAGCTCCTTGAAGCGGCCTTTTTCTTCACGTGCTTCGTGGTTGCCGAAGGTGAATGCCCAGTAAACTCCGATTTTTTCCATAAACTGTGCAAACTGAACTGCATCAAAGTGCTGATATTTACCGAGGATTATGTCGCCCGTGAGCACAACAAGGTCGGGCTTCGTGTCGGCTATATGACGCATAAGCATACCCATACATTTGTCGCGCAGTACGGGGTCATCGCCGAAATGCAGGTCGGTAGTTGAGAGGATACGGAAGCCCTTGTCAAGAATTTTGCCGTTTTTGTCAAACTTTGCAATCGTTACGCTGTCTTCATCCTCGCTGATTATTTTTACATCCGTGCCGACATTGGGGATGTCAAGGCTTGCGGTAAACATAATCTTTGCAAGCTTGCCGCCGCTCATATTGTAAACACCTCTGCCCATAGAAAGCAGAGCTTTGTCAATTCCTATTCTGAGTTTTTCGTAGATAATGTTCATTGTAATCACCTTTGATTATATAAATTGTATTTTGTGTATACAGGGTACGGCAGGGGCTTGCCCCTGCCGTTTTTGTCATATCTTTTTTTTATGGCGGCAGATGCAAGCCTCTGCCCTACATTCCCAACTCAATCAGGGCGTCAGAGAATTTTATAAAGTGAAACAACAAATACTTATTCCATCCATTTTCTATGTTAAAATGATATCACAATAAACCGACGGTTTCAATAAAAAATAAATCTTTATGTCACCTGTTGCCGACTTCATTCGTTTTATAAGTGAAAGGAGGAAGTTATGAAAGCCCGGGATTTTGAAAAAAAATTTGAAGAAAAGTATAACAGCTACGGCAGTATGCTGTACAAAATAGCTTTTTTATATCTTAACAGTGCAAGCGATGCCGAAGACGTATTGCAGGAAGTTTTTTCCAAGTATCTGCTGACAAGGAAGGATTTTAATAATAAAGAGCACGAAAAGGCGTGGTTTATAAGAGTAACGCAGAATTACTGCCTTGATAAGCTTAGAAAGTCCGAAAGAAAAAACCTTGATATAGATGATTTGCCCGTAATGACACAGCCCGATAATGACACCAAGCAGGATATTGAGCGGAGCATTATTGCTTTGCCGCCAAAATATAAAATTGTAATATTCCTGCATTATTACAGCGGATACTCTGTTGAAGAAATTTCAGGCATGCTTAAAATCGGAAAATCTGCCGTAAAAAAGCGCTTGCAACGCGGCCGCGAAATGCTGAAACTCAGATTGGAGGATTATGAATTTTGAAAAAGGAAGAATTAGTAAAATATATAGATGATATTCAGCCCGATTTATATATGGAAACAAGGCTGAAAGCAAAAATTGCCGAGCATAAGCAAAGTAAAGTCAAGCCGAAAAAAATTGCCAGCTGTGTTACTGCACTGTGTATTGTCGCTGCACTTGTTGTCGGAACAGGATTTTACGGTAAGGTTCAGAATAATGCTGACGGCGGAAAAGATAATACCATAGTTAACGGTATAGTACCCGATATTATGGATGCGTTTATTATAGTGGCAAGTGCAGGGGATTATCAGGGGGCGGCAACCATAGCTGCCCAACCGCTTGAGGTTAACGAGGCTTATCCGTACGGTGTTCATATGAAACTTTGCGACGTAACCGGAATGAGCGAAAGCGATAAAAAGAACCTTGTCAATGAAATGAGCGCAGAACTGAAGGAATATATAAATGAAGACGGTTTTACAATGGGCGGAAGTACAGTTATAACCACGGATAAAATTTATATGGTTATATGCTCGGTAAATGAATTCAGGTTTATCATACAGCAGGATAAGACATTAAAGAGTATAAATGTCAAGAACACTTCTCCCTACGGTCAGATGGTTTATTCATCAGGAAAGCGAGAGTTTTCCGCACCTTTACACGGCGACGATATAACCGTAAACGGTGAAGAATTTGACCCGTCGACAGCAGGCTTTTATTGGGATTACACTGACGAACTTATAAGTGCTCTTGAGGAAAATCCCGATACACCATTTTCTGTTTTTAATGATTTGATTACTTTTACGCTTGAATATACAGACGGCTCAAAATCGGTAGGAGTCGTAGAGCTTAATTTTGATACCTACGGCAATGCCGCAGCCGTATGTAAAAAGTATGAGAGTCAGAAGGCAGGTGGTAAATAAAGAATATAACAAGGCATAAATACAGGGCAGAACAAAGGTGGGATTGTTCTGCCCTTTTAAAGTTTATTCCGTAATCATTTCCATTTTAGTTGCTTTCTGCCCCCATGCATTTGCCCAGCTTTCGCAGTAGAGCTTATAGTAAGATACATTGTTTTTCTTACGGTAGCCTGCGAAGAAGTTGCACCATATTGCAGAGGGGATTGCTATTACAAGATAGTAAAGCGGACCGAGAAGCAGACACTGCCAGGTGTGACCGTATTCGTGAATGCGTGTGTTGTAAGTCCATTTTTTGCTTTTATGCTGATCTTTCATAAATATGAAAAGCCCCATTGAAAGTCCGCCCGATTTCCACGGCAGATAAACTATGTAAGAATAGCCGAAACGCTGGTAACGGCGTTTTTTGATTTTTGTGCAGATGAGGAATGCTATACCGCCGACAATGTTGACAGGCAGTCCCCAGGTCCACTGTATCAGATAAAAAAGAAAATCTGCAAGTGAATTTTTGAAACTTTTTTCCTTTTTGTCGGGTGCTTTTTTTGTTATATCTGTCATTGTTTTGCTTTTTCCTTTTTTGTTTCGGATGTTGCCGTTTTTATCTATGTCTATGCCGATATAGTGCGGTGTTTTATCTGTTGTGGAAGGTTGGCCGAGCCACGTCTTTTCAAGTTTCTGACCTGAGATAACCTCGCAGCGGTATTTTTGTTCTTCGGTCAGTGTTACGCTGCCGTATTTGTGCTTTGTTGCAATTGCGGCGCGTATCATTGCGTGGTCATCTTTGGTCATACGGAAACGTTTCAGAAGAATCAGCGAAATAATAGCTGCAACAATAGGTATTACCGCAACGCAGATTCTGATACCTGTTACGGCATTTGCACTTTGTTCGAACATCAGGTTGTTTGCTTTTTCATAGTTTGAAACGGCATCACCGGTGATAAGACCGAATCCTTGAAGCGTAAAGCCGACAAGTGCAGCCATAACGCCGCTTATGCTTTTTTTGATAAGTGTGCTGAAGGTCGATATAACGCCTTCTCTTCGTCTGCCCGTGATAAGCTCGTCAACATCGGTAAGGTCGGGGAAGATGTTTGTTGAAACAAAGCCGAGGCCTGACATACCGAAGGGATACAGAATCATACTCAGCATCATCAGCGCTGTCCAGAAAAAGGAGCCGCCTGATTGCATAATAAGACCTATCGCAAGACCGGCAACCATAAGCGGAGTGACGATGTTTCCGCATTTCTTCTTGCCGTGCTTCATCGTAAGAGCATAGTTGAGCGGGAACGCACCTGCCTCCGCAACACCGGCAACAGCATTGAAAATCGGATAGCTTTTATATTGATTGGCAAGGTATTTGATGTAGTAAACTTTTGAGTTTGCGTAGAAACCCGTTGCAAACTGATATGCAAGGCTCATAAAGAAGTATTGCCTGAAAGATTTGTTCCTGAATACAAGCACGTATTCGCGTATGATATATCTAAAATCGAACTTTTCGTTTTTGTTGTCAAGTGAGCTCGGCTCTTTTGTTTTTGCATAGGTCAAAAAAACGGCAAGGCCGAAGAAGAGTGAAAGTATGATGCCGATAATAAGGAAAGGCTTTTTGGATTCGGAGGTCAGATTGTCGCCTGAACCGAACAGACCGAGAATCAGCACTGCGATACCGAAAGCCGGCACCATACCTGCAGAATTGAAAAGATAGCCGACGGAGTTGTACTGTGTGCGCAGGTTATACTCGGGCGCAAGCTCGGGCAGCATTGCCGTATGCGGAACACCGATAACTGTATAAGCTGTTTTGTAGAGCATATATATGATGATGAAATATGCCATTGCCGTCATCGGGGAATTCTTTGCATCAAGTCCGTAGGAATTCCACAGCAGAGTGTAGGAAAGCGCCATAAGCGGAATGCCCCAGAGCAGATAGCGCCTGTGCTTGCCGGTTTTAGACCTTGTTCTGTCGGTTATGATGCCCATAACCGGGTCTGTGACGGCATCCCACACGGTTGCAACCATAACAATAATGCCAGCCTGATTAAGCGAGAGGTTTACGACGTCCGTGAGGAAAATCGTAAAGTACATACTGATTATGTAACCTGCACCGCCCATATAGATATTGGCATAGCTGTAATTTATCATCGGCAGTATGGCTGTTTTAAAATCGCCTTGCACACCGATTGCCTTTTTGATTTTTTCGCCCAAAACAATCACCCGAAAAAAATTTTTTCTGAATTTAATTCTATCACAACAAACCACATTAATCAATGTTTAGGCGGATTGTTTTGTTTTGGTATGGTAATATTTGTGTCTGTGTGATATAATAATCAAAACTGTATGAATAAAAGGGATGTGTTTGGCTTTGGTTTTTCCCGAAAACGCAAGACTTGTTTCAAAGATAGATACTTACCTCAACTGTGCAGAGGTTTTTGCTTACAGGAGCACCTGCCTTAAAAGAAAGTACGGTGCGGTTATCGTAAAAGATGATGCCGTTGTTTCAACCGGCTATAACGGCTCGCCAAGAGGGTTTGAAAATTGTTGCGAAATAGGTACTTGTCAGCGTATGGAAAGAGATATGCATCAGGGCGAAGGCTATGCAATCTGCCGTGCCGTACACGCCGAGATGAATGCGCTTCTCAATTGTTCGCGCAGTCAGACGATGGGAGCGGATCTTTATCTTACGGGTATCAATCCGCAGGACAACTCTGTTCACGAGGCAAAGCCGTGTCCGCTTTGTGCGCGTAATATTATTCAGGCAGGCATCAGAAACGTTTACCTCAGGGTAGGTGAGGGTGCGGATAATTATATTGTCGTTCCTGCTCAAGAGCTGGAATGGCTGCAGAAACCGGGTGAAGAAAAATGAGATTTTCAATAATTGTTCCTGTCTATAACGGTGAAGAATATCTGCCGCAGACACTTGACTGTCTGCTTGCTCAGAGTGAAAAGGATATAGAGATAATTGCCGTCAATGACGGTTCTACCGATTCTACGCAGAACATAATCGAAAGCTATGCCCAAAAAGACGGACGTATAAAGGCTGTTTATCAGGAAAATGCGGGCGTTTCCGCGGCACGTAATAACGGCATAGAAAAGGCTTGCGGAGAGTATCTGTTTTTTCTTGACAGCGATGATCTTATCGAGCCTGACGTGCTTGAAAAAATGTACGGTGCGCTTGAACGTACGGGTGCTCAGCTTGGCCTGTGCCGTGTCAGAACGTTCGGATTCGGCTCGGAAGAATTTAATCAGTTGGTTGACGAGCTTGTGCAGAATGAAAAAATAAGCTGTTATGATAAGCGTTTGCTCCGTAATTTTATACCTGTCAATAAGTTTTACAGAACAAAGGCACTTAAAGACAGCGGTGTAAGATTTCCGTCAACCCGTTACAGCGAAGACGGTGCCTTTCTTATGGAATTTATACACGCGGTGAAGCCTGAAATAACCGGTGTGTACGATGCAGTTGCGAAATACCGTAAACATCCCAATTCGGTTACCTCCAGGGTTAACAGCTCGTATTTCAAGGATTATTCTCTCTCTATGGATTCTGTTTATAACTGCGCGCTTAATTCTTTTGAGGATGCGCCTGAACTGAAAGAGGATTACCTTCAGGAGATTTTGTTCAAAGACGGTCTGGCTCTGATGAATGAGTTTTACCGTATGCTGTGGCGTTCAGAGGATGAAGAGGCACTTGTTCTTATGAAGGCGCGTTATGATTCGCTTATCACTCGTATGAATGAGCAGGCACGGCATAGACTTGCTAAAGAAATAAAAGATATCGGTAAACCTGTTTTCTCAAAAGCGGAAATTGCCGAAAATCCGTTTATCAGCATAAAAGTCAAAGATCCGTCCGAAGAGTTTTTGCGTTCGGTTAAATATCAGTCAATGCCGCTGTTTGAGATTGTTGACAGTTCGGCAAAGCCCAAGGGCAAAATTACACTCAGCTTTAAAGGTAACGAAAAGCTTGACCCGAGGCTGTTCAAGGTTGTATCGCTCCTCAAGCGCTCGCCAAAATTCGGTTTTCTGCCGGATTCGCTGATAAAATTCGGCGCAGGGATCTTCCTGAAACTCAAAAGATAAATTTTAACGGACTGTTTCCTGCAAGCGGAAACAGTCCGTTTTTTATCCGAGACATTCTTTTACGAGTTCAGCGATTCTTTCTGCACTTTTTCCGTCGCAGGCTGAAAGCTGCTCTGCTTTGAATTTTTTTGCTCTTTCTTTGTCGGGTGAGGTGACAGTTTTCCTTATTGCCGACAAAAGCTCTGAAGAATCGGTCAGCATTTCACCGGGAAGATCATCGGGAAAATCAAGGTAAAATCCACGCTCGTATTTTTCACAGTCCGGGCAGTAGAAAACGCAGGGCACGTCAAGCAGGCAGGAATCGTATATAACGGATGAATAGTCGGTTATGATTGCGCTGCTTACCGATGTCAGCTCGAGTGTAGATTCATCGCTTAAGTCGATAATACCGCGGTATTCCTTGTCTGTGAGGTTGTATTTCATAATCGGGTGTCGACGTATGATAAACACTTCGTCATCGTTGAGCTCTTCGGACAGCTTCGTCCAGTTAATCTGCGGGTCATATTCAATCTGCTGACCGTTATCCTCACGGAAGGTGGGGCAGTAGAGATAGAGCTTTTTGCCGACAAATTCAGGATGACGTTTATATACGCTTTCACGCATTTTGTCTGCTTTGTTTATTACGCTGTCCGTTCTCGGCAAACCGAGCGGCAGGCATATTTTTTCGTCTACACCGAATGCACCTGCATAAAACTTTCTGCAGCTTTCGGACGTAACGGCAACCGCTGTGTATTGTGCGTGTGTTGCCTTTTCTTCTTCGGCGGTGAGCTTTGATGGTGCGTCAAGACCGAATTTTTTGAATGCTCCGCAGGCGTGCCATATCTGAATAAGTTGTTGCCCTTTTCTCAGCTTCATCCAACGCATATAGCGTACGTAATCGTCTGATACTATTACCTTGCTTGTCAGCAGATGATACCGTGCGGCAAACTCAGTGCGTAACGAGTGCGGCAGCATATGTGCGAAAACAGCTTTGTTGCAGTCGAGCGCGTCGTATACTGCGCGGCTGTTGTCTGCAAGTTTACCGTCGGCACGTATTGTGTAGAAAAGCACTCTGTTTCTGAGCGGCATACATTTGCATACAGCACACCACAGGGCAAAAATCAGCTTCATTATTCTTTGTCTCGTGCGAAGGCTTATTATCTTTTTTAAAAATCGTTTCATATACAGACCTCACAGTTTTGTGCTGACTATGATTTTAATATATAAATCGAAAATTTACAATACCGAAAACAATTATTGTGCTTGCCTGTGTTATAATTACACCGGATAAAAGACAGAGAGGAGAGCAAAAATGAAAATATCGACAGAAATAGCTTCGTGTGCAAAAATAACGGGCGAGGAGAAAGCTATTGAGCTGATTGCAAAAGCCGGTTTTGATGCGTGGGATTTTTCTATGTTTGATATGTGTGAATACGACTGGAAGAATAAGTGCATAATCGAAAACGGTCATCCTTTTTTGGGTAGTGATTATCTCACTTTTGCCCGCAAATTGAAGCAGGCAGGTCTTGATAACGGTATTGTCTGTAACCAGTCTCACGCACCTTTTCCGACTGCCTGCGACGAAATCCGATCATACTATAAGCGTGCGATTGAGTGCACGGCTGAAGCGGGCGGCAAGATTTGCATCATCCATCCGGACAATAATAAAAGCGCCGACGAAAATGCACAGATGTATTCCGAGCTTCTCCCTTTTGCAAAAAGCTGCGGCGTGAAAATTGCAACGGAGAATATGTGGAACTGGGATGGTAAAAAAGATCAGGCATCTCCGGCTGCTTGTTCGGACCCCGAAAGCTTTAATGCTCACCTTGATGCCATCGATGATGATTATTTTATCGCCTGCCTTGATATCGGACACTCGGAAATGCGCGGCCTCAACACAACCGCTGTCGATATGATAAAAGCGCTCGGCCCCCGCCTTCAGGCGCTTCATATTCACGATAACGATATGTGGCACGATTCTCACCAGATTCCGATGTCAATGAAAATTGATTTTGTGTCCGTTGTAAAGGCGCTTAAAGAAATCGGCTACGGTGGCTTTTTTACGCTTGAATGCGGCAGCTTTCTCAAAGGCCGAACAGCCGAAAACGTGTTTGACGGTCTCAAAGAAATGGCAAAAGCCGATAAATACCTTGCCGATATGTTTGATAGGGCATAAATCCTTTTTTTCTGCGCATACTTGTTCTGTCTGATGAAAGGAGTAAAGTTATGATAGAACAGGATACAGTTAAGCTTCTGAGAGAATGTGATGCAGGTGTCAGTATGGGTGTAAGCTCGATTGATGATGTAATCGGTCACGTGAAAAGCGGTTCACTGAAAAAATATCTTACCGATTGCAGAGCTGAACACGAAAAGCTCAGCAGCGAGATACGTACACTTCTTGACAAATATCACGATGACGGAAAAGCACCCAACCCGATTGCAAAGGGAATGTCGTGGTTTAAAACCGGTGTCAAGCTTGCCGTTGACGAATCCGACGGCACGATAGCTGACCTTATGACTGACGGATGCAATATGGGTGTCAAATCACTCAACCGCTACCTTAACGAGTATGAAGCGGCGGATGAAGTGTCAAAGGATATTGCAAAGCGACTTATCAACCTTGAAGAACGGCTTGCAATCGATATAAGAAACTATCTTTAAAAGGTCATCCCGGGATGACCTTTTTTCTTGCATTGATGTGCTCTTTATGATATAATCCATAGGATTATGTTTGAAGAGGTAGAAATATGGAATTTGTCGAAAAAATAGTTGGTGATGTCAGCAATACGATGTATACGTATGTGTTGGTTATTCTGCTCGTTGCGGGCGGACTTTATTTTACGGTTCGTACGCGTTTTGCTCAGTTCAGGTTACTCGGCGCACAGTTCAAAGCTGTAACGGAGAAGCCGAAGGACGGTAAGGGCGTTTCGTCCTTCCAGGCTCTTATGGTTTCAACCGCATCGCGTGTCGGCACAGGTAATATTATCGGTGTATCTACTGCAATCTGCTGCGGCGGATTCGGTTCTGTTTTCTGGATGTGGGTTATTGCAATTATCGGCTCTGCATCCGCTTTTATCGAGAGTACACTTGCTCAGATTTATAAAAAAAGAGGCGATGACGGTACAAGCTACGGCGGCCCTGCTTACTATATTGAAACCGCTCTCAAGTGCCGCCCGCTTGCGATTGTGTTTACGGTGTTTCTTATTCTCACTTACGGCGTTGGCTTCAATATGTTAGGTTCATACAATCTTCAGTCAACCTTTTCGGCATACAGCTTTTACGATGAGAAAACAACCCCTTGGATTATCGGTCTTGTTCTTGCCGTTATTGTAGGCTACTGCCTTATAGGTGGCGGCAAGCGTGTTGTTAAGGTTACAAGTGTTATGGTTCCTTTTATGGGAGTTGCTTACATACTCGTTGCCGTTTTGATTGTTGTGCTCAATATCGAAAAAATGCCCTCTGTTTTTGCCAGGATTTTTAGTGAGGCATTTGACCTGAAGGCGATTTTCGGCGGTTTTACAGGTTCTTGTGTTATGTACGGAATCAAACGCGGTCTCTTCAGCAACGAGGCAGGTGTCGGCTCAGCTCCCAATGCATCGGCTTCTGCCGATGTAAAGCATCCTGCCAAGCAAGGTCTGGTTCAGGTGCTTTCCGTATTTATTGATACCGTTCTTATCTGCTCTGCAACTGCGTTTATGTGCCTCTCTTCGGGTATTGAGCCTACTGAAGAAATTAAAGGTGCGCCCTATGTTCAACAGTCGCTTTCGGCAACGCTCGGTTCATTCGGTCCGATATTTATTACCGTTGCGATGATTCTTTTTGCATTCACAACGCTGCTTGGCAACCTTTACTACGTTGACCGAAGCTGGTTATTTATATTCAAAAAGATGCCAAGCAAAACTTTTATGAGAATCTATTATGTTATAGCTTCTCTCGTCATCTTTGTCGGCGCGGGTCTGAGTGCAAACCTTCTCTGGGATATTGCTGATATAACAATGGGTGTAATGACACTTATCAATATGCCTGTCATACTGATACTCGGCAAGTATTCAATCCGTGCGCTTAAGGATTATGAGCGTCAGCGCAAGGCAGGTAAAAACCCTGAGTTCAAGCGCGAAAGCATTGACCTTGCTCATAAAACCGATTATTGGAATTGATAAAACCAAAAGCAAAAAGCTGTTGCAGTTGCAACAGCTTTTTGCTTTTTATCTGATTCGCGGCAGTGTGTTTATCATTGAGGTCAGGTCAATGTAGAAATTGTCCGTTTGCGTCTTATCACCGTTCATTCCGATTACCGTGCCGTGGTCTCCCTGCAGGGTCGGGAATACGTACCATTTTCCGCGTGTGATTTTTATGTCTTCGGTGTATTGTTCAGCTTCTTCGCCATTGGGGCTTTTTGCTGAAATAACATTTACAAGTCCGTCGTTCGGCAACCATTGCTCATCTATTTTGACCGGTGCACTGCCTGTTGTGTTTGTGTAACTGCCGATGAGGAGTGCAATTGGCATAAGCACGGGCATTGTAGAGGCGGTCGGGATCTGGTTGCCTGTAAGGGAAGATTTTTCAGTTGTGCAATACGAATATGAGAAATAATATACGCTGTCAACCGTTTGGATGGTTTTGTTCAGTTCAGCTGCTCCGTGAGGTGAAAGGTCGTAAAAAGCATTGTCCTTGCCGTTCATAAAGCTGTCATTTATAACCGACATTTTATCGTCAGAATTTGAAAGTATGCCGAAATGTTCAAGCTGAAAATCAATTTTTCCGTCTGTGACAAGCTCTGTAAGCCCGCCGGCAGCCTGAAGCAGACCGAGTGCTGAGGGTATGAGGTTTTGCTTGTCAACAACGTAATAAAGCGTAGAGCCGTTGTGAGGCGAGCATAGCGTGGTTACACTGTTTACGTATTCGCCTTTGCCTCCCGTGAAAAGCTCCGATACGTTGTCGGGGCTAGCCTGCTGCTCTGTTTCGCTGCCGTATTCAAGCAAGCTTGTAAGCAGACGTATGGTGTTGCCGCCGAAGCTGTGGCCGATGAGGTTGATTTTTTGTGTCTGACCACCTTCGGTTTTTTTGCCCCAGTTAGGGTAAAGTGCATTGGTATAAATTTTTCCGTATCGTTCGTGTCCGTGCTCTTTGCTGTGTGCGGCTCCGTAGTCAACCGTTGTGCCTGTCAGCTGAGCGTACAGTTCGCACGCTCTGTCCCAAGCGCTTGAGAAAGGACCGACCGTTGCTTCAACCACCTTTATGTTTTGGCTTCTCAAACTGTTTGAAATACTGCCGGAGGTTGAACCCCAATACGGCATAACGGAATTGATGGCGGCAGCTTCACCCCAACCGCCCATTCCGTGAACAAGCACGTAAGGGTATTCAACGGGGTCTTCGGTCAGCCGTGCCCAGAGACGTCTGTATCCGCCTGTCGGAATCGGGATCAGAATGGCAATAACTATGCAGACAGCGAGTACGCATGCAATGATTTTTCTTGCTTTGCCGTGCGACTTTTTTGCTTTTTTCTTTGCCGTGTCAGAGACTTCCTGAGCAGGTTCAGGTGTTGAAGAAAAGCTTATTGCTTGCGTTTCTTCAAGCTTTTGTGTAGGCTCAAACGTCTCCGATGTTTCCGGGCTGGTTTCTCCGGTCAGTAAATAATCTGCGCTGACGCCGAATATTTCACACATAGCGATAACGTTGTCGATGTCGGGCATAACGTTACCTGATTCCCATTTGGAAACCGATTGGCGCGATACTCCCAGCTTTTCCGCAAGTGATTCTTGGGAAAATCCGGCTTCTTTTCTCAGTTTCAGTATTCTGTCGGAAATAGTCATAGTTTGTTCTCCTTTGCGAGGATCTGAGTCAATTATATCAGCCATTGGTTCGTTTTTCAACCAATTCGGGTTGACAAAACGCAAAAATGAGCGATGTAAACTGAAGTTTACATAAAAAAATCTGTCAAGTGAGATACCCGCAGCGCGTCAAGGTCGGTTTGTGTGAAACATTAAAAATCCCGCAATACATAACGTATTGCGGGATTATTGCGAAGTATCAACAAAAAAATTAGCTTTTTCGGCTTGTGTCTGAGCAGTTTTTTATTTGGTTCTCGGAAGCTCGTTTATCATTGCCGCCAGGTCGAGATAGAACTGATGCGTTTGTGCCGCATTACCAGACATACCGACTATTGTGCCGTGGTCACCGTTCAAAGTCGGGAAGACGTGCCATACACCTCTTTCAATTTTCATACCTTCGGTGTATTCTGTAAATTTTTCGTCATTCGGATGCCGTGCGGAAATGACGTTTACCATTCCGTCGTTCGGCAACCAGCTTTCGTCAATTTTAACGGGTGCAGTTTCGCTTGTGTCGGTGTATTCGCCAATCAGTTTTGCAAAAGGTATCATCACAAAAAACGTTGAAAGCCGCGGCACCTGATTGTTTGATGACGGTGATTTTTCGGTTGTGCAGTACGAGTATGAGAAATAGTAAACAGATTCAACCGTTTGTATTGTTTTGTTCAGCTCAGCCGCTCCGTGAGGCGACAGGTCGTGGGCGGCATTGTCGTTGCCCTTGATATAGCTGTCGTTAAGGATTTTCATTGCGTTTTCATTATCGGAAAAAATTCCGAAGTGCTCAAGCTGAAGGTCGACAACACCATCGGCAACAAGCTCGGTTACACCGCTTGTCACCTGAGCCAGACCCAGTAAAGCAGGAATAAGGCTTTCCTGATCAACAACGTAGTAAAGTGTTGAACCGTTGTGGGGCGAGCACAGTGTGGTTATGCTGTTGACGTAGTTGCCTTTGCCGCCTGTGAAAAGCTCCGATACGTCATCGGGGCTTGCTTGAACCTCGGCTTCACAGCCGTATTCGAGCAGGCTTGTCATAAGCCTTATTGTTGTTCCGCCGAAGCTGTGACCTACGAGGTTGATTTTTTGGAGTTGACCGCCTTCGGTTTCTTTGCCCCAATCTGCATAAAGGGGAGTCATATAATTCTTACCGTATCGGTCGTGCCCGTGCTCGGCGCTGTGTGCGGCGCCGTAGTCAACCGTTGTGCCCGTCAGCTGAGCGTATAATTCGCACGCTCTGTCCCAAGCGCTTGAGAAAGGTCCGACAGAGGCTTCATAAACCTTTATGCCTTCTCCTCTCATGTGGTCGGGGATGTTGCCTGTCATCAGACCCCAATAGTTGGCAACCGAGTTGATGCCGACCGCTCCACCCCAGCCTGCAAGGCCGTGAACAAGCACGTAAGGATAATGGACAGGGTCTTCGTTTATTTTTGCCCAAAGACGTTTGTAACCGCCCGTCGGCAGAGGAATCAGCGCAACAATTACAATGCAAATGGTGAGAACAATGGCGAGCGCCTGTATTTTTGCTTCGCGTGTCGGCTCTTCTACAACACGCTTCGGGCGTGAAGCCCGACGTTTGGCTTTTTCTTCTGCTTGTTTTCTTTTGGTCTCTGCCCTTAATTGCTGTTTTGATTTGGTTGCAGGTTTCTCTTTTTTCTTGTCGATGTCATCGTATAAAAGTGGTTCAACATCGATTTTTACTTTGAATTCATCATCGCCAAATATATCTTCAAACTTAAGGTCTTCGAGGGAAGTTGTGCTGCCGGTGCCTTCTTCACCGGTGAGAATGTATTCGGCGCTTTTACCGAATATATCCGCCATAGCCTTGGTGCTGTCAGCGTCGGGCTCGGCTTTGCCGTCTTCCCAGTCGGATACGCACTGCTTGTCTGCACCGAGCTTTTCGGCAAGCTCCTGTTGCGATATACCAAGCTCTTCTCTGAGTCTGATAATTCTTTCGGATATGCTCATTCAGCTTCCCCCTTTCTTCAAGTTTACAGTTTTATTATAACAGCCGTTTGCGTTTTTTTCAACTGATTTGATACTTTGAATTTCAAAAACATCTGATAATATCCGACACAATTTTAAAAGCTGCTACGAAGTTGCGTAACAGCTTTTGATTGGTATTATTCGTATATTTCAACGTGATCCATATTTACATGAATATGATTTTTTATCGGAGTCATATAATCACTGCCGAAGCATTTTGTAAGATAAAAATCGTAGTCGGCAGGAATCTGAAAATCTCTGTCAACAAAAATGTGTCCGACAGTATCATCGTACATACGTGCCTCCATTACTCGGGAAGTTGTGGTGTAGCCGCAGTTGCTGAAATATTTGCCGGACTTCTTTGAGCCGAGAGCTGCTATAATTCTCTGAAGAAGGTCGATTGTGCGCAGTCTGATCCATTCGGGCATAACCTCGGTGATTCGGTAGATTGCGATTTTTTTGTGTTCGTTGTCACCTTGGCGTGATTTGTAGCGGTTGCGATGCTTTTCGTGCATCATCAATGTCAGACCGACAAGATATGTTTGAAGTGCTTCGATCTTAGGATTTTTGGCGCAATAACACGAGGTGAAAATATCGAGCCAAATCCCGTTGTTGATGTTGAGCTCTTCCGTGCCGACTTCGCGCACGCGGGATTTGTTGTACCTGAGTCTAGGAAGGCAGTGAGGTGTTTCGGGATCAAGCTCAAAATCTGTCAGCGATATTCCGTCGATAACGTTATTGTTTTTTTTGAAAATTTTTTTAAGCTTTCTGTAATCCTTATACGTCATCATAACGTCAATGTCGTCATCCCAAGGAATAAACCCGTCGTGACGCACTGCACCGAGCGCCGTGCCGTACAGCAGAACAAGTTTGAAATTGTTTTCTTTGCAGGTATCATCCAACCAACAAAGCAGTTTGTAACATATCTGCTGATATTCAGCTAACGTAATTGCCACGTGCAACACCTCATTTATTATAGTATCATACACTTTGACGGCTTGTCAAGAAAGCAAAGAAGCACACTCTACAGAGTGTGCTTCTGAACAGCGGATGCTTATCTTTCGTTGATGTACTTTGTAAGCTCAACGGGGTCGACAATAACGCCGTCTTTGTAAACGCGCATATTGCCTGAAGCGATTTCGTCGATGAGGATAACCTCGTCATTGTTGTAGCCGAACTCAAACTTGATGTCCCAGAGATCAAGACCGATTGACTTGAGGTCGTCAGCGACAATCTTTGTGATTTTGAGTGTCTGCTCCTTCATGCTTTCGAACATAGCGGGAGTCATAACGCCGAGAGCTGCAAGACCTTCGCCTGTAACAAGCGGATCGCCCTTTGCATCGTTCTTGAATGTGCATTCAACGTAGCCACCCTCGAGCACGGTGCCGTCTTCGATATACTCGCCGTATCTGCGGATGAAGCTGCCTGTTGCAACAAGGCGGCAGATAACCTCGAGACCGTGACCGAAAACAGTAGCGGGAAGAACTTCCATAGTAGCATCGTCGATGTTTGCGCTGACGTAGTGTGTTTTGATGCCGGCAGCCTTGAGAAGCTCAAAGTAATGGATTGATGACTTGAGGTTTGCTTTGCCGATACCCTCGATTGTGAGACCTACGGTGTTCTCGCCGGGATCGAAAACGCCGTCTTTGCCTGTGCAGTCATCCTTGAACTTGAGCATTACGTTGCCGTTGTCAAGAGCGTAAACGTCTTTTGTTTTGCCTTCGTAAAGTTTTTTCATTTTGAACACTCCCTGTAACAAAATTAACATAAATACTTTAACACAAAATCAGCTGTATGTATACAGTTTTTTTGAAAAAATCTTTTCCAAAACTGCAAAAAATTTACGCCTTCTTTTTGCTTCGTTTTGTGAAAAAAGCTGTGCTCAAGACAATTTTAAGATTGTAAAGATAATAAGTTTATGGTATATTTATAAATACAAGATAAAATGAAAGGTGCAGATAAAATGGCTTTTATCAGTGTGTTTGACGTAATAGGACCTAATATGGTAGGCCCTTCAAGCTCTCACACCGCAGGTGCGGCATCAATCGCGCTGCTTACGAAGAAGATGATAGGTGAGGACGTCAGGCGTATTAAATTTACTCTTTACGGCTCTTTTGCCAAAACCTATAAAGGCCACGGCACGGACAGGGCACTTGTCGGCGGCATATTAGGCTTTGAAACGGATGATGAGCGTATACGCGATTCGTTTGAGCTTGCCGAGGCTGCAGGTCTCGATTTTGTTTTTGAATCCGTCAGTGATGAGGATGATGATATCCACCCCAATACCGTCGATATGGAGGTTGAGGGAGTTTCGGGAAGAACGCTTTATGTGCGCGGCGAATCGCTTGGCGGCGGCAAGGTAAGGCTTACGCGCATTAATGGCGTAAAGGTTGCGTTTACGGGCGAATTTCACGCGCTTATCGTTGTTCAGCGTGACTATCCCGGCGTTGTTGCCGGCATAACGTCCGTGTTGAGTGGTTACGGTGTAAATATTGCATATCTGCGTGTTTTTCGCGAGAAAAAGGGCGGACTTGCATACACAATTGTTGAATCAGATGAAGAAATATCCGAAAACGCGGTTGAAGAAATGAAGAAGAATGCCGCAATTGAAGATATAATGCTTGTCAGGAGATAAAGGAGGTGCGGAATATGGATTTTCATACTGCTGAAGAATTGGTGGCGCTTTGCGAAAGCGGCATATCAATTGCCGATGTAATGCGCAAGCGCGAAACCGTGCAGGGCGAAACGGATGTCGTAACGGTTGAAGAAAAAATGAAAAAAGCGCTCGGAATAATGCGCGATTCCGCACACAAACCGCTTGAAAAGGTCTTTCCGTCTACGGGTGGGCTTATCGGCGGCGAGGCGGCAAAGCTCAACGAGCACGCCAAGCAGGGCAAATCAATCTGCGGCTCGGTTATGACAAAAGCGCTCATATATTCTCAGGCTGTGCCCGAAGTCAATGCTTCAATGGGCGTAATTGTTGCCGCACCTACGGCAGGTTCATCGGGCGTTGTGCCCGCTGTGCTTCTTGCTCTTGAAGAAGAGTTTAATCTTGATGAAAAAACTCTGCTTGACGGTCTCTTTACGGCAGGTGCCGTCGGTTATCTGCTTATGAAGCACGCAAGCGTTTCGGGCGCAGAGGCAGGCTGTCAGGCGGAGGTCGGCTCTGCTTCTGCAATGGCGGCGGCAATGGCTGTTGTAATGATGGGCGGTACGGCGGCACAGGCTTTCGATGCCGCTTCAATAGCGCTGAGTAATCTCCTCGGTCTTGTCTGTGACCCGATTGCAGGCCTTGTCGAAGCACCGTGCCAGAGCAGAAATGCTGTTGGAGCCGCAAACGCAATTACAAGCGCGGAAATGGCGCTCAGCGGAATCAAGGCTGTTGTGCCGTTTACAGAGATGATGCAGGCGATGTACCGCGTTGGCTGCAAGCTTCCGCCAGAGCTTCGCGAAACAGCCCTTGGCGGCTGCGCAACAACTCCCACCGGCTGTGCGCATAATTGCCGTATCTTCGGCGGATGTAACTGAAATTCATTTTTTAACCAAATTTAGAAAAACATTAAAAGGAGTGTCGGTCATGAAAGTATTCAAGAAGTCCATATCATTATTTTTAGCTACTGTATTTTTGCTTTCTTTGGCGAATTTTAACGCAGTTGCTGAAGAAATCGATTATTGGGAATACGACAGATATATACATAGTGCAGAGTATTGGTTCAAGCCGATTAAGGAAACAGTGTTCTATGAAAGCGATGACTATGCCAAGTATGCGTATGTTGTCAAAGACGGTGAAGCTTCAATTGTAAATATTCACGTTACATATCAGGGTGATAAAAAAATCGAACTCGTTTTACCGACAACCCTTGGCGGTTACCCGGTTACAGCTATAGGTTATGAATATGATGATGGTTGGGGTATTGATGCAACGTGGTATATTCATTACGGCGAGGATCCTTTTGAAAAATATCCTGAATATCATGAAGATGAGTATTATCCGGAATGGGACCCGGGTTTGGATTATGTTTCAAAGATGATTATACCTGAAGGTTACAAATATATCTATAATAGATCTTTATATTCTGAAGCTTATGTTTCTTTTCCTAAAAGCTTAAGGGAAATAAGCGGTAAACCTTTTGATTGGTATCTGTATACTCACGTGGATGAAAACGGTGAAAAATACACTGTTTTGCCCGAGTGTCAATATTCAAGTTATTATACTGATATTATTGCTATCGGTTTTTATGGAGATGTTTATTTTCCGTCAAGACTTGGTTCGGAATGGCTGGTGGACAACAGTTTTCAATTTTATCCCGGTACACTGTATATACCGTCTAATTACAGTTATGAAACAATACGTTATGCACTTTTTGACACAGATTGGGACGATGAGCTCGATATGCCCGCGTTGATAGGCGATGAGGATAAAGGCTTTGGTGAAGGTACAATAATCCACTGTGCACCTGACAGTGATTTTTTAAGAGTCTTCAATGAGCACATATTATTAAATTATTACACCGTAATCACCGACGTAGTACCTGCCGAATATATCGAATTCCCTGAAGAAACGGTGAATGTATGTGTAGGCGATGTGGTTGACCTTGAGGCAAAGACATATCCTGCCGAGGCTGTCTGGACAGCTTGTGATTACACTGTCAGCGACCCGAGCATAGTCCAAATCGACGATTATTCGGGCAGAATTACCGCACTCAAAGAGGGCACAGTAACCGTCACCGCAACTCATTGCGAGCGCGGCTTTGTTGATACCTGCACAGTCAATGTTACGACAGAGCCCGAGCCTGTTTCCGGCGTAAAAGAAATTGAGCCTGCAACCGACACTCCTTATTTTGCCTACGGCAACAGAGATTATAAGCTTGAGCTTACAGGCAGCCCGAGCAAAATTCAGCTCATTCGCGAAAACGGCGCTACAACAACAATCGACCGCAGCAAGGCACAGATTACATCAAACGGTGAAAAGGAAATTTGGGTTGTAACAATGCGCGTTGCAGAAGGCGAACACTCAATCCGCGCAAAATACGGCAAGGTCTGGGATGAGGTGTCTGTTCCGTTTGCCGTAACATACGATACACCCAAGGCGGATTCGTTTGAGCTTACATACGAAAACGGTATGGGCACGTTTGAGGTTGTAACCGACCCGCAGATAACGAAGGTTCAGTTCTTGCTCGGTAACGGCTGTACGCTGACCTATACGCAAAGCATCAGCTCAATAGGCGAGGACGGTATGCGCCACTGGACAGTGACGCGTAAAATCCCCGCCGGTATGACCTACACCCTCAAAACCAAGCTCGGTTACACCTGGACAACAACCGACTTAACAGCAAAATCTTAAAGAATAAATGTAATTCCGTTGTTTCGGAACATCGCAGGGGCAACCAATGGTTGCCCCTGTTTTTATATCGCTGTCACCGCAGGTGATTGAGGATTGAGAACATAGGTATAAAATTGCTCAAAAGGGATAAAAAACGGCTGACTCACATTGAGTGAATCAGCCGTTGAGCTTTTTATGGGATTTTACTGTTTTGCACCTGCATCAAACTTTTCAAGAACTCTGACACTTGCTGCGTAGCAATCTGCAAGACCTTTTTCGTTCATATTGTCGTATGTATCACGTCTTGTGTGGTAGTAGCTTTCGAGCTTGTGGTTAAGACCCGTAATACCTGTTGCTCTGAATCCTGCCTGAGCGAAAGCTGCTGAATCGGTCGCACCGCCGAGAGGAGGAACCATACCCTTTGAGCAGTGAATACCAAGCTCCTGAGCGGCTTCCATAAACAGGTCAGAAACGTCCTTGTCAGCTTTGACCGTACCGTTGAGGTCGCGGTAGTTTACCATAAGGTACTTGGGATCATAAATTGTGTCGTATGCGTAGAAGAAAGTGGGAACGTCACGGTATTCGTCCTTGTGAGCCTCACACCATGCCTTGGAGCCGCGGAGACCGCATTCCTCAGAACCTGTAAGAACGACACCGATTTCTGTGTTTTCAAGTTCAATGCCTTCGTCCTTGAGAGCCTTGAGTATTGCAATACCCATATAGCAGCCGGAGAGGTTGTCGTTAGCGCCGTCAACGGGACGCTTGTAGTTTACCATCCAGTAAAGACCGATAAGGAAGGGCATAAATACAAGACCTACAAGTGCTGCAATGATGATGGGTTCTTTAATATCAACCGTGCCGACAAGACCGATTGACTTGTGCTGAATCATATAAACAATTGCAATAACGAAATAGTAGACTGCACCGACAGCGCAAAGTATTGCGTGACCTTCAAAGCCGACACCGCCGAGTGCATAGTTGACGGGCCATTCCCAAGCTACATCGGGGTGACCGTTGAAGATGATTCTTCGCTTTGTTTCGCCTGTGCACTTTTTGATAGCCGTTACGTTGTGACCCGTCTTCTGCGGGAAGAAGGGATCAATAAGCTTTTTGTATACGCCGAACTGTGCAAGAACAATTAAAAGACCAACTGCGATAAGTATTACGCTTGCAATCGGCAAGAAGAAAAGAAGGACGTATGCAAGAAGAACAAACGTGATTGTGAAGTAAATCCAACCGTAGAATGAACGAGGATTTTCTTTGAATGATTCAACCTCAACCTTTTCGCAGCCGCAGTCCTTTTTGAGCACTTTAGCCATATAGTCACAGGCCTGTTTTTCGCCCTTGGAGCCGGGATCACGCTTCTCAAATGTTTTGATAATGTGCGTGATTTCCTTAACCATATACTTGGCGGAATCGTTCTTTTTGTCGATGAGTTTCTGTAAATTCAACCCTACGCATCTCCTTTGCGTTAAAATAATGTAAATATATTAACAGAAAAGCTGCGGTAAATCTATACGGTAATTGTAAATTTTTTAAAAAGACGGTTAGTTTTGTCTTTTTGCAGCAACTCTGCAGGCGCGTTTGTAACACTCAGCAACGTATTCTTCAATTGTCATTTTTGCGTAAATGTCGTTTTCGTGTCGGTTAGGCTTTGAACGTAGGTTAAGTTCAAACGTCATAATGCCGTTGAAAGCGCATCTGTCAAGCCTTTTTGCAATGTTATCCCAGTCTGCCGTTCCGTCAAAAGGAAGCAGGTGAAGGTCATCGGTCCAGAAAATTCTGCCGCCGAAATCACTGATTCCGAGGTTGTCGTTAAGGTGAGTGGCAATCAGTCGGTCTCCGTAAAGTGCGAGCATATCCTTCGAGTAGTTGTAGCACATTTCGTGTCCTGAATCCCAACAGAATCCGACGTTGTCATAATCTTTGAAATATTCGAGCAAAGCGGCGAGATATTCTTCGCCCTCTGTGTTTTCAAACGCGATTTTAACCGAGCATTTTTTTGCTTCTTCAACAACTCTTCCGAATCTTTCGAGTCCGATTGATGTTGGTTTTCTGTTATCGTCAAAGCCGATGTATGCGTGTGCAACCATAATTTCAACGCCGCATTCCGCGCAGGAATGAACACATTCAATCAGCTCGTTAACGGCGGCGTCTGCCTGTATCTCGTCACCGTGCCACATAACGGCAGCCTTTCCGAACGGTGCGTGAATTGATTGATACGTCATACCAAGCTCATTTGCCAATTCCGCATATTCCTTAACAGGCATATCTGGTTTCCAATCTGTAAAAAATGCTTCAAATCCTGATTTGTGAAACAGGATTATCTGATCCTTTATGTCGAGAGTGTTTTCAAAGTTTGCGCTCAGGCAAAGCTTTTGTTTCCACATTTCAAAAAACCTCTTCTTTCTGTAAAGTTCCCAAAAAATAAATTAATACATTCGTCGGATTTTTTCAATATATTTTGTGAATATGCTTGAAAAAATCTATCCAATGTGCGATACTCACAATGTAAAGTTTCATTATGAGGTGATTAAAGTGAGACAACTTAAGATGTATTGGACAACAGGAACACCCATTGAAGAGCTTACTCTTCCCGAAGGTTATTCTTTCTCATTGTGCACAACAAGCGATGAAGATGTTCAGGCTTGGATTGAATGTTGCAAAAACGGACTTGTCGGCGACGATGCAAGTAAAGAAGATTTTGACGACAGACTCACAAATCATGACGATATAAACATGGAAACAGACGTTTTCTTCCTCGATTATAACGGCGAGCATATCGGTACCTCAACTGCTATTTTTCACCCCGACAGAAATTGCGGTGAGGTTCATATGGTAGGCATCAGACATGATTTCAGAGGCAAGGGTCTTGTCAAGTATCTTAATAACATTGCTGTAAAGAAGCTTAACGATCAGGGAGTTAAATACATATATCTCACAACCGATGAGTGGCGCAAAGGCGCTGTAAAGAGTTATCTTACGGCAGGCTTCCATCCCGTCGAGTATGATGAGGGTATGAAAGAGCGTTGGGAGGCTGTTCTCACAGAGTACGGCATTGATAAGGTTGACGCTGTTGATGAAAACGGTGTTTACTGCTATCCTGTCTACCGCAAAGGCTATACACCCAAGGCAAAGACCAGAATCGGTGTTGTCGGCGCCGGCAGAGGTAAGACAATGATGAATTACTGCGTTAAGCAGGATAATGCTGAGCTTGTTGCAATCTGCGACAATCACATTCCCACTCTTGAAAAAGCCAAGGCAGCATACGGCAACGATAATATCGTTTTCTATGACGAGTTTGATGAGTTCCTTGAGCACGATATGGATGCCGTTGTTCTCGCCAACTTTGCAACAGAACACGCTCCGTTTGCCGTTAAGTGTATGGAAAAGGGTCTTCACGTTATCAGTGAGGTTCTTCCCGTGCTTACTCTCAAGCAGGCTGTTGAGCTTGTTGAGGCTGTTGAGCGCACGGGTAAGACATACGCCTATGCAGAAAACTACTGCTATATGGCTTCTCCCCGTAAGATGCGTCAGCTCTACCGCGCAGGTGTTCTCGGCGATTTTGAGTACGGTGAGGGTGAATATATGCACAACTGTGAGGGCGGCTGGCATAACTGGACAAGAGGTCTGCCCGATCATTGGCGTAATCAGATGCACGCTTGCTATTACTGCACACATTCTATCGGTCCGCTCATTCATATCACAGGTATGCGTCCCGTTAAGGTCAGCGGCTTTGAGGTGCCTTTCAACAAGCGTATGGAACGTATGGGCGCAAAGGCGGGCCCCATCGGCGTTGAGATGATTACTCTTGAAAACGGTGCAATTCTTAAGAGCATCCACGGTGTAGGTCCTGCAAGAGACTCTATATGGTACTCGATCTACGGCTCAAAGGGCAGAATGGAAAGTGCACGTGAGGATGATCTCAATAGTGACAGAGTACACACTCTCTACGTCAACTGTGATAAGAACGAGGGTGACAACGATGTTAACAGCGTTCTTACTTCAACTGCTGACGAGCTTGCATATAAGGCAGAGCCTTACGGTCACGGCGGCTCCGATTTCTATGTAATGTATAACTTCATCGAATATATCAACGGCAACAAAGATGCTGATATTATCGACGTTTACGAGGCTCTTGATATGTTCCTTCCGGGTATGTTTGCTTATTTCTCGGTTCTTGAAGGTGGTAAGCCGATGGATATTCCCAACCTCCGCAATGCAGAGGAGCGTGAAATCTGGCGTAACGATACACGCTGCACAGATCCCAAGGTTGCCGGTGATATGCTTATTCCCGGTTATTCAAAGGGCAATCCCGAAATTCCGGCAGAGAACTATGCTCGCTTAGTGAAGAAGCTTGAAGAGCAGGAGTTGAAGGAAAAGGAAGAAAATGAGAAAAAGGGTCAGGAATCCAAATGAAGATAATTGCCCGCATTTCCACTGACCTACCATCTAAATTCGGTCTTCCGCGTCAGAGCGGTCTTGTTGAGGGGATAGAGGGCACGATTGTTTTTGAGCAGCAATACCGTATCCCCGAAGCGTTCAGAGGTCTTGAGGATTTTTCTCATATCTGGATTCTCTGGCAGTTTTCCGAAGCCGTGAGGGACAGTTGGTCTCCAACAGTGCGCCCGCCTATGCTCGGCGGCAATAAGAGGGTAGGTGTGTTTGCAACCAGATCTCCTTTTCGTCCCAATTCAATCGGTTTGTCGTCCGTAAAACTCGAAAGAATTGAATTTACGGCCGATAAAGGTCCTGTGCTGCACGTCAGCGGATGCGACCTGATGGATGGCACACCGATATATGATATTAAGCCCTACCTCGCTTACACCGATTCTCATCCCGAGGCACTGGGCGGTTTTACCCAGGCTTTGCCTGACAGAAGTCTTTGTGTTGAATTAAGCGAAGAACTGTTGTTGCGTGTGCCGGCTGATAAGCGTGATACACTTAAGGCAATTCTTTCACAGGATCCGCGTCCTTCCTATCAGGATGATCCCGAAAGGGTTTACGGTTTCGGTTTTGCAGGACTTGAGGTGAAATTTACCGTGCACAACGGTTTTCTGACGGTTGTCGGTATTGACACGGACAATAAAAAATAAGTTGCGGTGTACCGGTTAAGCTTTGGCTTTTCGGTACACTTTTTTATTTTCCTCCTTTTTTCGCCGACCTGTTTCATTATAAACTGCTTCATTTTCATAAAATCTATCTTTTTCGGCGTTCAATCTGCTAATATCTCCTCAGTGTTAAGGTGTGAAAGCAAACATTGTCGGAGGTGAGCAGAAAGTACGGATTATTTTGTTTTTCACAGCAATTGAGATAACAAACATAAATTTAAGTTAAGGAATGGTTTATTATGGAGAAAAAGCTCAGAGTTCTTATTGCCGACATAAGTGACAATTTCGGCAAACCCTGCCGTGCGGCAATGAAAAGTCACGGAATGGATGCCGAATGTATCGAAAAAGACGGAAGACGACTTATTGAAATTGTTTCCAAAACAAGGCCTGATGCCGTTATTATGGATGTTTTTTTGCCCGGTGCGGATGCTATCAGCGTTATCAGCTCGCTCAAGATTCAGCACCCGATGCTGACCACAAAGTTTATCATTGTTTTCGGCTTTGATAATCCTTCTCTCGAAAGCGACGTTATGAATGCGGGCGCCGATTATTTTTTCCTTCGACCGTTTGATTATGAAGCTATGGCTGTGCGTATTCAGTCAATGTTTGCCGATAAGCAGCGAGAAGCCGGCAGAGAAGTATCGGACAGCCTTGAAATGCGTATCACGCAGACTCTTCACCGTATCGGAGTGCCTGCGCACATAAAGGGCTATCAGTATCTTCGCGAAGCAATAATGATGTCTATTGAAGACCCTGAGAGCATTAATGCGGTTACAAAGCTACTTTATCCAGGAGTTGCAAAAAAATTTGCAACAACTTCATCACGTGTTGAACGCGCAATCCGTCACGCAATTGAGGTTGCTTGGGATAGAGGAGACGTAGAGGTGCTCAATTCTTATTTCGGTTATACAATCCAGTCACAGCGCGGTAAGCCCACAAATTCTGAGTTTATAGCTATGCTCGCTGATAAATTCAGGCTCCAGTTGAAAGCGGGATAAAGCAAAAGGAAGATTCTTAGTCACTGCCGATAAGCAAGTGACACTGAGAATCTTCCTTTGTTATTTGCTTGCATATTCAAAATATCTTCGTTTGATTTCTTTCAGGTTCCTTTGCCTGATGAGTATTTTTTCACCGCATTTAAGTTCAAAGCATTTGTCTGCTTTTACAATGTGATTCATATTTACAAGGTAGCTTTGATGGCTTCTGAGAAATCTGCAGTCGTTCAATTCGTGTTCAATGTCGTTAAGCTTTGTGTAAACTGTGTGCTTGCTGCCATCCTTTACGTGAATTATGCATTTGGAATTTCTGCTTTCAATATATGTTATGTCATTAAGAGCAAGCGTTATTATGTCACTTCTTTGTTTGAATCTGTATACGTCGGCAGAAAATTTCTCTGCGGCTCTGTCGAGTGCGCCAAAAAGTTTTGAGCGGTTTAGCGGCTTTATGATATATCCGCAGGCATTGACCTCGTATCCGTCAACAGCGTGTTCGTTAGTGTCGGCGGTAAATATAATTTCGCCTGAATAATTAAGTTTTCTTATTTTTTCCGCTGTGCCGATACCGTGTTCGTTATTTCTGTTCTCGATGAATATAATGTCAAAATGTTTTCCGTCTTCAATTTCATAAACAAGATCGATACCGTTTGTGTATTGAGAAACGTTGAAGGTAAGTGATTTTGTCTGCGAATATTTTTTGAGGTATTCTTCAATTACTGCCGCCTCTTCTTTGCACTGTTCGCA
The DNA here is from genome assembly GCA_045536955.1 of Acutalibacteraceae bacterium. Classification (GTDB taxonomy): domain Bacteria; phylum Bacillota; class Clostridia; order Oscillospirales; family Acutalibacteraceae; genus UBA8612. Next base: position 63,497 of record JAZSOM010000025.1, read on the forward strand.
TATTGCTATCTGCATTTTTTTACATCTCCGGGTTAAATATTGTGTTGTTACGTGATAATTATACAACCTGTTGCGTTTAATTTGTCGAAACTGTGAAATCGGCAAAAATATTGATGAAATGTGAATATATTTCAAATTATATCATCGAAACAGCAAAATTACAATATAATTGTGAAAAAATTACTCGTTTTCAAAATGACGTCAAAGTGATATAATAGCCATATTAAATAAATGAGGAAGTTTATTATGCTTGAAAAAACAAACGTAATGCGTATTCTTGACCAGAAGAAAGTTAAATATATCGCTCATACATACGAGGCGGAGGAAGCGGCAAGCGGAACACTGGTTGCAGATATTCTTGCTCTTGATCCTAAAAAGGTTTTTAAAACGCTTGTAACCGTCGGAAAAAGCGGCAACCACTATTGTTTTGCGGTACCTGTTGAAAAGGAGCTTGACCTTAAGAAAGCTGCAAAAGCGGTAGGTGAGAAGTCAATTGAAATGATTAAGTCCAAAGAGCTGCTTCCTTTGACAGGTTACATTCACGGCGGATGTTCGCCGATAGGCATGAAGAAGTTTTTCAGGACCACCTTTGATAGGTCTGCCGAGGAAAACGATACGGTTGTATTCAGCGGAGGGAAAATAGGCCGCCATGTTGAATTGAGTCTTCCCGAACTGAGCAAGGTGATCCGTTTTTCTACTGCAGATATAGTGGGTGATGACAATGATTGATAAATCAGAGGCAAAGCAGGTTAAAATTATCTGTCTTGACAGTGTCGATTCAACAAATACATATGCCCGCAAGATGATCGACGGCGGTGAAAAAATGCCGTTACTTGTCACTGCAAATGAGCAGACAGGTGGCAGAGGCCGCAACGGAAAAAGCTTTTACTCGTACAATAGAGATTCGGTTTATATGAGTGTGGTTCTGCATCCGCATCTGCCTTTTGCCGATACCGTCGGCGTAACAACCGCATCTGCCGTTGCGGTAAGCCGTGCAATCGAATCCGTAACCGGAAAAACTACCGAAATCAAGTGGGTGAATGATTTATATTACCGCGGCAAAAAGGTCTGCGGTATTCTTTGCGAAGCCGTTAATGAAAAAGCTCTGGTTTCGAGTGTTATCATAGGTGTAGGTATAAATCTTGCTGAGTGCGATTTTCCCGAAGAGCTTAAGGATATTGCCGGCACACTCGGATGTGATTCGTCTTTGCGAGAATCTCTTATCAAAGCAGTTGCAGATGAACTGTTTTCATTGAACTTCGGTGCTTTGGAGGCAACCGTTCTCGAAGAATACACAAGCAAAAGCCTTGTTATCGGCAAACGTATTGAGTTCATAACTAACGGCATAAAAAACACCGCCACAGCCGTCGGTATTGACGGATATGGCGGATTGATAATCAGAAAAGAAGACGGCACACAAGACGTGCTGAGAAGCGGTGAAATCAGTGTGCGCCTTACGTAATTTTCTCCGTTCTTTTTGCAATCAGGAACGCAAGAAGGATTTTAACTGTGTCGGGTATTATATACGGTATGACGCAGGTCAAAATCGTCGGAATAAAGGCGTTGGTTTGTGCGGCGGTCAATGTAAACCAGATTGTGCCTGCTATGTAACAGACAATTAGGCCGGTGAAAGCCGAAATCAGCCTGATTGAACCTGAATTGCCGAAGAACTTTGTTATAACGGCATATACTATACCCGAAAGCACGAAGCCGATTATATATCCGCCCGTGCCGCTCATAAGTACACCAATTCCGCCGGTAAAACCGTGAAATACGGGTAAACCCGCAATTCCCAAACAGACGTATACGGCAATGCTCAGCGTTCCCGATTTACCGCCAAGCACAAACAGCGCAAGGAAAATGCCAAAGGTCTGAAGCGTAAAAGGTACAGCTGCGGGAAATGTGAGCATTGAGCATATTGATATAATAACCGCAAAAAGTGCGGTCAATGTTATCTTCAGTGCTTTTGGTTTCATAATATTCTCCAACAAATTTATGAAGATATTATAGTCGATAAGATTCACTATGTCAAAAACAAATTAAAAGAATCAGGAACACGAAAGTCTTCCTGATTCTTTTTTGTTATTTGTACCAGACTATTCTGTGCAGATAATGATAAGTGCTGAAAAACTGTCCGAGATTTGTTCTGGTTGTCGTGCCGGGATCATTTATGATAAAGTCTGTGGGTTTCAGTGTATCCGTGGCTTTTACTCCGGTCACTATGACCCAGTGCTGGCTGCCGTTTGCTTTTTTAGCTCCTACAATAACCGGTTTACCTTCATTAAGCTTTGAGTAGATGAGAGCAAGATAATTATTAAAATCCGTTGTTGAAGCATAGTTCGTTGGCCAGTATAATGAGCCGCCGGATGAATAACTCAACTTTTCTTCCATTTTATGAGGGTAAATTGTGCTGCCTGTTCGGTAACTTTCAGCCATTGCAACGGCAGTTGTTGTGCATCCGATAAGCTCCATTGTGTAGTTTGTTGAGCCTATTTTGTGGTTTGACCATCGGCTGTCTGCTTGCTTGAAATCCGGGACGTTCAGTCTGATTGATTCGTATTTTGAGTTTTGCGCCGTTGTTTTAAGGTAAGTGCTGCTGACGTATCCGGTGAGACTGCCGCTGAAAACAACCTTGCTCCAGCCGTCGGAGCTGCTTATTACCGCAACTTTACTCCCGCTCGCGAGTGAGTTGATAATTTCGCCTGCAGGTGATCTTCTGACATTAAGTCTTCCCGATGTTGTCTTAACGGTTTTATACACACTGTTGCTTATCGGAGTGATATAACTTTTTGAACAGTAGCCGTACTTTCCCAAAGCATATTCAACCTTGTACCATCCGTTTTCTTCGCCGTGAAGCATAACGTTTTTTCCTTTTGCGAGGCTTGATACAATATTTCCTCCCGGTGAGTTTCTTACATAGAGATAGCCTGAATTTGTTGACACTGTGCCTGCGGCAGAGGCAGGTGCTGCAAGAGTTTCAAATGAAACAAATGCAGTCAGCATTGCTGCCATAAGCACAGAGATAATACATCGTCGCATACTGATTATCATTCCTTTTACATTAGTTGTCGAAAGAAAGAGTCAGCTTGATTTTATCATTTTTTGTTAAGGTTTTCATTGAATAAATATTGGTAAGCGTGATTGAATAATCCTTACTTTTATGGTATCATAGTTGAAAACTCATTTTGGGAGTCGGATGTTATGCTGAAGATAGTAACCGGCAGAATAAACAGCGGAAAAACAACCTATGTCCGCAATGTAATAAAAGACAAAATACATTCGGGCAATAAAAACATATACCTTATCGTACCTGAGCAGTTTTCTTTTGAAAGTGAGCGCAGTATTTTAACTTTGCTCGGTGAAAAAGATGCGCTTGGCGTTGAGGTTTGCGGCTTTTCACGTCTTGCTCAGAATATTCTCGGTGATATTCACGGCGCACGCAGGCTTGATGAAGCAGGAAGAGTAGCGCTGATGAGCACCGCTCTCGAAGAAACATCCGATAAACTCAGCGTATATGGCCGGTTTTCACGCAGTATAGGCGTTGTTTCGGAAATGCTGAAAATTTCAGATGAACTTAAAAAGTGTGCAGTTACGTCGGGTATGCTTGAAGAAGCGTCGCACAAGCTCGATAACGGTATGCTCCGAAAAAAAGTCAGCGACTTATCGGTTATAATTTCTGCTTTTGATACACTTGTCTCACGTCGCTTTTCAGACGCGAGAGATGACCTCACTGTTCTCGCAGACAAGCTCCTTGACGAGAGATATTTTGAGGGTGCAACGGTTGTTATTGACGGTTTCAAGGGCTTTACTCAGCAGGAATTTGAGGTTATCTCCCGCATAATTACACAGAGTGACGATACATATATAACACTTTGTCTTGATGAAATTTATGTGGGTGAATATGATATATCAGCTTTTTCAAGTGTTCGTGAAACTGCAAGGAAGCTGATAAATATTGCAAAAAAGAACAGCGTAAGTGTTTCTCAGTTGCGTGTGCCCGATTACGAAGGCCGATATGCCTGTGGTTGTCTTGAGGCACTTGAAAAAAACCTTTATGATGTGAATTTAGCTGCATATAAAGGCTCATCGGATGCGGTTACCGTTTACTCTGCAAAAACTGCGTATGAAGAATGCAACTATGTTGCTCTTACCGTGAAAAAACTGTTGCGCGAGGAAGGGTACCGTTGCCGTGATATTGCGGTTATTTCACGAAGTGAAGATGAATACTCCAAAGCTTTGCGTTCGTCACTCAAAAAGCACGGCGTGCCCGTATTTGAGGATAAGCGCAGATCTCTTGCGTCTCAACCACCTGTTGTTATGGCGAGGGCGGCGGTTGAGATTGCGGCAAGAGGCTATTCAACCGATGCGATTTTTCGCCTTCTCAAAACTCAGTTAACAAACCTTACCGTTGAACAGGTCAGTGAGCTTGAAAACTACGTATATCTTTGGAAAATTGACGGCAGAAGATGGCTTGAGTCCTGGGGGGATAATCCGTCCGGTCTGGACGGTGCGTTATCCGAGAAAGACAGAATCAAGCTCGATAATATAAACAAGTTACGCGAATGCTGTGTTGCTCCGCTCGAAAAATTCAGAAACAGCTTCAAATCTGTCGACAATGCTGCGCAGATGATGACCGCACTGTTCGATTACCTTGTGTCGGTCAAAGCACCGGAAAACCTCAAAAAGCTTGCAATTGCACTTGATTCTTACGGGGAAACCGCAGATGCGGTTGAGCTTGGTCGCGTTTGGGATAAGCTGATGCTTATTTTGGATCAGCTTGCCGTCGCTCTTGCCGAAACTAAGGTTGATTCGCTGCGTGTGTTTGAGCTTTTCGGTCTTGTTCTCGGTGTTCAGGATATAGGTGTTATTCCTCACGGAATTGATGAAATCATAATCGGCTCAGCCGAACGTATACGCGTTAACCGACCGAGAGCTGTGTTCGTTGTCGGTGTTAATGACGGCGTTTTCCCGAAAAAACCTTCTTCCGGAAGAGTGTTAGGCGATGCTGACAGGCAGTTGCTTAACGATATGGGGCTTAATGTTGCCTCACCGTCGCAAAGTGATTTCCTTGAAGAGCGTTATATCGCATACAGCGCACTTTGTTGCAGTTATGAGCGGCTTTATGTTACCCACTGCAAAACCGATTTTTCAGGCAGTGAGAAAACTCCTTCCGAGCTTATTAGTCTTATTACGAGGATTCTTCCTGAGTGTAAGTGTGTTGATGAAGCCGATTTCGATGAAATGGATATGATACAAAGTGAAGCTTCAGCCTTTGAAGTTGCGGCAAAAGGATGGCGGCGTGACAGTGTACTTGAAAGCACATTAAAAGCTTGCTTTGCCGACAGAGACAGTTATGCCGAACGTATGGATGCGCTTGAACGTGCAGGAGGTAAGACCGAATTCAGAATTGACGATACTGCTGTTGCAACAGGGCTTTTTGGTAAAGATATTTACGTTTCAGCAACAAAAATTGAAGATTACAATAAATGTCCGTTTATGTATTTCTGCCGACACGGTATAAAGCTCAATGAACGCAAGGTGGCAGAGATTGATGCTGCGTTGAGCGGTACTGTATCGCATTACATACTGGAGCAGATTGTCTCGCGTCACGGCAAAGCTCTTATTGATTTTGATGCCGACAGGGTAAAGGCGGAAGTTACGGACATTCTCGATGAATATCTGAAGAATTACATCGGTGCCGAAAGCTGTGACGAGCGCTTTGATTATCTTTACAGACGTCTTGCCGATTCTCTTTGTGTCGTTGTGGCACGGCTTATAAACGAGATGAAACTCAGCGATTTTGAACCTACAGATTTTGAACTCAAGATCGGCGGTAAAGAAGCGGATATTAAAGAGTTTACGGTTGCCTTGCCTGATGGCGGTAAGGTTATCCTCAGCGGTATGGTGGACCGCGTAGACGTGCTTAAAACAGAAAATAAAACTTTTCTTCGTGTTATGGACTATAAAACGGGTATGAAAAAATTTGACCTTAACGATGTCTTGCACGGGTTGAATATGCAGATGCTTTTGTATCTTTTTGCTATTAAGGCAAACGGTGCGGAGCGATACGGCAACATTGTGCCCGCGGGAGTGTTGTATGTTCCTGCAAAAGCTGTCTCAGGCAGAATAGGCAGAGACTTTACGGAGGAAATGCTTCGTAAAGAAATAGTTAAAGACGGCAGAATGTCCGGAATTATACTCGATGATGATCGGGTTACACACGCAACAGACGTCCAACATTCCGGCGCGGTTGTTCAGGCAAACAGGCAAGGCTTGTACGAAAATCTTATCAGTCTTACCCGCCTTGCCGCCCTTGAAAAGCGCGTTATTGAAGCTGTGCGCGATATGGGTGAGGCGCTTCACTTCGGTGAAATTCCCGCCAGACCTGTTTTCGGAGGCACTTACAGTCTTCACTGTGAATATTGCCCCTATATCGATATTTGTCTTCACGAGGGCAACGGAGAAGAAAATAAATACGACGGTATGAAATTTGCAGACTGTCTGGAACTGCTTGATGAGGAGGGTGAGGAAGATGCATAATTGGAGTGCTGAGCAAAAGTCAGCCATTGACGGACGTGACGGTTCACTGCTTGTCAGTGCAGCTGCCGGCTCTGGCAAAACCACCGTGCTTGTTGAACGCGTTATTCAACGCCTTATCGACACAAGCAATCCTTGCCCTGCTGATAAGCTTGTTATCGTTACCTTTACAAAGGCTGCTGCTGCACAGATGAAGGAGCGGATTGAAGCGGCAATCAGCAAGCGCATTGCGCAAACGGGTGATTCCTGGCTGATGAAACAGCAGCTTCTTTTACAGTCTGCAAAAATATGCACGATTGACAGCTTTTGCGGTGATCTTGTGCGTGAGAATTTTCATCAGTTAGGCATCAGTGCCGATTATACTATTGCCGATAAGGGTGAACTTGCCGGATATGAGGATACAGCGGTGAAAAAGGTTCTCGCTCAGAAGTACGCTTCGGGCGACGAGATTTTTCGAAAGCTTGCCGATACCGTTTCCTCCGGTAATACGGATAAGGCTCTTGAGGATGTGATAAAGAGCATTTATTCTGTTGTTTCATCGTTCCCTTTTCCTGAAACCGAACTCGGAAAATTTGCTGAGCCTTACAGGTCTGATTTACCGGTAGCCGAGAGTATATGGGGCGAGTTTATACTTGAAGAAGCGGTTGAGCGGCTAAGATACTGTCTTGAGTTGGTTACTGATGCCGAACGTATTATTTCTTGCGCTGCCGCTGAAAACGATGAGGCCGGTGAGAAGCTTGAAGCTCTTGTTTCTGCTGAAATTGCCTTGTATAAAGATCTGATTAAAATGGCGGAAAATGGCGAATGGGATAAGCTGCAATACCGTCTCAGATATCATATTTTCGGTACTTTCAGCTGCAAACGTGGGTTCAGCCCGGCAAACAAAGCTGCCGTTAAGTTAAGGCGTGACAATGCAAAGTCAATTTGCAAAAAGCTTACTGAGTATATATGTGTCAATTCAGCTGAGTTTGAGCGTGACAGAAAAACTTTACTTCCGCTTGTCGAATGTCTTGTTGACTGTATTATCAAATACGGCAACGAACTGCGTGCTTTAAAGATGCTCAATGAAAAGTTTGATTTCGGTGATATAGAGCATCTTGCATTGGAGCTTCTTGTTAAGCGCGAGGGCGACAGTGTTGTTAAAACTCCGCTTGCTGTTTCTCTTTCCGAAACTTATAAGGAAATTATCGTTGATGAATATCAGGATACGAATATGCTTCAGGATATGTTGTTTTCTGCTGTTTCGGCAGATGAAGGCAATATGTTCTTTGTCGGTGATGTTAAGCAGAGCATCTACCGTTTCAGACAGGCAATGCCTGAAATCTTTTTGAACAGACGCGACAGATTGCCTGCTTTTGACGGTAAAAACTATCCGGCGAGGGTTAACCTCAGCTCAAATTACCGAAGTCGTAACGGTGTTACCTCTGCCGTCAATTTTGTTTTCAGCCGTCTTATGTCACCGCGCCTCGGTGAGATTAATTACGACGAGAACGAACAGCTTAATCCCAAGGCGGTTTATCCGCCGCAAGACGCACCCGATGTAGAATTCCGACTTCGTGCGCCTGATGAAAATGAAAGCGAAGCGGTACACGTGGCAAAGTATATAAGGGAGCTTATTGCTTCCGGAAGGCATATCAAACAGGGTGATTCGCAACGCAAAATCGTGCCGGGTGATGTTTGTATACTGACACGAGCAAAAACACGTATGATAAATTATGCACAGGCGCTTGAGAAAATCGGCATTCCCGCAGTTTGTGTTGTCGAAGGCGAATTGAGCGGTTCGGCAGAGGTCAGAATAATTCTGTCACTTATGCGCGTACTTGATAATCCGCTTCTTGATATTCAGCTTACTGCCGTTATGATGTCACCTGTCTTTGGATTTACTGCTCAGGAACTCGCGGCTATCCGCACAGGCGCCAAAAGGGATGTTCCTGTTTACAGAAGTGTTGTTTATGCTGCTGAAAACGGTAATCTGAAGTGCCGCAGATTTCTTGATAAGATTGATTCAGTAAGAAAAATCAGCATCGGGCTTGGTGCTGCGGAGTTTATGCGTCGCCTTTTCGATGAAACAGACGTGCTGTCGATTGCAAGAGCACTGGATGAGCCTGAGCAAAGGGTTGCAAATCTGTGGTCTTTGCTCGATCTTGCAGGCAAATTTGATGCAACCGGTGCTTGCGGATTAGGTGCTTTTCTCAGATTTATTGATTCAGCTGAGCAGAAGGGTACGGAATTCAGCATCAACGAGGATTCACACGCTGTTAAAATTATGTCGATTCATAAAAGCAAAGGTCTTGAATTCCCTGTTTGTATTCTTGCCGATTTATCTTCTAAAATGATTCACCCTGAAAAAAGCAACGTAGTTTTCAGTAAATCTCAGGGTGTAGGTATGCTGATTCGTGATAAATTAAGTGGAAAATCCCTAATGACCCTTCCTTTTGTATCAGGTGAACTGAGTTCAAGAATTATGGGTATTTCCGAGGAAACACGCGTTCTTTACGTTGCAATGACCCGAGCAAAAGAGCTTCTTGTTATGGTTGCCACCTGCAACTATGAGGAGAAGCTGAATAACGTTACAACCGCTTTTGATAAAGACGGTCATCTTTCTTACGGCTATGCGTCCACCGCTACGACATACATAGATTGGTTATTGCCGATATTTACAAAACATATCGATGCGTGTGATTTTCGTATGTTTGCGGATTCTTCTGTGTCATCAACTGTTGTGAATGCAGATTTTTCACTTAAAGCCACAATCTGCAAACCCGATATGCCTGAAAGTGATGAAGGTTATGATGTTGTTATCGGTGTAACGTCGTCTGCCGATAAAGAGCTTATGAGGGTGATAAAAGAACGCATGGATTACGTTTATCCTTATGCTTGCCTTGGCGGTGCAATTGCAAAAAAACAGGCATCCGGTTTTGCAGATGAGTCTCTTGACAGAGAACATTTTGCATCTTCAAGGCCGGCATTTATGAACAGCGGCGGTCTTACTGCTGCGCAGAAAGGTACACTGACTCATAAATATCTTCAACTTTGTGATCTGAGTGACAGTGATGCAGCTTCTCAAATTCGACGTATGGTGTCCGACGGTTTACTTACCGAACAGGAGGCAAAAGAACTGCGCATTGACGAAATTAAAGCATTCTATGAGTCGGAAATATGCGCGCGCATAAATAAGTCACCGCAGGTGATGCGTGAAAAGAAGTTTGCAATGCTTATGCCTGTACGTGAGGTATATCCCGATTTACCTGAGCTTGTCGAAAATGAGACAATAGTTGTTCAGGGTATGCTTGATATTGCTTTTGTTGAAGATGACGGTATCGTTATCGTCGACTATAAGACTGACAGGGGAGTGGACGAGGCGGAAATTCTCCGCCGCCACAGTGAGCAACTTGGAATTTACGCAAAAGCGATGGAAAAATGCACCGATCTTCCTGTAAAATCGGCATATGTTTATTCGCTTTCGCTGAAATCTGAGATTAAAGTGTTGTAAAGCTGAACAAATTTACAAAAAAATAGAAAATCGGTAAAATAATGCTTGCATTTTTCAGAATAGTGTGATAAAATCCATTCGTTATGTATTCCAATATCCTATTGAGAGGTGAAATGAAATGAAGCAGGGTATCCATCCCAAGTACGAGAAGACTGAGATCCGCTGCGCTTGCGGTGCTGTTCTTGAGACATCTTCCACAAAGTCAAATATGCGTGTTGATATTTGTTCAAAGTGCCATCCGTTCTTCACCGGCAAGCAGAAGCTTGTTGACACAGGCGGACGTGTTGACAGATTCAAGAAGCGCTACAACCTCGAAAGCAAATAAGAAAGATATAAGGCGGTGGTTTTTCCACCGCCTTAACTTTTCTGTTCCGGAGAATTTTTATGCAGGAATATCTTACGCTGAAAAAAGAAAACTGTGATGAGTTTACCGTCAAGCATTCACGTTTTATAGGTTATGCAAGGCCTGTTACAACGCAGGATGAAGCGGTAAAGTTCATTAATGAAATAAAATCAAAACATTGGGATGCGAAGCATAACGTATATGCTTACATTTTACGTGACGGGCAGATAAGGCGTTATTCAGACGATGGTGAACCTCAGGGTACTGCGGGCATCCCTGTGCTTGATGTGCTTCAGAAAGAAGGGCTGACCGACTGCGTTGTTGTTGTTACACGATACTTTGGCGGTATACTTCTTGGCGGCGGCGGTCTTGTCCGTGCTTACTCACACGCAGCGAAGATTGCTGTTGACAGCGCTGAAATTGTACGTATGTCTATGTGTGTACGCGCTGAGTGTGAGTGTGATTACGGCTTTTACGGCAAACTGGCTTCGCTTATTCCGGAGTGTGGCGGTACAGTAGAAAACAGCGAATTTACCGATATTGTAAAGGTGTTTTTTAATATCCCGGAGGAGTTTTACGGATCATTCGTTGCACAGCTTACGGAAGCAAGTTTCGGGAAGGTTTTTTCAACTGTTAACGATAAAATTTTTCTTGAGATAAAATAAAAAGAGGATTTTAAGAAAAAGTGCTGTATAATTCAGTTGTATGCAAAAAAAGGTAGGTGCAGTCACGTTATGCAGAGCATTAGAGAATTAACGGAGAAGAATGAACATATTGTTTTGTCACCTTATGCCGCTTTTTCTGATGAGAGCATTGGCAGGGGACGTGAAGAAGATCCCTGCGATATACGCACCTGCTTCCAGCGTGACCGTGACAGGATTATTCACTCAAACGCTTTTCGCCGCCTGAAACACAAGTCACAGGTCTTTTTGTCACCCGAGGGTGACCATTACCGTACAAGACTCACTCATACACTTGAAGTTTCTCAGATTGCCCGTACAATTGCCGTAGGCCTCCGTCTTAATGAAGATCTTACAGAGGCAATCGCACTTGGACATGACCTTGGTCACACACCGTTCGGACATGCCGGTGAGCGTGCACTTAATGCCGTTCATCCGGGCGGCTACCGACATTTTGACCAAAGCGTGCGTGTTTGTGAACAGATTGAAAAGAACGGTATGGGCCTTAATCTTACCTTTGAGGTAATCAACGGAATTGAACGTCACACTAACGGCGAAAAAGCGAAGACCCTCGAGGGAAGAATTGTCCGTCTTGCTGACAGAATTGCATATATAAATCACGATATTGACGATTCAATTCGTGCAGGCGTTATGTCGGAGGATGATATTTCTCTTCCGATCCGTAAAATTCTCGGATTTTCAAAATCCGAGCGTATCAACACGCTTGTTCTTTCTGCTATCGAGAACAGTGAAACCGATATATGTCTTGCGAGTGAAGTTGGTGAAGCACTTGAAGAGCTCCATAGCTTTATGTTTGCACAGGTTTATACAAATCCCTATTGCAAAGGTGAGGAAGGAAAGGCAGACTTAATGATAAAACAGCTTTATCATTATTTTGCCGACAATCCTGCCGAACTTCCAAACGCATACGAAGAGATATGTCTTCGCGAGGGAGCTGACCGTGCTGCCTGTGATTATATTTCGGGTATGACCGATCGCTTTGCAGTGCGTAAGTTTGAGGAACTGTTCATTCCACTGTCGTGGTCTAACCAATAAATAAATAGTATTATATAATAATATACTAAGTTTATATTAGTGATTGTTTAGGGAGAGGAAAATGGCAAATCGTTTGAATGAAGATTTTTTGCGTGAGCTTCGGGAAAAAAATGAAATTTCCGAGGTTATCTCTCCTTATGTCAATTTACGCCGCAGAGGCACAACGATGAACGGTCTTTGTCCTTTTCATAACGAAAAAACTCCTTCATTTACTGTTTACCTTGAAACGCAGTCTTATTATTGCTTCGGTTGCGGCGCAGGCGGCGATGTTATCTCCTTCATAAGACGCATAGAGAACCTTGGGTATATAGATGCCGTCAAAAGTCTTGCACAGCGTGCAGGTATGTCTTTGCCGGAAGACGGATTTGACGATGCTTTAAGCAAACGCAGACGTCGTATTCTTGAAGCAAACCGTGAAGCAGCTCGTTTTTTTCACAATTCTCTTATGAGTGAGAAGGGCAGGTTCTGTCTTGATTATTATCTCGGCAGAGGATACAGTATGGGCACAATCCGTCGCTTCGGTATGGGATATGCTCCTGATGATTGGCGCGCACTCTACAACCATCTTCATTCTCTCGGCTATACACCGGGCGAACTTGTCGATGCTAACCTTGTGCGTAAAAGCGAAAAGAACGGTAAGGTGAACTATTACGACAATTTCCGAAACCGCGCGATGATACCGATAATCGATGTCAGAGGCAATGTTGTTGCTTTCGGTGGCAGAGTGCTTGATGATTCAAAACCAAAATACATCAATACTTCCGATACCCTTGTATACAAAAAGGGTTCCGGTGTATTTGCTCTTAATCTTGCCAAAGACAGCGGTGAACGCAGCCTCATAATTACAGAAGGCTATATGGACACAATTGCACTTCATCAGGCAGGTTTTAAAAACACGATTGCCTGCCTTGGTACGGCATTGCCCGATGAGCAGGTTAATCTTATCAGCCGTTATGCAGATGAGGTTCTTCTTGCATACGATTCAGACGAAGCAGGTCAGAAAGCTGTTAAAAGGGCAATTGAGGCTTTTTCAAAAACAGGTGTTAAAGTTCGTGTGCTTGCACTTTCGGGCGGAAAAGACCCTGACGAAATAATCAAAAAATACGGTCCCGAAAGGTTCCGCAATATTGTCAACGGTGCTGCAAACGATGTCGAATACCGTTTGCAAAGTATCCGCGCGGGTTACAATACGATGACGGACGACGGTAAGGTTAGCTTTATGCGTGAGGCTGTAAATGTGCTTGCAGCCATCGGTTCTGAAATTGAACGAGATGTATATATCAGCCGTCTTTCCAATGAACTCGAAATTTCAAAGGATGCTATAACTGCTCAGGTGAAATCTGTGAGAAAACGTAACGTTCGTGCGAAAGAGAAGAATGAATTTCGCAGAATTCAGGTATCCTCGTTCACAGAAAACGGTAAAGCTGTATCTGTCAGTGATATCGGTGCGCGCAGGGCGGAAGAAGCGTTGATTGCAAATCTTATGCGTTCGCCGTCTAACTACCGTAAATTTTCGGACAAGCTGTCGGAAGATCTTTTTCCAAGTGATTTCGGCAAAGCCGTATACTCGGCGATGCTTCCCTACCTTGAAAGAGGGGAGTCTCCCGAATACAGTGTTATTATCCGTGATCTCGACGGTGCTCTGGCATCATCGCTTTCGCGCATTGTCAATACGGCAATCAATACGGGCAACAGCGCTGCAGAGTGCAGCGATTGCATAGAAAAGCTTATTGAGGAGAAAGCTAAATCGGATGTGGCAGATCCCTCGACTTTAAACGATGAAGACTTCAGAAAATTATTCAGCTGAGATAAAGGAGAGAAAAAGTATGGGAATTGAAACGACAGAAAAGAAGGGTGCATTCCGCGCACTGATTGAGCGCGGAAAACAGATGGGTAAGCTCACTACCCGCGAGATTGATACTGCAATCGAAGAAATGAATCTTGAGCTTGAAGAGCTTGATGAACTCTATGAGGCTTTTGAGTCACAAAATATTAAAATCATCGATGACCTTGGTGATGCGGCACTTGAAGAAATTACTTTTGAAACTGAGCTTAAAGTGTCTGGTGATGCAGGCGGTTCGGTAGATTCTAAAAATGCCGCTATGGATGACCCTGTCAAGGTTTACCTTAAAGAAATCGGTCATGTTCCGTTGCTTTCGGCAGAGGAAGAAATTGAATTGGCTATGAAAATTGCAAATAACGACGAGCTTGCCAAAAGGCGACTTGCTGAAGCTAATCTTCGCCTTGTTGTAAGTATTGCCAAGCGCTATGTAGGCAGAGGTATGCAGTTCCTTGATCTCATTCAGGAGGGTAACCTTGGCCTCATAAAGGCTGTTGATAAGTTCGATCATACCAAAGGCTTTAAATTCTCAACCTATGCTACCTGGTGGATAAGACAGGCCATTACGAGAGCTATTGCCGATCAGGCAAGGACGATTCGTATTCCTGTTCATATGGTCGAAACCATAAACAAGGTCAAGAAAACCAACAGCCAGCTTTTGCATAAAATCGGCCGCGACCCCAGTGCGGAAGAAATTGCACAGGAACTTGAAATGCCGGTAGATAAGGTGCGCGAAATACTTCGTGTTGCACAGGAACCTGTTTCTCTCGAAACTCCCATCGGTGAAGAAGAGGACAGCCATCTTGGTGATTTCATTCCCGATGATGATGCTCTTGCGCCCGCGGATGCCGCCTCAAATATCCTGCTCAAGGAGTCTCTTGACGAGGTTCTCAATACGCTCACACCCAGAGAAAAGAAGGTTATCGTGCTGCGCTTCGGTCTTGCTGATGGTCATCCTCGCACGCTTGAAGAAGTAGGTAAAGAGTTCAACGTTACGCGTGAACGTATCAGACAGATTGAAGCAAAGGCATTGCGCAAGCTTCGCCATCCCAGCAGAAGCAAAAAACTCAGAGATTTCCTGGATTCCTGAGTATAATTTCAATTGAGAAAATTCAACTTATTCAAGGTTACAAATTTGTAAAAATTCCTTGAATTCTGCTTGACAAAAATTGGTGTATACTATAGAATTAACTTGAATAGTATGTTGCTCAGTATGCACATACAAAAAATAAGGAGATGAAATCAGTGAAGACAAGCAAACGTATTCTCGCAGCAGTCCTTTCATTGTGCATGATTCTCGGTTGCTTTGCAACGGGCTTCAGCGCATTTGCTGCCAGCGGTACAGATCTTCAGGCAGGCATCAACGCGGCAATTGCTAACGGTGACGCTTCCTACAAGTGGACCGGTGGCAACGTAACTCTCACAGATGTTCTCGTTATCAACGGCAACATCGATGTTGACTTTAACAATGCAATTGTTACCGGTGCACCCGGCAAATCAGTTGTCAACGTTAAGGGCGGCGACGTTACTCTCTACAACGGTACTTTCCGCGCTCAGTGCGAAGACTACCAGGGAGCAACAGGTTTTGCAAGCACTCTTATGGATTACAGACCTGCTGTTTCCGTTAACGGCGGCGATGTTACTCTCGAGTGCATCACAGCAATCGGTTCAACAATCCGTGTTCCCAACAGCCACACTATTGAGATTACAAACGGTAACGGTATCAACGCAAACAGCGGTAAGGTTATTCTTAAGGATGTAATCGCAGTCGGTATGAAGGCTCTTGACAACACAAAGGCTGATGTTGTTATCGAAGATGCTATTCTTGTTGGTATCTACAAGGCAATCAATATCCCCTCAAAGGTTACTTTTGCTGACGGCTATACGAAGTACAAGACAATCGACTTCATCAAGGAGTTCCTCAAGGACGGTGTTTCTCTCTCTGCATCTGAGGAGAAGTACCTCAACGGTCTCACAAACAGCGAAGGTGATCTCTCCGCAGCTTCTGTTATCGCATCAGGTAAGGCTCCCGAGTTCACAGCTCCCACTTCTTCTTACGATGCAGAAACAGACGTTCTCACTGTTTATGCACAGGCTGACGCAACAAACGTTAAGGCAGACGTTGCAAACAGATACTCTTACAGATACACACCCAACACCTGCACAATCGACGGCGTAACAGCAGACTTCGTAGAGCAGGCAGACGGCACATTCGCAGCTACATTTGAAGGTGTTGAAGCAAACGCAACACTTAATGCAGAGCTTGATTATGAGCTTTCTGTTAAGATGGGAGCAAGACAGAAGGAAATCGTTCTTAAGGCTCTCGATATGGTTAAGGCATACGCTGAGAAGGCTCCCGAAATCATCGGCAGATTCATCAAGGATTTCGAAGGTGACAGCGCATACGGCAAGTTCAACGAGTACCTTGATCTCATTTACAGCGCATACAATTCAGTAGGCCAGATCAAGAATATTGAGGCTGCAAGAAAGTTTATGGGTGTTGTTTATGCTCTTAAGGGTATGGACTTCACAGGTAACACAGGTAATAAGGGTCTTGTTTCTCAGCTTAACCCCTATTGGAACGATACCATTAAGCAGAAGGCAATTGCTGCTTCTCTTAAAAATCAGGAAGATGAATTCGGTAAGATCTTCGATACTGACGGTGATGGCGTAGCAGATTCTCTCTATGCATTCAAGGGTGATATCGGTGAAGGTATCGGTATTCTTGAGCTCTTCGATGAGCACTATGCTGCTGTTAAGGAGCTTGCTCTCACAGCTGATTACAACGAGTTTAATGACATCGGTGCAGCTGCTTACTATGTAGGCGAGCACTATGCCGAGTTTATTGAAATCCTCGATGCACTTCTTTATGTTGTCGAGTACGGTTATGCTCTTCTTGATGATCCTCAGCTTCAGAATGTTCTTTCTCAGAACTTCGGTGATGCAAGCACTATCATTGCTTATGCTGATAAGCTTATGGCTCCCAACGGTTACTACTGGACAATCAAAGCTAAGTACGAAGATGCTAAGGCTTCAGGTTTCCTTGAGACATATGCAGGCAGAGCACCCGAGCTTTGCGAAAGATACGCAGAGAAGGCTCTCGATATTGCACAGAATCCCACTAAGTATTTCGACATCAACAGCAAGGTTGATGGTTATTATTTCAACGTATTCAGCTTCACAGACAATGCTGTTATCACAACTCCCGCTGATGAAACTGTAGAATACTGTAACGTTACAGTTAAGGTTGCAGGCTACGGTAAGTTCTCCGTTAACGGTGAGGTTGAGTCAGTTCTCAAGTCTTATAAGGTTGAGAAGGGTGAGTTCTTCTCAGTTGATCCTGTTGAGTATGACGATGCAGATCCGCTCTTCCGTGATTACGTCTACACACAGCCCAACGGTACATGGCAGGTTGTTTCTTCTCTTGCTAACTTCCGTGTAGGTAGCGATATCACAATCACACTTAACTTCTCAGCAAGAGGCAGCCAGGAAGATGAAGACGTCAATATCGTATTCCTTACTGACGATAACCTCGGTTACAACTGGATCGGCGATTTCGACGGTGCTGTTGCAGACCTTGATCTCGCTTCTTACGACCTTCCCCAGTACAGAGGTATGGAATTTGCAGGTTGGTCACTCGACAAGACAGCTGCTGCTGATGCAGCTCTTTCGGATGATGAGCTTTACGCAGCAATCGAAGACAGAACAGATGACTTCTTCGTATATGCTGTATACGATGCACAGCTTGATATAGAGATTCCTGTTGATCAGGATATCGTTGTTAACGTCGATACAGCAACAAGCCGTGTATACTTCGGTACATACGTTAACCTTCCTGACAATATGAAGGCTATCGAAGTCGGTATTATTGCAACAAAGAACGCTGATTATGCAACAGAAGATAAGATGACACTTGACCTCAACGGTGCTTCCGGTGTCCTTCTTAAGAAGTCTGACGCTTACGGCGATGACGGTTACCTTCTTGATAACCTCTATTATGAGCTTGGTGTTAAGACAGCTTCCGGTACGGTTTACGGCCGTGGCTACGTCATCTACAAGAACCTTGATACAGGTGCAGTAGAGACAGTCTACACAAGTATTGCTTCCGGTACGCTTTAATCTATGTGATTAATTTTTGATTTCATTTACGAACGGAGATGAAAATAATGAAGAAGTACGATAAGCCCGCAGTTGAGATCGAGAAGTTCACAGTTGCTGATATTATTACACTCAGCACTCCCAAGGAGGATACCAACGTTGATACTGACATTGGTGAGCTTTCTGCAGGTCTCGAAGTAGGCGACGAGTTCTAAGTTAACCAAACCCTTTTACGGGCAGGCAGGTTACTGTCTGCCCGTTTTTCCCTTTATTGTTTATGTTGGAGTAATTATGAAATTTTATTCTATTGCTGACATAATTGTCAGTTATGATGCCAAATATGATATGTTAAAAAAGCGCAGTGAGCCTTATCGTTGTGACGATGCTAAGTGTGCTTTGTTAACGGTTTCACTTGATTATGATGAACTTGAAAAATCGTTGCCTCAATATCCTCTTCTTGATATTGAGAGCCTTGAATATATGACGGTAGGCAGCCGTTTTTATACCGCTCTGATCGATAACGGTGGATTTCTGCTTCACGCATCAGCGGTTGTGGTTGACGGCGTGGCTTACTGCTTTTCCGCACCAAGCGGCACAGGAAAATCAACCCATACTTCTCTCTGGTTAAAAGAATTTGCCGATAGAGGAGCTTATATAATTAACGATGATAAACCCGCAATCAAGCTCGTAGACGGTGTACCTATGGTTTACGGTACGCCGTTCAGCGGTAAATATGACATCAGTGTAAATACTTCTGTTCCCCTTAAAGCACTGTGCTTTATTGAGCGCTCTGATACTAATTCAATCAGCACTGTTACTCCGCTTAAGGCAGCAACAATGATCCTTGATCAGACAATCCGCCCGTCTGATGAAGCATTAATGGATAAATTGCTTAAAAACCTCGAAACTGTTGTTATGAGCGTTCCTTCATACGTGCTTTCGTGCAATATCAGCAGCGAGGCTGCAATTATTGCCTACAATGAAATGAGTGATAAATAATGTTTTCAAAGCTCAAAACTGAAAATAAAAACGTACTTCCGTGGTTGAAGTTGCGTGTAAAACCATATTTGGGCGGAATTGTAGTTCTTATAATTATTAATTCTGTTATGTCGCTTATGGTTGCTGTCAATGCATTGGTTTGTCGTGAGTTGATTAATACCGCTGTTGCCGCAGACCGTGCTAAACTTATCAAGATAAGTATAGCTGTTATTTCAATTGTATTCATTCATCTGTTTTTGCGTCTTGTTTATCAACTGCTGAACAGCCGTCTTCACATCAATATGGAGGCGGATTTCCGAACATATTTCATAAGTAATATCTTTGAGAAGGATTACCTCAAAATAACGTCATATCACAGCGGTGACATTATGACCCGTTTTTCGAGTGATGTCGGTTGCGTGGTTGATGGTCTGATCTCTCTTTTACCGTCGGTAATCGGTCTTGTTTTCCGTATTGTTTCGGCCTTTGTTGCTCTTCTGGTTCTTGATTGGAAGCTTGCTCTCGTTTTTTCCTCCTTGGGTATGGTTGCGTTTGTTATTGCAAGGCTTATGCGCAATTTTCTCAAAAATCTCTATCTTAAAACTCAGAAAACGGAAAGTAAAGTCCGCTCTTTTACCCAGGAAATAATAGAAAATATCCTTGTTGTTACAGTTTTTGATGCTTCTCAGACAGTTACTTCAAAATTTAAAGAATTCATAAGCGAGCACAATAAGAACAAGTGGAACAGAGCCGGTTTTCAGTCTGTTATGACTACTCTTATGTCGCTCGGCTTCAGAGCAGCTTATATGCTTGCTTTTGTTGTCTGTGGATTCAAGCTTCTTGACGGAGATATAGATTTCGGTACAATTACTGCTGTTCTTCAGCTTATAACTCAGCTTCAGAATCCCTTCAAAAATCTTTCAGGCCTTTTACCTGCGTATTATCAGATGATAGCCTCGGCTGAGCGTTTGCTTGAAATTATGGAAATTGCAAGCGGGGAAGACGATGAAGAAAAATGCGATGCAAAATCATTTTACAGCAGGCTTGAATGTGTTGAATTTAATAATGTTACTTTCAAATACGACAGAGATACTGTTCTTGAAAATTCGTCAATCACTGTTAATAAAGGTGATTTTGTGGCAATTACGGGCATTTCAGGTATCGGTAAAAGCACAATGCTGAAAATGATGCTCGGCGTGATATACCCTGAAAAAGGCACCGTTACCTTTGAAACGCTCGACGGCAGCTTTACTCCGTCAAAAAAATATCGCGAGATGTTTTCATATGTTCCGCAGGGCAATATGCTTTTATCGGGAACGATTTATGAAAATATTACCTTTATGAGCAAGTGTAAGTCTGATCAGGATGTCAGAAAAGCCGTTGAGCTCAGTTGCTGTAATGATTTTGTTGATGAATTGCCTGAAGGTTTGCAAACCGTAATCGGTGAGCGCGGCAGGGGACTTTCAGAAGGTCAGGTTCAGCGTATTGCTATTGCGCGTGCCATACTTCACGGTGCGCCGATTATGCTTCTTGACGAGGCTACTTCGGCACTTGATGAAGCCACTGAAGAACGTGTTCTTCGTAACATTAAAACGCTTAAAAATTGCACTTGTGTAATTGTTTCGCACAAAAAAGCAGCACTAAACGTATGCAATAAAGAAGTTATGATTGAAGATAAGCGCTTCGTAGTTAAAGAAAGGTGACTCAGATGAAAATCAAACCGGGATATAAGCTCAGAAAAATGTGCGGAAGCAGCATTGTTGTTGCTGTCGGTAAAGCTGCATCTGAATTTAATGGTATGGTAACTCTAAACGAGAGTGGTGAGCTTTTGTGGGGCAGGCTTGTTGATGGTGCAGAACAGAATGATCTTGTTGAATTGCTCATTGAAGAGTACGGTATTGATGCGGCAACGGCAATGTCCGATGTCAACGATTTTATATCAAAAATAAAAGGGGCAGGTTTTGTTGAATAAACGCAATGACCTTGTTTCTCAGCTTCCCGATATGATTTCTGCTTTGCAAAGTAACAAGCTTGTTGAGTTTGAGACGCACGGCTTCAGTATGGTGCCTCTTCTGCGTGACGGTGGCGATAGGGTAGTGCTGAAAAAGGCTGAAAAACCGCTTGATATAGGTGATGTTGCGCTTTGCAAAACCGATGATAACAGATATGTTCTCCACCGTGTTATCTCAACGGAAAACGGTTATACACTCCAGGGAGACAATTGCTCATCGTTTGAACGTTGCGCAGGTGATTCGGATGTTATCGGTGTTGCGACGTCATTTATCAGAAAAGGTAAAACTGTCAGCGTAAGCAGTAAAAAATATAAATTTTATGTTCGACACAGAGCTTTTTTTCTCAGATTATGGCGCTTTTACTGGCGAATAGCTGATTGGTTTGTTAAAAGATTCCGTAAATAAATTGATTGTGGTGAACTGCTTGAAGATAAAACTTACAGCATTTCTGCTTTTGGCTATTGTTTTGTTCAGCTTATGCTTTGCTTTTAGTGCTTCTGCAATAAAAATTGACGGTATTATGAACGACTCATCGTGGATTGATTCGGACTCGGTTGTTTTTGTTTCATCCGCTGATAATCCTAACTGTGACGTTGAATTTGCTTCTGTTTCCGTTTTAACTGATAAAAAATCAAATCAGATTTTGCTTGGTTTCAGAGTTGAATTAAGCAATGCTGTCGAAAATAGCTCGGATTACGGTGTTGCTGTCAGTATAAATTCGGACGAATTTGTTTACATAATCCCATCAGGTGTTTCTGCTTACGATATCGATAAATACTCGGCTGACGGCTCGGTTTCTCTGGTAAACGAAAAATACTTTGTAGCTGAAGTTGCTATCGGTATGAAATACGGTCTTTCATCGGTTAAAAGCATTGATGTAAGGGCCGTCGATTCACACGGTATGCCTTCCAATGTGTATCAATTAGATGTTGATTCCGTTTTAGCAGATTTAAACGATGTGACGGAATATGATAAAAATGATGATCCCGATACCACTAAAAAGAGGAAATCCACTACTAAGAAGACATCTGATAAAAACAAGTCTACAACAAATAAAACGGATATGTCCGAAACAGCTGATATGCAGAATGACCCTTATGCAGAGTGGTTTGAATCAAAGCATAATACTCCTTATGATGAGGAAACGACTGTTTTGACAATGAAACAAATTAAGTTGCAAAGAGGTTTTTCATATGCTGCTGTTGCAGCGCTGATTTTGTTGGCTCTCGGAATATGTGTTGCTGTTAATGTAAAACACGATAAAAATTGTAAATAATATGCTCTTTTTAAAGCATAATTAAGAACAGGAGAATGAATATGGCTATCATCAAAACTATTATTTCTGTAATTATGGCAGCTTTTATGGCTGCAAGTCCGACGTTGAGCGTGCTTGCACCTTCAGCTTTTGAAGCTAAGGAAGATGGGATTTTGCTCAATATGTCAGTT
Source organism: Acutalibacteraceae bacterium (assembly GCA_045536955.1). GTDB lineage: Bacteria > Bacillota > Clostridia > Oscillospirales > Acutalibacteraceae > UBA8612. The sequence continues at coordinate 85,980 of JAZSOM010000025.1, forward strand.
ATTTCAGATACGCATCTTGATCATGAGTTTTCGCCTCTTGCGTGGTTTCTTGGCATCGGTCTGAGAGATATGAGCAGGGCAAAGACGCCGGTTGATGTTGTTGCCGTTACCGGTGACCTTACAAATTATGGTGATGAAGGTTCAATTGATGAATTCTTCGACACAATGAAGAAGAATTGGAGTGGAAAAGCTATTATTTCCATGGGTAATCACGATATTGGTCACGTTGAGGATAAAACCCAGGAGGAGGCAAGACAATACTTTGTCGATAAGTACAATGACTATCAGGGTATCGGTATCGAAAAATCCTATTACAGTACTGTGGTAAACGGTTATACTTTTATTGTCCTTACCGATGAATCGGATGATTCATGGGATCATCCCGATCTTTATCAGGATCAGCTTGATTTTCTCGATGAAGAGCTTGCAAAGAGCGGTTCTGACGATAAGCCTGTTTTTGTAATCTCTCATTGGCCGCTTGCAGGCACACACGGTGAAGAGGTTGCCTGGGATGATGGCGATATAGGTGAGCCTTACTCAACGCAAATCCAGGAGATTCTCGAGAAGTACGAAAATGTTTTCTTTATAAGCGGACATATTCACCTTGGCCTTAACGGCAACTTTACCAAGGAACAGTTCGGTGTTTCCAACTATGACCGAAAAAACGGTGTCAACTATCTCAATCTTCCTTCATACGGTCTTTTCAGCCGTTACGGCACTCTTCTTGGCGGCAGAGGATATCAGGTAGAGGTATATGAGGATAAAGTCATTCTCAGAGGAAGAAACTTTGTAACTCACAACTGGTTCAACCTTTATGAAACTGTTGTTGAACTCGACTAAAATATGCTTATTTTGCTGCGGAAAACGTATAGTTGCGTTTTTCGCAGTTTTTGCTAAAAAAATATACAAAAACGAGCAAAAAATATCATAAAAACTCTTGCAAATTCAAATACTTTGTGATATAATTGCTCGTGCATTTCGCACGCAGAGTGTTCATGCCGAAGTGCAGTCCTGTGGGCTGTTCGGTAAATTTCAATAGCTCTGCGGAGGAAAAACTAAGGAGGAAAAACAAAATGGCAACAGTATCAATGAAGCAGCTGCTCGAAGCAGGTGTGCACTTCGGTCACCAGACCAGAAGATGGAATCCCAAAATGGCTCCCTACATTTTTGCGGAGCGCAACGGTATCTACATCATCGACCTTCAGAAGACAGTTAAGAAGCTCGATGAGGCTTACAAGTTTGTAACAGATATCGCAGCAGAAGGCGGCGAGATTCTTTTCGTCGGAACAAAGAAGCAGGCTCAGGATTCAATCCGTGAGGAAGCTATCCGTTGCGGTATGCCCTTTGTCAATGCTCGTTGGCTCGGTGGTATGCTCACAAACTTCAAGACAATTCAGAAGAGAATCAAGAGACTCGCTCAGCTCAAGGCTATGGAAGCTGACGGTACATTCGATATGCTTCCCAAGAAGGAAGTTATTAAGCTTAAGCTCGAGATCGAAAAGCTCGAGAGATTTATGGGCGGTATCACAGGCATGAAGAAGCAGCCCGCTGCAATGTTTGTTGTTGACCCCCGTAAGGAAAAGAACGCAGTAGCAGAAGCTAAAAAGCTTGGTATCCCCGTAGTTGCTATTGTTGACACAAACTGCGATCCCGACGAGATTGATTACGTTATTCCCGGTAATGACGATGCTATCCGTGCTGTTAAGCTCATCGCTGCAGAGATGGCAAACGCTGTTCTCGAGGGCAGACAGGGCGAGCAGGTTGTTGCACCGGCAACAGAAGAAGCTGCTGAATAATTAACAAACAACTTTATATTAATATAGGAGGACTATTTCAATGGCATTTACAGCTAAAGATGTCCAGGCTCTTCGTGAGAAGACAGGCGTAGGTATGATGGATTGCAAAAAGGCTCTCGCTGAAACAGACGGCGATATGGAGAAGGCAATTGACTTCCTCAGAGAAAAGGGCCTTGCTGCTGCTACAAAGAAGGCAAGCAGAATTGCTGCTGAAGGTATGGTTTATCCCTACTACGATGCTGACAAGAACGTTGGTGTTCTTGTTGAAGTTAATGCAGAGACAGACTTCGTTGCAAAGAACGATAAGTTCACAAGCTTCGTAAAGTCCGTTGCAAACACAGTTATCAATGAGGCTCCCGCTGATCTCGAGGCTCTTCTTGCTTGTAAGCTTGACGGCAGTGACAGAACAGTTCAGGAGAACCTTCAGGACAACATTCTTTCAATCGGTGAGAACCAGAAGGTTCGCCGTTTCGAGAGAGTTGAAGGTGTTTGCGCAACATACATCCACGGCGGCGGTTCCGTTGGTGTTCTTGTTCAGTTCGATACAGATATCGCTGCTGACAACGCTGAGTTTGTTGCTATGGGTAAGAACATTGCTATGCAGGTTGCAGCAATGAACCCCGAATATCTCAGCAAAGAGTGCATTTCTGACGATGAACTCGCAAAGATGAAGTCAATCACAATTGACAGCTCACTCAACAAGCCCGAATCTCTTCCCAAGCCCATTCTCAGAAAGCTCTTCGAGACAGCTTGCAACGAGAAGCTCTTCAGTGATGAAGACATCAAGGCTTATGAGGAGCAGAAGAACAACAACTTCCTCTTCAACTTCCTTTCTAAGGAAGCAGTTGCAACTCTTGCACAGCTTGCTGTTGCAGGTAAGGAAGATTATGTCAACGATAAGATTTTTGCCGGCGCAGTTGAAGGCCGTATCAAGAAGCAGCTTAAGGAAATCTGCCTTCTCGACCAGGCATTCGTACGTTCAGACCTCTTCGACGGCACAGTAGCAGGCTATGTTGCTGATGTTTCTAAGAAGCTTGGTGCTGATATCAAGGTTACAGGCTTTATCCGTTACGGTAAGGGCGAGGGCCTTGAGAAGCGTGAGGACAACTTTGCAGACGAAATCGCAAAGATGGTTAAATAATTTCTCAATTGCTTATAGGGCAGAGAGCAGTGTTCTGTTCTCTGCCTTTTTTGAATTTGTGTATGGGAGGCAGGATAATGTCGGTTATGATTAATACAAAAGTCCAGAAACTTACTGTTTCTGCGGTTTCGTTGGCGCTTTGTATACTGTTGCCCTTTATCACGGGTCAGGTTCCCGAAATCGGCAATATGCTGTGTCCTATGCACATTCCGGTTTTGCTTTGCGGCTATCTGTGCGGTTGGCAATACGGTCTGCTTGTAGGTGCGGCAGGTCCGCTGCTGCGTTCTTTTATTTTTGCAGCTCCACCGTTTTTTCCTCAGGCTGTTTCAATGGCTTTTGAGCTTGCGACGTACGGATTCATGTCAGGATTTCTAAACAAGCGTTTACCGGACAAAAATATATTTATATACATAAATCTGATTATTTCAATGCTTTCAGGCAGAATTATATGGGGGCTTGTCCGTTTTATTTTCTACGGTCTTGGTTATACACAGTTTTCAATAGGTTTGTTTATTGCAGGTGCTTTTACCGAAGCTGTGCCGGGAATAATTATTCAGCTGATATTGGTACCTGTTATTGTAATGGCATTGAAACGCGCCAAGCTTAAAAGTCTTTTGAGGTGAATGATATGAAACTCAGCGAAAAAATTAAAAGAAAAGTTTATAATCTTGCCGGTAAGGTAGCTAACTCTCTTGCTCAGAATCAGGGCGGTGGCGATAAGACTGACAAAACCGTAACAGAAGGAATGCCCGAACTTATCCGCTCAGTTGCTGCGGAAGGCGCTGTTCTGCTTGTTAACAATGGTGTTCTGCCTTTTAAATCAGATGATAATGTTGCTCTTTTTGGCAGAAATCAGATTGAAACTTTCTTTGTCGGTTACGGTTCGGGCGGTGACGTAAATGAGCCGTATAAAGTGACTTATCTTGACGGTATCAAAGCTTGCGAAGATTTGCATATCAACGATAAACTTGCGAAAAAATATGTAAAATGGTGTTCGGAAAACCCTGTGGATGAAGGCGTATGGGGACGTTGGCCGCGTTATTTCCCGGAGATGCCGTTTGATGAGCAGATGATCGATGATGCTTCGCGGGACAGTAACCGTGCTGTTGTTTTTGTTGGCCGTTCATCAGGTGAAGACAGAGAAAATGCGCTTGAAGAAGGCAGTTATTATCTTACTTCTGAAGAAAAGAAACTTATCCGTATGGTTGCGGATAAGTTTGAAAGTGTTGTCATAGTTCTCAATATAGGCAGTATAATAGATTTTTCCTGGCTTGATGAATTTGGCGAAAAAATAGGCGCTGTGCTTATTTCCTGGCAGGGTGGTATGGAAAGCGGCAACGCTCTTGCTGATCTGCTCAGCGGTAAGATTTCGCCGTCAGGTAAGCTTGCGGATACTGTTGCGTATTCCTTTGCGGATTATCCGTCGTCAACCGATTTCGGTGCCAAAAAGTTCAATAATTATACTGAGGATATTTTTGTCGGATATCGCTATTTTTCAACGTTTGCCCCCGAAAAAGTCAGGTATCCTTTTGGTTTCGGTCTGAGTTACGCTGATTTTGATGTTGAGTGTCTTTGCGTTGATAAAAATGATGAAAACACTAAGGTGAAAGTGCTTGTTACAAACGTTTCCGGCACTTACAGCGGCAAGGAAACTGTTCAGGTTTATTACAGTGTCAATGGCACTTCTCTTGTAAATCCTGATCGTCAGCTTGTCGGTTTTAAAAAAACCAAACTTCTTGCTCCGTTGCAAGCACAGGAGCTTGAAATTGTAATACCAAATACTTCGTTCGCTTCTTATGATGACAGCGGCGTTACCGGATACGAAAATGCCTGGGTGCTTGAAATGGGTGAATATACTGTTTATGTCGGCACCGACAGTGCTCAAGCAAAAGCTTGTATGTCTTTTAATGTGTCTAAAACAAAATGTATTGAGCAACTTACTCAGGTTTCAGCCGTAAAAGAGCCGTTTTATCGAATTGATGGTTTCCAAGAAAGCAACGGCAGAAAAATTCCTGTTAAGCACTATACACCGGAGAGTAAAACAAACCTTAAACAGATAATTCTGGATGGCAAACCGCGCGGATATACAATCACGGGAGATAGAGGTTATAAACTTTCCGACGTAAAAGAAGGCATAATTTCTCTTGATGTTTTTGTTTCACAGCTTGAGCTTGCAGAGCTTGAAGCGATCAGCCGCGGTGACTATATAATGAACAGCCCGCTTGGCGTTGAGGGTAATGCAGGCGTTCTCGGCGGTGTGCTTGAATCGTTGAGAAATAAAGGAATTCCCGCCATTACAACAACCGACGGTCCTTCGGGTATCAGACTTCGTGCAAGCTGCTCGCTCCTTCCCGTCGGCGCGATTCTTGCTTCTACATTCAACGAAGAACTGGTTGAGGAACTTTATACTCTTGTCGGCAAAGAAATGGCAGCCAAAGGTTCAGACGTCCTTCTTGCACCGGGTATGAATATACACAGAAATCCGCTTTGCGGCAGAAACTTTGAATATTTTTCTGAGGATCCGTTCATAAGCGGTAAGATGGCAGCTTGTGTTGTCAGAGGCGTTCAGTCAAGCGGATTGAGCGCTTGTCCGAAGCATTTTGCCTGTAACAACCAAGAAACCAACAGATGCCATAATGATTCGCGAGTTTCGGAAAGAGCGCTTCGTGAGATTTATCTCAAGGGCTTTGAAATCTGCGTTAAAGAATCAAAACCCAAGTGTATTATGACCTCTTACAATAAGATTAACGGTGTCTGGGGACATTACAACTATGAACTTTGTACGACTGTCCTCCGAAATGAATGGGGATATAAGGGCTTGGTTATGACTGATTGGTGGATGAGAAAAAGCAAAAGTCCTGAATTCCCGAACCTTAAAGACAATGCTTATCGTGTGCGCTCTCAGGTTGATGTGCTTATGCCGGGTGGTGGACGCTCCGGCAAAAGAAAGCCGGACGGCACTCTTCTCAGCACTTACGGTAAATCGGGCGGTATAACGCTCGGTGAGCTTCAGCGCACAGCAAAAAATGTGATCGGTCTTGCTCTTAACCTGAATAAATAATCTCCGTATTATTGACAATATCGGCTGCGCTTAATATAATAATTATTTAGAGTTGCAAATAACTAGTTTGTGCGGTGATGATATGAACAACGGTAAGCGTCGTTTAATTGCTCTTGCCGATTTTTTAAAATCTCATACGGATGAGGAACATATATATTCGGCTTCTCAGATAATTGAGTATCTTGTATCAAACGGAATTGAGGTTGAACGTAAGGCGCTTTATTCCGATATCGATGCACTTAAGCTGGCGGGATATGATATTGTCTGCACCAGAAGTCCGAAAGCCGGTTTTTTTCTTGCTTCGCGTGATTTTGAAGAAGCGGAAGTACGACTTATGATTGATGCGGTGCGTGCGGCGAAATTCATAACAGTTAAAAAAACAGATGCACTCGTCAATAAAATGGGTTCTCTGCTCAGTGATCCTCAGGCAAAGAAACTCAAATCACAGGTTTTTATTGATAAAGGTCACAAGCGCAAAAATGAGGAAATATATTATAGTATTGATGTTCTTCACAATGCGATCGCCAAACGTCTTAAAGTGAAGTTTATCTATTCAAATCTCAGTGTTTCTGATGACCTTAAGCCAGTTATGAATGAGAGGGAATTTACAGTAAGCCCATATGCGCTTATCTGGTCAAACGATCACTATTATCTTGTTTGTAACAACGAAAATTACGATAATCTTATGCATGCCAGAATTGACAGAATGAAAAGTGTAACGTGTACGAATGAGCAGTGGCGTCATTTCAGCGAAGTTTGTGACTATAAAGAGAATTTTGATTCTGCTGACTATGCAGGTAAGCTTTTTAATATGTTTTCCGGTACTGAGCAAGCGGTTACACTTCGCTGCGCAAACAGATTCCTTGAAGAAATTGTTGAGCGGTTCGGCGAAAATGTCCGGTTTTCTTCAAGAAATGCCGATAACTTTACAGCTGAAATCAACGTTGTAACAGGCGAAGGCTTTTTGTCCTGGCTTTTGCAGTATGGCAATTCCGTCGAAGTTTTGCGTCCATCACAGCTTCGTGCTGTTGTTGCACAGCGTGCGGCGGATATAGCGTCGCTTTATTCCGAAAAATAAATCAAGAAAGGAAGTGAGGTTTCTTCAAAATGCAATATGTAGTTTTTGACCTGGAATGGAACAATGTCTACGGAAGAAAAATCAAAGGCTTTATTAATGAAATCATTGAAATCGGTGCGGTAAAGCTTGATGAAGACCTCAATGAAATATCTTCTTTTTCGAGTTTTGTGAAGCCCAGTATTGGTAAAAGACTCAGAGGAAGCGTAAAAAAACTTACTAACATTACCAATGATGACGTGCTTGGCGGTGAGCCTTTCACTCAGGTTTTTTCGTCTTTTCGAAAATGGATCGGCGCTCAGCCAACGGTCATCCTGACCTGGGGTGACGGTGATATAAGAGTACTTATTGAAAATTATAAGTATCTTAACGGTATTGCATATATACCTTTTCTTACGCATTACGTTGATTTGCAAACCTTTGTTCAGCGAAAAGTCCCTACGGAAAAGGGTCAGCAGATTGGTCTTGGTAAAGCTGCTGAAGCCTTGGATATTGACGGAGGCGATTATTCGCTTCACAGGGCTCTGGATGACAGCAGACTCAGTGCGGAGTGTCTGAAACGCGTTTTTGATTTTAACGACCTTCAGGATTATATCCGACCCTGCGGTACGGAGTTTTACGCAAAGCTTGCTTTTAAACCGCATCCTATCAGCAATCTTAAAAATCCGCTTGTAGATAAAAAGCAGCTGACCTATGTTTGTCCCGATTGCAGAGTTAACGCTCAGCGTCTTAAGGAATGGAAGTATTCCAACAGATTTTTCCGCACAATCTTCAAATGTCCTTATTGCGGAAAGATGACGCGAGTTTCTGTCAGATTTATGCGTATGTACGATAGGGTAGACGTCAAGAAAACTGCTGTACCTTATATTCCTCCAGAGGAACAAACAGAAGCAGAATAAACAAAATAACAGCGGCTGCTTTATGCACATAAGCATTTTGTACTTATGTATATAAAGCAGCCGCTATTTACGCTTGAGATTAAGTATATTTGATAAACATCAATCCTATAATGCCCAAAACGTGGATTAGTATTATAGCCGGAAGGCCGAGCATAAATTTATTATGTTGGGTTTTATGGCCGATTGCTTTCATTGTTACGAGCATCGGCAATGCACCGCCGCCAACCGCAACCAGTAAAAGAAAATTTTCGGGTATTCTTGTTTTTCTTTTGCGAGCCGCACGTTTGTCATAAATTGTTATGATTATTGCAAATACCGCAACGAGCGTGTACGCAACAGCAAGTATTATCAGCTTTCTAGGCATTATTTAACCGCCTTCCAATAATCTAATATTTTCATAATAGTAATATATATTTTGAGTGTTGTCAACAAATTTGACGGGGAGTTTACAATGAGATTTAAAAGAATAATGTTGATTATGCTTTGTTGTCTTATGGTTTTTATGACTTCGTGCAGCAAAAGCGACAAACCGGATGAAGAAAAAAATCCGGTACAATTACAAGAAAACGAATATGATATACGAGGTGTCTGGCTTACTTGCTTTGAGCTTTCGGGAATGATAGGAAGCGGTGAAAAGGATTACATTTCCAATGTCGAAAAAATGCTTGATATCTGCGATTCTAAGTCTCTTAATACAATATTTATACATGTCAGACCTTTCGGCGATTCGATCTATCCTTCCGATATATTTCCGGAATCGGAGTATGTTATTACCAAGTCGGGAGATTCTCCGGATTTTGACGTGCTTGAGACTTTTATAAAACTTGCTCATAAGCGTAATTACAGTGTTCACGCCTGGATTAATCCTTATCGTCTTTCGAGCAATACTGACCCCGATTCGCTGTCAGAAAACAGCCTTGCCAAACAGGCTGAATACATAAATTCTGTTGTTTTTACTTCAGACGGTGTCTATTTTGAACCTTCATCAGACCTGGTGCGTGAGACAATACTTTCAGGGGTGAGGGAGATTCTTGATAATTATGATGTCGACGGTATACATATTGATGACTATTTTTATCCTACGACTGATAAAAGCTTCGATGAACAAAGCTATGAAGCATACCGCGAGAAGGGCGGTAAGTTGAAACTTGCGCAATGGAGGCGCGAGAATGTCAACGTATTGGTTGCTTCGATTTACTCGCTTGTCCATACGTATGAAGGTAAAATATTCACCATAAGTCCGTCGGGCGATATAGAAAAAAACATAAACAGCCACTATGCAGACGTTAAGCTGTGGCTGAAAAATAAAGGTTATGCAGATATAATCATTCCGCAGATTTATTACGGATTCTCGCATGAAAAAATGCCGTTTGAAGACGTTGCAGATAATTGGAAAAAACTTGAAAAAGGTAACGGTGCGTCACTTGCGTGCGGACTTGCAGCGTATAAGCAGGGTGACAAGGACTCTCTTGCTGGTTCAGGTCAAGACGAGTGGATTGTCGACGGCAGCGTAATAAAAAAACAGATCGAGAGTATAGAAAAAAAGAATTATTGCGGCTATGTTTTGTTTTCATACGGCTATCTTAAATAATTCCCTTTATTATAATAAAACAGTTGTAATGTAATTGCTGATATGATATAATTATTCTGTCAAATTATATCTGATTTTAACAAGAAAATCATAATTATGGGGAATGGAAAATGGAAAGAAGCACAGGAAGAAAGGTTGTAATGGCGATTTGCGTTGCTGTAATAGTCTTAGGTGTGACAACGCTCGGATTATATCTCGGAGGAGCATTTCCGAAAATTTCAAATCTTTTTTCGCCGGAAGAACCGACGGAGCAAATTGTTAATACACCTTCCGTTTATATTACCAATGTTGAAGGGCCGTACGGCGGTATGAGTGCTGTTGTGCTTGAAAAAGGAACGGACTATACTGAGCTTGATTCCGCTTTCAGTGCGGTTTCAGATATTGCATCATGGGGATTTAACACTGTTGTTTTTAGCGGGTGCGATTTGTCGGAGGCTGCTCAGCTTGCAACTCAGGCAAAAAACAGCAATCTTTTCAGCGTCTATATGATAGGTTCCGATACTATCGTTAAGTCCGGTGTTGTTGACGATCAGGCTGCATCTTCGCTCAGCGGCACAGGAGTAGATTCTATACTGATTGCAGCTGCTGACGGTGCTGCAATCAACGAAGTTGCAAACGCAGCAAAGGCTATACGTTCAACAGATGATACAATTTATCTTGGTGTATATGCAAAAGCTGAAAAGCAGTACGCTCCTGTATGCAGTGCAGACGTATTCGATTATAAGTACATCGATATTACAGTTCCCACTTCCTCGGTTGCCGGTGACTATACCGAATATCTTTCTGCTTATTCCGACGGCACCACCAAGGATAACGTTTTTTGTATACACACTGAGCTCGTAGGAAACTCAAAGGGTTATGACAAACCCGAAGAGATTATGAAGCAGTTTGCATCTGCTGCAATGGTAGCTTCCTCCGGCTATTCGTTCTACCGCTATGGTGCGCTTAATGAAAATGATGAGCTTCGCGGCGCCATAATTGAATATATGAATAGCGGCATTATGAAGGATTTCTTCAAGGAGCTTATAATTTCATCACCCAAAAAAGACAAGTTTGAAACAAATCAGTCTCGCATTTCATTTGTAGGTACGGGTGATATTTCTAAACCGCTTACGGTCAACGGAAAAACCGTTACTATGGTAGATGACGGCTATTTCTCACTCGAGGAAAATCTCAAACCCGGCGAAAACGTTTTTGTTTTTGAGCATAACGGCAAAAAGATTACCTATACCATAACCTATAAAATGAAACTTATCAATTCAGTTTCACCGCAGGGTAACGTTTCCGCCCCGGGAGCAACTGTTCTAGATGTTATAGCTGAGGCGCATAAGTCAGCTTCAGTAACGGCGACACTTAACGGTATGTCTGTAAAGCTTGTACGCTCTGATGATTATTCCGACGGTGATTCAGCGGATGAGGGCTCCGATTATACAACGTTTGTCGGTTCTTTTACTTTGCCGGAATCAGGTGCTGCCGATAAAAACCTTGGCTCAGTTAAGATTACTGCATCCTACCAAGGTCTGACTGAATCTAAAACAGCTGCAAGCGTTGTCGTTAACGCCAAGCAGGTTTTTGTACCTCCTTCAGAGAATTTGACAACCTTCCCGACTGATACGGTTCCCGCTACCACAATACCTTCTCTTGAAGACGTAACAGGTGAATCTGATGAATCGGTTGTTACAAATCCGACCACAACAACTACCACTCAGAAGCCGTCGTCAACCACTCCTCCGAAGATTTTTGAATTGTTGACACCTTATAAAAATAATGGTGTTTCTGGAAAATCTAAAATGATCGTTGTTAAAAATGATTATTCGGAAACTTTACCTGCCACAACAATGAACGACGTTTCTGTTCCTTATTTTACGGCATTGCCGAAGGGTACAATTGATTACGTTGTCAATACAAGTTCCTTTGACGGAATTCAGTACTATGTTCTTGCTTCAGGCAGACGAGTATACAAAAAGGATGTCGAATATCTTTCTTCAGGTTATAATATGCCTTCAAACGAAATCCGTACAGTCGGTGTAAGTAAGGAATCTGACGAAACCAAGATTACCCTTACCATGAGGTGGAAGGTACCGTTTAATGTTCGTGAGTATCCGCAGTCTTTTTATACACAAACAGAAGGCAGACCTTACAGCATTAAGAATTATACGGCGGAATATGTTGACATTGTTTTCTTCCACACAACCAAGGTTGACACTGCACCTTCGATAAACTCTTCCGTAATTTCTAAGGCTCAATGGATAAAAAACAGCGACGGTTCCGTTACACTCAGACTTTCCCTTAAGAAAAAAGGCGGTTTCTACGGTATTAAATATTACTACAACAGTGATGGCACACTTACGCTGTCTGTTAAGGAACGTACCAACACTTCCTTGAGCGGAAAAGTTATAATGCTCGATCCCGGCCACGGAGGCAATGATCCCGGCGCAATAGGCACAGCAATTGTCGGTAACAGAAATGTTTATGAGGAGACTATCAATATCGCAATTGCTAACAAAGTTAAAGCAAAGCTTGAAGCAATGGGAGCAAAGGTAATAATGACCCGTAACTCATCTTCAAAAACACTTGACCTCGATTCGAGGGCCGCACTCTGCCGTGCTAATAATCCCGACGTGTTTATCGCAATACATTGCGATGCATCTTCAACATCATCGAGTGCCTCTGGTACAACGGCGTACTATTACAAGGGTTATTCATATCCTCTTGCAAATTATCTGAGCGACAGCATAGTTTATGCTTATAAGAACGAGATATATGCAAATAATTCTGCTATGGCTTCTAAGGTTGACAAGGGAACTAAATTCAAAGGCTTCCGTGTTACCCGTGTTGAAGAGTGTCCCAGCGTACTTATCGAATACGGCTTTGTCACAAATGTAACGGAGTGCAATGCACTCGTCAGTGATAAAAATCAGAATGCTCTTGCTCAGGCAACCGTAAACGGTCTTGTTAATTACTTCAAGAATAGTTAAATGGCTTTAATCGGAATTTTTGGAAAAAAGTTTTCCTTTTATAAAAAAAGACAGCAGCATCGCAGGGAAACTTATCAAAAACCATATAGCGGAAAATAACGGGCATATCTGCCCTAAGATATGCCCCGGTTGGTTTGAATAGTCCCAGATACTCATATTGAATTTTCTGTTCACTATGCAGCCGACTATCAATTCCAGCGATGTTATTATCGCGCAACCTATGAGACAACGCATAATAAGGCTTCGTGTTTTGGCCTTTATATTCATAATGTAAATCAGAAGGTATGCAAGCCCGCCTGTAAGCGCCATTGTCCAATGTGTAAAACCGCGGAACGCTACCTCTAACAGGCTGTATAATACGGCACCAAGTAAATAAACGAATGAATACTCTTTTAACTTTTCCATCTAATTTCACCACTATTTAAATTTTTCGGAGGTAATAGTATGCAGAATAAGCTTACAGAATTACAGCTTCTTCCAGATTCGACCGGTAAAATTGTCGAGCCTGGTTGGGCAACAAAACTGCTTTTTGATTATCGTCCCGAAAACATCAGACTTGAAAGAATGAAGATAAGAGAATGGGACAGTTATATTCTTATCAGTTCAAGCGGTGATTATGCACTTACAATGTATCTTGCCGATAAGAGAGCTCAAGGTCAGGTAAGTGCTTGTTTTTATGATATTAAAAACCGTGTTAGGTACGATTTCTTTAATCCGAAATTCCTTCACGGCGGTAAGATTTCGCTGTCGCGGACAAGCGAAAGCGGGAGCAGCGTTGTCAAGGGTCTTTTCTGCGATTTTATGTATCTTGTTAATAAGGGCGACCGTCATCTTTACTGTAAATATTCAGATGTTTTTGATGCCGATATAGAAGTTAACATTCACGCTGCGTATGATTCATCGGCAGAGTCTTTAAGTGTTCTTATGCCTATGGATAAAAGCGAATCGATGTTCTTCTGTAATCAGAGCGTTACTTGTATTCCGATAAACGGAAGCGTTATCGTAAACTCTGAAAAGTATTTGTTTGATTCCTCGCGTGATTTTGCCATGTTTGATTGGGGTAGGGGCGTATGGACAGGCAACTATCGGCGTGTGTTTTGTACCGGAAGCACTTTGATTGACGGAAAACCTTTTGGTTTCAATATTGGATACGGCTTTGGTAACACGGATTCTGCGACCGAAAACGCGTTCTTCTATAATGGCGTTTGTCACAAGCTTGACAAGATCTTTATTGATTATCCGATGCAGGATAACGGCAAGCCGTATACTGTAAAATCAAACGATAAAAGATTTGAAATGCAAATTGAACCTGTTTACAGATGTGAAAATGAACATGATTTGGCCGTTGTCAGACAGAGTGAAAAAATAATGTTCGGACGTATGAGCGGAACGGCCGTAACTGATGATGGTGAAAAAATTAAGGTCGAAAACTTAATCTGTTACTTTGAACAGTCAACGGGTAAATATTGATATTATGAGTAAAAATACTAAAAATCAAAAACCGACTCTTATCAAAAGCACGGTGTTTTCGTTTGTTGTTGCAGTTGCAATATTTGCTATTGCCGTAAATATCCTTTTACTTATCGGCTTGGTTTATGTAATTGTTTCGCCACGCTATGAGCCTTTGTCAACGAGTACATTTGTTATGATGGGTGCTGTTTCAGCGCTCAATGTTATCGTTGTTATTTTGTTGCTTGTTCTCAGGCGTTGGTTTGAACACAGGGTCGATGTGACAATTGTTTCTCCGCTTCGTGAAATTGAAAGACAAATCGAAAATTTTGCACGGGGAGACTATCAGGAAACTGTTTCGTATGCTGCCGATAACGAAATTGGTGATCTCTTTAAGGCCGTTGAACGTGTTCGTGTTCAGCTAAGTGACTATCGCGAGCACGAGAGAAATGCGAATGTTGCCAAACAAGTTTACTTCAGCGGTCTTATGCACGATATTGCAACACCTGTTACACGCATTAACGGATGTGCCTCGATGATTGCGGACGGTATGGTTAAGGATGCGGATAGTATAAAACGTCTTTCCTCTGTCATTTTGAACAATACGGAAGACATTAATATAATGCTCAAAAGTCTTGCTGCCGTCGAAAAATACAACGAACCCGATTTTCAAATGGATTTACAGCCTGTTGATATTTCGAAAGTGCTTGGTATTTATGTTTCCGATCTTAATCTTTCCACAAATGCCGAGAACATAACTGTAACATTTGAAAATAAATGCAAAATGTCATCAGTTTCGATGATTGACTTAAAAAGCTGCAAACGTGCTCTTGTTAATCTCATAAATAATTCCATTAAGTACCGAAAGCGCGATTGCGATTGTAAAATTAAGATTACCATAGAAGATTACGACAATGACACCATATTGTTTTCAATTGCTGATAACGGTGTTGGTGTTGAACCGGGCAGTGAGAATATGATTTTTGAAATGTTTTATCGCGGTGATACTGCCAGAAGAAATGTTAATGAAGGAAGCGGACTGGGATTATTTATTGCCAAGCAAATTTTGATTCTTAACAACATAAGGATATGGGCAAAAAACAATGGAAACGGATTGACCATTTTTGCACTTTTGCACCGTTCCGAGGATAAACCCGCGAGTTGGTTTGAACTGGAGAACTGATATATGAACGAAAAAATTTTAATTGTCGAAGATGATGAGATGATTGCTGAGCTTGAGCGAGAATATCTTAACGCAAACGGTTACGAAGTGGATTTGTGTTATGATGGTCTCAGTGGCTATGGCTCGGCATTGCAGAATGATTACAGCCTTATCATCCTTGATGTTATGCTCCCGGGGCTTGACGGATTTGAGCTTTGTAAAAAACTTCGTGCTGCTAAAGATACTCCTGTTCTTTTCGTAACTGCCAAACAAGAGCCTGACTATGTTATTGAAGGCTTTTCGCTCGGCGCCGATGACTACATAACAAAACCTTTTAATTTCAGAGAACTTGCAGCCAGAGTTGCCGCAAGAATAGAACGTTATAAAATTATTTCATCCCAAAAAGGCTGCGTTATGGACGATATAGACCTCGGTTGCTTAAAACTTAATAAGACTTCAAGAAAAGTCTACGTTGACGGAGTAGAGGTTGTTATGACAAATAAAGAGTTTGATTTGCTTTGGTATCTTGCCTCAAATCCTGATATTGTTTTCAGCAAAGGTGAACTTTTCTATGAAATCTGGGGATTTGATTCGATAGGTGAAACGTCCACGGTAACTGTTCATATCAACAGAATCAGAGAAAAAATCAACAAAAATTCTGCCGGAATCCAGTTTATCGAAACAATCTGGGGAACAGGGTACCGATTCAAACGCTGACAGCAGTGTGAATTTTTATTTTTCCATAATTTAATCTATATACTCAGGAGAACAGACAGTTGAACAGAAAATTTAAATCAGTTTTTTCAGTGATTATATGTGTTGCTTTATTGTCTACCGTATTTGGTTGCGCTGCGAGCAAAGTGAAAATCGGCACTATTGATGCGTCGGTAGAGCCTGTTTATCCGCAGTCGGCCGATGCTTCGATACACAGTTGCGCAACAGAAAATTTAACAGAGGTTGATACTTCGGGTCTTATTACTCTTCTTTTTGACGAGAGCAGTAGTGCTATTTGTGTTCGAGTTGCGAACAGTGAAAACAGCAAGCTTTGGTCCGCGCTGCCTCAAGCAGCCGAAAGCGCAGCAGGAGACAGCGAAGCGAAAATTGTTTCACTTGAGGTTGTTCATAACGATAAGATATATCATCTCAATTCTCAGGATAACAGTTTTGCTGTTGGCGGAACGTATACTGAAAAAACAGGTAACGATTTTGTCGTAACTTACCTTATTACAGAAAATGGTGATTGGCTTAAGAATATCGACCTTGGTGCAACCGATGAAACTTATCGTAACGCAGCAAAAGGACATATTCTTTTTAAGGTTACCGCTAAGTATTCTCTTAAAGACGGATGCTTTTATGCAACACTTAACTGGGCTAATCTCGGTGATAAGAATGATACGCTCATAAACGTTGGTTTCCTTGAATATTTCGGAGCAAATAACAATGCAGCTGAAGGAGATTATATTCTTGTTCCTGACGGCAGCGGCGCAATTATCGATACAGCATCTGACGAAAAGGTAGAGCCGGTAAATATTGCTGTGTACGGTAATGATATCGGCGGCACTTCAGAATTGACTTCAGTAGTTGCTGCATACGGTATGAAGAGCGGCAGTGATGCTTATGCGGCTGTTATCGAAACCGGTGATGCAATGGCATCTATTGTTGCGAACAAGTCTGAAAATGGCAAAGGTTATAACCGCGTCGGTCCCAAATTTGCCGTTTCATTAAGTGAAACAGACGTTGAAAATAATGAATATCGTTATACAGAGCAAATCGGTTATGATACGGTGTCTGTTTGTTTGCGTTTCTTAAGCGGTGCGAACGCCACTTACGCAGGTATAGCAGCTGCTTGTCGTGAGCAGCTTATAAGAAATTTTACGCTTTCTACGCGAAGTGTTGAGGTTACGGATTATATGCCGCTACTTGTCAACATTGTCGGTAAAGCCAGCACAGGCGGATTTTTCTCTGCAAATAAGGAGTTGACAGATTATACTCATGCTCTTGATATTCTCGGCAGACTGAAATCAAAAGGAATTGACAATGTTTATCTCAGATATTCAGGTGCACTTACCGGCGGACTCAATTCGGTCAATGCCGCGGATGCCTCTGACGTCGACTCGTTGGGCGGCAAGTCCGGTATAACTGAGCTTAATAAATATGCTTCAGGTCTTAATTTCAGCGTGTTTTATGATATTGACCTTATAAGTGACAAATCTTCATCATCTTCATTAAAAAATCTCAGCGGAAAAAGCCATTTTGCTATTCAGAATAATCCGTTTTCTGAAATGGGATTCAAAGTTAAAGAAAACAAGCGTTATTTTATCGGTGTTTCTTCCATTGAAAAAACCGTTTTGTCTGTTCTTGAGCGCTTTGATGCTCTTGATGCCACAGGATATTGTCTTACGGATGTAGGTGTTTATGCATTTACAGAGCTTAATTCTGCTCTTAACAGGCAGGATGTAATTACGGCAATATCCGAAAAAATGGTTCCTCTTTCAACGGAAAGTCTTGTTATGGTCAGAGGAGGCAATTTCTACGCTCTTAAAAATGCTGATGTAATTTCTGAACTGCCCATGACTTGTTCACGCACATCTTCTGATTCATACAAAGCTGTACCTTTTGTTCAGATTATCCTTCACGGAATAGTTGAATTTTCTTATGACGGCATAAATATGTCGGAAAATGAAAAGTTGTCAGTTCTTCGTTGTGTTGAATACGGCGCTATACCGGGATATGTTGTCACGAATAATTCACTTGATGACAGTGAGGAATATGCAGATGTTTTCTCTGTTGACGAACGACTTAACTTTATGTACGATTCTTATTCGTCAGCAGGTGAGGTGCTCAATGATCTGAGAGGCTCAAGAATTACAGATCACTATATGGTATCGGAAAACGTTTATTGTACGGAGTATGAGTCTACAACCCGAATTTACGTCAATTATTCAGATGAACCCGTTACCGTAAGCGGTATTACCGTTGACCCTATGAGCTACTTCAGAGTTAACTAAAAAATATTTAATAATTAGTTAAAATTCCATTTAACCCCTTTACTTATATGTCTTTATAAAGTAAAATGAGAAGGATAAAGCTATACATAATGAAAGGGTGAGCAGAAATGAACACTGTTTATAAGCGGATCTTGCTCAAAGTCAGTGGTGAGGTTCTTGCGGGCGAGAAAGGACACGGTATAGATAACGATATGACAATGTCGGTCTGCCGCGTTATTAAGGAATGTTGTGATCTCGGCGTTCAGGTTGGTGTTGTTGTCGGCGGAGGTAACTTCTGGCGCGGCAGATCAAGTGAAAATATGGACAGAACAAGAGCTGATCACATCGGTATGCTCGCAACGGTTATGAATTCTCTTGCGCTCGGCGATGCACTTTCACAGTTGGGCGTTGATGCGAGAGTTCAGACTTCATTGGCCATTCCGCAGATTTGTGAAACATATAACAAAGATGCAGCCGTTCGTCATCTCGAAAAGGGCAGGGTAGTAATCTTTGGAGGCGGTACAGGCTGTCCCTTCTTCTCTACCGATACAACAGCAGCTCTTCGCGCAGCTGAGATCGGAGCTGAAGTTTATTTTAAAGCAACAAATGTTGACGGTGTTTATGACAAGGATCCCAATAAATTCGATGATGCTGTCAAGTATGATGAGCTCACCCATACAGAGGTTCTTGCTAAAGGTCTCAAGGTAATGGACAGTACAGCGTCATCACTTTGCCGTGAAAACGGTATCGCAATTCTTGTATTTAACCTTAACGATCCCGAGAATGTTCTCAGGGCAGTTAAAGGTGAAACAATAGGTACAATTGTAAAAGAATAAAAAACAAGGAGAAATTACAATGAAAACTGTATACAGCTACGCAGACGAGAAAATGACTAAGACAATCAACGCGCTTCAGAACGAGTATGCTTCAATCAGAGCGGGCAGAGCTTCTGCCGCTGTTCTTGATAAGGTCAGGGTTGACTACTACGGCACGCCTACACCTGTAAATCAGCTTGCTGCCGTTTCTGTTGCCGAAGCCAGAATTCTTACAATTCAGCCTTGGGATAAGAGTGTTCTCGGCGGCATTGAGAAGGCTATTCAGGCATCTGATATTGGTATTAATCCTCAGAACGACGGTACTGTTATCCGCCTTACTTTCCCGCCTCTCACAGAGGACAGACGTAAGGAAATCGTAAAAACAATCCGTACTACTGCTGAAGAGTCCAAGGTTGCTATCCGTTCAATCCGCCGCGACTGTATTGATAAGCTCAAGAAGATGGAAAAAGCTTCCGAAATCACTGAAGATGACCTTAAAGAGGGCGAGAAGCAGATTCAGGACAAGACAGATAAGTACATCAAAGAGATTGAGTCAGTTTTGTCCGGTAAAGAAAAAGAAGTAATGGAGATCTAAAATGAGCATTGTGTTACCAAGCCATATCGGATTTATTATGGACGGTAACGGCCGCTGGGCTACTTCAAAAGGCTTGTCCCGTTCAGAAGGTCATCTTGCCGGCGCCGAAACATTTCGCAAGATTTGCGAATACGGTTGCGACCTCGGCATAAAGAGTATGACTTTTTATGCTTTTTCCACTGAAAACTGGAAGCGTCCTTCGCAGGAGGTTGCGGCACTTATGAATATCTTTCGTGATTATCTGCTTGAAGCTCAGGAGCGAAAAGCGGAAAATGAACAGAAGGGTATGCATATGCATTATATGGGCGAACGAGAGGGAATGCCTCAGGATATTCTCGATTTGTTCGACACAGCAGAAAGCGAATCAAGCTCCAAAACACGAACTGTTGTAAATATTGCAGTTAATTATGGCGGCAGAGCTGAAATCCTTCACAGTGTTAAAACCATTGCGCAACGTGTAAAAAATGGCGAGATTATGCCCGATGATATAACCGAGGATATGATTTCTGCCGGCCTCTATACTGCAGGTCAGCCCGAACCGGATATTATTGTGCGTCCCAGCGGTGAACAGCGTATTTCCAATTTTATGATCTGGCAGTCAGCTTATTCAGAATTCTGGTATACTGATAAACTGTGGCCTGATTTTACAACTGATGATTTTGATAAGGTGATAGAGGATTATTCCCGTCGCCACAGACGCTTTGGCGGTGTCTGAGAAATTAGGTGATTATATGAAAAACAGAGTTCTGTTCGGTATCTTGTTCGGCTTGCTCGGTATTACAATTGTTGTTTTCCCGTTCTGGCCGTGTCCGCTTGCTGATATTATGGTTTTTGCGGCAATACTTACTGCTGTTTACGAACTGATAAAGAGCGTCGGAGTTAGAAATAAAGCGGTTTATGCATTGTCGCTTATTTTCTCTGCTTTGGTTATCTGTTATCATGGCTATCTGCCATTACTGGGTGGCATTGAAATTCCGCTTCTTCCGATAGTTACGGTTTACTGTATCGTTATGTTACTGATAATCGTTATTGACTTTGGCAGAACTAAGTTTGAGCATGTCGGCTTGTCTATTGTTATTTCGCTTATTATGCCTACATCTCTTTCGTGTTTCCTGCGTCTTCGTAATATGGTAGATACCTATGACAGCCTTACTCAGGGCCATTTTAGATTCCTCCTCTGGTTCTGTTTGGGCAGTGCAGTATTTGCGGATACGTTTGCTCTGTTTACAGGTCTTAAACTCGGTAAACACAAGCTTTGCCCGAGGGTTAGCCCCAAAAAGACCGTTGAAGGCGCTATCGGCGGTATTCTTGGCGCTTCGGCTATCAACATAATCGCTCTTTTTGTCTGTAACTGGTTGTGTCATAATGACTTCCCGCTTCCGATATGGTTTATGATTATTCTTTCAGTTGTTACGCCTGTTGTCAGTATGTTTGGCGATCTTATTGCTTCAACAATAAAGCGTAACTACGGAATTAAGGATTTTGGCAACATTATTCCGGGACACGGCGGTGTTATGGACAGACTTGACAGCATCGGAATAGTCGTTCCGTTTGTTTATTGCGTATTGTATTTCTCTTTCCGCATATTTTCAATAAGTTGATTTTACGGCGAAGTTAGCTTTGAGAAAAGCAGCTTCGCCTTTTTGAAAGGGTAGAAGAAAATGTCAGAGAAGATAATTTCTGTTCTTGGTTCTACTGGTTCCATCGGTGAGCAGGCGCTCGATGTAGCTCGGATGCACGGTTACAGAATAAATGCACTGACCGCATCAAAAAATACCGATATAATAGAAAAACAGGCACGCGAATTTAAACCTAAAAAAGTTGCGATGGCTGATGATAAAGCTGCAGCTGATCTTAAAATCCGTCTTGCCGATACGGATATTTCTGTTCTCTCAGGTGTTGAGGGTGTCAGTGAATGTGCATCCGATAATAGTGATGCCATTGTTCTTAACAGTATTGTTGGTATGGCAGGTCTTGTTCCTACTCTGAGTGCTGTTGACGCAGGTTGTAAAATTGCTCTGGCAAACAAGGAAACACTTGTAGCCGGCGGTAAACTTGTAATGAGTAAAGCTGCTGCTAAACGTGTGGATATTCTTCCTGTTGACAGTGAACATTCGGCAATTTTTCAGGCGTTACAGGGTATGAACGACAAGAGGGAACTTAAACGTATTATTCTTACCGCCTCCGGTGGTCCGTTTTTTGGTAAAAAACGAGAGGAGCTCGCAGATGTTACTGTTGCTCAGGCTCTTCGACACCCAAACTGGAGTATGGGTGCAAAAATCACAATCGATTCTGCATCGATGATGAATAAAGGTCTGGAGCTTATTGAGGCCGTTTGGCTGTTTGATGTTTTGCCGCGTGACGTTGATATTGTTGTTCACCGACAGAGTATAGTTCATTCCCTTATCGAGTTTGTTGATAATTCTGTTATAGCACAGCTTGGGGTTCCCGATATGAGAATACCTATTCAGTATGCTCTAACATATCCTCAGCGTTTCGAATCACCTGTCAAACAGTTAAAGCTTGAGGATTGGCAGACTCTTACTTTTGATAAACCGGATTATGATACTTTTGAATGCATAAATATATGTAGACGTGCAATTGAGCTCGGTGGTCTTTGCACTGCTGCTGTTAACTCTGCAAACGAGATGGCTAATGAGATGTTCCGCGAAGGAAAGATAGGCTTCCTCGATATTGCAAAGCTTGTAGGTAATGCACTTGATAACTGTGTGCGTGTTGATGATTATTCTCTCGAAGATGTTCTCGAAACCGATAAATGGGCTAGGGAGTATGTAAGAAACAGTATTTAGGAGGAGACAGATATTGTTCTCAGTTGATACTTTGGCTGCAATCTGGCAAAAAGCATGGCCGATTCTTTTGGCGGTGCTGTTTTTTGGCTTAATAATTTTTTCACATGAACTCGGCCATTTCAGCATAGCAAGGATTTTTAAAGTTAAAATCAATGAATTTGCAATGGGTATGGGTCCTGCTATATTTAAGATTAAGGGTAAGGAAACCAAGTATTCTCTCAGGCTTTTTCCGATTGGCGGCTTTGTAAGTATGGAAGGCGAAGATGAACAAAGCAATGATGAGGGTGCTTTTTGTTTAAAGTCACCATGGAAGCGATTCCTTATCGTTTGTGCAGGCGCAGTCATAAACATTTTTATGGGAGCTGTCATCCTTGCCGTTATTATTTGTCAACAGGATTTGGTAGGTACAACGCAGATCCATTCGTTTTACGAAGGCTCACAGCTTGAGGCAACGGGATTACGAGCAGGTGACGAAATCTGTAAAATTAACGGAAGATATGTTTTTTCGGATTCTGACTTGTCCTATCTTATGTATTCGGATCCCGACTCAACGCTTGACATTACCGTAAAACGCAACGGAGAAAAAGTTTTTCTTAAAGACGTAAAACTCACAACAGTTGAAAAAGACGGCGTTGAAAAGGTTGTACCCGATATGATTATTCTCGGCGTCGATAAAAATTTCTTTACTGTCAGTTCTTGCGCTGTCAAGCAAACTGTATCTGTTGCAAGAATGGTCTGGATGAGCCTTGGCGATCTTATTACAGGTAAGTATGGATTTAAGGATTTGTCAGGTCCGATTGGCACGGTCGGTGTTATTGCTGACGTTGCCGAAGAAGCCACGAAACAAACCGATTATTCATCTCTTCTGAATATTATGGCTTTTATATCGATTAATATCGGTGTTTTTAATCTTTTACCGATTCCGGCGCTGGATGGCGGAAGACTTTTGTTTATAGCTATTGAAATGATATTCCGCAAACGCGTTCCCGCAAAGTATGAAAATTGGGTTCATGCCGTTGCAATGGTCTTACTGTTCGCTTTTATGGCGTTAATAACGTTCAGCGATATATTTAAACTTATCAAGGGGTGAGTACGTTGTTTGAAAGACGTTTGGCTCATAAAGTAAAAATCGGCAATATACTTATCGGCGGTGATGAGCCGATTGCTGTTCAGTCAATGCTCAGCAAGCGCTCCGATGATTTTGAAGGCAGTATCGCCCAGGCTAAACAGCTCGAAAAAGCTGGTTGCGATATAATTCGTGCCGCAGTACCCGATATGGCCGCAGTAAAGCTGATTGATCAACTTAAAAATAATGTTTCGGTTCCTATTGTAGCTGATATTCATTTTGATTACCGACTTGCGCTTGAATGTGTCAGCGCTGGTGTTGACAAAATTCGTATAAATCCGGGTAACATAGGCTCGGAGGATCGCGTTAAGGCTGTTGCCGATTCTTGTGCTTCGGCAGGAGTACCTATCAGAATTGGAGTTAATTCAGGTTCTGTCGAAAAGGAAATACTTGCCAAATACGGTTCTCCCACACCGCAGGCGATGGCTGAAAGCGCTATGTATCACGCATCATTACTCGAAAAATTTGATTTTAACGACATTGTAATTTCAATCAAATCATCAAATGTTCAGAACACCATTGCAGCTTATGAAACCGTAGCTTCTATGTGTGAATATCCGCTTCATCTCGGAGTTACCGAAGCCGGTACAAAGCACATGGGTATTATCAAATCGGCAGCGGGAATCGGTTCTCTGCTGGCGCACGGAATAGGTGATACAATCCGAGTTTCGCTTACCGATGAGCCTGTTGAAGAAGTGAAGGCGGGTATAGATATTCTTAAGTCTCTCAATCTTCGTGAAAACTGTGTTGAAATTGTTTCCTGTCCAACGTGTGGGCGAACAAGAATCAATATGATCGAGATTGCCGGTAAGGTAACAGAGCTGCTCTCCGATTGCCGTAAGCCGATTAAAGTTGCCGTAATGGGATGTGCCGTTAACGGTCCGGGTGAAGCGAAAGAGGCGGATATAGGTATTGCAGGCGGCGACGGCTGCGGACTCATCTTCAAAAAAGGTGAGATAATCCGCAAAGTAAGTGAAGATAAACTTGTAGAAGAATTAATGAATGAAATTAAAAATATGTGACTGAAAGGGTTAAGCGAATGACCGGCAAACAGTTGGCTGAGCTTTTTACACCGCTTATCGGTGCTGAGCTTTGCCGTGAATATTTGGAATATGACAACATTGAAATTAATATAAATTCTGTCGAACGTGTACTTGTCATTGATGTGTTCGACGCACCTTTTGACGCGCCCAACAAGTCTGTTATGGAACGTGAACTTTGTGATGCTCTTCAGCTTGAGCGCGCAATTATTAACATAAATCTTTTGAATTTTCCGTATAATGATCCGTTACCTGAGCCTTCTGTGGTTGAGATCGATGTTGAAAAAATCAACTCAATGCTCAAACAGCGTATTATTCCTGCAAACGGATTTATGAATGATTCTCAATCTGAGCTTGACGGTAATAAATACACTCTTACCGTTTCTGCTGCGGGTGCGGCTGTACTTAAAAGTATGGGCGCAGAAAAAGAACTTGCTTCAATTATCAACGAACTTTACAACATAAAAGTTACTGTCAGCGTTGTTGCTCGTGAAGATGTTGATGCTGTTTCTATTGAGGAAATACAACGCCGTGAAGATGAAAAGCTTGCTGCAAAACCCGTAGAGGTAAAAAAGGTTATTACACCTACATTTGAAGGACTTCCTATATGTACTGATTACGCAAAGATAATCTATGGTGAAAAGATACCCTCAAAACCTCCTGCACGGATTTCTGATATTTCTCAGGAGAGCGGTACGGTAATCGTTTGGGGTGATATTTTCTCACTTGATTTACGTACAACAAAAGATGGACGAAACAGGATAATTACGTTTAATCTTTCAGATAACACCGGCTCATATTCTGCAAAAATCTTCGGCCCTATTTCCGAGACTAATTATCTTGCTGAAAACCTAAAAGACGGTATGACAGTGCTTCTCAGAGGCGTTGTTATGTATGATAAATACGCTCGTGAAAACACGATTGATGCGCGAGCTGTTGCGGTTATTGATAAGATTTCAAAGATGGATGATGCAGCTGAAAAGCGCGTAGAGCTTCATCTGCATACACGTATGTCCGCAATGGACGGTATGACTGACGTCAAGGATCTTGTCAAGCGTGCAATTAAGTGGGGTCATAAAGCTATTGCGATAACAGATCACGGCGTTGTTCAAGCTTATCCCGATGCGGTTAAAGCCGCGAAGGGCAGCGATATTAAGCTTCTTTTCGGTATGGAAGGTTATATTGTCAATGACGTTGACGGTGACGAAACCGATTACAAGAAACTTACACCGCACCACATTGTTATAATTGCAAAAAACAACACCGGTCTAAAAAACCTTTATAAGCTTATAACAATGTCAAATCTCGAGTTTTTCTACAAACGTCCGAGAATTCCGAAAAGTCAGCTTTTGAAGCACCGTGAAGGTTTGATAATCGGCAGTGCCTGCGAAGCAGGTGAGCTGTTCAGGGCTATGCTTCGCGGTGAGCCAAATGAAAAACTTCTTAACATTGCGTCATTTTACGATTATATTGAAATTCAGCCTTTGGGAAATAACGATTTCATTGTAAGGTCTGAGGAGTTTCCGCATATTCAGAGCTATTCCGACCTTGAAAATCTTAACAGAAAGCTCATTCACATCGCGGACAAGCTTTGCAAGCCGGTTGTTGCAACGTGCGACGTGCATTTTATTGACCCTGAGGACAGTATTTTCAGAGCTATCCTTATGGCAGGTCAGGGTTTCAAAGATGCCGATGAGCAGGCTCCTTTGTATTTCAGAACAACCGATGAAATGCTTGCGGAATTTGCATATCTGGGCGAAGATACCGCACGCGAAGTTGTTATAACAAATCCCAATAAAATTGCTGATGCCGTTGACAGAATTATTCCCATTCCGAATGGTAACTATCCGCCCGATATTCCGGGATCTGAAGAAGAACTGACTCGCATCTGTTGGCAAAGAGCTAAAGATATGTTCGGTGATCCTGTGCCGGAATATGTAGCCCAGCGACTCGAAAAAGAGCTCACTTCCATAATAAAGAACGGTTTCGCTGTTCTTTATATGATTGCTCAGAAGCTTGTCAAAAACTCAGAAGATAACGGCTATTACGTTGGTTCGCGTGGTTCTGTCGGTTCGTCTTTCGTTGCTTCAATGGCAGGTATATCTGAGGTTATGCCTCTTGCGCCTTTCTATCTCTGCAAGAAGTGTAAGCACAGCGAATTTTTCCTCAAAGGTGAGGTCGGCTCCGGATTTGATCTTCCGCCGAAAAATTGTCCGGTATGCGGTGAACCTATGATCCGTGACGGTCATGATATACCGTTTGAAACTTTCCTCGGCTTTAAAGGCGATAAATCACCCGATATTGACCTTAATTTTTCCGGTGAATATCAGTTCTATGCTCACCGTTACACAGAGGAGCTTTTCGGAAAAACTCACGTTTTCAAAGCCGGTACTGTATCAACAGTTGCCGATAAAACCGCTTTCGGTTTTGTTAAAAAGTACTTTGAAGCAAAAGGTGTCTCTCTGCACAATGCTGAGCTTGACAGGCTTTGCAAGGGCTGTACCGGTATCAAACGTACAACCGGACAGCATCCCGGAGGTATGGTTATCGTTCCCAATAAATACGAAGCTGAAGATTTTACTGCAGTACAGCATCCGGCAGATGATGTTGATGCGGCATCCATAACAACTCACTTCGATTTCCATGCGCTTCATGATACAATTCTTAAACTCGATAATCTCGGCCATGATGTCCCGACGCTCTATAAGTACCTTGAGGACTTTACGGGTGTTTCCGTGCTTGATGCAGACGTATGTGATAAAGAGCTTTACAGGATGATTGTCAGTCCTGAACCGTTGGGTATTACGGCAGCTGATATTGACTGTGAAACCGGTACTCTTTCTATTCCGGAGATGGGTACAAGCTTTGTTCGTCAGATGCTTTTAGAGGCACAGCCAAAGGGTTTTGCAGACCTGCTTCAGATATCGGGTCTTTCTCACGGTACAGACGTATGGCTCGGAAATGCACAGGAACTTATACACAATAATGTTTGTA
The DNA here is from genome assembly GCA_045536955.1 of Acutalibacteraceae bacterium. Taxonomy (GTDB): domain Bacteria; phylum Bacillota; class Clostridia; order Oscillospirales; family Acutalibacteraceae; genus UBA8612. The sequence continues at coordinate 113,499 of JAZSOM010000025.1, forward strand.
CGATTTCCGAGGTTATCGGAACACGTGATAACATTATGGTTTACCTTATGCATAAGGGTCTTGAGCCTGATATGGCGTTCAAGATTATGGAAATTGTACGTAAGGGTAATGCTACCAAGCTTCTGACTGATGAACATATGGCTGAAATGAGAAAACACGGTGTTGAGGAATGGTATATTGATTCATGTATGAAAATCAAATATATGTTCCCTAAGGCTCATGCTGCCGCCTATGTTATTGCTGCGCTTCGTTTAGGCTGGTATAAGATTTATCATAAGGTTGCTTACTATGCGGCTTATCTTACCGTTCGCGGCGGTGACCTTGATGCGTCGCTGATTATGTGCAGTATTGACCAGGTCAGACGTAAGATGAAAGAAATAAACGATAAAGGTAAGGAAGCTACCCCGAAGGAACTTTCACAGTACACTGCGCTTCAGGTTCTTCTGGAAATGAAAGCGAGAGGAATTGAATTTCTTCCTATTGACCTGTATAAATCTGATGCGACTGTTTTTAAAATAGAGGACGGAAAAATAAGGCTTGCGTTTTCTTCGCTTAACGGTACAGGAGAAAATGCGGCAAAATCAATTGCAGCTGCGCGTGACGACGGTGAGGGCGAGTTTATGTGTGTTGATGAATTTCAGCGCAGAGCAGGTGTTTCAAGCAGTGTTATTACGGCGTTGCGTGAAGCAGGCGCTCTCGATGGGTTACCCGACAGTATGCAGATAAGTTTGTTTGATTTTTAATTTGGTGATACTGATAATGGAGATTTCAAAATATTTTAAACGTTATTCATTGATTCCTGTTGTTGTAAAGAGCAAAGATACCGGTAAAGTTCTTAATGTTGGTTTTATGAGCCAGGAATCACTTCAAAAGACACTTGATACCGGTTACGTGTGGTATTGCAGCAGATCAAGCCATAAACTTTGGAAAAAAAGCAGTGAGTCATCTCAACGTCTTGTCAGCATTTATGCTGATTGTGATAACGATTCGCTTCTTATCAAAGTGCATCAGACAGGTAACGCGTGCCACAAAGGCAGAAGCACGTGCTTCCATAAAAGAGTATGGCCCACAGAAGAAAAATGATATTAGGAGATGTGCATTAATGAAGGTTAAAACTAAGATTGCGCTAGGCGCATTGGGTGCAGTTGCTGCGGTAAACTGTGTAAGGGCAGCAGCTCACACACCTGAAAAGAAAAAGGTAACAAAGCTCAAACCTGAAAACTGTAATGCAGATCTTGCTGTTGAGCATATCAGCAAGGCTATTACCTATAAGACCATTTCGTATCCTGATCCCGATGAAATGGATTGGGCTGAGTTTGAGCGATTCCATAGTTTTCTTGATGAAGCCTATCCTCTTATTGCCGCTAACCTTGAGAAAGAGGTTGTTGACAAAGCAAGTCTGCTTTATCGTTGGAAGGGCACGGATTCCTCTCTTGACCCGATAGCACTTCTTGCGCATCAGGACGTTGTGCCGATTTCAAAAGGCACGGAACAGGATTGGGACCATGATCCGTTCAGCGGAGATGTAGAAGATGGATATATCTGGGGCAGGGGAGCCATGGATATGAAAAACCATCTCATCTGCGTAATGGAAGCAGTGGAAACGCTTATTGCTGACGGCTATAAGCCTGTTCGTGATGTTTATCTTTGTTTTGGTCATAACGAAGAGATTGTTGCATCTGAATTTTCCGGTGCGCGTTCAATTGCCGAACTTTTCAAATCAAGAGGAATTAATCTTGACTGCGTAATTGATGAGGGCGGCGCGATTCTGCCTGTAAAAGTTAAGGGTGTAATAGATGGCTTTATTGCCGGAATCGGAATTGCAGAAAAAGGCTATGCTGATTTTGAAATAACAGTCGAAACTAAAGGCGGACATTCCTCACAACCTCCGAAGCATAGCGGACTCGGAAAACTTGCTGAGGTTATACGCGACCTTGAAAATAATCAGTTCAAGGCGGAGATGCTGCCTTTCCTTACTGATTTGTTCGATAAAATCGGTAGAAGAGTCAGCTATCCTGCTAAGCTCGTTACGTGCAACCTTTCTCTGCTTAATCCTGTTATCAAGCAGGTGCTCAAGCAGATACCGCCGGGGGCAAGTCTTATCCGCACTACAACCGGTGTTACCATGGCTCAGGGCAGCCCTGCTGCTAATGTTCTTCCTCAACGTTCGAGTATTGTGGTTAACTTCCGCGCAATGCCAGGCACGACAACAAAAGATATCGAAGATCACATTCACAAGGTTGTTAAGAATAAAGACATTATTGTCAAGTGTCTTAAGGCAAAGGAAGCATCTGCATTTTCTCCGACAGATTCAAGAGCATTTAAAGCTATTGAATCGATTGCTATGTCTGATTATCCTCAGGCTATTGTTGCTCCATATCTTGTTATGGGTGGCACGGATGCATATTACTATGAACGTGTCTGTAAAAATGTTTATCGTTATTCACCGTTTATTGCTGATACCAAGCTTTTGCTTTGCACTCACGGTACTAACGAGCGCTTGCCTGTAAAAACGGTTGGTGAAGCAGTTGTTTTCTTCAAAAGATATATTAAGGCTCTTGCAAGTGATTGATAAATTAAAATTCTTATTCGGGCAGTTTTCTGCCCGAATTTTTCTTATCTATTTTAAAATATGTCTTGTAATTATCAGCATTTAGTTATATAATCAATCTATATGTGTGAAACTGTTGGAATTTTTTTAGAAAGGAGACAAACTGCCGAATGTTAGGTAAGTATGTACGGGTAAATGTAACAAAGCCCTACAATTTTCAAGATACAGAAAGCGGCCTTATTTATGAGCTAAATTACGGCCGTGTTGAAAACAATCCCAATCCATCTGTTCAGTATGCATACATAATGGGCATCGATCATCCCGTTCGTAATTTTGACGGCAGAGTTGTTGCGATAGTTCACCGTAAAAACGGTGAAAAAATCTGGGTTGCAGCTCCGAAGAGCACAAGATTTATTATTAACGACATTCGCCGCGCGGTTGCTTTCGCTGAGGGTGACGAAAAAGATTACACGCTTGAATGTTTATATGAAAGCAGTTGCGGTGCGGTTGTATTCCGAAATATAGCTGGGGAAATTCGCTATCTTCTTATCAAAAATAAGCGCAGTGCAAACTGGGGGTTCCCCAAGGGTCATATCGAAAACGGAGAAACCAAGGAAGAGACCGCAAAACGCGAGGTGCTTGAAGAAACAGGCATACGTATCAAGATAATTCCGGGCTTTATTTCAACTTCGGAATATACAATTCAGGGTAAGGTTGAAAAATCCGTTTCTATTTTTGTTGCATCAACTTCAGATACTCAGACTAAAATTCAACAAGAAGAAATTGAGGATTATATATGGCTTAATTATGCTAAAGCTATTAAAACCCTCAAGTTTGAAAATGACAGATCAATCCTGGAGCGTGCAAACGAATTCCTTATCAGAACAGGTATTATAACCGCATCATAACGGAGGAACAAAATGGCTGAATCATTGGCGCAAAGTATTATTGGATTTTTTCAGGATAAGATTCCGGATGAATTGATAATATTTATTATCTCTCTTTTACCTGTTCTCGAGTTGAGGGGAGGAATCATTGCAGCGAAAGCTCTTGAAATTGATGTTGTTCCCGCTTTCATTATTTCATATATCGCAAATATGATTCCGATACCTTTTATTCTTCTTTTTATCCGCAAAATTTTCCGATTTCTTCATAATAAGCGTTTTTTCGGAAAAATTATCCGAAAGCTTGAAGAACGTTCCGAAAAGAAAAGTGTCACCATCAAAAAATACGGTATATGGGGTCTTTTGATTTTTGTTGCCATTCCTCTTCCCGGTACCGGTGGTTGGACGGGTGCGCTTATTGCCGCACTTATGAGACTTCCGGTTTTAAAATCTACCGTAATTATCGCCATTGGTGTTCTTATTGCCGGGTTTATTATGACTGCTTTGATGTACGGCTTGCTCGATCCTGTTCTTTCATTGGTCGGAATTGGATAAATACAAAAGGTATAAATCTAATTATCAAGTTTTTCAATTGTTAATTTTGCTTCCGGTGTTTTGGGCATTTATCACCCGAAACCGGCGGCGTTTTGAAGGTATATTACTAACTGTATAAAGGAGAGCGATTTTATGAACAAAATTTACGGTACCTATTGTCGCGGCTATCAGTCTGTTTTTAGAGTTGTAAGCAAGGCACTTGACTGGACAGGACCTCAGACTATCAAAGGTCCCGGAAGTGTTAAAAAGTTACCTACCGTACTCAAGGGCAACGGCGTTAAAAACGTTATGATTGTTACCGATAAGGTTCTTCACGGTCTTGGATTGCTTAATTCTTTGAAAGAGGGCCTTGAGACAAAAGGTATTAACTATGTTGTTTATGACGGCACACAGCCTAACCCCACTATTCCCAATGTTGAGGAAGCTCGCGAACTTTATATAAATCACAACTGTGAGGCGATTATTGCTTTCGGTGGCGGTTCTCCGATGGATTGTGCTAAGGTTGCTGCCGCTCGCGTTGCAGCTCCCGGTAAACTCATACCTTCAATGAGAGGTACACTTAAAGTTCATGCAAAACTCCCCCCTCTCTACGCTGTTCCGACAACTGCCGGCACAGGCTCTGAAACAACAATTGCCGCTGTAATTGTAAATCCTGAAACACACGAAAAGTTTGCTATCAACGATCCTTGTCTTCGTCCTAAGATGGCAGTTCTTGACCCCGAACTTACTGTCGGCCTGCCTCCTCATATTACATCAACAACCGGTATGGATGCGCTCACTCATGCTGTGGAGGCATATATCGGTCGCAGCAATACACCTGCAACAAAGTCAGCAGCAGAAAAAGCTGTAAAAATGATTTTTGCTAACCTTGAAACCGCGTATAACGAGCCGAAAAACATTGATGCAAGAAACAATATGCTTATTGCATCGTTCAATGCCGGTATTGCTTTCACTCAGGCCTATGTCGGCTACGTACACGCAATTGCACATAACCTGGGTGGATTTTATAACGTACCTCACGGACTTGCAAACGCCATTATTCTTCCATATGTTCTTCGCTATTACGGCGAGGAAATATATGACAAGCTTGCTGAGCTTGCTGATATTGCAGGTCTCAATACCAATGGTATGTCTGTTCCTGAAAAGGCAGAATATTTCATTGATGAAATATGTGCAATGAATGCAAGAATGAAAATTCCTGCATCTTTCGATTGTATCAAAGAAGAAGATATTCCGACAATTGCTGAACGTGCTATGTACGAGGGCAATCCGCTTTATCCTGTTCCGAAGCTTATGGATGAGGAACAGTGTGAGCAGCTTATTCGCTCAATGATGTTCTGATATTACCTTTAAATTTGCACTTTAACACACTTTGTGCTCTGCTTGTTGCACAAAGTGTGTTTTTTTAGTGGACAAATTTTGAAAATATTAAAAAATAAGTCTATTTTATTTGCATTATAATAATACGCGTGTTATAATAAAGCACAAGAATGGAGTGGTAGTATCTATGAGTTATTTTGATGAGATAACGAGCTTGTTTCAGCAAATTGTCGGTGTTGTCCGTTCTTTCCGTTTTGGTGACTTCCTTGACATTTGTCTTGTTGCTTTTGTTGTATACAGCGTAGTTAAGTTCATACGTGAGACCAGAGCGATTCAGCTGTTTAAGGGTATATTGCTTTTTGGTCTTGTTTATGCTGCAATTATTGTTCTTGATATGCAGGCAAGCTCATATTTGTTCCGCAGCGTTGCTGCAAACGCTGTTGTTTTTCTGATTATTATATTCACTCCTGAAATTCGTCATGCACTCGAAAGTGTAGGTAGAAACGGTTTTTCTAACTTTTCAATTTTTTCACTGGGAAAAAGCTCGCGTGAAATAATGAACGAAAAGCTTAACACGATGATTACTGCTGTTTGCCGCTCCGTTTCAGCAATGAGCGAGAATAAAATCGGTGCGCTTATTGTTTTTGAGCGTCAAACATTATTGGGTTCAATAATTGAAACTGGTACAGCAGTAGATGCTCTTGCAACCGAGGAGCTTATCGGTACTGTTTTTTTTCCAAAAACTCCTCTTCATGACGGTGCTGCAATAATCCGTGCTGACAGAGTTGCTGCTGCGGGTTGCATACTTCCGTTAACCAAAAATAACGCTTTAAGCAAAGAACTCGGCACACGTCATCGCGCTGCCATCGGTATGTCAGAAGAAAGTGATGCGATTGTTGTTGTTGTTTCGGAAGAAACCGGTACAATCTCAATTGTCAATAAAGGCAGAATTGAGCGTGGTCTTACTTCGGCTGAGCTTCGTGAAAGTCTCCAGAACTATCTTATCAGCAAAGAGGATATAGAAAATAAAGGCCTCTTTGGCAAGTTAGCATCTAAGTTTAAAAAGAGTAAGTGAGGGGAGGCTACGCAACGATGAACAAAATAGCAAAATTCACTCATAAGATATTCTACGACAACAAAGTTTTGATGGTTTTTTCATTTATTCTTGCGATAATTATCTGGTTGGTTGTTGCAATTGCTCTCAGTCCGATTGATACAGCTGTTATCGAGGACGTACCCGTTACCATTGATTTAACCAACAGTGTGCCTGCTCAGTTTGATCTTGAAATTTTCGGTCAGTCTGATTTTACGGTTGATATTGAAATTTCCGGTAAACGTTATATCGTTAATTCTCCTTCGATAGACGAAAATTCGTTTAAAGTTATTGCTCAGACAGCCTATGTTGATTCTGCCGGCAAGAAGACACTTGACCTGAAAGTTGTCAAAGCAAATGAAAATGACGAGTTTGATATAGTGAGCGTGTCTGAAGACAAAATTGAAGTTTACTTTGATGTTTATAAGGAACGCGACTTTGCAATTGAACCGAGAGTTATAACTAAAGGCAATCTCGTCAAGAACGGCTACATTGCCGGTGACGTTATTCTCTCGTCAGACAGAGTGACCGTTTCGGGACCTGCGACAGAAGTTGATGCGATCGCAAAGGTTTATGCAGAACTGTCAGTTGACCGTCCTCTTGACAATACAACGACACAGCTTGCCGACCTTAAAGCTTACAATAAGAACGACGGTCTGGTTCACTACCTTACTTTTAATGCAGGTAATTCCGATATCACTGTTACTCAGCCGGTGTATTATCAGGCAGAGAAGCCTACTTCAGTCAGTTTTAAAAATGTACCTGCTGCTTACCTTGAAAACAGCTTTAGTTTCACGGTAACCCCATCTGTTTTGAATGCCGGCATCCAGGATGTAGACAGAAACAGTGTTCCGGAAAGCATAAGCATTGCAACTATTGATTTTGCGCAGCTTAAGCCCGGAAAAAACACAATAAAAATCAGTGCGGACGATGTACCGTCAATTTATATCATAGATGACGTTAAAGAGTTTACAGTTGAAATTAATGTCACAGGTTGTTCGCAGAAAACGATGTTTGTTCCTGAAGCAAAAATATCGTACGTTAATATCCCTGACGGCTATGATATTGGAGAGCTTGCAAAATCAATCGGCTCGGTTACGGTTGTCGGTCCTGCTGCTTCGCTTGAAAAGCTTGTGGCTACCGATATATCGGCTGTTGTTGATTTGTCTAATATCGATATTACAGCTTCAAATCAGACAGTTACTGCCATTGTCAGCATAAATAACAGTGTTGACTGTTGGGTGAGTGGCGAATATACGGTTGAATTAAAATGATATGATTTTTCCTGAGAGGAGGTGCGATAATACTTGAAAAAAGCAGTTTCTTTACTCTTGATAACTGTGTTGATTTTGCCTTTCCTTCTTACCGGTTGTTCTTTTGAATTAAGGTCAATCAACAGTCTTATGCGACCGCCTCACAGCTCGATGGAAAATGAGTTAAAAAGCTCGATCAATAAACTTCTCGGCAGTCAGATTTCATATCGCACTCCTGAGACCGGTGAAAATCATTCTGCCATTACTTTACGTGATATTAACGGAGATAATGTTGATGAGGCGATAGTTTTTTACGTTAACAACGATGATGTTTCAATTGTTCGTATGTGCGTACTTACCAAATCACAAGAAGATTGGTTGCTTGTGGGCGATTTCGCCGGCAACGGAAGCGGTATATTAAGCGTCGAATTTGCTGACCTTAACAGTGACAATGACGAAGAAATTATGGTCACCTGGTTCTTGTTTGATGATAAATCTCAGAAGGTTTTGTCAGTATATTCATCGTCTGTGAATCAGGAAATGCTCACTGTTTCGGCTTGCATAAGCGAACCGTACAATCTTAAGACTGTTGCCGATGTTTATTTCAACAGCGATAAACAGCTACTGCTCGGCTATTCCAACATGAGCCGTCAAGATAATAAATCCACACTTAAGCTGATTGCGATAGATAAAGACGACAATGTTATGTTGATTAACGAAACCGCACTCGATGAAAGAATAACAAGTCTTTTGAATATATTTACCGACATCGAACCCGGCAAAACAACACAGCGTTTCTTTATCGACGCAGAAACGGGTGATGGTCAATGTATTACTCAGGTATTTTCTTGGGATGTAAATTTGTCAAAATTTGTTTCGAAAATAGATGATTTGAATAATCCTGACCTTACCGTCCGCAGCAGTGATTTGCACAGCCGAGATATTGATGACGACGGGATTATTGAGATTCCGCTAAGACGGCCGATGTCCGAAAGTGTTAACAGCGATACCTCATACGGGTATCTGCTTGTGTGGTGTAAGGTTATCGACAACGGTCTTGAACCCGTAAAATACTACGTTGTAAATCTTCTTGAAAATTATACTCTTTATTTTCCTGAAGATTGGAAAGACAAGGTTTTTGTTAAGAGTGAAAACACTTCAAGGAAATGGCATTTTGTAAATTCTGATGATGAAATACTTTTCACGTTAACTGCTCTGGATTTTTCGGAATGGAATGAAAACAGTTCTGATGTCACTGAAATGATTATCATACAAAATGAAACTGTTTACTGCTGCACTGTTACACAGGCAGGCGAAGATGCGGGCATAAATTCAGTTGATTTGAAAAGCTATTTCTCATTGAACATTTAATTACGAGGTGTAGAAGATGAAACATATACTTGTTGCTGAAGATGAAGCTGCGATCAGAGAATTTATTGTTATCAATCTCAGACGAAGCGGTTACAAGGTAACTCAGGCAGAAAACGGTCTTCAGGCACTTGAAGCCTATAACAATGCTACGGAAGAAATCGATATTGCAATTCTCGACATTATGATGCCTGAAATGGATGGCCTTTCCGTATGTAAAGAGATTCGTTCGAAGAATGACGGTATAGGTATTATTATGTTGACTGCGAAAACCCAGGAGATGGATAAAATTACGGGTCTTATGATGGGTGCGGATGACTATGTTACAAAACCGTTTTCTCCTTCAGAGCTTATGGCGCGAGTTGATGCAATGTACCGACGTGTAAGTATACACAGCAAATCATCCGAAAAATCATCCGAAAGTGAATATATTTTGAAGAGCGGTGAGTTTGCTCTTAACCTGAGGAACAGAACCCTCACAAAAAGCGGTACACCGATTGAACTTACTCAAGTTGAGTTTCAAATTATGGAATTCTTCCTTTCTAATCAGGGTGCTGCGCTTGACAGAAACGATATTCTTACTCACGTTTGGGGTGAGAATTATTTCGGTGAAGATAAAGTAGTTGATGTAAACATCAGAAGACTGAGAATGAAGATTGAAGATGTACCCTCAAACCCTGTTCATCTTACAACTGTTTGGGGTATGGGTTACAAGTGGATAAACTGAATTGGCGCAATTTTAAGAGTTAAGGAAGTGAAAACAGATGAAGCGAATGAGCGGCATATCAAAGCGATGGTTCTTCGGAACGTTTTGCGTTATTGCCGGCATTATTGTTTTGTTTTCAATTTCTTCAATTCTCCTGATTATGAGTCATTACTATAATTATGTTGAAATGACTCTTGATTCAAGAGCTTCCGATCTCGTTAATTCTTATTTCTCTCAATATATTGGCAGTAACGATCAAACTTTTGTATCCGGCGCAATCAATTTTGTGGAGGACTTTTCCGATAAGGATATTATGGAAGTCTGGGTTATCGATAAAGACGGTAAGCCGATTGTCTCTTCTTCCGGCTTTGATATTGATTCAGAAACGGTTATGCCCGATTATGAGCTTGCGAAGATCTCTGAAACCGATAAAGCCAAGTGGACAGGCAGGCTTTCAACCGGCGAAAAAGTTATGGCAATCACTGCGATGATACCGAACGTAAAGGGAGAATATGCCGGAGCAGTTCGTTATATGTCATCTCTTGAGGATGTTGACAGGTCGCTCTGCTTTATAGGATTGTTTGTGTTTATTATCGCAGCAGTTGTTCTTGTACTTGTTTTTGCATCGGGACAGTTCTTTATCAGGTCAATTGTGCGTCCGGTTCTTCAGGTGAATGAAACAGCTGAAAAGGTTGCCAAGGGTGATCTTACGGCACGTGTAAATACAAGTGGTATGCATGATGAGATAGATCAGCTTTGTGCTACTTTCAACAATATGGCCGATGAACTCAGTCAGACAGAAAGTTTGAAAAACGATTTTATTTCTACAATCTCCCATGAGCTTCGCACACCACTTACAGCGATTAAGGGTTGGGGAGAAACAATTGTTCAATTAGGTGACAGTGACCCTGAAACAACCGAAAAGGGTATGTCTGTTATTATTAGTGAGTCACAGCGACTTTCCGATATGGTTGAAGAGTTGCTTGATTTTTCACGTATGCAAAACGGAAAAATGCAACTGAACAAATCAAAAATTGATGTCCTTGCCGAGTTGGATGATGCCGTATTTACGCTTAAAGACAGGGCGGTCAGAGAAGGGCTCGAGGTTATATATAATGTGCCTCATCTGCCTTTGCCGATGTTTGGTGATGCTCCGAAAATCAGGCAGGTTTTTGTTAACTTGCTTGATAACGCAATAAAGTATAATGAACACGGCGGTAAGGTTATCGTTCTTGCGGAAATTCGCGGTAATGAGCTTGTTGTATTTTTTACCGACACCGGTTGCGGGATTTCTCCCGAAAATATTCCGAGAGTTACAGCAAAGTTTTTCCGTGCCAATATGTCTGTTCATGGTACGGGTATAGGACTCGCTGTTGCTGACGAAATTATAAAACTGCATGACGGTAATATGGAAATAAACAGTGTTGTAGGTGAGGGCACTACCGTAACGGTGACATTACCGGTGGAGCCGGTTGAATCAACTGAGATTACACTTGAATGACGTTAAATATCCGAAAGGAAGGAAAAGATGAGTAAAAAGAACAAAATTAAGTATTCCGGAGTTGGCGGTGAAGCACTGATTGAGGGCATTATGATGAAAGGTCCTTACGGTGCTGCAATAGCTTGCAGAATGCCTGACGGAACGATTGACGTTACACGTAAAGAGGTGCGTTCGGTAGCAGAGAAGTGCAAGTTATTTAAGCTTCCCTTTATCAGAGGTCCCATTAATTTCGTTGAGCAGATGGTTTTTGGCTATAAATGTATGATGGAATCTGCCGAAAAAACAGCTTTTGATACGACTGATATTAAAGAAGAGGAAATGTCAAAGCTTGATAAATGGCTCGAGGCACATCTCGGACCTAAGATGATGAAGGTTGTCGGCGGTTTTTCAATGGTAATCGGACTGTTACTCGCGTTTGCGATATTTTTCTTATTGCCAACTGCATCAGCGGACCTGATTAATAAATATCTTTTTCAAAACTCGCTTGATACGCATTTAATACCATTGATTGCAGGAATAATACGAGTTGTGATTTTTATCTCATATATGTTCATTGTTTCGCAGATGAAAGATATAAAAAGAGTTTTCAAATATCACGGCGCTGAGCATAAGTCTATTTTCTGCGTTGAACAAGGTCTTGAGCTTACAGTTGAAAACGTTCGTAAGCAGAAAAGATTTCATCCGCGTTGCGGAACAAGTTTTATTTTTGTTACAATTATACTCAGTATTGTAATATCTCTTCTCATAGAACACTTTTTTCCCGAACTTCGCTCTTATAATAAGATTGTTTTATATGCAGTTAAATTTGGTATGCTTCCTGTAATCATGAGCATCAGTTATGAATGCATACGAATTGCAGGTAAGCACGACAACTTCATCACGCGTTTTCTTTCTGCTCCCGGTCTTTTGATGCAGAGAATAACCACAAAAGAACCCGAAGACGATATTATTGAGGTTGGTATTGCGGCTATAAAGGCTGTTATTGAACCGCCGGAAGATAATAGTGAAGTAAATCCAGAGAAATCTTCTGAAGAAAAATCAGAAGATACCGATGAAATTCAGCATAAAAAATCCGATGAAGATTAAAGATTTACGAAAAAAAATTGCAGATTCCCTGGCTGTGTGCTCTTTTGAAGAAGCCGGTTTTGAAGCAGATTGCATTGTTGCTGACCTTGTCGGTGTTAAAAATTCAGTGCTTGGAATTATTGGTGAAACCGATGTCGACTGTAAAATTGTTACCAAGGCAGAATTGTTTGCAAAACGGCGACTCAATGGTGAACCGCTTCAATATATTCTCGGTAGCTGGGAGTTTTACGGATTTGATTATTTTGTCGGTGAAGGTGTCTTAATTCCAAGACCGGAAACCGAGCTGCTTATCGATATTGCTCTTGATTTTGCAAAAGGCAAAGAAAATATCAGTGTTTTTGATTTGTGCTCGGGCAGTGGGTGCATCGGCATAACAATGTCAAAGCTTGTTGAAGGTGCCGATGTTACCGTGCTTGAAAAATCTGATGAAGCACTTAAGTATCTTCTTAAAAATCGGGATCATAATTGCGCTGATAACCTTATTGTCATTCAGGGCGATTTGTTTGATGTGCCGGGTTTGTTTCACGGTAAAATGTGCGATATTTTGCTCTCTAATCCGCCGTATATCAGAAGTGATGTAATTTCCAAACTTCAGCGTGAAGTGCTTTCAGAGCCTAAAATGGCTCTCGACGGCGGTGTTGATGGGCTCGATTTTTACCGTGCAATTGCTGAAAAGTGGTTTTGCTTTGTCAAGCATGACGGAATGGTTGCTGTTGAAATCGGTGAGGAGCAGGGTGAAGAAGTCAGTTCCATTTTCAGCAACCACTTTAAGACGGTTAATGTAATTAAAGATTTTGCAGGTAATGACCGTGTCGTTACGGCAACGGATAAAATTATGGAGTAATGAAAAATGCTGACAGATTTGTTTAGAATTTTTACAGGTAACGGTGACGCAATACAACTGATTATGAAATTTGTTGTCAGAATCTTTGTGATTATATGCGTTTTGCCGGTTCATGAGTATGCACATGCTTTTATTGCAGATAAACTCGGCGATAAGACCGCACGTCTTCAGGGTCGACTTACTTTATATCCTCTCGCTCACATCCATCCGATAGGAGCTTTGATGACTTTGCTTTGCGGATTCGGCTATGCTAAGCCGGTTCCGGTCAATATTCGCAACTTCCGCAAGAAGAGAAAAAATAGTCCGCAGGACAATGTTTATACTTTTGGCAGTGACACCGTATATGATTCCGGGCACGCTAAGAGGTGTATGGCTGCCGTTGCTCTCGCGGGTCCTGTTTCAAACCTTATTATGGCTTTTGTTTCTCTTATCCTTTTGAACGTTGTCAAGATTGTCGATTTTTACACAGGCGAGAAGTTATTGCTTTTGATTAATATTCTTGAGTTTTTCTTCTATTTTTGCGCATCTATCAATATTAATCTGGCTGTATTCAATCTCTTGCCGATTCCGCCGCTTGACGGTTCAAGAATAATCAATGTTATTCTTCCCGATAAGGTTTATTTCAAGATTATGAAGTATGAGCAAATTATAATGATTGTTATAATGGTGCTCCTCTTTACCGGTGTTTTAACGACTCCTTTGTCTTTTTTGTCAGAGCTGGTATTGTCGGGATTATATTTTATCACTACTTTGCCGTTTACTTTTATCACCGCATTATTGTAAAGGGGTAGAATTTTTTTGGAACCTATTCAGTACAAAACCGAAGTTTTTGAAGGGCCGCTTGATTTGTTGCTGTTTCTCATCAGTAAGCACAAGGTCAGCATCAACGATGTTGTCATAACCGAACTGATTGATCAGTATATCGAATATATCCGTGCCATGCAGCTTGAGAATATGGAAATAGCCAGTGAATTCCTTGAGATGGCAGCACGACTTGTATATATCAAAACAGTTTCGCTTCTTCCTGTTTATGATGACGGTGATAAACTCCAGGAGGAGTTGAGAGGTGAATTGAGCGAATATGCTGACTGTCAGCTTATGGCAGGCAAACTTTCAAAAATTGCAAACGGATTTGATTACATCGAAACACCTCCCGAAAAAATAGAAGCCGATATGACTTACACAAGAACACATGAGCCGGACGAGCTTCTGAAACACTATATCTCAGCAATAGGTAAAAGTATGCGTAAGCTTCCGCCTCCTGTTGAGGCATTTACAAAAATTGTTGCTGCAAAAATTGTTTCTGTCGGGTCGAGGGTCAGTATAATTCTTTCTCGTCTTCGTGTTGGCGAAAAGCGTAATATTGAGCAATTTTTTGAAGATTCAACGTCCCGTTCTGAGATGGTTGCAACCTTCCTTGCAATTTTATCTCTTGTTAAATCAAAGCAGATATATATTGACGGAGAAAAAACGACAGCAACGATTGAATTAATACAGGAGGGTGAAGTTCAGTGAATGCAAAAGAATTGAATGCAGCTGTTGAAGCGATGCTTTTTGCTTCCGGAGAGCCGCTTGAAATTATCAGAATATCTGAAGTTCTCGGATGTGATGCTGAACAGGTTGAGAATATAGTTCTCAATCTTGCGAACAAGCTTGATGAGTCCGGCAGCGGACTTTGCGTTATGAAGCTCGGTGACAAAGCTCAGATGTGTTCGCGTCAGGAGTTTGCTCCTCTTATTCGTGAAATTCTTGATCTTAAGCGTAATACTCCGTTATCAAATGCCGCGTTTGAAGTGCTTGCAGTTATCGCTTACAATCAGCCGGTTACAAAATCCTTTGTTGAGCAGGTCAGAGGTGTTGATTGCTCTGGTGTTATTTCAACTCTTTGTCAGCGTGGTCTTATTGAGGAGAAAGGCAGACTTGAGCTTCCCGGCAGACCATTGATATACGGTACAACCTCTGACTTTCTCAGATGTTTTTGTATTTCAGACCTTGGCGAGCTACCACCGTTACCCGAAAAGAACGAAGACGAACTTAAAAAGGCACTTGAATCGGGGGAAGTTAATTCTCAGACCAAGGGTACTGAAACTCTGGTACTTCCCGAAACTGATGATAATTTAATTTCAGAAGCCGATGACGATGTATTTAACGAAGACTTTACATAATTTACTTATGAATTGGGGTGAATGATTTTGGTTGCTTTAGGGATAATTCTTGGTATAATTGCTTTGATTATCATACTTTTCTCAATCAAATTTACTGTTACGCTCTCTTATAATGAAACTTTCAAAGCAGACTTCAAATGGTTTTTTATAAAGCGCAGTATTTTTCCGAAAGAAGAGAAGCCTGAAGAAGAGGATAAGAAAAAGAAGAAGAAGAAAAAAGGTGAAGAAGAATCTTCCGAGGAAGAATCTGAAGAAAAGAAGAAAAAAGACAATATGCTTGTTTCTTTCTACAAGAACCAAGGCTTCTCGGGCGTTATGAAATTAATTGATGACACTGTTTCTGCTCTTGGAGGTTTTTTCGGCTCAATATTCAAGCATCTTGTTTTCAAGGAGCTGAAACTTTACATAACTGTCGGCGCCGGTGATTCGGCAGAGACCGCCATTCTTTACGGAAAAACTTGTGCTTATGTTTTCCCTGCGATGGGTTTTATTACGTCTAACTGCAAAGTAAAGGATTATTACTGTGATGTTCAGCCCAATTTTATGGAAGCTGATAAATCGGCAGTTTTCAATACTGTTATAACTTCTCGTCCGATTTTTGTTACAAATGCACTTATTGTGCTTGCAGTAAGGCTGTTATTTAAAGTAGTTATCAAACTGCTTGACAATAAAGATTCGGAGACCGATAAGAAAGACGATTCTGCACAGCAGAAAAAAATTTCAAAACGCTCCGAAAAAAACATCAAAAACAATCTCAAGGAGGAAAATAAATCATGAAAGATCAGTCAGCATCAGGCATCCTTGGTACAGCAATTGATAAGATTCGTGACCTTGTCGATGTCAGCACAATCGTTGGTGAGCCCGTATTCTCAGCAGAGGGTATCACAATCATTCCCGTTTCAAAGGTTACATACGGCTTTGCTTCGGGCGGTTCTGATTTCCCCTCAAAATCCAACGTCGAACTTTTCGGCGGCGGTGGCGGTGCAGGAATCACCATCACACCGGTTGCGTTCGTTGTTATCAATAACGGCAATGTAACTATCAAGTCTGTTCCTTCAGGCGATAATCCTGCTGAGAAGATCATCAGCATTGTTCCCGAGGTTGTTGATACCGTAACAGGTCTCATCAACAAGAGCAAGGATTCAAAGGACGAAGGAGCTATCACAGAGTAATTCTGTAATCATTGTTTTACCGCCGCATATATTTTAATAATTATATGTCGGCGGTGATATGATGAAAAAACGGTTCTGTTTTATGTTTGTGCTGTTGTTTCTTTTCTCAATGCGTTGTATTGCTGCGCAATATCCCGAAATATCAGCTAAAAGTGCTGTGCTTGTTGTTGCAGATACGGGTGAGGTAGTTTTTGAGAAGAATGCACACGAAAAGCGTTCGATGGCTAGCACAACCAAAATTATGACAGCTTTGTTGACGATTGAATCTGCTTCTCCGCAAAGGATCGTCACGGCAACGTCTGAAATGGTTAATGTCGAAGGTACTTCAATGGGGCTTCTTGTCGGTGATAAGGTCAGCTTCAATGATCTTGTTTACGGTATGCTTCTTGCTTCTGGAAATGACGCTGCTAACACGGCTGCTGTTTCAATTGACGGCAGCATAAAAGCTTTTGCACGACGCATGAATAATAAAGCTGCACAGCTCGGTATGAAAAACACCGTTTTTGTTACTCCTTCAGGTCTTGATGACGAAAACCACTATTCCACAGCCTATGATATGGCATTGCTCGGTTGCTATGCCCTCAAAAACCCCGAGTTTGTTGAGGTGTGCAGTTCAGGTAGTGCTAAGCTTTGCTATGGAAATGAGCCATATACTCGCTATCTTTACAATCATAATAAGCTCCTGAAAAGCTTTGACGGAGCAATTGGTATCAAGACAGGGTTTACGAAAAAGAGTGGCCGCTGTCTTGTTTCTGCTGCTGAACGCAACGGCGTAACACTTGTTTGTGTTACGCTTAATGCTTCGGATGATTGGAATGATCACACAAAATTGCTTAATTACGGCTTTGAACAGGTTACCGTCAAAACAGTTGAATTTAACTTGCCTGATTTAGCTGTTGTTGATTCTGATGTTCCTAAAGTTAAGCTTTCTTTTACCCGGGAAATTAAAGTGCCTGTTGTTTCGGATTCTGATAAAATATCTGTTGAGCTGAAAATGAAACATTTTGAGTTTGCTCCGATAAACAGGGGACAGGTTATCGGTGATGCTTGTGTTCTGCTTAATGGTAAAACCATAGAAACAATTCCGATTACCGCAGCAGAATCTGTTTCGCAGATTACAAGAGCTGATGAAGATGATTTATCTTTTTTTGAATCTGTCAAGAACTTTTTCTCAGGTATAATGCAGAAATTAAAAGAAATTTTTTAAGAAAGGCAGACGGTATTTATATCGTCGGTGTTAGTTATGCCCAATAATCTTGTCAGACTTCAGAAATTTATGGCCGATAACGGTATTGCTTCGCGCAGAAAATGTGAAGAAATGATTGAGCAAGGATTTGTTAAAGTTAACGGTGTAACTGCTCGTGTTGGTGATAAAGTTGACCCTAAAAAGGATAAAGTAAGTGTAAAAGGTCGCAAAGTATCTGTGCGCGATAATCTCAGATATATTGTTTTGCATAAGCCGAGAGGTTACATCACCACAATGCAGGATGAACAAGGCAGAAAATGTGTAGCTGAACTTGTTCAGGATGTTGGTGTGCGTATTTATCCTGTTGGTCGTCTTGATCGCGAATCAGAAGGTATGCTTCTTATGACCAACGACGGTGCATTTTCAAATGCTATGACTCATCCTACGCGCCATGTTCCGAAAACTTACAGGGTAACAATAAGACCAAATATAACCGATGAGCAGATTGCAGCATTTCAGGACGGTATTGAAATTGACGGAAGGATGACTGCACCGGCAAATATACGCGTTGTTGATAAAGCAGAAGGAAGAGTTGTCGTAGAGGTAATACTTTATGAAGGAAGAAACCGACAGATAAGACGTATGTTTGAAGAGTTTGGCATAGAAGTTGCAAGGCTCAAAAGAACAGCAGTAGGTTCAATCAAGCTCGGTATGCTTCCGCAGGGAAAGTGGCGAGAACTTAACGAAGAAGAGGTGCGCAAGCTTATGCTTGCTGCAGAAAAGGGTGGCAGACGAGATGATTGAATTTAAGCCTGATATTAATAACAGTGTTATTATTTACCATTCATTTGAAAACGATAAACATACAGGCAGTGTTACACTTACGCTTGATTCATCAACGCGCTGTTCACTGAGAGAGATTGAGGCTGTGAATGATGAAACAGCAGAAGGTTTGATACGCAGTGCACTTACAGCTGCCGCAAACCGTAACAGTTTTGCGTGCGATTATATTGCGTCTGAATTTTTGTCAGTTGCACGTGCTCTCGGTTTTTATGAGAAAGATAATAAACTTTATGGTGAAATTCCGTTTTTGCTCTCTGGTTGTTGCGGTTGTAAGCAAAATAAAATGTCATAAAATGTCAATATGTTGACCGCTTTATACGTTTTTGATATTATTCGGAAAGAACCATTATTTTATGTATATAATAAGGAGTTAAAATCAAATGATTAAAAGCATGACAGGCTTCGGCAGAGCTCAGGGCGAAATAAGCGGAATGAGTATATCTGTTGAGCTTAAGAGTGTTAACCATAAAGGCTTTGAATTCAGCTGTAAGACACCGAGAACTTACGGTTTCCTTGACGATAAGCTGAAATCGCTTTTTCAGAGTGTTATTTCTCGAGGTAAGGTAGAATGCTATGTTATGATAAGTGCGCTTGATACTGATGACTGCGTTGTTGAGGTCAACCACTCACTTGCCGGCGGTTATCATAAAGCACTTAAAGAACTCGCTGAGAGATATGGTTTGCGTGATGATATTTCTGTTTCTTCTCTCGCAAGATGCAGCAACGAAATTTTTGTTGTACGCAAGGCTGCGGCTGATGAAGATGCAGTTTGGGAAGCAGTTAAAAGTGTTGCTCTTGAAGCTGCCGCTTCATTTATCAATATGCGTGAGGTTGAGGGCGAAAAACTTAAGGCAGATGTAATTTTGCGTAGTAGAACGATAATTTCTGACGTAGAGTTTATAGAGGAGCGTTCTCCGCAGACTGTAAAAGAATATAACGATAAACTTCTTGAGCGAATCAAGACACTTATCGGTGATATTAACGTTGATGAACAGCGTTTGTTGACTGAGGCTGCAATTTTCGCCGATAAGGTTGCAGTTGCTGAAGAAACAGTCAGACTTCGCAGTCACATCGACCAGCTTCATACATTGCTTGAAAGCAGTGATCCGATAGGCAGAAAGCTCGATTTTCTTGCTCAGGAAATGAACAGAGAAGCCAATACCATTGGCTCAAAGGCTCAGGATGTAGATATTACAAGGCGTGTTCTCGATATCAAGGCGGAAGTTGAAAAGATCAGAGAACAAATCCAGAATATTGAATAAAACGGAGTAATACAGATGAAACTGATTAACATCGGCTTTGGCAACCTGGTTAACGCAAACAGGCTTGTTGCAATTGTAAGTCCCGAATCTGCGCCCATAAAGCGTATTATTCAAGACAGTAAAGAGCGTGGTATGCTTATTGATGCTACGCACGGCAGAAGAACAAGAGCTGTTATCATTACCGACAGTGACCACGTTATACTCACTTATCTTCAATCAGAGACTGTTGCCAATAAGCTTAATGATTTTGACGATGAAATAGATACAGAGGACAATGACGACGATGAATAATAAAGGAAAACTTGTTGTTATTTCTGCGCCTTCTGGTTGCGGAAAAGGTACAATACTCAAAGGCCTTTTTGATCTTGACAAAGAGGATAAATCTTTTGTTCTTTCAATCTCAATGACTACAAGAGCACCGAGGGCTACCGAGCAGGACGGCGTAGACTATTTCTTTGTTGAACGCGAGCAGTTTGAAAAGCTGATTAATGAAGATCAGTTTATAGAATATGCGCAGTTCAACGGTAATTATTACGGCACGCCCAGGACATTTATTGAAAAATGTATAAATGAAGGTAAAACGGTACTGCTTGAAATTGAAGTTCAGGGAGCAGAGAAAGTAAGGTCGAAGTTTCCTGAAAGTGTAAGTATTTTTATACTTCCTCCCTCGCTTGAAGAGCTTGAAAAACGTCTTCGCGGCAGACAAACTGATGCGCCTGAGGTTATCGAAAGGCGTCTTAAAATTGCACCTCTTGAAATTGCGCGAAAAGACGAGTTTGATTATCGTGTAGTCAATGATGACGCAAGTAGTGCAATTGACGAGATATATAACATTATTAAAAACCTTTAAAGGAGAATCATAAACATGTCAGAAGCAAAGAAAAACGAAATGAAATTCAATCCTGATCTCAGCGGTGTTCTAAAAAACCACACAAGCCGTTATTCACTTGTTATTGCTACTGCTAAGCGTGCACGCGTAATTTCGGATAAGGCTATTGAAGACGGTGAATCAATCATTGAAAAGCCTGTAAGTCTTGCGCTTAACGAGTTAATTAACGGAGACTACGTTCTTGTTGAGCCTGAAGAAATCAGAAACATCTGACTTTATGTCAAAAGATATTACTGTTGGCATTGCGCTTGAAAACACAGTTTATCACTTCGATAAGCTCTACGATTACTCCGTACCTGCCAGTATGGCGGATGGGGTTTTGCTTGGTGTACGTGTTATTGTGCCTTTCGGCAAATCCAACACCAGAAGGCAGGGTGTAATACTCAGAATAAATGATGAGTGCCCCTCGGGAAAACTTAAAAATATTATTGAGATTAAAGATAAAGAACCTTTACTGGAAGGTGATTTGTTTAAGCTGATTTTTTGGCTCAAGGACAGAACTTTTTGCACATATTTTGATGCTTACCGCAGTATTCTTCCTACCGGATTCAATCTGAAACTCAACTATTTTTACGGCGCTGACCCTGAGGTGGATGAGTCTCTTTTAAATAACTTGCCTTCAGACGAAAGGGACATTTATTTATCGCTTATAAAAACGTGTAAATTTGTAGAAAAATTCAAACTGTTGAGCGCCTTCGGTTTTAAAAATGACAGCAACATTCTCGAACGGATGTATAAAAAAGGTTTGCTGATTCGAAACGTTGATGCACAACGCAATATGGCTGACAAAACCGAAAAAATCTTCAGACTGGCCTTGGGCAGCGCTGATTATGAGCGTTTTGAACCTTCACTCACAGCCAAGCAGAAGCTTGTGTGCGAGCTGTTGCTTTCTACCGGTGGTGCAAGTCTGAAAGAAATCTGCTATTTTACCGGAGTTACGGCCGCAGTAATAAAAACACTTGAAAAAAAGAACTTTATTGAGCAACTTGATAATGAAATTTACCGAAGCCCTATTGTTAATAAAGACACGAAATCAGCTGCGGAAATACTTCTTACTGACGAACAGCAGATAGCATTTGATTCACTTGTCGATCAATACGAAGCAAAAGAAAAAACGGTTTCCCTATTGTACGGAATAACGGGAAGCGGCAAAACTCAGGTTTATATATCTCTTATAAAGAAAATGCTCGAGTCGGGAAAAGGCACTATAATGATGGTGCCGGAAATTTCTCTCACGCCGCAGATAATTGAAAGATTTTATGCGTATTTCGGAGCAGAAGTTGCCGTGTTTCATTCTGCACTTTCTCTCGGAGAAAGAATGGATGAATGGAAACGCGTAAAAAGGGGAGAAGCTCGTGTCGTTATCGGCACAAGATCTGCCGTTTTTGCACCGATAAATGACCTTGGCTTGATAATTATTGATGAAGAGCAAGAGCATACCTATAAATCAGAACAGTCTCCCCGCTATAACGCAAAGGAAGTTGCACGTTTCAGATGCGAAGAAAATGGCGCTCTGCTCGTGCTTGGCTCTGCAACACCTAGTGTTGAGACGTTTGCACGCGCCCAGAAGGGGATTTATTCATTAAATAAACTCACTCGCAGATATGCGGGCGCTAAACTTCCGGAAGTAGTTACTGTTGATTTAGCTTCACATTTCGGTGATGACAGCAATAGTGCAATCAGCAATACTCTTGCTCAAAAACTTTATTCCGCTGTTGAGCAAGGGAATCAGGCAATTCTTTTGCTTAACCGTAGAGGTTATAATACCTTTGCTTCCTGTGCGTCCTGCAAAAGCGTAGTTACCTGTCCAAATTGCAGCATTTCTTTGACTTATCATCACGCGAACGGCAGACTGATGTGTCATTATTGCGGTTATTCTCAATCAATAACTCAGGTTTGTCCGGAGTGCGGCAAGAAAGATATCAGGTATGCAGGGTTTGGTACTCAGATGGTTGAGGATGAACTTGCGCGTATTTTACCTCAAGCACGTATATTGCGTATGGATCAGGATACTACTATGCGCAAAAATTCCCACGAAAAGGCTTTGAAGGCTTTCTCCCAGCATGAGTATGATATTCTGCTTGGAACTCAGATGGTTGCAAAAGGTATCGATTTTGGAAACGTAACACTAGTTGGTGTCATTTCTGTTGATCAACAGCTCTACAATGACGATTTTCGGTCGCTTGAAAGAACTTTTTCGCTTCTTACACAGGTTGTAGGGCGAGCAGGCAGAGGCACACGCAGCGGGAGCGCAGTTATTCAGACTCTTACTCCTGAAAACGAAATAATCCGTCTTGCTGAAAAACAGGATTACGATGCGTTTTTTGAAACTGAGATCCAGATGCGTAAGCTTATGACGTATCCGCCGTTCTGTGACCTTTGTGTTATAGGTTTTTCGGGTGCTGATGAAAATAAAACGCGGGTTGCATCAAAAATGTTCTTTAATAATTTTAAAAATTCCGCCGCTGAAAGCTTTCCGGATCTTAAACTTATTGTTTTGGGTCCGTTACAGCCAAGGATATCAAAAATCAGCGGAAAATACCGGTACCGTATGATAATAAAATGTAAAAATAATGCGAGTTTTCGCAGTTTTATATCAAAACTTCTTATTGAATTCGGAAAAGATACAAAATTTAACGATGTAAGTATTTTCGCGGATATTAATCCGGAGAGCATACTATAAATTAAAAGAGGCTTTTTAAATGGCAATTAGAAATATTATAACAAAAGAAAATCCGCTTCTCAGAAAGAAAAGCAGACCGGTTGAAGTATTTGACGAACGTCTTGCGACACTTATTGATGATATGGTTGAAACAATGTATAAAGCTGAAGGTGTCGGTCTTGCCGCGGTGCAGGTTGGCATACTCAGGCGTGTTGTGGTTATCGATTGCGGTGACGGTTTACTTGAACTTGTCAATCCTGAGATTATTGAGCGTGAGGGTGTACAGGAAGAAGTTGAAGGCTGTCTCTCGCTTCCGGGTGAGAGCGGAATAACTCTTCGCCCGATGAGTGTTAAAGTTAAGGCTCAAAACAGAGAGGGAAAATGGTTTTTCTATTCAGGTTCAGGTCTTAAAGCACGAGCTTTTTGTCACGAGATTGATCACCTCGACGGTAATCTTTATATTGACAGACTTTCTCCGAACAATATTTCTTGAATTCAGTGAGGAGGAATTTGGATGAGAATTGTTTTTATGGGCACTCCTGATTTTGCAGTTGATTGCCTTGATATACTTGTTGAAAACGGACATGAGGTAGTTGGTGTTTTTTCCCAACCGGACAAACCTCAGGGCAGAAAACAGATTATGACTCCGCCTGATGTAAAAATACGTGCGTTGGAGTTAGGTCTTGACGTATATCAGCCTGAATCGTTTAAGGATGGCGAAGCGGCTGAAATTCTCGAAAAACTTGATCCGGAACTTATTGTAGTGGTGGCATACGGTAAGCTTATTCCTCAGAGGGTGCTTGATATTCCGAAATACGGCTGTATTAATGTCCATGCATCCTTGCTTCCGAAATTAAGAGGTGCGGCTCCTATACAGTGGTCTGTTATTAACGGTGAAAAAGAAACCGGTGTTACTACCATGCAGCTTGATGCAGGCCTTGATACCGGTGATATTCTCCTGGTAAAGAAAACTGATATAAAACCCGATGAAACTTCCGGTGAACTTTTTGACAGGCTTAAAGTTCTTGGTGCACAGTTGCTTATTGAAACTATAAACGAACTTCTTTCCGGTACTCTAAAACCCGTAAAGCAGGATGATTCTCAATCCACTTATGCGTCGATGCTCAGCAAAAACATTTCTGCAGTTGATTGGACAAAGTCTGCTCAGCAGGTTCATAATCACATAAGAGGTCTTGAGCCGTGGCCAGTTGCATCAACTGTTATTAACGAAAAGGTTGTCAAACTTTACGGTTCGCGTCTTGGCAGTTATGTTGGCGGTATTGCCGGCGAAATTATCAAGTGTGATAGAGAATTTGAGGTTTGTTGCGGTGATGGCAATACGGTTATTATTACTTCACTTCAGGCTCAAGGAAAAAATAAACTTCTTGCCTCAGATTTCCTTCGCGGATTCAGAGTTGAAAAGGGTACAATAATTTAAAAGCCGGAAGATTATAGTCAAAGGAGATTATTATGCCTTATTTCGGTATGTTTTTTATGGATTACTATTACATTGTGTTAGTAATACCAATGTTAATTTTGTCTGTTGTTGCTCAGATTATGGTTAAGAGTACCTATGCAAAACAGTCGAAGGTGCTGTCAGCTCGCGGTATTACCGGTGCTCAGGCTGCTGCTCGTGTCCTTTATCATTACGGTATTACAGATGTAAAAATTGAGTATACACCTTCAAGGGGTCTTTCGGATCATTATGATCCCAGATCAAAAACTATCCGTCTTTCTAACGGTGTTTATAACAGTAACAGTGTTGCGGCAATCGGTATAGCTTGCCATGAAGCCGGACACGCTGCTCAGCATGCTCAGAACTATGTACCTATAAAAATTCGCAATAAAATCCTGCCGGTGTGCAATATCGGCTCATATCTCGGAATACCTTTGGCTTTAGTCGGATATTGGATGGGTATGGAGTGGCTTATTTCATTTGGTTTGCTGCTTTATTCGTTTATTGCTCTTTTTCAGCTTGTAACCTTACCCGTTGAGCTTAACGCAAGTAAACGAGCAGTTAAAGTTATCGAAGAAACAAATATGCTTCAGCCCGGTGAAATCGGAGGAGCAAAAAAAGTGCTGACAGCAGCTGCTATGACATATATAACTGCATTGTTGGTTTCGCTCGCAAACCTGTTAAGGTTGGTATTTCGTTTTAATCGGAGAAAATAATGAAAAATGCACGTCAGACAGCTTATGAAATTTTGACAAAAATAAGAAGAGATTCTTCATATTCTAACCTGACTGTTGATAATGCGCTTGCTGATTCTGCACTTAGCAATGCCGATGCATCGTTTGTGAGCGCTTTGGTTTACGGCGTACTCGAAAGGTCATATACGCTTGATTATCAGCTTTCTTTAAACCTTAAGCAACCATTGAAAAAACTTAAACCTCAGGTTTACACCGCGCTTCAGTTAGGTGCATATCAGCTTTTGTTTATGGATAAAGTGCCTTCATCGGCAGCTGTTAACGAAACGGTTAAACTTGTAAAATCCAACGACTGTGCCTTTGCTTCGGGGCTTGTAAATGCGGTTTTACGCAAAATATCAAAGGCTGGCTTATGCCTTCCTGATATGTCTGATAAAACTGCGTATTATTCCGTCGCTTATTCTTTCCCCCCTGAGGTTGTTAAGTTTTGGATAAAGAGTTACGGCGAAGATAATGCTGAGGGAATAATGCGCTCTTGTGTAGGTCGACCTCCGCTGACGGTGCGCGTAAACACCTTAAAAATCGACTCGGTCTCATTATCCGAAAAGCTTCAGAAAATGGGCATCGAAGTTGACCTTGGTTTAATTTCGGATTCTTTAAATCTCGGAAAATGCGGCAGCATAGAAAAACTTGAACCTTTTGCAGAAGGTTTGTTTCACGTCCAGGATACAGCTTCACAGTTTTGCGTTGCTGCATTGGCTCCTGAACCCGGCGAAACGGTAATTGACCTTTGTGCCGCTCCGGGTGGTAAAAGTTTTACGATCGCGCAAAAAATGGAAAATAGCGGCAGAATTATTGCCTGCGATATACATAACCACCGTCTTGAACTTATTCGCGACGGCGCATTACGCTTAGGTATTTCAAACATCAGCTATACCTGTAATGATGCTACCCGGTACTCGCCTGAAATTCCTCTTGCTGACCGGGTGCTCTGTGATGTTCCGTGCTCGGGTCTGGGTATTATCCGAAGAAAGCCTGAAATAAGAAACAAAAGGCTTGATGAGCTGAAAACTCTTCCGCCGGTTCAGCAGAAAATTTTGGATAACGCTTCTAAATACGTAAAAACAGGAGGCAGGCTTGTTTATTCCACATGTGCTCTTAATCCGAAAGAAAACGAAGATGTTTGCAGATCATTCCTTGATTCACACCCCGAGTTTAAGGTTATAAAGCCGGATTTCCTATCTGAAGGCACTTTTGTACGTGACGGATTTATTACTTTGATGCCTCATTTGAACGGCACCGACGGATTCTTTATTGCAGTTTTTGAGAAAGGATGAAAGCTCTATGACAGATATAAAATCTATGTATTTTGATGAGCTTTCAGTTTCTTTTAAGGAGTCGGGTCATCCTTCGTTCAGAGCAAAACAAGTCTGGCAGTGGTTACAACAGAAGGGCGTATCCACTTTTGATCAGATGACAAATCTTTCAAAGTGTTTACGTGAAAAACTGAAAGATGAATATGTCATTAAGTTTTGCGAAGTTGAAAAGAAATCTGTCTCTGCACTTGACGGTACCGTAAAATATCTTTTCAGATTATTTGACGGTGAATTTGTTGAGAGTGTTCTTATGAAATACAAATACGGCTACTCTCTTTGTGTTTCTACTCAGGTTGGTTGTCGTATGAACTGTGCTTTTTGCGCAACCGGAGTTGGAGGTTTTATCAGGAATTTGTCTGCTTCAGAAATTCTTAGTCAGATTCACGCTGCTCAAAACGATATGAACATAAAAGTTTCTCATATTGTTTTGATGGGTATGGGTGAGCCGATGGATAACTACGATAATGTTATTCGTTTTCTGAGACTTGTTAACAATGATGACGGGCTCAATATTGGTATGCGTAATATTTCGCTTTCTACTTGCGGTATCATTCCCGGTATTAAAAAGCTTGAGCAGGAAAATTTACAGTTAACTTTGTCGGTTTCTCTTCATGCTCCTAACGATGCCGTTCGTTCGAGATTGATGCCTGTCAATAAAAAGTATGGCGTAGATGAGCTTCTTGATGTTTGCAGGGCTTATGCAAATTCAACATCAAGACGTATTTCTTATGAATATGCAATGTTCGGCGGAGTTAACGACACTGATGAATGTGCTTATGAATTGGCTTCGAAACTGAAGGGGACACTGGCACATATCAACCTTATTCCCGCTAATGATGTTACCGAAAGCGGTCTTCATTCCAGCACTCCTGAACGGATTAAACGTTTTTGTGAAATACTAGAGAAGTCCGGTAGAAACGTAACTGTCAGACGAAGTCTCGGCGGGGATATAGATGCCTCGTGTGGTCAGTTGCGCAGTAAGCATATCAAATCTTGATTATATACAGCAAAACTCAAGAAAGGAGATGCGGTTATTTTACCGCAATCTGCAATTTATGAGAATTTCAGCTAAAACAGACATAGGAATGGTGCGATCAAGCAACCAGGATTCGTATTCTGCCGGTGAATTGTCGGGTGGTGTTGCCTGGGCTGTTGTATGTGACGGTATGGGGGGCGCAGCAGGAGGTAACGTTGCGAGCACAACTTCCGTTAGTATTATTTCCCATACAATCAATGAGTGTTACCGTGAAGGTATGAAGCCCTCATCTGTCTATAATATGCTTGAATCGAGTATTGCCGGTGCAAACGCTACCTTATATGATATGGCTAAAAAGGATGAGTCACTCAGCGGAATGGGTACTACTTGCGTTACGGCAATTGTTGCTCATTCAAAAATATATGTTGCCCATGTTGGTGACAGCCGTGCTTATCTCATAACCGGAAAAGGTGAGATAATACAGCTGACCCGTGATCATTCAATGGTGCAAGACCTAGTTGAAAATGGAAAAATCACTCCGGATGAGGCTAAAACATTTCCGGGTAAAAACATAATTACGAGAGCGATTGGCGTTGATCCGAGAGTTGCCGTTGATTTTGTTGAGGAGAAGTTTGAGGAAGGGGATACACTTCTGATTTGCACAGACGGTCTTACTAATTTTGTAAGTGATGAAGAAATTCTTTCCTCAATTAAGGAAATTGGTTGCTTTGAATATGCAGAAAAGTTGGTTGAACTTGCCAATAAACATGGTGGCGGAGACAATATTACCGTTGTCTCAATTACATCGTAAGGAGGTATGAGTAATGGAAACCTATGTAAACAAGCGTATAGATAACAGGTATGAAGTGCTTGAAATTATCGGTGTAGGCGGAATGGCTGTTGTATACAAGGCTTATGACCGTATTGATGACAGAATAGTAGCCATTAAGATTCTTAAGGAAGAATATCTTGCAAACGAAGAATTCCGTCGCAGATTCAAGAACGAATCCAAGTATATCGCTGTTCTTTCACATCCGAATATTGTCAAGGTTTTTGATATGAGCTTTGGTGACAGACTGCAGTATATTGTAATGGAGTTTATCGAGGGCATTACTCTGAAGGAATATATCGAGCAGCAAAAAGTAATACAGCCCAAAGAAGCTGTTCATTTTGTTACTCAGATTCTTCGCGCGCTTCAACATGCACACGATAAAGGTATTGTTCATCGTGACGTAAAACCTCAGAATATTATGTTGCTTCAGAACGGAAGTATTAAGGTCACGGATTTCGGTATAGCAAGTTTTAGCCGCAGTGAAACTACAACTATTGCTGAAAACGGCGCGATCGGTTCAGTTCACTATATCAGTCCCGAGCAGGCAAGGGGAGATTTTACAGACGCTAAGGCGGACATTTATTCATTGGGTGTTCTTATGTATGAAATGCTCACCGGTCGTCTTCCCTTTACTTCAGAAAATCCCATTTCTGTTGTAATGATGCATATGAATGATGAGCCTGCAAATATGCACGAGATTAACAGTAATATTCCTATGGGTCTAGAGCAGATAACTATGCATGCTATGCAAAAGAGCCCGAAAGCACGTTATCAGTCAGCTGCCGAAATGTTGCTTGATCTTGATGAATTCAAGCGTAATCCGTCAATTAAGTTTGATTATTCTTATTATGTTGATAACGAACCTACTAAGTATATCGACAGAACAATGAATAATATTAAGACCGAAAAGAAACAGGCTCCTCCCGCTAAAATCAATAATAATCTTGCTTCGGCACCTGATGTCAAAACGAATGTTGTGATCGATGAGGATGAGGCTAAAAACAACAAAAAGCTTATTCCTATTCTCACGGGTATTATTTGCGGTTGTGTAGCGGTTTTTTCGGTGTTTGCGATCGTTATGCTCATATTTAATTCCGGTTCAAGTGACAGAGTGCCGAATTTCTTTGGTATGAATTATGAAACGCAGATCAAGAATAATGATAAATATAAAGATTTTAAGATTGAGGTTGAATATGAATTCAACACCCAATATAAAAACGGTGTAGTTATTAAGCAAAGTCCGGAAAAGCATAAAAAGATTGGTGAAGATGAGTATATTTATCTTACAGTCAGCACTAATAAGACCGCTGTTGTCAGCGATGTGTACGGTCAATCTTATATCGTTGCTAAAAAAACACTTGAATCAAGTGGTTTCACCACAACTTATGAAATGGTTTACGACACTTCTGTCGAAGAAAATACTGTTATCAGAACATCTCCGGAACGCGGATTAACTGCTGCAGAAGGCTCTCAGGTAATAATTTATATTTCTACTCATACTGACGAAGACGCAGTTCTCGTTCCAAAACTTACCGGTTATACTCAGGAAGAAGCTGCTGAGCTTATAAAATCTGTCGGACTTGTAGTTGGCGAAATACTTGATAAAGACAGTGTAGAAACACCCGGTACGGTTGTGGAGCAGGTTCCTGCCGAAAATGAAACAGCCCATCCCGGCGATAAGGTTGATATTTATATCAGTACAGGTAATGCTCCGGTTGTTTCGACTAATATTACAATGCCGCTGCCTTATAAGAGCGGTAAAGCCGGTACTTTAAAGGTTTACCTTAATAATACCGGTATTGAATCAGCGGGTGCCGAAGTTCTTCTTACCGGCAGTGATTATACATTTACGGTAAGCGGCTCGGGCAGCTCAAACAGCCTGATTGTCCGAATTGACGGTTCTGATGTTTACAGCTGTACCGTTGACTTTACAACTGACCCTGTAACACTTAAAAACGTAAAGACCGTAGATGATGCTTATAAGAATTCTTTCTATAATGGTGCGGTCAGCACGATTCCTGAAGTTATAGGTATGAGTGAATTTGATGCCCGCGAATTATTGAATTCAAAAGGATTTTATAATATTACCGTCAAGACTAAGACTACTGTTGATGAATCTGAAATCGGCTGCGTTATCGAGCAGACTCCTTCAACCTCAGGTATTGATAAATTAAAACTGTATTCAACTGATACGGCAATTGTTATTGTTATCGGTAAAGGTGTTTTCTGATGATGCAAACGCAGGGAATTATAATTAAAGGAATCGGCGGGTTCTATTATGTAGAAACCGCTGAGGGAATATTTGAGTGTAAAGCTAAGGGTATCAACCGAAAAAAAGGTATTACTCCGCTTGCGGGTGATTCTGTTACAATTACAATTAATGATGAAGGTTATTGTTCACTTGATTGTGTACATAATCGAAAAAATTTTCTTAACAGACCGCCTGTTGCTAATGTTGATAAGCTGTTTGTGCTTGCGTCAACTTGTGAACCGTTGCCAAGCACACTTGTTATTGATAAAATGACTGCGATTGCTCAGGATAAAGGGATAGAATGTGCAATTGTTTTTACTAAGGAAGATCTGAAAAGCGATGACGGCTTGGTAGAGATATATAAGAAATCAGGCTTTGAAACTTATTCGGTGTCCTCGAAAAGCGGAGCGGGCATTGACGATATCAAAGCTGCAATAAATGGCAGAATATGTGTTTTTTCGGGTAATTCAGGTGTCGGCAAGTCAACACTATTGAATGCATTAATGCCTGAGCTTTCTCTGGAAACAGGCGAAATAAGCGATAAGTTAGGCAGAGGCAGGCACACGACTCGTCAGGTAGAACTTTTTAAGGTCGGCAGTGGTTATATTGCCGACACACCCGGGTTTGCTGCAATTGATATGACTGAGTCAAAACTGCTGATACGTAAAGAGAATCTGCCGTTTTGCTTTAAGGAGTTTCTGCCTTACCTTGGTACTTGTAAGTTTTCAAGCTGTGCCCATATAGCAGACAAGGGCTGCCGAATATGTGAGGCTGTTGAAAACGGTGAAATCATGAAGTCACGCCACGAAAGTTACATTGAAATGTATAACGATGTAAAGGACATTAAAGATTGGGAACTTAAATGATTTTCACAATTTGTTTTTTGCTGCATAGGATGTATCAAGAAACAAAGGGGGATTACATAATGAAAATTATAGTTCTTCGGAGTCCAAAAGCACTTCAGTCAATTTTAAGAGTGATTTTCGGTATCAAAAAAGCTGAAGAGTGATAATAATAAAAGCACCGCCAATTCTTCTTGAATTTGGCGGTGCTTTTATTATTTATTCCCAGTTTTTCCAGATATCCGGTTGATAGCCGACTGTTGCCTTTTTGCCGTTTCTTACAATTGGCGTTTTGAACATTGCAGGGTTTTCGTGCAACTTTTCTTCCTTTGCATCGCTACCGGCGAGATAGGCCATAAAAAGATCTTCGTATAGCTTGCAATCTTTGTCAACAAGGTTGTCAAAACCGCCTACTGCCGATTTAACCGAGTTATATTCGCCTTTGCTCATACCGTATTTTGCAACATCAATCATCTGGAATTTTATGCGTCGTTCTTTAAAATAGCGCTCTGCTTTTTTAGTGTCAAAGCATTTTGATTTACCGAAAATCTGAATGTTCATTTTATCAGCTTTCCTTAGTTATCAAGTGTTTTAGAGCTTCTCTTAGCGTTAAGCTCAGCGAGCATATTCTCACGGAATTTACCGTGAACGTTGAACAGTAGCAGAGAGAAACCATAGCCGAATCTTGCTATCGCAGGTGCAAGGCAAAATATTGCCCAGATTCCCTGCAAAATAGACGGATCGGTGTGGGGTAAGATGTTACCGGCGAAATCCTTGATAGGTGAGTAGTGGATGATTTCAAGTACGAAGCCTGAAAGAAAACCGATAAGTGTACCTGAAAGTTTGGTGACGTAACCCTGAACGGCGTTTACAAGGCCCTCATTTCTTACACCCGATTTCCACTCAAGATAGTCGTAAACGTCGCCCTGAAGAACGGGTCCGCAAACACCCATAAGGCAGTTAGGAAGACCACATACAGTAAGCATAAACGTAACGAATGCAAGGTTAGCAGCATTGAATTCGTCACCGAACGGAGTGTAACCGCAAATGTAGAGCGTTGTATACGCTATGCCGGAGAAAATACCGCCGTATGCTGCACATTTTCTTGCACCGAATCGCTTGATAAGCTTGGGAGCAAGAGGAGTAACAATGTAATTGGGAATACCTGTGAAAAGTCCGCAGATTGTACCATTGGTAAGCTTGCCGGTACAGTTCTGCCAGAAAAGACCTTCATTTGCACCGCCTATACCCTTAACGCTACCGAAGAAGTTAGAAAGAATATAGATAAAGAGCGGTCTGTTTTTGATTGTGTATTTAATCGATTGTAAAATCGAAACGTTTTCCATATCCTCCTTTGAAGCAATGGGAACGCGTTCCTGAATATTGCGGAATGCAAATACTGAGCAGATAACAAGCATTGCGACGAAGAACAAAGCAAAACCGCCGTAAATACCTTCCTGTGACCAACCTGTGAGACCGGGTAAGAAGTCGATAGTAACGGGTACCATAGACGGTATCCAAACACCGAAAAGCTCTATAAATTTTTGTACGGTAATCAGCGTATTTCGCTCGTTTAGGTTTGGTGTAATGTTATAGAGAAGAATTGTCCACGCATTATAATATGACCAGCCGATACTGTTGAGAATGCTTAAAACAATTGCGTATATCGGTCTGTATGCCATAGGGATTGTATAGGGGACGAGGAAGAACAGCATTGTACATACAGCCCACAGCGGCATCGGTAATATGAGGAAAGGGCGAAGTCTGCCCCAGCGTGTTCTCATACGGTCTATGACGATACCGGAAAGCGGATCGTCAAGAGCATCCCATACGCTGGTAACGGCGTTCATTGTTGCGATTGCCGAACCCGAAAGACCTGTATAGTTGAGCAGGAAGTACTGTTTCCACGTATCAACGTAAGAGTTAAGGTTTTTTGTACCGTATGACGTTAAAACGTATGCGGCAATTTCTTTAGGTGTCAGGAATTTTCGCTGTTGCTTATCAAGCATCGGCTTATGAGACGGCTCAATAGATTCGAGAACGTTGGTCGTATTATCCTGCATTTTGTCACCCCTATAAATTATTATAATATTCTTCTAAATAATATCATATATTTTTCTGATATTCAACAATTACAGGAATATTTTTTATATTAATAATTCTGATAAATTTCGTTTTGTTACTTGTTATTTTTGAATGAAAGCGTATAATTGTTATTAATAATTTCAGGGAGGCATTATCAATGTCCTGCAATTGCACAGATAACAGCAGTGATCTTACACTGCTTAAAGAAACACTTGACCATTATGTTGCCATTCCGGGCAGTCTCATTACTGTATTACAAAAAGCACAGGCTGTCTATGGATATCTGCCTGCCGATGTGCTTAATCATATTGCCGAACAGATGTCTATTCCTGCGGCTAAGGTTTTTGGTGTAGCTACATTTTATACTCAGTTCCGTTTCAAGCCTGTTGGCAAATACCTTATAATGCTTTGTCAGGGTACGGCTTGCCACGTAAACGGTTCGCTTATGCTTGAAAAAACAATCTTTGATACTCTGGGTATCAAAGACGGTGAAACAACGGATGATGGATTATTTACCCTCAAAAACGTTGCTTGTCTTGGCTGTTGTTCGCTTTCACCGGTTATGATGATTAATGATGAAACCTATGGCTCTCTTACTCCCCAGAAGGTAAGGGATATTCTCACTCATCTCAAAGAAGAGGCACTTAAGGAGGCAGCTGATCAATGATAAAAGTTAAAGTCGGTCAAGGCAGCTGCGGTATCTCTGCTGGTGCAGCTAAGGTTTATGCTGCACTTGAACAGTTGCTTGTCAATATTCCCGAAGTACAGCTTTCGGTTACGGGCTGTATCGGTTTGTGTTACCTTGAGCCTATTGTTGATATTTATTCCGATAGTGAGCTTCTAAGACTTGTCCGTGTTAAGGATACAGATGCAAAGGCTGTTGCCAATTATATTTCATCAGGTGACATAAGCTTTATCGAAAATCTTATTGTTTCTGACGAGGACAAGCATTTTCTTGATTCTCAGACACGTATTGCGCTTCGCGGCTGCGGTGTTATCAACCCTGATGAAATTGATGATTATATTGACAACGGCGGTTATACAGCGCTGAAAAAAGCGGTTACCCAAATGACGCCCGAGGACGTTATAGATGAAATAAAGGTCGCCGATCTTGCCGGCAGAGGCGGCGCAGGCTTTCCGACCTGGTTCAAGTGGAATGCTGCACGTGCATCTGACAGTGAAGAAAAATATCTTATTTGTAATGCTGATGAAGGCGACCCCGGAGCGTTTATGGACAGAGCGGTTATTGAAAGTAACCCTCACAATCTCATAGAAGGTATGCTGATAGGCGCTTATGCCATCGGCGCAAAAGAAGCTATAGTCTATGTGCGTGCCGAATATCCTCTTGCGATTACAAGGCTTGAATGTGCCATTGAGCAAGCCAAAGCAAAGGGTATAATAGGCAATAACATTTACGGTTCTGATTTTTCCTGCAGTTTCCGTATAAAAGCGGGTGCCGGTGCATTTGTATGCGGAGAAGAAACGGCACTTATTGAATCACTTGAAGGTTCAAGAGGTATGCCGCGACTCAAACCGCCTTTTCCGGCTCAGTCCGGTTATTGGCACAAGCCTTCAAATATCAACAACGTTGAAACTTTTGCCAACGTTGCCTGGATTATTGAAAACGGCGGCAAAGAGTTTTCAAAACTCGGAACAGTTGAAAGTAAGGGTACAAAGGTTTTTGCCATTACCGGTAAAATTAAACGCGGCGGACTTGTTGAAATACCGATGGGACACAAATTATCTGATGTTATCTTTGACATCGGTGGCGGTATGAAAACCGATGAAAATTATAAATGTGTTCAGCTTGGCGGTCCATCCGGTGGCTGTATACCCGCTGATATGCAAGATACAATTATCGATTACAAAACTTTGTCCGCTACCGGTGCTATAATGGGTTCCGGCGGTATGGTTGTTATGGATGAAAGCACATGTATGGTTGGGATGGCTCGTTTCTTCCTCGATTTTACCGCTAAAGAATCGTGCGGAAAATGCACTCACTGTCGTATAGGAACAAAACGTCTGCTTGAGATTCTTGACAGAATCTGTAAGGGCCAAGGTAATGAAGGCGATATAGATCTTCTTGAAGCAACTTGTAACGAAATCAAGGCCGGTGCTCTCTGCGGTCTTGGTCAGACTGCACCTAACCCAGTGCTTACAACAATCAAATATTATCGCGAAGAATACGAAGCACACATTAAGGAAAAATGTTGCCCTGCCGGTGAATGTATCGACCTTATAAAATATTCAATAAATCCCGAAATTTGTGTCGGCTGTTCACTTTGTAGTAAAAAATGTCCGGTTGGCGCTATCAGCGGCGAAATTAAAAAGACATTTTCTGTTGATGCCGATAAGTGTATCAAATGCGGACAGTGTATGGATGTATGCCGTTTTGGTGCCGTAGTTAAAAAGTGAAAGGAGGAGAAGGTGTGAGTGATGTATTCAATATTTTAATAGACGGAATAGAAATTCAGGCTACTCCCGGCACAACTGTTCTTGAAGCCACCGAATCGGTCGGAATAGGAATACCGACACTTTGTCATGATAAACGGATTGAAGAATACGGTGCTTGCGGAATCTGTGTAGTTGAGGTTGCCGGTGTGCCTAAGTTATTGCGTGCGTGCTCAACTAAAATCAGTGAAGGTATGCATATAAATACTAAGTCCGAAAGAGTTTTAAAATCACGCAAATTTGCGCTTGATATGTTGCTCTCCAATCATACAGGTGATTGTAAAGCTCCTTGTTCTCTTGCCTGTCCTGCCGGCACCGACTGCCAAGGCTATGTCGGTCTTATAGCTAACGGTGAGTATGAGGAAGCGCTTAAACTTATAAAAAAACGTATACCGCTTCCTGCTTCAATTGGCAGAGTTTGTCCGCACCCCTGTCAGACTGCTTGCCGCAGAAGTATCGTCGAAGATCCGATACAGATCGCATATCTGAAGAGCTTTGCTGCAGATATAGATCTTAACAGTGAAAATTCTTATGTTCCTGAGCTTGCAAAACTTAACGGTAAAACAATAAGTGTTGTTGGTGGCGGGCCCGGTGGTCTTACCGCAGCTTACTTCCTTCGAATAAAGGGTTATAGTGTTAAAGTTTATGATAAAATGCCGCAGATGGGCGGTATGCTTCGATACGGTATTCCGCAATACAGACTTCCGAAAGAGATTCTTGATAAGGAAATTAAACTTATAGAGGATCTAGGAATTGAAATGATCAACAATAAGACTCTTGGTGTTGATTTTACAATTGAAAGTCTTAAATCAGAAAGTGATGCTGTGGTTTTGGCAGTCGGCGCGTGGAAAAGCAGTCCGATGCGTGTAGCCGGCGAGTCGCTTGACGGTGTTTACGGTGGTATTGAGTTTTTGCGAAGTGTTATTGAAGGGAATCCTTATAACATAGGCAAAAAAGTTGCTGTTTGCGGCGGCGGTAATACAGCAATGGATGCTTGCCGTACTGCTGTGCGTCTTGGCGCTGATGATGTCTACGTTATCTATCGAAGAACCCGCGATGAAATGCCCGCGGAAGAACTTGAAATAAAAGAAGCCGAAGAAGAAGGCATAATTTATAAATTCCTTTTAAATCCCACCGAAATAGTCGGTTCCGACGGTAAGGTTAAGTCACTCAGACTTCAGATTATGGAGCTTGGAGCGCCTGATGCAAGCGGAAGACGCTCACCGGTTCCGATTGACGGCAAATTTGAAACACTTGATGTCGATAGCGTAATTATGGCAGTTGGTCAGCAGACAGATATTAAAGGTCTCGACGGTCTTGAGCTTACTGCAAAAAATACAATTATTGCAAATGAATCAACGTTTATGACCAATATTGACGGTGTTTTTGCAGTCGGTGATGCAACTAATAAAGGCGCTTCAATTGCTGTTGCGGCCATTGGTGAAGGACAGAAGGCTGCTGATGTTATCGACAGCTACCTCAACGGTTTTACTTTAGGATACAAAAAACCCTTTGTTGTTGAAAAGAAAGTAACTTCTGATGATTTTGTTGATGTAAAGCATATAAACGCGCCCGAAATGCCTGTTGTTGATGCGGCTGTACGCAAGTATAACTTCACAGAGGTTGCTCTCGGATTCTCGGAATCAGTAGCAAAATCAGATGCTTCACGCTGTCTCGAATGCGGTTGTCTTGATTATTTCAGGTGCAAACTTCTGAAATATTCAAGAATGTACGATGTTGAGCCGGAAGTATATTCCGGTGAGAAAACTGTTATTGGCAAAGATCTGAGTCATCCGTTCATTATTCACGATAATGATAAGTGTATACTGTGCGGTCAGTGCGTACGAGTCTGTGATGAGATAATGGGAATTACAGCACTTGGACTCGTAAACCGCGGATTCATTACTGTTGTTTCGCCTGAATTCGGAAAAGACTTTAATTCTTCACGCTGTATCTCCTGCGGTCAGTGTGTTTCCCTTTGTCCTACCGGAGCTCTTGAAGCTAAGGTGCCATTCAGAAAGAACGTGCCTTTGGATACGGTTGTTACCCCAACTATATGTGAAGGATGTGCTAAACGCTGCGAAGTTAATGTTCACAGTTGCGGCAATACTGTTGTACGTTGCGAGCCTGCTGATGGCGGTATCCTTTGCAAAACGGGTGCTTTTGGCTTCGCAAAACTTAATAATCCCGACCGGGTAAAAGTTTGTACGGTAGACGGTGTTGAGGTTTCAAGAGAAGATGCGCTGAAAGCTGCCGGTGAACGAATTAAGGATGCGGTTGTGCTTGTCAATTCTTCAATAAGAGATGATGTACTTAACGAAGCAGTTGATTTTGCGAAGAAATACGGTGCAGAAGTGAAGTATTACGATGCACTTGATTATACTGATGAAGAGGTAAAAGTTTTCGGCGAAGAAAGGAAATTTGGTTCAAATATTCAGGGCATACAAAAGCTCGGGATCGAAAAATACAACGGTGAGAAAAGAGAATTTGTTATATTTGGTGGCGAATTACCTGAAATAAGCGGTAAAATAATTGCTGCCGAAGTATTTGAGCCTGTTGATGTTCCGATTCTCTTGGCTGCAAAGTCAAATATTGAAAAATAAAAATATTTACCCTGATTACTTTTTTGCGAATTTTATCAAAAGTATTTTTACTATTAGAAAAGTGTTCTTCATTATAGATACTAAGTGAAAAAAGCTCCTCCGATAACAATTATGTATATCGGAGGAGCTTAACTTATTGTTAAGTGAGTTTATGTTTAAAGAAGTTTTTTGAATTCATTGATGGCCATGGCATTTGAAAAAATCACGTCGCTTCCATGTGTCAGAGAAGGGGAGCTTCCGTCGTATGTTTCGGCGATACCTCCCGCTTCAAGGAGGATTATGGTGCCTGCTGCGTAGTCCCACGGTTGAAGCTCTTTTTCAAAGAAAATCTCACACCTTCCGCAGGCTACTGCGCATATGTCATATGCTGCCGAACCGCTTCTGCGGATATCTCTTGAATAGTCGAAAACTTTTCGCAAGAGAGCAAAAGTTTCAACTGTATTTTCAGGATGATACGGCGAAGTACCAAACAGAGCAAGACCGTCAGAAAGTGTGCGCGT
This sequence comes from Acutalibacteraceae bacterium, assembly GCA_045536955.1. Lineage (GTDB taxonomy): Bacteria > Bacillota > Clostridia > Oscillospirales > Acutalibacteraceae > UBA8612. Next base: position 152,903 of record JAZSOM010000025.1, read on the forward strand.
ACTGACATTAATGCGTTTGTCGTTAAGAAAAGTACCTTTACCTTTCTCAGCGCTGAAAAGTTCATTAGTATATGGATTATAAATTATTCCGAGTATCGGTTCATCGGCATTGCAGAGGGCTACCGATATGCAGCTGCATTTGTAATCGTGCATAAAATTAGTTGTGCCGTCAATTGGATCAACAACAAATCTTAATGCTGTGCTGTCCTGCTTGCAATTTCCTTCTTCACCGACGAATTCAGCATCGGGAATTATTTTTTTTAACTCGTAGCTAAGAAAGGTTTGGACAGCAACATCATATTCTGTAACAAAGTTTTTCTTACCTTCTTTGGCAGTAACACAATCCTCTCTGCCTGTGGCGTTAAGAATTATTTCACCCGCTTTTTTTATTGCATTAATTAAATCATTTATTTTGAAATTCATACAATCATCCTTTGATTTTCTTACCGTATTTAATTTGATTTTTGAGGAAACCAAAAAGCAGAATCACAAGAAGTAAGGGAAGAAAAACAAGAATAAATAATGCACCGAATACAATTATTGCAGGTCCTTTTTTGCTTTTTGGAATACTCTCGTATTCGGGAAAGTACTCAACCGATTCTCTGTATTCATCCTCTGACAAATAACTTAAAATTTCTAACTCAGTTTCATAAGCATCAAATTCACCTTTACAGGCAAGAGGAGCAAGTAAAGCTGTTGCATTTGGTGCAACCTTGATAATTTTTCCGAGATCAATGTGAACGGTTGAGAGTATGCTGTCAATTATTCTCAAAAATCCTATGTAAATTCTGCATTTGGGGTTATCAAGAGTCATATTGTTCTCGCCCGAAAAAAGATTGGAAACAAGCGAAATTATAAAGTCTACTACCTTTTCGTCTTTTATATTTTTCCAATCTTCTTTTTTTAGTCCCGTTTCTTTCTTTGTCCACTTTGCAAATGTGCCGAATTTTACATTGTTAAGCCATTTAAATATCGGTTTGATAATCCAACCGAATTTGTATATTAATTTTGGCTTTATGCTTATTGCTTGACCCATGTAAGCGAATTTATCAATATCGCTTCCGGCGGCTTTTATCATATCTCCGATTACGCCGATAAGCTGATTTTTGAGATAATCCTCAAGACTAAGTGAATTTGTATCTATGTCAGCGGTTTCAACCTTCTCGGTTTTTACGGTGACTGTTCCGTTATCAATTGTAAGTTTTCTGATCGGGGCAGGGTAGCCGACAAGAGCGCCTGTACTTACAGCATAGAATGCATTACCTCTGTCGCTGAAAATTCTGCCGATGTTGTGAGTATGAGTGTGGCCGGTCAGCATTAGCTGAATTCCCATATCTGCATACATTTTGCGTATGTCTTTGTAATTGCGATGCATATCACCTTTGCCTATAAGCTCATACATTGGAGACGGCGGAATAATGGGATGATGAGTCATAGCAACGACAAACTGACCGTTTATTCTTGCATCCTCGGCCTGTTCTTTAACCCAACTTAGATATTCTCCTTCAATACCGTTATCGTCGTTGAGTGCGAAAAGCCTTATGTTGTCAGGCAGCTGCACAACATAGCTCATATACTCGGGCTTACAGCTTATCGCTTCGTCGGCACCAAATTCACGATAAAAGTCAAAAAGCTTTTCTCTGGTCAGACCGGGCATCTCTTTGATTTCATCACCGACATACTTTTTGCATTTTTCTTTATAGTCATGCGTTGCGGTGATTACGTAAACCTTTTTGCCTTTGCTCTTGAGTGTGCGAAGCATTTCTCGGAATTCATTATGCGCAGCTTCTTCACCGTCGTTTGTTACGTCACCTGCAATAAGCACAATGTCTGATGTTTTGTCATTTGCAATTTTATTAAAGGCGGATATCAGTAATTCACGTGCACCGCCAAGAAGTTTCTGGCTTCTCATTAGTGCGTTTTCGTATGCACTGCCGCATATTCCTGTTTCGGGAGAGTAATAGTGAGTGTCTGTTATGACAGTTAGTTTGAGAGACATTAATTATTCCTCTTTTGCTTTAATTCTGTATATCTTTACACTATGAGGAGCAAGAGCAGCGCCGATGGTGTCACCGGTTACGAGTTCTTCGTCGCTCCAGAGATCCTTGCAAATATATTCATTTGCTGCCGGGAGAGAACAGTAATTCGTTTCCATAAGCTCACTGATGCTTATGGCTTCACATGCTTCTTCTCCGAACTTGTTAAAGAAGCAAACGGCAAGCTCGTTATTTTCAAGCGGTTTTACAAGCACGTCGACCTTGAGGTTTGACTTGTGTCTTCGACATTGAATTCCTAATTTGTCCTGATCAATTGCAATAAGCTCTTTGTTGGTAAGAATTTTAAGGATTGCGTCATTGGTTTTTGCATTGCCTTCTTCATCGATAAAGCGGCGTATATCATTGCCGAGAATAAGAGGAGCGGCCATCATACACCACAAGGTAAAGTGAGCACGGTTCTCATCCATTGAAAGGTCACCGTTACCTACTTCAAGCATATCGGGGTCGTTCCATCCTCCCGGTCCTGCGTGCTTTGCAAGTCTTACGTTCTGCTCATATATCGCAACGATTGAGGGCCAGTTAGCTGAAATATCAAGGGTTGTTCTCCAAAGGTTACCGGCTTCTCTGCCCCAATTCCAAGGTCTGTTAAAGCCCCATTCACATATTGAATAACAAATCGGCTTTTCTTGTGTGCCGTTTTTTTCGGCATATTCCTTTGTCGCTTTGCGGAGTTCCTGTCCCATTCTTGTATATTGGCAGGCAACTGCATCCATTCTGGACGCAAAGGGGTTGAAGAATTTAATTGAATTTTCTCCCTTTGTAAGTTCAACAGTCAGCTGAAGTCTGCCATCGGCAGTAGATGCTTTGGTCGGTGCTGCATAAAGGTCATATTCTTTTTCACCGTTTACAATAACTTTTGCATATTTATAGAAGAGACCTTTTTTACGTATTACAAGAGTAAGAATGTAATTTCCGTCTTCTTCTGCATTGATACCGTTGAAAACGGCGCTGCCGATGTTTGAGCTGAGTCCAACAATATATTTTTCAGGGTGCTTTGAATCGCTTGCAAGCCTTGCGTGTCCCTCTAATTTTGCATCTTCGGCTCTGAACGATGCAACTTCTTTTCCGTCTGTCGTGCTTACGATAAGTTTTTCAATATACGGTGCGCTTGTTGGGATTGGCTTGCTGTGGCAGAAATCGTATTTGAAATATTCAATACCCCATTCTGCAAAAGTTTTGGCATCAATTTCCTCGTAACCGAGTGAAGCGGGCAGATCCTCACAAGTGTGAGTTCCGTTTGATGAATAAATGCCGACTTTAAGTCCCATCTTATTTATATCGTCAACTAATGGCTTTATTCCGCGTGGAAACGCAGTGTAATCGGCAACAAATCTGTCGTTTTCATCGCGCTGTGATGATTGCCAGCAGTCATCAAGATTAACGTAGCAGTAACCCGCATCGGCAAGACCGCTTTTTGCCATTGCGTTCGCAATTTCGAGAATAAGATCTTCATTTATTTTGTTTCTGAATGTATTCCAGCTTGACCAACCCATAGGAGGTGTCAACGCAACTCCGCTGTCATAAGCGGTTTTACTTTTGGTAGTTACTTTTGCAGCGTTAACCGTTCTTGCGGCGGCTGCTGAGGGGTCAATTCTGTTTGTCTTTACGGCATATGTAATGCCTGCGGCTGCGGCAACGGCAGCGGCGGTTGTAAGTAATCCTTTAATCATCTCGATACCTCCGAAAGTGTTGGTATTTCAATTTTAGCAAATATAATACTTAAAATCAATTCTTTTTAGTAAAAAGCAACCGATTTCAATAACGAAATCGGTTGCTTAAGATTATCAGTTGTTTTCATCACGGAGCTTTTTTCTTATTAACAAGCTGGACAGTTTACTGAAACGGAACGGTATGAGAGGGTATAGGTAGCATCTTCCGCTGAGAGTCGGATTGAAAGCAATGAGTGCAATAATTATTGCTAATCCTATACTTAGGCCTATATAATTGAATGCGGCGATAAGGATTATCAGAATCATTCTGCTCAGTTTGAAGGCATAGCCCAATTCGTAGCTCGGTTGAGTAAAATTTGTTATGCCGACAAACGCCATATAAAGAACAACTTCAGATGACAGCCAACCGGATTGCACGGCAAATTCACCTAAGACAAGTGCACCAACTATGCTAAGTGAGTTGCTCAATGCAGAAGGCGTGTTCAGAGAAGCTAATTTCAGTGCATCTATTATTATTTCTACAATAAGCAGCTGCGCAAACGGCGGTATAAGATATTCGTCCTGAATTCTTATAAAATCCAGCCATTGCGGAATTAGTTGATCGTTTTGAATTAATAACAGCCATATTGGTGTTAAAAGTAAAGTAAGCCCAAAAATCAACATTCTGATTATTCTAAGATATGAACCGATCAACGGTGGAAAATAATAGTCGTTAGAATCTTGTAAAAAGTCAAAAATTCCGGTAGGAACAATCATTGCGGACGGTGAATTATCGACGATAATTACAACATTGCCTTCGTTAATGCTTGCGGCAACCGCATCGGGTCGTTCTGAATATCTGACTTTTGGAAAAGGGTTAAAATGTTGTTTATTGAGCAGTGCCTCTGCAAGAGTTGCCTGACCCATAGTAAGGTTTTTAACTTTGATATGCGAAAGCTTTTTACGTACTGTGTCAAGAACTTTCTTTTCAGCTTTATCTGCTACGTAGCAAATAACTACGTCAGTTTTTGATGTTGTTCCGATATTTAAATATTCCATCGTCAGCATTGGATTTCGTAAACGTCTTCTGATAAGTGCAGTGTTGAATATCAACGTTTCTGTGAATCCGTCGTGGGCACCGCGTAATACTTTGTCGTTTTCCGGCTCGCCTACACTTCTTGCTGGATAGGTTCGAGCATCAATTATTATCGCTTCTTCATAACCTTCTATCAATATGCACAGTGCTCCTGAAAGAACAAATGTTACAATTCGGCTGATTTGAGCACATATATCGGTTTCAATGTAACTGACAAATCTGTCTGCAAATGAACGCGCGTTCTCGGCACTTTTGATTTTTTCATCCGTTAATGACTGCATTCCTTGCACAACTTTTACCATAGAATCATCTTTTACAAGTCCGTCAATAAAATATAGTTTCGCACGTTTTTCGGCAAAAACAAAATTTCTGCATACAATATCAAAGCTTTCTGTTACCCTTAAGGCATTGTCAAGTAATTTTAAATTATTTTCGTAGTTCTTTGTCAATTCCATAATAAACTATCACTTCCGTACCGTTTTGAAATATTGTTAACAGGATGTTTAGCTTTATTCAATCAACGGTATTCATTGTATAAGTTTACTATTGCGTTCCAAGTTAACGGTCCTACGGCACCGGTTGGTTCTTGTCCTACTAACCTTTGAATTGATTGAACTGCATATTTTGTTGACGTGCCGTAAATACCGTCAACATCAACAGAAGGTACGGCAGAATTGTATTTGGCAATTGTATTGATGAAAGTTTGTAACTGTTCAACTACCTTTCCGGAAGCACCTGTTGTAACATAATATCCTGGGTATAGCAGCGAGGAATAACTGCTGTATTCAGTGGGTAATGCACGCAGAATGTCATCATAAGTGTTTTGTATTGCGTTCCACGACTGTCTGCCGACAACTCCGTCTTCAGGTAATCCGAATTGCCTTTGAAATGCAATTACTGCGTCTTCTGTCTGTTTGCCGAATATGCCGTCAATTTCAACTTGTGAAAGTGTATCGTAGAAGAACCCAATAAAAGAAAGATAATATTGAAGTACCGATACTTCGTTTCCACTGTCACCGATTTTAAGTACTTTCGGAAATTGTCTTTGCGCCTCTGAAATTGTTATACCTTCCGAATATAAGCCGGATAGATTCTTAACTCCATTATAAATTTGCTTTATTTTATACCATGTAGCTTTTCCGATTCTTCCGTCAGGCATAAGGTTAAATATTTCTTGAAATTGCACTACTGCACGACGTGTTTCTTCATCAAAGATACCGTTTGTAGACGGAATTCGAGGAATTGAAGGGTAGTTTGCACCAATTCTGTTAAGCTGTTTTTGTATAGTTCTTATATCTTCACCTGAATCACCAAGTTCAATTATAACCCCTGGATATGATGAAGTGTTTGCTCCGACAGGGGCATTGGTTACGATGTTTATGTCATCACCGTAGTAATATTTAAGTATTTCGTATGGTGTTTGCCCTTGGTTAGCAAGTGTTACGGTACCCCATTGTGAAAGGCCCTCACAGGTAACTGTTGTACCGTTACAATAGGTTGTGAAATAAGGTTGAATTTGTTCTCCTTTTGTTACATAATCATTGAAAATTTCGTCAACAATAATGCTGATATTTTCAAATATTTCTCGTCCGTTTATAAATTTCTGGTCATATTGTGTTGATGAAGTGATATCAAAGTTGTAACCTCTGCTTCTGTAAAATTCCGTGTAATACCTGTTAAGTGCAAAAGTTATAATTGCATATATGTTTGCTCTTAAGGCACTATCAGGCCAGGTTGGGTATATTTCGCTCGAGGCAACGTTTTTTATATAATCTGCAAATCCTACTGTAACGTTTTCGACGGCAGAGTCAGGCGGACCAAGATGCACGGTGATTTTATCAGGAATGACAGGCAACGACATATTGCTCCTCCTTACAGGTCAGACTCTTCTTCAATAAAAGTTTCATTTTGGTTTGTATTCCTTAAAGGAAGCATTGCCACCGGTTGCAGTGACTCTATTCCTTCAAATATGGGAACATTGAAAAAAGTAATTGATTCAAATTGAGGATGACTGACTTTTACTGTGTATGTCGAATAGGGAATAGGAGTATCCGGGGACTGTGAAAGCTCTTTACTTTTTGTCGGCAAATTAATGTTTTCAGCCACGCCGTCTATGTCTGTGTATTCTTCGGCAAAAGTAAAACTTCCGTCTGAAAAATCTTTTTCAACAGTAACCTTAGCATTTTGTATAGGAAATACCTGTGTGGATGCATAAGTTTGTACTCTTAATTTACCTGATTTCTGATTGTTTTTCAGAAAACTGTCATAATCCAAAAGTTCGTTATTTTCTTTATCGTTATTTTCTTTATCGTTATCTTCTTTATCACTTTCTTCATCTCCGGAAAATTCAGGTGGCATCGGACGGTTGTTAACATAAATCTCTTTGTATACTTTTTCTGCTTTTGGTTCTTTGTTGTAGCTTTCTAATTCTTGGAAGCCGCTGCTGTTGGTTGAATATACCGTGCCGTTATTTTTTGCATACTTCATAAGTTCTTTTTTGTATTCTTCAATTCTTTTTTCAAAACTATCCGTATAAATCACTCCTATAAATTCGTACTGTGACAATATATGCGTACGTAAACCGCTTAATTACGAACAATTTTTCATTAGTGTTGAGATTTTGTTAAATTTCAAAAAAGTCTTTTTATTTTATTATTTATATGATATAATCTGTACGGAAAATATTGCACACTATGGAGGATAGTATTATGAAAATTCTTATGATAGGCTCAGGTGGCAGAGAACACGCTCTTATCAAGAAACTTCTTGAAAGCGACAGGGTTGATAGTGTTATCTGTGCTCCCGGTAATGGTGGCATTTCTTGTGATGCCGAGTGTTTTCCTGTCAGTGTAATGGATATAGACGGTATGATTGCGCTAGCTAAGGAGCAAAACGTCGATTTTGTTTTTGTTGCACCGGATGATCCTCTTGCTGCGGGTATGGTTGATGCTTTTGAAAAAGAAGGTTTCAAAGCTTTCGGTCCATCTGCTCTTGCTGCAAGAATTGAAAGCAGCAAGGTTTTTTCAAAAAATTTAATGAAAAAATACGGAATTCCCACAGCTTTGTATGAAGTGTTTTCCGATTCTGATGCGGCAATACAGTACATTGAATCAACAGCAAAATATCCCGTTGTTATAAAGGCTGATGGCCTTGCACTCGGCAAAGGTGTAATTATTGCCGAAGATTTTGAATCTGCAAAAGATGCCGTAAAATCTATTATGGAAGATAAAGTTTTCGGTGCCTCCGGCAACAATATTGTTGTTGAGGAATTTCTTACCGGTCCTGAGGTTTCTGTTCTTGCATTTACCGATGGCAAAACTCTTGCACCGATGGTTTCTTCAATGGACCATAAACGAGCACTTGACGGCGATAAAGGTCTTAACACAGGTGGTATGGGTACTGTTGCTCCCAATCCTTATTATACGAAAGAGATTGCTCAACAGTGTATGGAAACCATCTTTATGCCAACTGTCCGAGCTATGTGCAGCGAAGGCTGTCCTTTCAAGGGCTGCCTCTATTTCGGTTTGATGCTTACGCCTGACGGCCCTAAGGTTATTGAGTATAATTCACGTTTCGGTGATCCTGAAACTCAGGTTGTTCTGCCGTTGCTTGAAACTCCCTTGGTTGATATTATCGAAGCTGTTGCTGATGAAAAGCTTGAACAGCTTGACGTTGTTTTTGCAGATGAATCGTGTGCCTGTGTTATTATGGCTTCCGGCGGTTATCCCGGCTCTTATGCAAAAGGAATCGAAATCAGCGGTCTTAATGACAAAGGAAATATTGACGGTGCTGTTGTTTATCACGCCGGAACAAAATTTGAGAACGGTAGGTTTCTTACCAACGGCGGACGTGTTCTCGGCATTACGTCAAGGGCAGAAAATCTGCCTACTGCTCTTGAAAAAGCGTATGCAGCAACAGAAAAAATAGCATTTGAGGGCGCACATAAGCGTACAGATATAGGTAAAAGAGCATTGGAAGCTCTCAAATAATCAGCATTAACACAAAAGGGAGGAATCAGCGTGAAAAGCAAAAAAAAGCTGATTAAAATCAGTGTCGCCGTTGTTTTGGTGGTTGCAATAATTGCAGGTTCGGTTGTTTACGTTTTGAAAAGTAATGAAAACAAGTTTGAAGCGGTAATTATGGATGTAAGTACTTCAACAATCAAGCAGACACTTTCAACACAGGGAATTGTTGAGTCAATGAACAGGGGAGAATATGAAATCTTTGAAGGCGTTGTTGTCAAGGATGTTTATGTTAAGTTGGGAGATAAAGTTGAGGATGGTCAGTTGCTTGCAACATTCGAATCTTCTTCACTTAACGGGATTCTTGCTCAAAAACAGTCTGCGTACGATATGGCAACCGTAAATTATCATAACTCTATAAATTCTGCCAATGAAGCGGCTGCCAAAATACCTGCTCTTGACGTTGAAATTGCAAAACTTGAAAAAGAAGTAGCTGCTCTGGAAGCGGGTGTTAAAAATCAAGGTGAATCTTCAAGTGGTGATAATACTGATGTACCAGACTGGGTGAAAGGTATCGATTACGAAACTCTTTCAAAACTTTTGGGCAACAGCTATTCTGTTGAAGAACTTCAGGATTATTTTACAAAGCTTTCGCTTCGCGGTGCCGACAGAAAAACTGTCAGCGACATCATTGACAGCTTTAAGATTGGTTACTCATTTAATATGTCATCTTTGTTCGGTGCTTCAACAGCAGAAACTGAGCTTATGTCGGCGCAGATGTCGCTTATGAGTCTAAAAGCGCAAAAAACTCTTCTTCAGACGCAATCACAGAACGTACTTGAATCAACTTATAAGTCCATTATGGACACTGCTGAAATCGAACTTGAATCCGCTAAAAACGCAGTTAAGATGTTGCAAAAAGGTTGGTATGCCGAAGGTTCGGGTATAGTAAGCGAGCTTAATATTGTTGCTGGTAAGCCTTATGTTGCCGCCCCTGCTTCAAATGCTGTTGATATGTCGTCTATTATCGGACTTATGTCCGGCGGAAATGCCTCTCCGGATTTAAGCGGTCTTTTGTCAGCTTTTTCGGGTGGTTCTTCTTCAAAAAATATCGGAATGGCTATTGAATATTACGATAGTTTTGTTGCCTCTTTTACTCTTGGTAAATTTGATGTTCTCGATGTTAAATTAGGTCAGAAGGCTACCATTAACTCACTCGGTCATATTCTCGATGGTGAGGTTATTTATGTTAGCCCGATTGCTTCATCGTCATCAAGCCTGGACTTCAGTTCAATGCTTGGTGGTTCAGCATCGGCGTCGTCAAATACAATTCCTGCAAAGGTTCGTATTAATAATCCGGATGAAAGTGTTATTATCGGTATAGATGTAGATATTGATATTGAACTTGATTCGGTTGACAACGCTATTGTTGTGCCTATTGAAGCCGTTGAAACTGACGAAACAGGCAGTTACGTATACTTGTTCAATGAAGACAACTCCACTGTTTCGAGGGTTATGGTTGAGCTTGGTCTTGCAACAGATACACAGTACCAGATTGTTTCCGGCTGCGCTGTTGGTGATAAAATTGTTCAGAATCCTGCAACAGCACTTAAAGTGATTGCTGAAGAAGGCGAAAAAGTAATTGCCATTAACAATAATGATGAAGCTGTTTGACGGGTAGGTGCGTAACAAATGAATATTATTGAAAATATACGTATTGCTATTTTCAGTATTCGCACCAATCTGACAAGATCTTTATTAACTATGCTTGGCATTATTATCGGTGTTGCATCGGTTATAGCAATTGTTACAGTTGGCAACGGTGGTAGAGATTATATCGTCGGTATGATTGAATCAATGGGTTCAAATATGGTCAGCATCACCGTTGTAACTGATGTTGCAACTACAAATGACTATATTACTGATGAGGATATTGAAGCTATAAAACAACTCGACAGTGTGGCTGCTGTTTCACCGATGTCTTTTAATATGGCGAGCTGCGAAAGTTCTAAAGAGAACGGTACGGCTATGATTATGGCAGGTACGACAGATTTGCAGCATATCATGGATGCAAAAATGATATACGGCAGATTTTTTAATGAAGCTGACTATGAAGCTTCAAGATATGTTGTATGCATTGATAATCTCAGTGCTTACACACTTTTCGGATATGAGAACTGTGTTGGTGAAAAAATCAACCTCACTTCAAACGGAAAGACTGTTGCATTTAAAATTATCGGTGTCGGAGATAACACTTCTATGATGAACTCTGATGCTGAAACGATGTCTCAGATGATGGAATCTTCAAGTACAATGGGTACTATGGTTACTATGATGATTCCTTCTTCAACTTACAACGAATTTTTCGGTCAAACTGATAAATATCCTATGGTATACCTTACTGCAAAGGATGATAAATTCCTCGAAAGTGCAGGTGCATCTGCAGCTAATGTACTCAAAGCAAGGCATGCAAACTCTGACAGAGAGGTTTATACAGTTACCAATATGGCAACCTACATTGAACTTATTGATACCGTAATAAACGTTTTCACAGCGTTTATAGCCGCAGTCGGAGCGATTTCTCTTATTGTCGGCGGCATAGGTGTTATGAATATTATGTTGGTTTCGGTTACGGAACGAACGCGTGAGATAGGTATCAGAAAGGCCTTAGGTGCTAAAACATCGACTATTATGTTCCAATTCCTTACAGAGTCGGTAATACTTTGCTGTATAGGTGGACTTATTGGATTGATTTTAGGTATTGCAGGTGCTCTTGCTGCGGCTTCCTACGTTGATGTTCCGATTAAAATTCAGTTCTCAACAATACTTTTGGCAGTTGGTTTTTCAAGTGCAATTGGTATTTTCTTTGGAATTTATCCGGCACGAAGAGCTGCTAAGATGCTTCCGATTGAAGCACTGCGCAGAGATTAAAAGAATAATTTCGTACAAAAAAAGCTCCGGACAAAGTGTCCGGAGCTTTTGGTTTAAGTGTGATTAATATTTAAAGTTTCTGTAGTATACGTGAGATGTGGCTGTTGCTGTACCTGCACCTGCTGCATCAATGTCAACCTTGATATCAAATTCAACTGTAAGTGATACGAGGTTGCCTGTTGTGCCGTCGATAACGGCAACTGCTTTTGCATTTGAGTAACTTTCTGAAATTACTGCACCGCCAAGGAAATCATCGAGTGCATCATAAATAACAGCACCTGTCTTGTGGTCGTAATATCCCTTGTCTTCATTACCTACGCAGATACCGCACTTATCAAGGGGAGCGTTTGTGAAGTTCTGGTCCTTTGAACCCTTACTGTTACCGTTCTTGATATTGAGTGTGATTGTATACTGATTGCCGTTTGCAGTGCACTTTGCGCCAGTGATATCGGCTGCTGTGAGTGTGCTCTTGCGAAGGTGGTGCCTCTTAACGTCTGTATCCCACTGCCCCTTAGTTACGTTTTCAGTAGCTTTGTTATCTGCACCTACACCCATAAACTGATAAATCAGATCTTTGAATGTGTTGAGAAGGAAGCCGGCGTTGAGTTTCTCGTTGTTTGTTGAACGCTCTTTGTCGAAACCGACCTTTGCGGCATAAGCGTTGTTAATTGTTTTGTTGTAGAGATCGAGGATTTCTGCTGTTGTCGCCGGAGCTTCTGAGATGCCAGCAACAGTTGTTTCACCTGCGACAGTTGTTTCACCTTCAGCAGTTGTTTCACCCTCGCCGGTTGTTACTTCATCGGCAGAAGGATCGTTGACTTCTGAATCATTACCGTCAGCAACGACATCTTCGGTGGCGTCGATTGCGGGTTCTTCGGGGTCCTGGGTGTTGCCGCATGCAGCAAAGCTAAGGAGCATTGCAACGGCAAGAAGAAGTGCTATAAGTTTTTTCATTGTGTTTTCTCCTTTCGGTATTTAAATGCCTTGCGGCATTGTTTACTTTTTGTAATACTTTTTTACGTTTGAAGAATGCTCTGCCCAGGTTGATGCGTAATAATAGTTTCTTTCATCATCGTAAACGAAGAAATAATAATCGGAAACAGTAGGGTAGAGGGCTGCTTCAATTGCGTCGGTGCTGACGTTTGTAATTGGTCCTTCAGGTAAACCTGCAAAACTGTACGTATTATATAGTTCTTTGTATTTGGAAATATCATTTTTATGTGGCTTAACATGGTTGTTGAGATAAAAAACAGTTACGTCACATTCAAGCTTTCCGTAGCTAGAATTCAATCTGTTATGAATAACGGAAGATACATTTTTCATTTCCGTGTCAATTGCTTCTTCACGTATAATTGAAGCAATGGTAATAGCTTCGTCGAGCGAATATCCCAATTCTTTTAATCTCTCGTCATAATTGTCACCTATTTTCTTTTCGAAGTTTGAAAGAAAAAGGTTTACAACCGTTTGAGCATCTGTGTTGTAACAGAAATTGTATGTATCGGGGTAAAGATATCCTTCAAGTAAAAACGGTCTGTTTGACGGATTTTTAATTTCATCGATAAACCAATAATCCGATGCAGGGGCATTAATAGCCATCAAAAAGTCATAGGCCGAGCACACATTGTTTTCTTCAAGGATTTTTGCGTATTCTTCGGCGGTAAGCCCATCGGTGAAAGTGATTGAAATATCGTAGTTGCGTGTTGTTGCCTGCGTGTTTTCTGTGTCGTCGACGTTATCAGATGAACATCCGCAGGTAAACAGCAGAACAGACATAAGCAAAATTGAAGTAATTCTTTTGATCATAAACGTGCTCCTTCTGATGCACATTTTGAATCATTATACATTAGTTTCAGTTAATTTGCAAGGGTTGACAAGAATATTTAATTAAATTATACTTGATAAGTATGGGTCTGTAGCTCAGATGGGAGAGCGTTCGGTTCGCAACCGAAAGGTCGAGAGTTCGATTCTCTTCAGATCCACCATCTAAAGACACCATTGAAATCTGAACCCCAAAGTTCAGACTCAATGGTGTTTTTATTATAAAACCCAGTATTCATGCGGCTTTTCGAGGTCGCATTTTCTTTTTGTCAGTTGGACAAAAAACAGAAAAACTCAAATTCGGCAATTAGAAGATTTAAAAACAAACCTTTTCAAACCCATCGGTCTATCTGCACGTGTCTTATAAATCCGCATTCTTCAAGGCATATTCTTCTTCCTTTTGTTCGGGAGTCTTGTATTGCAATTTTTTGTGTGGACGTTTGGTATTGTAGAAAATTATGTACTTGTCTACCGCACTTCGAAAGTCTGCCTCTGAACGGTATTTCGTTCGATACAACTCCTCACGCTTCATAGAAGCAAAGAACGATTCCATTACTGAATTGTCATACGGCACGTGCGCACGTGAAAAGGAGTGCGTGATGTGCAGTGACCGCATATAGTCGTTCATCGTTTTGGAACGATAGTTACTTCCACGGTCGGTATGGAAAACCAAACTTGAATTCGGCTGACGTGCTTTATAGGCGATTTGAAAAGTCGATTTTACAAGCTGCGTGCTGTTGGTCTTTCCAATTTTATAACCAACGACCATGCGCGAAAATAGATCTATAATCACGCAAATATAATAAGCATTTTCGCCGTACTTGAAATAGGTAACATCACTAACCCACACCTCGTTGGGCTTGTTCACATCAAACTCTTGATTAAGGTGGTTTTTTTATTTGCGGCCTTCGTCCCCGTAAAGTTTCTTTGATGACTGCCGGATGCTGAACAATCCCATTTCACGCATAAGCGTGCGTACCATTTCATTACTGACTTTGAAGCCTTCACTTTTCATGACTGCCGCAATTTTAGCGGCACCGAAGATCTGATTGCTTTCGTCGTAAATCTCCTGTATGCGAAGCCGTAGTTCTTCCCGACGTTTTGCATACCACGTGTTGTCTTTCTTGTTGCGGAGAACGTGGTTATAAAATGTTCCTCGGGGAATGTCAAACGCATCACAGATCACGTGCACGTTATATTTTCCGTAAAGCTGCTCGGCAGCATATAACCGTTGCCTCAATGGCGCTCTCGGCGTGCAGGGTGCAGATTTGAGAATTTCAACGATGCTCTCCAAACGTGCGACCTTGTTTTCGAGTAAATGGAAATTGCGGATGCCCACCGTTCTCCTATTGGCAGCGTTTTGTTCCTCTTGGTAAATGCGTAGCCAACTGTAAAAGGTACTCTTGGGTATACCGGTGTCAGCAAGGATATGTGCCGACGGTTCACCGGATATAACACGGTCAATGACCGCTTCCTTTTCTTCTTGGGTGTAAGTTCTCATATTTTCAACTCCTATATTGAATGCATTGAAACAATTTTACGACATTTTCTATAGGAATTGAAAGAAATGCAGAAATATGTTATAATGCAATAAGAATTTTCAGGTTAGGAGAAATACAAATGAAAATGGTTACCGAAAACTTATTCAATTTGTTAAGAACAAGAGAAATAATAGATATTTTAGATGGGGATAAAAGTTTTGGAGATTTCCTTTTGTCTAGTGGGGATACAGTCCAAGTGAAAATGCCATATTTGAACGGGCCCAGTTTATGTGACTTATCTACAATGTTTGGTTTGCCTGTAACTTATACATGGGGAGGGTCAAACCTCAGTCGTTGGCAGTATTTGGATAGTTTATTGAATCACTGTGTAAAGAATAATAAATGCTCGGACTTGCTATCGCACCTGTTTTCAAAAGAACAGTTTGTAAGTTCTCTTAGTGGTAGCACTCCTAAAGTAATAGATGAGTCTTATAAGCTTATTGTCGAAGAAGTAATTTCTAGAATAAATGGTTTGCTATATTTTGGGGGCAATGAATTGGCAATAGTGGGTGATCGTTTCATTGTTCGAAAAATTGGTGAGAAGATAGAAATACAAGCACCAAAAATCAAATCAATAAACCGTGAGTATATAAAAAGTATATCGAGTCGTGCTATTGAAGACATTGAGAAAAAGAATTTTGATAGTGCTATTACAAAGAGCAGAACATTGCTAGAAGAGGTGTTTTGCTATGCAATTGAGAAAAAAGGGGATACTCCGACAACATCCGGTAATATGTCAGAACTATATAAACAAGTGAAGGTTCACTACAACATGCATACTGACCCTAACGCAGATAGGCGTATAAACACATTGCTATCAGGTCTTGAAAAAATAGTATCTTCTATTTCGGAAATGCGCAATAAAGATAGTGATGCACATGGAGTGGGTTCCGCTAGGATAAACATTGAGGAACACCACGCTCGACTATTTGTGAACTCTGCAGTGTTAATGGCTGACTTTATTTTATCAATAGAACAGAACTCAAACAAAAAGTGAAAAAAGAATGGTAATTAGACATGGGGAAATACGAATGTTTAGCGAAAACAAATCCTGAATTGCTCGTCGAATGGCACCCAACTAAAAACGAGGGGTTATTGCCTACCGAGGTTACGCAAAAATCCGGGAGACTGGTTTGGTGGTTGGGCAAGTGTGGACACGAATGGCAATCAAAAGTATACATTAGAACAAGTGGACACGGTTGTCCTTATTGCTCCAATGTAAAAGTTCTTCCAGGATTCAATGATCTGGCAACCAAAAACCCAAACTTAGCAAAAGAATGGCATCCTAACAAAAATGGCGACTTGAAGCCCGATATGTTTGCATCTACATCTAATAAAAAAGTATGGTGGCTTGGGGTTTGTGGTCACGAATGGCAAGCGACCATAAACAGCCGTCATTTTGGTAATGGTTGCCCTGTATGTGCCAATCAGCAAGTGCTAAGTGGATATAATGATTTGGCAACGAAGAATCCTAACTTGGCGAAAGAGTGGCATCAAACTAAAAACGGAGAAATTTCGCCTACAATGGTCTCTCCAAAATCTAGTAAAAGAGTTTGGTGGATTTGCGAAAAAGGTCATGAATGGCAAGCTAGAGTTGCTGATAGAGCAAGTGGAAAAGGATGCCCATATTGTGCTAATGTTAAAGTTCTTCCAAAGTATAACGATTTGGAAACTAAAGAACCTAATATTGTTCATGAATGGCATCCAACTAAAAACGGAAACTTGAAACCCGATATGATTACTGATGGTTCAAGAAAAGCTGTTTGGTGGTTATGTGAAAAAGGTCACGAATGGCAAGCTACCGTTACAGATAGAGTTCGAGGCCGAGGTTGTCCAATATGTGCTAATCAGCGTATGCTTTCTGGATACAACGATTTAGAAGCACGACATCCCTTAGTAGCAAGAGAATGGCATCCAACTAAAAATGGTGATTTAAAGCCTTATATGGTCATGCACAAATCTCGAAAAAAAGTTTGGTGGCTTGGAAGTTGCGGACATGAATGGCAAGCGACAATAAAAGATAGAGTGGATGGCACTGGATGTCCAATTTGTAAAGGCAAACAAATATTACGTGGTGAAAACGATTTGGCAACGCTCTATCCAAATATAGCAAAGGAATGGCATCCAACAAAAAACGGTGAATTATCTCCCTATATGATTGCCCCAAAATCCGGTAAAAAAGTATGGTGGATTTGCGAAAAAGGTCACGAATGGCAAGCGTTGGTATCCGATAGAACAAACGGAATAGGGTGTCCGATCTGCAGTAAAGAAACTCATACATCTTTTCCGGAGCAAGTACTATTTTATTATATAAAACAATATTTTCCGGATGTTGTCAGCGGAAACAGAGAAAGAATAGGTTTAGAGTTGGATATTTATATTCCTTCGATGAATATTGCTGTTGAATATGACGGTTACAACTGGCATAAGGACAACTTGAACGAGAGAAGAAAAAATCAATTATGCAAAGAAAATGATATATTTTTGATAAGAGTACGTGAGAATGGACTTGAATTGTTTGATGATTGTTGCTGTATAGTCAGAAAAGATCGAAAACACAACAGTAGTTTAAACCAAATTGTCAAAGAGATTTTTTCATATATTGATAATACAATTGAAATTGATGTTGATGTAGATCGTGATGAAAGTAAAATATATGAATCATATATTTTAACCACTAAATCGAAAAGTCTTGAATCCACATATCCGCAAATTGCTCAAGAATGGCATCCTACAAAAAACGGGCAATTGAAACCTGATATGGTTACTTTCGGCTCAGGTAAAAGAGTGTGGTGGATTTGTGAAAAAGGTCACGAATGGCAAGCTGGTGTTAACTGGAGAGTACAAGGCAATGGTTGCCCAGTGTGTGCTAACCAACAAATACTCTCGGGGTATAATGATTTAGAAACAAAATATCCACTAGTTGCAAAAGAATGGCATCCAACTAAAAACGGTGAATTAAATCCCAATATGGTTGCATCTAGATCTAGCAAAAAGGCTTGGTGGATGTGTGAGAAAGGCCATGAATGGGAGGCTTCGATATCGAACCGAACAGACGGCAGAGGATGTCCGATATGCGCTAACAAAAAAATCCTTCCTGGATACAATGATTTAGCAACCAAAAATCCCAAGCTGGCAAGAGAATGGCATCCTACAAAAAATGCAGATTTAAAACCTAACATGATTGCACCAGGCTCAAATAAAAAGGTTTGGTGGATGTGCGAAGAAGGTCATGAATGGCAAGCCAAAGTGAATGATAGATCAAATGGAACTAATTGCCCTATCTGTAGAAAGCGCAAGAAGTAATAGCATTCGATATGAAGATTCATTAAGTAGCCATCTTTTAAATCCTATTACTATGTAAGAGTTCGAAGTCATACGCAAAACTGCCGAAAATATCTTTTTTGTAGCCCATAGACAAAACGACAGGCAACGACCTGTCTTTTTTGGTTATTTACCATTTAGTACAATCAACCAAAAATATTCATAGTATTTATTCATTTTGAGTATTGAATATTTTTCTCGATGTGTTATCATTTATCTGTATCTCAATGTAAATATGAAAGGGAATAATTATGGCTAAATATCTTATTGTCAATGCCGATGACTATGGAATGTGTAAAGCGGCTAACACGGCTGTTAATGAGCTTTTTGAAGGTGGCTGGCTTAAATCATCAACAATTATGATGCCTTGTCCCGCAGCTGAAGAAGCTGTTAAATTTTCTATCGATCATCCTGAGTATGCAATCGGTATTCATCTTACAATGACAAGTGAGTGGGGAAAATATCGCTGGAAACCGCTTACCGACGGTAAGACTCTTATTGATGAAGAAGGCTTTATGTGGCATGAGAGTGATCAGGTAGAAAAGAACGCTTCTTATGAAGATCTCGAAAAAGAAATCCGCGCTCAGATTGACCTTGCTCACAAAATGGGTATGAAGCCTTCTCATACAGATAACCATATGGGTTCGCTTTACGGTCATTATACCGGCCGTCTCGGTCTTGCTAAAATGACTCTGCGTGTTTGCGGTGAATACGGATATGCATACCGTCTTTACACCAAGCACGATAAACGTATCTGTCCCAAGGGAACGCCTTATTTCCTGTATGCAGGTATAACTCTTCTTTCCAAAAAATGGGGTAAAAAGTATAACGTTGTTATTCCCGATTACCTTCTTTTCCCTGATTGGAACGATGATATGCGTGTCAGCTACGAGGTATACAGAGATACAATTCTCAAAATCTGGACCGATATACCCGAGGATGGCGTAACAGAGACTTTCGTTCATCCTTCTGTCGAGTCTGATGAACTCAAGGGTATCACAGCAAGATGGCAGGACAGAGTATGGGAATATGAGCTTATGAAGGATCCTTATGTTCACCAGTATCTCAAAGAGCATGGTGTTGAACTTATCAGCTACCGCGAGCTTATTAAGATGAAAGGCGGCAAAGTTCGCTGAAGTTAAAACTAATTCCGGTTACATTTTTGTTGTAACCGGATTTTTTTTAATTTTACAAAAAATGAGTATTAGCGAGTAAAAATGAGCAAAACAGAGATATTTAAAGCATTGTTAAAATCTGTTTGAGATATAGGCTGAAATTCGTCAAAAAAAATAAAAAAATTGTTGACAATTAAAGAAATTAGCTCTATATTTGTAATCGATATATTATATATTTTAGAGAGGGGTTGCATAATTGGAAAACAACATCATTATCGACCTTAAAAACATTTCCGTTTCTTTTGACGGTGAGCCTATACTCAAAGATCTGAGCCTTTATATCCGTGATAAAGAATTTATTACTTTTCTCGGTCCCTCAGGTTGCGGTAAAACTACTACTCTGCGTGTAATCGCAGGCTTTATCGAACCCGATAGCGGTGATGTTATTTTTGATAATATACGAATAAATGATGTTCCTCCTCATAAGAGGCAGGTTAACACCATTTTTCAGCGTTATGCACTTTTTCCGCATCTTAACGTTTATGAGAATATTGCTTTCGGTCTCAGACTCAAGAAAGCATCAAAAAGCGAAATAGCAGAAACCGTTTCTGCTATGCTTAAACTTGTTAACCTCAAAGGCTTTGAAAAGCGTAATATACATTCTCTTTCCGGCGGCCAGCAACAGCGTGTTGCTATTGCGCGTGCTCTTGCCAATAAGCCACGTGTTCTTCTGCTTGATGAACCGCTTGGTGCTCTTGACCTCAAACTCCGTAAAGATATGCAGAATGAGCTTAAGAACATTCAACAGCAAATGGGAATAACATTTATCTATGTTACTCACGACCAGGAAGAAGCGCTTTCGATGTCAGACACCGTCGTTGTTATGAATAACGGTGTTATTCAGCAGATCGGCACCCCGTTGGACATCTATAATGAGCCTAAAAATGCTTTTGTTGCCGACTTTATCGGTGAGAGTAATATTCTTGACGGTGTTATGCGTGAGGACTTCCAGGTTGATTTTTCCGGTCACAGGTTTGAATGTCTTGATAAAGGCTTTGCTCCTAACGAAAAAGTTGACGTTGTTGTACGCCCCGAAGATGTTGACGTTGTAGAAGTCGATAAGGGCATGCTGAAAGGTATTGTCACTTCCGTAACTTTTAAAGGCGTTCATTTTGAAACTATTGTCGATATAGGCGGATTTAAGTGGATGATTCAGTCTACTGACTATCATGAAGTCGGTAAAAAGATCGGGCTTTTCATTGAGCCTGATGCAATACACATAATGAAAAAGAGTGAATACTCTGGTCTTTATGGCGATTACAGCTCTTTCAGCGAGGAATTTGATGAACTGTCTGACCCTGAGGAGGTGGAGGAGGAATGAGCAAGCGTTCACTTAAAGCGAAGCTCGTAGCTTCTCCTTATATTGTCTGGTCTGCTCTTTTCGTCATTGCGCCGCTCATTTTTGTTGCATATTATGCTTTTACCGATTCAAGCGAAGCATTTTCGCTCGATAATATATTTGAGCTTGGAAAGTATACAACTACTTTTCTTCGTTCGATATGGTTCGGCATTGTTGCAACGATTATTTGCCTGATTATTGCATTCCCGCTCGCGTATTTTATCTCGCAGAAAACCGAGAAAGTTCAGCGTACACTTGTTGTTCTTACAATGCTTCCTATGTGGATGAGCTTTCTTATCAGAACGTATTCAATGATGGTTATGATGCAGGATACGGGTGTAATCAATTCTTTGCTTGCAAAGCTGAATATAGGCCCTATTCATATGATAGACACCGAAGGTGCCGTAATTTTGGGTATGGTATATAATTTTTTGCCCTTTATGATTACGCCTATATATTCAGTTATGGCAAAGCTTGATTACAGCATAATTGAAGCTTGCCAGGATCTTGGCGGTAACCGTCTTACTTGTGTAAGGCGCTGTATTATTCCGATGAGTATGCCGGGCGTCATATCCGGTATTACTATGGTTTTCGTGCCTTCAGTCAGCACGTTTTACATTTCACAGAAGCTCGGTGGCGGATCATTTGACCTGATCGGTGATGTTATTGAGCGACAGTTTCAGCAATCTTACAACTATAATCTTGGTGCGGCAATTTCTTTTGTTCTGATGATACTTATCCTTATTTCTATGGCGGTTATGAATCGCTTTACCGGTGATGAGGAGATGGCGATATGAAATTAGCTTCAAAATTTTATATTTTTCTTGTTTTCGCTTTCCTTTATGCACCGATTTTTATACTTATTCTCTTTTCTTTCAATTCAACAAGCAGCACCAGCGTTTTTTCAGGTTTTTCTTTTCAATGGTATATAACCGCTTTTCAGGATAAAGAAACTCTTAAAGCTTTGTCAAATACAGTGCTTCTTGCGGTTTGCTCATCTCTGGTTGCTACCGTGCTCGGCACTGCTGCTGCGGTTGGTATTGAACGATTCAAAAAAGGTCCTGTGCGTTCCGGTGTAATGGCTGTAACCAATATTCCGATGATGAATCCTGAAATTGTAACGGGAATATCAATGATGTTACTGTTCGTTTTCGCAGGAAAGTTTATCATTATTCCGGTTTTGAATATTTTTGCAGATTCAGCAATCAAACTATTGGAAGATATTATCGTTTTTGCGGAACAAAATTTTGTCGATAATACGTCTTTTTTGGATTTTGTTTATTTCGTTTTCGGAAAAGAATCTGCTCTTTATTATGCACTTGTTAAGATTTCTAATATGAATTCAATTTTCGGCTTCGGTACGTTACTTGTTGCTCATGTAACTTTCAGTTTGCCGTATGTAATTCTCAACGTGCTTCCGAAACTCAGACAGACGGACCGTAATCTTTCTGAAGCCGCACAAGACCTTGGATGTAAACCGGCGGCAGCTTTTTTCAAAGTTGTTCTGCCTTCGATTATGCCCGGTATCCTTACCGGTATGATTATGGCTTTTACGCTTTCTCTTGATGATTTTATAATCAGCTATTTCACAAGCGGTGCCGGTTTCCGAACGCTTCCGATTGCTATATTTTCAATGACAAAAAAACGAGTCAATCCAAGTATGTATGCTCTTTCTACCATTATTCTTGTAAGTATTCTTATTTTGCTTATTCTCTATAATGTTGCTCAGGCCAAAAGTGAGGATAAAGTTAAGAAGAAAAAATGATTTACCGTAAGGTGGTGTTTTTTTGAAGAAATCTGTTGCGATTTTAATCGCGTTGGTAATAATAGCCTTTTCGGTTTTCAGCGTATCGGCTGCGACCGACAGCGAAATTAACGCTCTCAGAGGTACCACTCTCTATGTTTATAATTGGGGCGAATATATTTCTGACGGTGCCGACGGTTCACTTGATGTAAACAGCGCTTTTGAAGAAAAATACGGCATAAAAGTTGTTTATGACACATTTGATAACAACGAATCTATGTATTCAAAACTCAAAAGCGGCGGTGTTTCTTACGATGTAATAATTCCTTCGGACTATATGGTGCAGCGTATGATTAGTGAAGGAATGCTTGAAAAATTGGATTTCAGTAATATACCCAATTTTGAAAAGTACATTCCCGATAAATATCTTAATCCGACTTATGATCCCAAAAATGAGTATTCGGTTCCTTATACTGTTGGTATGGTTGGATTAATTTATAATTCAGCAATGGTTGACGGTAATCCGGATAGTTGGTCGGTACTTTGGGATAAGCAGTATAACGGACAGATTCTTATGTTCAATAATCCGCGTGATGCATTTGGTGTTGCGCAAAATATTCTCGGTATGGATTATAACACTGAATCGGAAATTTCATGGGAACTTGCTGCAGAACTGTTAAAGGAACAAAAGCATGTTTCCCCAACCTATGTTAATGATGAGATTTTCTTGAAAATGGAATCTGGCGAAGCGGCTCTAGGCGTTTACTATGCAGGTGATTTTCTCTCGATGAAGGCTAATAATCCTGACCTCGAGTTTGTATATCCAAAAGAAGGTACAAATTACTTTGTAGATGCAGTCTGTGTGCTTAAAGGTGCAAAGAATAAACTTGCTGCTGAGCTGTATATTAATTTTTTGCTCGATCCTGAGGTTGCACTTGCAAATGCAGAATATATCTGTTACGCAAGTCCGCACACCGGCGTTTATACAAACCCCGAATATACTTATTATCAGAATGAAATTCTTTATCCCGATGATGGTAAGTTCAAAACACAGAGCTATTTGAATCTCTCTCCCGAAACACTTGAACTTATGAGCTCTCTTTGGGATGACGTTAAAAATCATAACGTCGTTGACGGCGGCGGTAATTATGACTTCTTCTTCGGTGACGGAGAATTGGGTAATTCCGATTCATCTGCCAACCTCACACCTGAGGGTATGAAATATCTTGTATATATTCTTGTTTTTGTGGCTGTGTGTGTTACTTACATCATTTTCCGATATGTCAGGAAGAAAATACGCGAAAAGGTATAATCGCACAGGTTCGCTTGCTTAAAACAGGTGTCTTTTACGTAAAATTCACAAAATCGATATAATATCAGGTTGATATTGGCAATTCAATATGGTAAAATAAGGATGTTGTAATTCAACATCCTTATTTTTTTGTGAGGTGAAATGTCAATGAAGTACACATTAAACAGAACCAACTACCGTGACTTTGAGACAATGGAGCTCGGCAAACGCGAGGGTAGGGCATATTTTATTCCCTACACCGATAAAGCTGTTCTTGAGTCAACAACTATCGACAAGGAGCGATACTCAAGCGATCTTGTCACAATTCTTTCCGGCGAGTGGGAATTTAAATATTTTGCCCATCTTGCTGATGTACCTTATGATTTTGATTCATCTAAGGTTGATTTTGATAAGATTAACGTACCTTCAACCTGGCAGAGAACAGGCTATGAGCCCCCGGTTTATCTTAACTGTCCCTATGAAATCGAAACAAAACCGCCGTTCCTTCCCGACGATATGTCTGCCGGTATTTATCGTAAGACTTTTACTGTAAATGACACAAGCAAGGTATACCTCATTAATTTCCTTGGTGTAATCCCTTGTATTGACCTTTATCTTAACGGCAAGTTTGTCGGTTACAGCGAAGGTGCCCACAATACAGCTGAATTTGACATCACTTCCTTTGTTACAGAAGGTGATAATGAGCTTATTGCTGTTGTTCATAAGTGGAGTAACGGCACGTTCCTTGAATGTCAGGATATGTTCCGTGAAAACGGTATTTTCCGCGACGTTCTTCTTTATGAGCTTCCGCAGACGTATATTAACGACTATTTCCTTAAAACTACAAAGGGTGTTAAGGGATATAATGTAAGTGCAGATGTTTCTGTTCTTGGCGACCCTAGCGGATATACTGTTGAGATTTGTGCCGTTGACACGGAAGATAACCCGTTATTTAGTGCTGAGGCCGCTGCTAACGTTCCTCTGTCTTTCAATAATCTCAACGTTATAGAGTGGAATCCGGAAATTCCAACTCTCTACACCGTATATATTACGCTCAAAAAAGACGGAAAAGCTGTTGAGACTATCCGCTCATATATTGGCTTTAAAAACGTAAAAATCAATAAAAATATATTCTATTTCAATGGCGAAAAAATTAAATTCAAGGGTGTTAACCATCACGATACCAACCCGAAGACCGGCTATGTTATGACCTTTGCCGATATTGAAAAAGATCTTCGCCTTATGAAAAAGATGAATGTCAACGCAATTCGTACTTCTCACTATCCGCCCGATCCTCATCTTCTTATGCTTGCAGATCAAATCGGTTTTTACGTAGTTGATGAGGCAGATATAGAAACACACGGTTGTGGATGTCCTCCTCACAACAAGATTAATCTTATCAGTAACGATCTCAAGTGGGCACCGAGATATATCGACCGTGTAATGAGAATGTATTACCGCGATCGTAACCACCCCTGCGTTACAATGTGGTCTCTTGGTAATGAAGCCGGTGGTATAAAGTGTCACGATGCGTGTTATGACGTGCTTCATAAGGCAGCACCGGAAATTCCTGTACATTACGAAGGCGCCTGTCGCTCACCAAGACTCGGTTATGACGTTGTTTCCGAAATGTATACACACAACGCAGACGTGCAAAAAGTTGCAGAAGGCACAAGAGGCAAACTTTATCGCCAGAAGCCGTTTTTCCTTTGTGAATACAGCCACGCTATGGGCGTTGGTCCCGGCTCTCTTGAAGATTACTGGAAGCTGTTCTATGCTTACGATAATCTTATGGGCGGCTGTATCTGGGAATGGGCTGATCACGCTGTATATCACGAGGATGGTCCGAACAAGTATACATACGGCGGTGACCACGGAGAACGCAAACACGATAACAATTTCTGTGTTGACGGTCTTATGTATCCTGACCGTACACCTCATACTGGTGCGCGTCAGATGCAGAATGTTTACCGTCCTATAAGAGCAAGGCATACACGTGCCAACAGTTTCGCCTTCCTTAATACTAACCGTTTCAGGTCTTCCGGCTATATTACAATCAAATGGAGTGTTTTCAAAAACGGCGTTGTTATCAAGGGTGGTGAACTCAATCCTGATATTGCTCCGAAATCCGAGCGTGTTTTCAGACTCAACCTTCCTAAAATCAATCAGGACTTCGAATACCATATAAACTTTGACTATTATGATGGTAATGAATATATAGCCGGTGAGCAGATTGCGCTTAACGAGGTTTACACCAAGTTTATGCGCAAAAACTGCACGGATATTTCTGTTAAGGATGAAGGCAGCAAGCTTGTTGTCAGCTTCAGTAAAGGTGTTGCGGAGTTTGATTTTGCAACGGGTGATTTTGTTAATTACGAAATCAACGGCAAAAAGATGTTCAAATCAAATCCTGTCGGTCCCAGAACTTTTATGCCCAATATATTCCGTGCAATTACTGATAACGATGCACCTTGTATCGGCAAGAAATGGCTTGCTAACGGCTATGATAAGTATGAGTGCAAGCTTGAAGATATAAAATACAGCCTTGAGTTCAATGAGGTTGAAGTTGAAACGAGCTTCTATCTTATGAACGGTAACAAAAAGCTGTTCAAGGCTGAAATTGAGTATACAATCAAGGGTAACGGCACAGTTAAAGTTAAAGCAGAGCTTGAGCCATGCAGATTCTTCATCGAGGATGATCTCCCAAGATTCGGTGTTATGCTTGAAATGCCTCATGAGTTTGAAAATATTGAATATTTCGGACTTGGTGAGTATGAAAATCTTCCCGATTTTAAAGCACAATCAAGAATCGGCATCTATTCAACAACAGTTGATGAAATGCATGAGCCGTATATTTATCCGCAGGATAACGGCAACAGAGGAGAGACACGTTGGATGAAGATTGTCGATGCAGATGGAGACGGACTTCTTTTCTGTAACAGCAAGGGCAATTTCAACTTCAGCGCGCATCACTATACGCAGAATCTGCTTCATAGTGCAAAGCATCAGGAAGATCTTCGCGATGAGGATACAACCGTTATTTCGATTGACGGATTCATCCGCGGTGCAGGTACGGCAAGCTGCGGTGAAGACACTCTTAAGCCCTATCGATTTAGCGCAAAGAACGGACTTAAATTCCGTTTTTCAATCCTTCCTATAACAGAGGAAAGCGTTGAATGATATGAAATTTGAAAATGTCCTTATTGCCAGCGATTATGATGGCACATTGTATAACAATGAAGGAATAATTACGGCTGAAGTTCGCGATAAGATAGCTTATTTTATCGCGAACGGAGGCAGATTTACCGTTTCAACAGGCAGGACGTATCAAGGCTTTCACGCGTATGATTCTTCATACATAAATGCACCGGTTTTATTGGCTAACGGTGCAGTTGCCTATGATTATGAGAAGAAATGTATCGCTTTTGCAGACAGTGTTGGTGAAAGCATTTTCAATGCATTGCGAGACGTTTACAAGCACTTTCCTTCTGCTTCAATAGAAATGTATTCTTTTTTTGATTCGTATGTAATCAATAATTGCCCGACATCTACACGTCATTTCACTTCGCAAGGTATAAGCTTTACCGAAGTGACCGATCCTTCTGAGGCTGAAGCGCCTTGGGCTAAAATTATGATTTTTTCACCTGAAGAGTCTAAGCAGATACAGAATTTTCTTTCTGCCGAACATCCCGAGGTTCATTTTCTACCCACAACAGGCAGGTATATCGAAGTTATGAATTCAGGTGTTGATAAAGGTACAGGTCTTTTGAAGCTGGCTGACGCACTCTCAATTCCTCATAACCGTGTATATGCAGTAGGCGACGGTTATAACGATATTGAGATGCTTGTTGCGGCTGAATGCGGCTTTGTGCCGTGTAACGGTAGCGAGGAGGCTCTTGCGGTGGCGGGGCAGGTAGTGCGCTCAAATGATGAAGGTGCAGTTGCTCACGTTATAGAAATTCTTGACACTATATATTGATTTTGATTTTTTACTTGTTTTATTCCGTATTTATGTTATAATAGCATAATGTGAATTAAAAACATCGGAGGTAATTATGGAAAAAAAGTCTTTTTTGCATAATCTGTTCGGCACTACTCCCGGTCAGGGCGTTCAGCCGAAAGAGGCTATTGCGTACAGTATAACCGGTATCGGACAGAACTTTATATGTACGATGGTCGGTTCATTTATCACTCTGTTTATGACAGATGCTCTTCTTTTTGGTGCAGACGGTGTAACGGTCGGCAATATCGAGGGTACTATCGCTGTTGCTATTCTTATGCTTGCCGCACGAGTATTTGATGCTTTCAACGATCCGATTATGGGCAGCGTAGTTGATAAAACACGTACCAAGTGGGGCAAATGCCGTCCTTTTCTTAAGTGGATGGCAATTCCGATTGCTGTCAGCACAATTCTTTGTTTCCTTCCCATTTTCAAAGCAGAAGATGTTATTGAAGGAACAAAAGCTGTTCAGACATTTGCAACAATTGCTGTAATTTACGTTATGTGGAGCGTTCTTTACACAATAGCTGACGTTCCTTATTGGGGCCTTTCAACCTGCCTTACAAACGACACAACGGTCAGAGGTAACATTCTTACCGTTGCAAGAATGGCTTGTACAGTCGGTGCAGGTGTTGTTACCGTTTTCCTTCCGATCATTTCCGGTGAGTTGACTAAACAATACAAGTACACCGATGCGGATATTGAGTCAATCAAGATTGATAAAGCCAAGGCGATATTTGAGATGGTTAATTCAGGCGCATATCCCGATGCAGATTCAGCAGCTGCCACATTTATAAAGACCGTTAAAGCAGGTTCTGAGATGATGAATGCAGAAAAGCTTAGGTGGATATATTTCATTGCTGCTGTTGTTCTTGTTGCTCTTGCAGTTCCGATGTTCTTCTACGGCTTTAAAAACACTAAAGAACGTTTCACTTCTGATACAACTCCGCCTTCATTCGGCCATAACATAAAGCTTCTCTTCAAGAATAAGCAACTTCTTCTTATTGTTCTTTCAGGTGTTCTTGGTGGTGCAAGAATGGTATATTCATACACCGGCGGTATGTATTTTGCAAAGTACATTCTTAAGGACGAAGGCTTGTTTAGTACAATTACAATTCTTGTTGTACCAGGAGGTCTGATTGCCTCAATTCTTGTTCCCTGGATGACTAAGAAATTCACAAAGAAATGGAGCTATATTGTAGTTCATTTGTTTGGCGGTCTTGTCATGGCGGCTATGTTCTTTGTAGGTTATGAAGAGACCTGGCAGAAAGTTGTCTGCGCTATCGGTCTTGTTCTTCTCGGTATTCCCCAGGGTGTCAACAACATTATTACTTATGCAATGATTGGTGATACCGTTGACTACCTTGAGTGGAAAACAGGCGAGAGAGGCGAAGGTATCTGCTTTGCAATGCAGACTCTTATCAATAAAATCGGTATGGCTGTCGGTGCATTCATCGGTATCATTTCTCTTCATATCGGTGATATTGATACAAAAACTTACACAGTTGGTAACGCTGATGCACTTTGGGCTGTACTTATCCTTTCCGGTGTTATCAGTATGTTTGCCTGTGCTGTTCCGATGTTCTTCTACAAAATTACAGAAAAGCGCCAGAGAGAATTGGTTGCAGAAATTGAAGCACGTAAATCCAAGTAAATCACAATCAAAAGCCGCAGGATTCCTGCGGCTTTTATTTTACTAAACCAATATTCTCTCCGTTTTTTTCAGTTAGTTATTGACAAAAATAAATACTTTAAGTAAACTAAACCGCAAAGGAGGGAAATTTATGGGCAGTGTCCTTAAAGTTAATAACCTTTCAAAAAAGTATAAAAAGCATTTTGCCGTAAACGGTGTATGTATGAGCATTGATCGCGGCGATATTTATGGCTTTGTTGGCGAAAACGGTTCAGGTAAAACAACCGTTATTCGATTGATTACAGGTCTTATTTCACCATTTTCCGGCGAATTTGAGCTATTTGGAATCAGTAACAAATCAAAACAAATTCAGCACGCTAGAAGCAGAATTGGGGCAATTGTTGAAAATCCTTCTATCTATCTGAATATGTCAGCTTACGATAACCTGAAAACCCAGTGCCGCATTCTGGGTATTGACAGTGATGAAAAAATAAGAAACGCGCTTGAATGCGTAGGGCTTGGAGAACTTTATGAAGATAAAAAGCATGCCGGCAATTTTTCGCTCGGTATGCGACAGCGCCTTGGTATTGCAATGGCCCTTCTCGGTGACCCAGAGTTTTTGATACTTGACGAACCTATGAACGGTCTTGATCCTGCCGGTATTGTAAGCATCCGTGAACTCATTTTAAAACTTAATCGAGAGCGAGGAATAACGTTCCTTATTTCTTCTCATATACTAAATGAGCTTTCGCTTGTTGCAACAAAATACGGAATTATTTCTCATGGCAAAATTATTAAAGAGATAACCGCGGAGCAGCTTCACAGCGAATGCACTAAATCGACCGTAATAGTTGCAGATGATAAAAAAGCACTTGCACAAACTATAAGCGAAGTGTTTAATAACACTGTCGAATACACTGTTGACGGCATTAAAATTATGGGAGAAATTGATCTGAACATTTTGCTTTCTGCAGTTATAGAAAAAGGAATTAAAATTCTTAGCATCAACTGCAACGATATAAGCTTTGAAGATTATTATCTTTCGGTGATAGGGGGTGCAAGGTAGTGTTAGGCTTGCTTAAAGCGGATTTAAGACGCGTTTTTAAGGACAAACTCCTTATTATTATGGGTATACTTGCTGTTGTTTTTGCTGTGGTAACACCGATTCTCTATGTTTTGATTTTCTCTTTTTCCGGCGAAACTATTGATGATTCGGATATGGCGATGGAAATGCTAAGCGGTTTATTTTCAGCAAAGACGCAGTTTTTTGGTTCATTCTCAATTGGTAATAATTTCGGATTGATAGCACCCGTACTTCTTGCAATTGTGTTATGTAAAGATTTTTCATACGGAACAATACGCAATAAAATTATTGCAGGAAAAAGTCGCAGTTCAATATTTGTCTCACTATTTGCAACGTGTTCGGTATTTTATGTTGGTGTTATGTTTTTCCACGCTTTTCTGACACTTGGTGTCAGTCTGATTTTTTTCGATTATCAGTCAGCAGCATTCACCTTTGATGATTTTCTTTATTTTATTGTGTCACTCTTATTTGAATTGCTCAATCTGCTGTTCATTTCTGCGCTTCTGTCATGGCTTTGCGCAAATATGAAAAATGCGGGTATAGCAATTGTTTTGTATGTTGCTGTATCTTTAGGACTTGTTATGGCCGGCAGTATTGTCCAGGTGGCATTATCTGTTGTCTCACCGATGAATGCTAATGAAACCCTGATTTCTGTTCTTGAATTTATTGATAAGATAAATGTTGGTACTGCATCAGCTTATATCGGTTCAGGAAATTCATATTCATCTGAAGATGTTCTTTACCACACAATTCCTCCGATTGCAGGAATTATCGGATTTTTATCGCTCGGATTGATTAAATTTAATAAGAGAGACCTCCGTTAATAACTAAACAAGCAAGCTCCCATTTGTGTTAAAACATAAATGGGAGCCTTTTTAGATGATAAAGCAGTGACGTGTCGAATTTTGGTAGGAATAAGAACTCAAAGTTAAATAAAAAAAATGAGTATTCACAGGTAAAATCCCTTATGAATACTCAATATGGTGCCGGTGACCGGACTTGAACCGGTACGGTGTTGCCACCGAGGGATTTTAAGTCCCTTGCGTCTGCCGATTTCGCCACACCGGCTTATCTGTTCGGCTATGATAATATACCATAGCCGAAGCAATAAGTCAATTATTCGGTTGTGTAATTATCAAAATAACCCTGAATAAATACAATCGGTGTACCCTTATCACCGGAGCCGGAGGTAAGATCACAAAGAGAACCGATAAGGTCGGTGAGCTGACGAGGTGTTGTACCCTCGGAAATCATCTGACCGACAAGGTTGCCGTCTTTTTCCTGGATTTTGGTTTTTATAGCTTCCTTAAGCTCATCACCTGAAAGATCGGAAAAATCGTTATCAGCAAGATACTTGAGTTTAAGCTCATTAGGTGTACCTTCAAGACCTGAAGTGTAAGCAGGTGAAACAACAGGATCTGCAAGCTCCCAGATTTTGCCGACAGGATCCTTGAACGCACCATCGCCGTAAACCATAACCTCAATCTTTTTGCCGGTTGCTTCAAAGAGATTTTTTTGAATAGCATTAACAACAGGCTGACAGTCACGCGGGAAAAGCTTTACCTGATTCTCGGTAGCCTTGTTTGAGCCGAGAAGACCGTATTCCGCATTGTAGCCGCTGCCGTTGACGGGAGCTGTGAGGATATCGTCAAGACCAAGAATGATTTCACCGCCCGCAGCCTTGAGAAGACGCTTTGTACGAGCGCGTGTGTGTATATCACAGCAAAGTACGTTTTTGGTATAGTCAAGAACAGCTTTCGGGTTATTGCCGAATATAATCTCAACGTCAGCACCGCAGTCACGGATAAGGCTTTCGTAATACTCAACGTAGTCAACACCGGTAAATCTGTGCTTTTCGTAACCGAAAAGCTCTCTGTATTTTTCAAGTGAGAGAACGTCTTTATAAGGATCTACACCTTTTTCATCAAGAGCATCAATGCTGACAAGATGGTTGCCTACTTCATCAGAAGGGTAGGAGAGCATGAGTACAACCTTTTTAACACCCTTTGCGATACCTCGAAGGCAGACTGCAAAACGGTTACGGCTGAGTATCGGGAAAATTACACCGACGGTGTCACCGCCGAACTTAGCCTTAATATCTTCTGCTATATCATCAACTGTTGCGTAGTTGCCCTGTGCACGTGCAACAACAGCCTCAGTCATTGCTACAATATCACGATCGTAAAACTCAAATCCGGCGTCTGCAGAAGCTTCAAGTACAGAATCGGTAACGATTTTAACAATATCGTCACCCTGTCTGATAATAGGGGCTCTGACACCACGGGATACTGTACCGATCATACGGCTCATAATTGACACTCCTTATTATAAAGAAATTGACAAGCGTTTGATTTTGGTATAATCACCTCAAACAACTGAATAATTATATCACTAAAATGCTGCATTTTCAATATATTTTGAAATATTTATTTAGATATTTCAAATTGAGATAACCAAATTTTTAGCTATTTTTTATCAAAAGTTAAATATTCTTGTCAATATTAACGAAAAAACAATTTTTACTGTACAACCGGAATTTTTTGGTATATAATACATAAATGCTTTATTTCTTTGATTTTTGAAAGGAAAAGGTAAATGAAAATCATTGTAGCCGGTGACGGTAAGGTTGGTCTTGCCATAATACGTCTTTTAACCCAGGAAGGTCACGACATCGTTGCCATAGACACAAAAGCTAATGTACTTCAGGAGCATGGACTTGACCTGGATGTTATGACTGTTGTAGGAAACTGTGCAACCATGGAAACCCTGCGCGAGGCAGGTGTCGAAAGCACAGATGTGCTTATTGCAGCAACAAGTGCTGATGAAACTAACCTTCTCTGCTGTCTTACAGCAAGAAAGCTTAACCCTACTCTTCATACAATTGCACGTGTCAGAAATCCGGAATATACAGAGCAGCTTTATAAAATGCGTGAAGATTTCGGACTTTCTCTTATAATCAATCCGGAAAAAGACGCAGCTAAGGAAATCTATCGTCTTTTACAGCTTCCCGGCTTCCTTCGTCGTGAGACTTTTGCAAAGGGCAGAGTTGAAATAGTTGAGCTTAAAATCGAAGAAGATTCTGTTCTTAACGGTGTAAAACTTAGCAGACTTCATTACACATTGGGTGGTAAAAAAGTTCTTGTATGTGCTGTTATTCGTAACGGCGAAGCTTTTATTCCTACTGCTGATACTGTTTTCAACGCAGGCGATCATATCTATGTTACCGCTCCGGTTGCGATTTTGTCGCATATTCTTAAAAAAGTAGGCATAACTCAGAAGCGAATCAAATATGCCATGCTCATAGGCGGCGGCAGAGTTTGCTACTATCTTGCAAAACATCTTGCAGATGCCGGTGTATATGTCAAAATAATTGAGAATAATCCCGAAAGATGTGAACATCTTGCTCAGATTGTTCCTTCAGCTTCAATTGTACTTGCTGACGGTTCTTCTCAGGATGTGCTTGAAAGTGAAGGTATATCTGAAATGGATGCGTTGGTTACGCTAACAGGTCTTGACGAACAAAACGTTATTTCGTCACTTTACGGTAAAACACGCGGTGTTGCCAATATCGTCACTAAAGTAAATCGTATGGAAACAACAGGTATCCTCGAAAATCTTGACGTTGGCGGAATAGTGAGCCCGAAAGAGCTTAGCAGCGCAAACGTCGTTCAATATGTTCGCGCTATGGATAACCAGGCGGGTGCTGCGATTACACTTCACAAAATCGCCAACGGAAGAATCGAAGCTCTTGAGTTTGTTATGAACGAACGTTCACGTTATGTCGGTGTACCGCTTAAAAGGGTTCAGTTAAAGAGCAAAGTGCTTATTGCCTGCATAACCCATCAGGGTACCAACATAGTTCCTGACGGTAATTCTACATTTGAAATCGGCGATACGGTAATAGTTATAACAAACCGCGAAGCACCGATTTTACAGTTTAACGACATTTTTGCCTGAGGACGGTTTGATTCAAAAATGAATGTAAAATTTGTTTTTCGCATTGTTTCACTTGCGATTCTGATTACATCAGCATTTATGATACCGCCTGCAGGTATCGCTATATATGACCAAGAAATCAAAAATGTATGTGCATATTTGATAACGGCTCTGCTGATGATGGCAATTGGTCTTGTTATGTTTTTTACAACCAAGAATTACAAATCATCAGTATATGCACAAGAAGGTGTTGCCGCAACGGGTCTTTCGTGGATATCTATTTCTCTTTTTGGTGCTTTGCCTTTTTTCTGGAGCGGAGAAATACCGAATTATATTGACGCTCTTTTTGAAATAATTTCGGGTTTCACAACAACCGGTGCTTCGATTTTAAGCGATGTTGAATCACTTTCACGTTGTAATCTTTATTGGCGCAGCTTCAGCCATTGGCTCGGCGGAATGGGTATGCTCGTTTTCATACTCGCTGTTATACCTCAAACAAAAAAAGGCTCCGGTTCCGGAATCTACCTTATGCGCGCTGAAAGTCCCGGACCCAGCGTTGGTAAATTTACACCTCATATAAGAGAAACGGCATTAATTCTGTACGGTATATATATACTTCTTACTGCTATATGCGTAATCCTGCTTGTTGCTGGTGATATGCCGTTCTTTGAAAGCCTTTGTACGGCTTTCGGTACAGCAGGTACAGGCGGTTTCGGAATAAAAAACGACAGTCTCGCATCACATTCACCGTATTTGCAAAATGTTATTACCGTATTTATGTTCCTTTTCGGTATCAACTTTAATGTTTATTTCTTTTTGATTCTTCGTCAGCTTAAGGCTGTATTCAGAAATGAAGAACTCCGTGCATATATTCTGATTGCCGTTATTTCTGTTATTGCGATTTCGATTAACGTTTCAAATATGTATTCCACAATCGGCGAAGCAATACGGCACTCGGCATTTCAGGTCAGCAGTATTATGACAACGACAGGCTATACAACAATTAACTTTGATGAATGGCCTGCATTTTCAAAGGCTGTACTGTTACTTCTTATGTTTATCGGTGCTTCAGCCGGCAGTACCGGAGGCGGACTTAAGGTTTCGCGTATCATCCTGCTCGGTAAAAACATTTGGAGAACAATAGGCAAAACGCTTCATCCGAGAAAAGTTTATATTGTAAGAATGGACGGCAAGCTCGTTGATGAAGCCGTTTGTAACGGTGTTGATGCTTACCTTGCTGTGTACTGTGTAATTGTTCTTCTCAGTTTCGTTTTAGTATCGTTGGACGGCTATTCAATTGAAACGAATTTTTCTGCCGTAACTGCTTGTTTTAACAATATCGGTCCGGGTTTCGGTATGGTCGGTGCAGCGGGCAATTACGGAGAATACAGTTATTTCTCTAAAATTATTCTCAGCTTAGATATGCTGCTTGGACGCCTTGAAATTTTCCCGCTTCTTGCTCTGGCAAGTCCCGGTCTTTGGAGCAGGAAAAGATAAATTATCTGTATGTTAAAAAACCACAGTCAACAGAGATTGCTGACTGTGGTTTTTTTATATCTTTTCAATGAATTCTTTAATTTTCTCAAATGTTTCCATACTGAT
The DNA here is from genome assembly GCA_045536955.1 of Acutalibacteraceae bacterium. Taxonomy (GTDB): domain Bacteria; phylum Bacillota; class Clostridia; order Oscillospirales; family Acutalibacteraceae; genus UBA8612. The sequence continues at coordinate 189,085 of JAZSOM010000025.1, forward strand.
TACGTGCTCCATTTTACAGGCATCCGCCGAAGCGGTTTCATCACTTACACCCATCTTACAGAGCAGTTTGGTAAGTATGGTATGACGTTCATAGATGCCTGATGCAACAGAAAGCCCGCTTTCTTCAAGTTTTATATGACCGTCAGAATCAATGCTGATATAGCCATTGTCTTTTAGCAAATTAACAGCACGGCTTACACTTGGCTTTGAATAGCCTGTGTAGTTTGCTATGTCAACACTTCGAACATAGTTAAGTGTTTTTGAAAGAACAAATATAGTCTCGAGGTACATCTCTCCCGATTCAAATAACTGCATAAAGTATCACCTTGTTCAAATATTTTTCAGCATTTCAAAAGCTGTTTTACTGTCAGCAGAAAAGTCATCGCAAGCACCTTCGAGCGAAATTCTTCCGACTGAATAATCGGCCGTTCTTAAAATATCAAAAAATTGCTTATAATCTGTACCGTCATCCGGCTTGGGGTAATAGCGGTTGTTTGTGGCGCTTGCTATGTGAATATGCTGAAGACAGCCTTTGTAGTTGACAATAGAATCTCTGTCCTCATTTTCGGTATCAAAATGGAACAGGTCAATAAGAAGCTTTACCTCGGGGACATTTGCAAGACAACAGATTTCAAAACCGCGTTTTGCCGTTGTGATAACATTACATTCACTGCTTCTGAGTGGTTCGATTGCGCAAACAAGAGAGTGCTTGCGCATATACGGAGCTATGTGCTCTGCGCACAGAGTTACAAGCTGATCGGTTGCTTTATCATAGCTCCAACCATCAGGGCATCTTCTTGCAGGACCTGATCCGAAAACAACGGTTTGTCCTCCTATCGACTTGAATCTTTCTGAAGCAAAATCGAGGTATTCGTCAATTTTCATATAGTCTACATCAGGACCGACAAGCTTAATTTCTCCGGGAAACATACCGTTAGCAACAGGGCAGGGAAGTCCGCAGCTTTTATTAAAATCAATAAACGACTTTACTTCATCTTCAGTACCTTTTGCAAGGTCGCAAAAACCAAGCTCATAATAATCCGCTCCGGATTCTTTGGCAATAATAAGCTTTTCGCGGTCTCTGAATTTCAAACATACACCAAATTTAAAATCTGACATAAATTTTACCTCCTGCATTTATTGCTCATTTTATTTAATAATATATTAAATAAAAAAAAGTTGCAACCGTTTTTTGATTTTAGTTATTATTTTCACATTAATATTTTCAGTGCATAAATTGATAAAAAAACACAGGGGATGATTTGATGGCTGATAAAAATTTATCCTATTTTCTTGCTGCAAATTCAGGCGAGGGTTTTTTCTGTATTTTCAATGAACTTTACGAACCACGCGAAGGATGGAAACTCTATATAATCAAAGGCGGACCGGGTACCGGTAAATCCGGAATTATGAAAAAAATATGCAAGAAAGCCGAAGAACTCGGTTATACTTACCATGCTGTGTATTGCTCAAGTGATCCGGATTCACTGGACGGTGTCATATTGCCCGAAATTAAGGTTTCAATATGTGACGGTACGTCACCGCACATTATGGAGCCTGTCTATCCCGGCGTATCAGAGATAATTGTAAATCTTGGTGAATGTTGGAACGATAAAATGCTCTTTGATTCAAGAGAGCATATAATGATGCTTACCGACTGCAACAAAGCAGTCCATAAACAAAGCGGTAAATATCTTTCGGCAGCAGCAAAAGCGCAAAACGACAACGAGAAAATTATAAATGCATGCGCTGATTATAAAAAAATTGAGAATTATGCTCTGCGAAATATTACAAAATGTATATCTTGCAAAAATAACTTGGGAGCAGAAAAAAGGATATTCTTAAACGCTGTTACACCAAAGGGTAAATATACTTTCATCAATACGGTAAGTGAGCTGTGCGATAAAATTATTTCCGTAACTGATGAGTTTGTATGTATTTCATCTCTTCTTATGAAAACAATGGGTCAAATCGCAAGAGCTAACGGAGCTGACGTAATACTTTGCCTGAATCCGCTCAGACCTTCTTCAAATCCGATTCATCTGATACTTCCTGAACAACGCATCTGTTACGTTTCATCATGTGACAGCTTGAATTTTAAGCCGATAGCAACAAAAAACATTAATGCTGCTCGGTTTATTAATAAGGATAAGCTATCAGTTTATAAAAACCGATTATCGTTTAATCAAAAAATATCGGATAAATTTGAAAATGAAGCAATTGATATAATGAAAAAAGCTAAATCCGTTCATGATGAACTTGAAAAATATTATATAGGCGCTATGAATTTTGATAAGATTGACAAGATAACAGAGTCGTTGATAAACAGAATATTCGGATTATCATAATCGACTTTAAAAGATAAATGTTACAGAATTATAGAAAAAATTCGGAGAAAAATTATTAAGTATAAGCTGTTGTCATTTATAAAAAGTCAATTGACGCAATTATTGCGTTTGTAATGTCTATTTTCGCTAACCTGGTCGAACCATCAACTTCTTTTAGGTTCTCTTAATGAAAAACAACAAGAATTCCTCAACACAACCTCAACAGCTTCAGGTGTGTCTAATGCAGGTTTTCTTGGCGGAATAAATCTTGTAAAAGATACCAAGTACAACTTTGCAATTTGTGCATAAGCTTTTGATGGATGCAGCGGAAGGGTAGGAGTTGGTACTTGGTACACCTCTGCTCAATTTGACAATATTTCGGTGATAAGGATAACAATTTATTTTGGAAAATTGGTGGTTGGAACAACACGGAATCAACGTTTCAACAGCATAAAAAAGAGCAAAGGTTAACTACCATTGCTCTTTTTGGTTATTCCTTATTATATGAGGTTAATTGAAAATCCTTTATTTCGATTGTACAATCATAATTCCCGTGAATTTCAAATCCAATATTTGTTCCGCTGATATAGAAATCAGATTTATCTACATTATGACCGAAAGTATTTGAGGTGTTTGCTGCCTCAATAGCTTTGGAAATATATGGAGAAAGATCAAATTCAATATGCACCCAATCATCATTTACATAGGGTTTGCCGTATCTGTAAAGTGAACGTAATGTGCTGCCGTATGTGTCCTTCGTTGATATCGTGTAAATCATAAGACCGCCTATGCTGTCAGGGGCCCAATACGTATCGTTGTGACCTCTGCTATCGAATAAATCGAGTCCGAACCAGATGAATTTATTGCCATCCGTACCAGTTAAATAGAAATATGCAAGGTATTGAACAGCATTAATTCCGTCACTATTCTTTGTATCAACAAAGTCTTTAAGACGTATATCGAGCGATACAATCATCCTATCTGCATCACAGTTATAAAATAACTTGTCTTTATCAGACAAAGAATTGTAATTGACAATAGGTGATTGCTCAAGCAATAAATGTGGCCACGATGAGTCACCGGCAGGATCACCGCCATAAATTTCGGAGGCATTAAGGCGCATTGATACTGAATTGTCATCGGGATTATAAGTTACAAATTTAGTTTTACCATCTGTTATTGTGAATTTGTCAGAATTGATCTTATTTTCCCATAGACAAGGACCGCTGTTCCATTGCGCAATCATCCAAGAGGGAGTTTCTGAATTATTACTATATGTAAAATCACCAATTCTTACAGAACTGTTATTTTGAGTGTTCTGACTGAGAACGGAAAACCCGTCAGAAAAATCAGAATCTTGTAACAGCTCTCTGGATTCATAGCCGTAAAGCGGAATTCCTAAAACGGCAGTAATATTCAGAATTAACACAAATAAAATTGAAATCAGTTTATTAATCATTGATTTAACTTTCTGCAACAAGCTCTTTCATAGAGTACATACCCGGTTCCTTACCGTTAAGGAAAAGAGCGGCATTAATAGATCCTGTTGCGAACACTGATTTTGATCTGGCACTGTGAGAAATCGTAATAATTTCATCATTACCGGCAAAAATTACCTCATGTTCACCTACAATTGTTCCACCGCGGATTGCGTGAATACCTATTTCGTTTTTGGCTCTTTTTTCTCTTTTGGCATGTCTGTTATATTCGTAAACAGGGTGATATTCGAGACCTTTACTTACACTGTCTGCAAGCATAAGAGCAGTACCGCTCGGAGCATCAATCTTTTTATTATGATGTGCTTCTACTATTTCTATGTCAAAATTAGTGCCCAGAACACTTGCAGCCTTCTTAACAAGTTCACTTACAAGCGAAACGCCAAGTGACATATTTGCACTGAAAAAAATCGGTATCTGAGATGATGCGAGATGAAGCGAATTAATCTGCTCTTCGCTGAGACCTGTTGTTGAAATAACTGCAGGCGTTTTAGTGGAAAGAGCATATTTAAGAACACCGGAAAGCGCAGATGGGTGTGAAAAATCGATAATTACATCCGCTTTTATATTTATGTCATCAGCAGATCCGAAAATTGGATAATGACCGTTTTCAGCAGTATTAACGTCGAGACCTGCCACGATTTCGCAGTCATCACGTTCAGTGACACAATTGGTAATAACTTTACCCATTGCACCGTTACAACCGCTGAGAAGTATTTTGAGCATAGTAACTCATCCTTTCTTTAAATTGAAAGCCGGCTCACTGTGAATGAACCGGCTGATTTAAACACAAGTTATTTAATTAAGCCGTGTCTGTCAAGGGTAGCTCTGAGTTTAGCTCTTGCTGCCTCACTCATAGGTGCAAGCGGCATACGTACATGGCCGACGTTCCAACCAATCATATTCATAGCTTCCTTAACAGGAATGGGATTGACATCAACAAAAAGGTCATTACAAAGATCCAACCATTCAAGCTGAAGCTTTCTGCTGCCTTCATAATCGCCATTAAGATAAAGTGTGGGAATATCATGAGCAATCTTAGGGGCAACGTTCGAAAGAACAGAGATAACACCTTTACCGCCGAGAGACATTATTGCTGTAACCTGATCGTCATTACCTGAATAGATGTCAAGGTTGTCACCGCAAAGCGCAGCAATCTGAGCAACAGCAGAAATATCGCCGCTGGCTTCTTTAGTAGCAACAATATTCTTTAATTTTGAAAGCTCATAATAAGTTTCCGGTTTAATTGTCATACCCGTTCTTGAGGGTACGTTATAAAGAATAATAGGCGTGCTTACTCTTTCGTTAATGTATTCATACTGACGAATAAGACCTGCCTGAGAAGTCTTATTGTAGTAAGGAGTAACCATAAGAAGACCGTCAACACCGCTCTTTTCAGCTTCGTTGGAAAGTTTTACGGCATAGTCTGTATCGTTGCTGCCGGTGCCTGCGATAACGGGAATTCTCTTTGCTGTATGCTTGACCGCAAAATCAATGGCAGCTGCATGCTCCTCGTGTGTGAGGGTTGAGCCTTCACCAGTAGTGCCGCAGATAACGATAGCATCAGTATGGTTTTTGATCTGGTCATCAATAATCTGACCAAGAACATCGAAATTAACCTTATTATCATCAGTAAATGGGGTAACAATTGCAACGCCTGCACCGGTAAAAATTGTGTTTTTCATATCAGTGGATTCCTCCTAAGAATCAGTCCATATAACCCTGAGCACAAAGAAGCTCAGCAAGAAGAACAGCACCGCCTGCCGCACCTCTGAGTGTATTGTGGGAAAGACAAACAAACTTATAATCGTACTGTGTATCTTCGCGGAGTCTGCCGATTGAAACAGCCATACCGCCTTCAAGATCACGCTGAAGTTTTGTCTGAGGCATATTATCTTCAACAAAGTAGTTGAGGAACTTCTTGGGAGCACTGGGAAGATCAAGTTCCTGAGGTACACCCTTAAAGTTATCCCAAATCTCAATAATTTCTTCTTTAGAAGGTTTATTCTCAAATCTTACGAATACAGCACCCATATGACCGTTTGTAACAGGAACTCTGATACACTGAGCAGTGAATGCAGGGCTTGTTGCGGGAACAATTTCATCGCCATCAACCTTACCGTAAATCTTGAGAGGTTCGACTTCAGACTTTTCTTCTTCACCGCCGATAAAGGGGATAACATTATCAACCATCTCAGGCCATGTTTCGAAGTTTTTACCTGCACCGGAAATAGCCTGATATGTGCAGACAAGAACATCCTTAACGCCAAACTTGTTAAGCGGGAAAATAGCAGGAACATAGCTCTGAAGTGAACAGTTTGATTTGACGGCAACAAAACCGCGCTTTGTTCCGAGGCGCTTGCGCTGTGATTCGATAACGGCAGTATGCTCGGGGTTAAGCTCCGGAATAACCATAGGCACGTCAGGTGTGTGTCTGTGTGCTGAGTTGTTTGAAACAACAGGACACTCATGCTTTGCATACTCTTCTTCAAGTGCCTTGATTTCGTCTTTTTTCATATCTACCGCACAGAATACAAAATCAACCATAGAAGCTATTTTTGCAACGTCAGCGGTTGCATCCATAACAACCATTTCACCAACTCTCTCTGAGCAGGGGACATCCATCATCCAACGCTTTTCAGCAACTTCTTTGTACTTTTTACCGGCAGAACGTGAACTTGCTGCAAGAGCCGTGATATCAAACCAAGGGTGATTGTCAAGCAATGTAATAAAACGCTGACCAACCATACCGGTTGCACCAACAATACCAACTTTGTACTTTTTCATTTGTATATACCTCCAAAAAAAATCTGCAAACGACTTGAAAAAAGCCGCACTTTGCAATATAATACAAGTTATATTAACACATATTTAGAGGATTTGCAATGAAAAAATCAGATTTTTATTATAATTTACCGCAAGAATTTATCGCTCAGACACCTGTTGAGCCAAGAGACAGCTCTCGTATGATGGTTGTCGACAAAAAAAGCGGTAAAATCGAGCACAGACATTTTTACGATGTCCTCGATTACATAACTGAAAAAGACTGCATAATCATCAACGATACACGCGTTCTTCCTGCAAGAATTTACGGCGTAAAAAAAGAAACAGGAGCTGTTGTTGAGTTTTTACTTCTCAGCCAAAAAGAAAACGACGTGTGGGAATGTGTAACGGGTCCCGGCAGACGTGCAAAACCCGGAACTGAATTTGATTTTAACGGTCTTATGTCTGCTCGTGTTGTTGACGTTCTCGATGGCGGAAACCGTCTTGTTGAGTTTATATACGACGGTAATTTTTATAACGTGCTTGATGAAATCGGAGAGATGCCGTTGCCGCACTACATTACAGAAAAACTTGAGGATAAGGAACGTTATCAAACAGTTTATTCTGAAAATTTAGGCTCCGCAGCTGCACCCACCGCAGGGCTGCATTTCACACCCGAGCTCCTTAAAAAAATCTCAGAAAAAGGCGTAAAAATAGGAAAGGTTACACTTCACGTAGGCCTTGGCACGTTCAGACCGGTTAAAGAAGAAAACATAGAAAACCATCTGATGCACTCAGAGCATTATTATCTTCCGAAAGAAACGGCAGATCTTATCAATTCTACTCACAAAAATGGTGGAAAAGTTTTTGCCGTCGGTACGACAACTTGTCGTACTCTTGAATCGGTAGCAACGAAACACGGCAAAATAGTGGAAGATGATGATTGGACAAGTATCTTTATTTATCCCGGCTATCAGTTTAAGTGCATCGATTCTCTGATAACAAATTTTCACTTACCCGAAAGCACGCTTATAATGCTTGTCAGTGCATTTGCAGGCTATGAAAACACAATGAACGCATATAAAGTTGCTGTTGAAGAAAAATACAGGTTCTTTTCTTTTGGTGACTCATCAATGTTCACCGACCTGACTTGATTAATGAAAGGTGATTTACTCAATGTATAAATTGATAAAAAATGAAGGTGCGGCGAGGCGCGGCGAATTCATCACGGTTCACGGTACTGTTCAGACACCTGCATTTATGAATGTTGCAACTTGCGGTGCAATAAAAGGAGCGGTAAGCGCTTACGATCTTGATGATATTCACTGTCAGGTACAACTCTGCAACACATATCATCTCCATCTTCGTCCCGGTGATGAGCTGGTAAAAGAACTTGGCGGACTTCACCAGTTCACAGGTTGGAACGGGCCGATCCTCACTGACAGCGGTGGATTTCAGGTCTTCTCTCTGTCTTCTCTACGAAAAATTAAGGAAGAAGGCGTTTATTTCGCTTCTCATATTGACGGCCGAAAGATTTTTATGGGACCTGAGGAAAGTATGCAAATTCAGTCAAACTTAGGCTCAACAATAGCCATGGCATTTGATGAATGTGTTGAAAATCCCGCAAAATTCGATTATTCCAAAGCATCCTGTGAACGCACAACTCGTTGGCTGATAAGATGTAAAGAAGAGATGGAAAAGCTGAATTCTCGCTATGATACACTTAATAAGAAACAGCTTTTATTCGGTATTAACCAGGGTTGCACTTATGACAGGCTCAGAATTGAGCATATGTGTGCTATTGCTGAGCTTGACCTTGACGGCTATGCAATCGGCGGTCTTGCTGTTGGTGAACCGAAAGAAGATATGTACCGCATTATCTCAAGCGTTGAACCGTATATGCCTGCAAACAAAATACGATACCTTATGGGTGTCGGTACTCCGGGAAATATAATTGAGGGAGTAAGCAGGGGAGTTGACCTTTTTGACTGTGTTATGCCCAGCCGCAATGCCAGACACGGACATATCAACACATGGTCCGGTATCAGAAATCTGAACAACGCAAAATATGCAAAAGATTTAGAGCCGCTTGATCCGGAATGTGATTGTCCTACTTGTAGGAATCATTCCCGTGCGTATATCCACCATTTATTCAAGGCAAAAGAAATGCTTGCAATGCGACTTTGCGTAATGCACAATCTTCATTTTTATAATACGCTTATGCAAAAAATACGTGATTCGCTCGATAACGGAACATTCAAAGAATTTCACGACAAATACACGGAATTGCTTGACACAAGGATTTAAATTTAATATAATTGATGCAATTGACAAATTGGAGGTCTAACTAAATGAATTCTATGTTATTATCTTTGCTCGGACTTGGAGGAGGAAATGTTGCTGCAGAAGGCGGCAAAACTCAGAGCCCCATTTTTATGATCGTTATGATGGCAGTTCTCTTTGCTGCAATGTATTTCTTCACAATTCGTCCTCAGAAGAAAAAGCAAAAAGAGGAGCAGCAGATGCGAGACAGCCTTCAGATTGGTGATGAAATCACTACAATCGGCGGTATTGTTGGCAGAGTTGTTACAATTAAAGATGACTCTATCGTTATCGAAACAGGTGCTGATCGCAATAAGATGAAGATTATGCGTTGGGCTATTCAGACCAACAACACAGCTAATGAAAAAGCTCAGGCTGAACGCGATGCAGCAAAGCAGGCTGCTGAGGCTGAAAGAAATGCAAAGATCGAAGAGGAAGGCAAGAAGCACGCCAAGAAAAAGAAGAAATCTAAAAAAGAAGACTGATTTTTCTTTACATCCGGTAATAAAAACAAAAACACCTTCATATCTTCTGATAAGGAGATATGGGGGTGTTTTTCATGCAAAAATCCAACTCAACCAAGAAATTGACGATAGATAAAAACATTATAAAAGGAGCAATTACCGGTTTGGCTTTCTTGCTTTTATCGGTCCCGATTTCCGCAGCTGTAATTTTAAAAACAATGACTAATGAACAGTATTATCTGCCTGTTTTACTGGTATGTATTGTATTATCCGGCTTTCTTTCGGGCTTTACGTCAACAGTAAAGCAAAAAAGAAAAGGGGTTATCAACGGTATTTCTGCCTCAATTTTACCTGCCGTTACAGCATTTGCGGCGGTAAGTATTGCATCTAATACAATAAATCCGATAAATATTCTCGTTCCGCTTATTACTATTGTTTCAGGTGCTTTGGGTGGAATAACAGCAACAAATATAAGAGTAAAAAGAAAAAGGAGATAATACTAAATGGGAAAAAATCTAACGTTGAATTTCAGGGAATTTAAGCAAAAAAGCACGGACATAAGAAGCGTTATCTCAGATAACCATATCAGAATACTTATAGTCAGCGTATTTTTGCTTGGATTATGGGTTGGCACAACGTTCTTTGCAAAGAACGTTGTGATAAGCGACATAACAAGAAAATGCATTGATTATATAATAAATTCAGAGTATTTAAAATCATTAATAATATTGGTTGCTGTAAAATCAGGCATCGTTGCAGCAATATTTTTAAGCGGATTTTCGGCATACGGATTACCTGTATCTATCGGGTTTCCGTGTATATACGGCATTATTTGCGGAACAGTAAACAGCTGTATTTATAATACATATAAACTGAACGGTGTATTATATTCATTGTTCATAATTGTGCCGTTCGCAGTGATTACAGCACTTATTGTCACCGCACTTGCAGATAATGCGATAAACCTCTCCAAACAGCTTATCAGGTCAGTTGCGCTTGGAGAAGCAGGAAAAAGGGGAGAGGCAAAAAAATATATTATCACAGGTATTATAGCTATATCAGGAGAATGCCTTACGATAATACTGCAAACATTACTGATAACCAATCCGGGAAATATGATTTTAAGTCTATGAATCTCCGATTTTTCGTTTTGATTTCTTTGAAGCAAGGGGATTTGAACTGACAGCGCTTTTTAACTGGTCATTGGCAACGTGAGTATAAATCTGCGTTGTAGAAAGATTTTCGTGTCCGAGGATTTCTTTAAGCAATAAAATATCAACATTTCCATGTTGATACATAAGTGTTGCTGCGGTATGTCGCAGTTTGTGAACAGAATAACCTTCTTCGTTAATTCCGGCACTTTCAAGAAATTTTTTAACAATTACCTGAACGTTCCTACGGCTGATGCGGTTCTTATGTCTGCTGATAAAAAGGGCATTTCGATCCTTTAAGCCGTCACGCGGACGAACCTGAAGATAACGGTTCAGCGCGTGGATACACGCATCGTTCATATAAACAATTCGTTCTTTATCACCTTTACCAATAATACGTATGCTGCTATCAGGACGAATACTGGTTAAATTAAGGCTTACAAGTTCCGCAAGACGCATACCGCAGTTTAAGAAAAATGTTATTATGCAATAATCACGCTCATAGAACTGTCCGTCAATTGCATCTAACAAATCCTGGCTTTGCTCGAGAGTTAAATATTTAGGGAGAGATTTTCTCACATTTGGCGAATCAAGATCCTGTGCAGGATTATCATCAATAATACCTTGACTTGAAAGAAATTTAAAGAACATTCGTACGGATGAAACTTTTCTTGCACGGGTTTTAGGACTGTTAGCGAGATTCATCTGACAAAAAGCAAGAAAACCGTAAATATCGGCAATTTTTACAGATCCGATAAATGATTCATCGATATCAGATATATCAATTTGATTAAGTTGTGTATCCTTAGGTAACTTAAGTTTCTGAATTTTAAGGTATCTGAAAAAAGTACGCAAATCCGAAGCATATTCGAGTACGGTTAATTCAGATTTATTTTTTACAGTAAGCTGATAATTTACAAAACTGATAACTGACTCCGGTAATAAATGAATATCTTCTTTACGCATAATTTAACCTCAAATCACAATGCAAAATAGTTTTTATAAATAAGTAAATACACAGATGATAAAAATCCGGATATAAAACATATATAAGCGCAAAACCTAATTTTTTTGCGTTATTTCTCCCCTCAGTTGCGCAAAACATTTATTTTGCGCAACTGATACTTTTAGTTTATCACATGTTTTCTGGATTGTCAAGTACCCTATCACATCAGTATCTATAATAAAAAAGACCACCAAATTAATGACGGTCTTTTGAGTTTAGCATGTATTATTTTTCGCTGAGAAGTTTTGAAAGCTCGTTCATAAAAGTATTTATGTCCTTAAACTGTCTGTAAACTGAAGCAAACCTTACGTATGCAACTTCATCGAGACCCTTAAGTTTATCCATTGCAAGTTCACCGATATAAACGGATGTAACCTCACGATCAAGAGAATTCTGTATTGTAAGTTCTATATCATTTACAACGGAATCGATCTGTGATAAGGATACCGGGCGCTTTTCACAAGCTCTGAGTAAGCCGTTAAAAAGTTTTTGCCTATCAAACGGCTCGCGTGACTTATCCTTTTTGACAACAATAACAGGCACGCTTTCAATAATTTCATAAGTAGTAAAACGCTTGGAACACTTAATGCACTCGCGGCGACGTCTTATGCGTTCGCCTTCATCTGTTGGCCTTGAATCGATAACTTTACTCTCTTCATAGCCGCAAAAAGGACATTTCATTCAAATCACTTCCTACAATTATTTATGCCATTATAACATAATATTAAACTTTTGCAAGAGAATCACAGTAATATTTTGTCAAATTTATCCGCTGCATCTACAATTTGTTGACTCTTTTTAAAGTTTTTTCGATATAGTTCGATAATAAACTCACCTGTATATCCTTTTGATTTAAGTGCGTTAATTATTTCACCAAAGTTTTCTTTACCTTCAAACGGTGGCAGACAATCGGTTTCATCGGTATAATCACTCAGATGGATATGATTAATCTTTTCGCCGACTGCGTTTATAAAATCGACTGCCCTCTCCCCTGCCCGTCTGCACTGCTTCAAATCGAGCGTCATTGAAAAATCGCTGCCGAGATAATCAGACATTCTTTTGATAAAATCTAAACTCTGTGAGCGGTAAAACACAACATTTTCCTGGGAAACGGTAATGCCATATTCTTTGCCAACTGCAAAAAGCTTTGCATATCTTTCAAAATATTCCTCATTATCAGCGTACGGTCCGATTTTAGCACCGTGAAGTATCAGATACTTTGCATCAAGAAAAGAGGCAAATTCAAAATATTTCCTGTAAAACTCCATTCCGTCGTCAACTCTCCTTTGATAATTACCAAAGATAACAGTTGATTCAGCAAAAGAAGTAAATGGATGAACAGAACTGATATTCAAACCGAAATAATCTTTTATTCGTCTGAATTCACCCTTTAACGGTTCGACAAGTTCTGTGTAGGTATTGACAAAGATTTCAACATTTTTAAAACCAAGTTCACCGCATTTTTGGAGTGATTTTTCTGTCTCTAAAGGATAGAAGCAAGAACTTGACATTCCGGTACGCATGGGCTTACGGTCCCTTCTTTACCAATTATTTATTATTGAAATACCCTCTTGTGCTATTATATCATAAATCCGGTGAGTATTAAATGTCTAATCTGTCTTTGTTTTTGCAAACTCTGAGAACATTTCCAAGGTTTTTATTTCATTTTACGGTGTCTCTAGCACTAAGTATGATTGTTATGTCATTAACAGTTTTTTTATTAGCCGATAATACAAATTACTATTACAGTTTATTAGAATTGAGTACCGAGCTGATTAACGCATTAAGGGCTTCATTTTTCACGCTTGTTTGCGGAATAATAATTACTCAACAGCTTCAGACAGCATAAATGCTTTATTTAACGCCGTAAAATTTAAGCAATGCAGGATTTATAACGGTATCTGTCTGTTCAAAACAGCTGCTGTGTCCGCCGCCGACAATCATCAGTTCCTGAGCGCCTTCTATTGATTTTGTGATCTTTTTTGAATGCCAACGTTGAATCATATCGTGTTCACCGTAAATGTTCAGGACTGGTACTTTAATTTCGGAAATGTCATCAAACGTAAGGCTCGGCTGTCCAACCATCATTCCTTTAATGTCACGTCTGCGAGCATACTCAGGGTCATCATAAAGCCATGCTTCAATACACAAGATAATATACTGGTATGTAATTTGAATCTGATCAAACGTATTTGTGCCGAATGTATTGATATTAGAGCCCATAATAGCAAGAGATTCTACTCTGTCCTGATGAGCAAGAGTAAATACAACGCCAAGATTTCCTCCGTCACTGAAACCGAATATTTTTGTTTTCTCGATATTCAGATAGTCGAGGAGAGCTTCAATATCTTCACTCATTGCCTCAAACGTCATCTCGCCTTCAACCCAGTCAGATTTTCCGGTTGCTCTTGGTGACATGCAAATTACTTTAAAATGCTTTGACATTTCGGGAAGTATACTACCGTCAAAAGAATGCATATCACCACCGTTAGGCGGTAAAAGAAGCAGTGGTTCGCCATCGGTTTGACCGTATACAGCATACTCAATATTCACACCGTTAAGGTTTACAACCTCATACACAATCGGATCCGGCATTGAATCCTGTGCGTTGCTGATAGGCATCATGCCAATCATAAGCAATATGGCAATAATTAAGGAGAATAACCTAAATTTTTTCTTCATTTCGTCACCTTCAATCAAGTTTGAGGAACATCTCGAGAATACGTTTTACACAAATCTCGAGATCAACCCTTGTGATACGATTTGCTTTATATCCTTCCATAAGATCTTCCGGATATCCACAATGCATTTTCATATCGTTGCCCGCTTTTATTTCCTTTACAGGATCGTTTTTTACGCCCCAATCCGTTACAACCATACCATTGTATCCCCATTCATTACGGAGAATACCGGTAAGAAGCTCATAGCTTTCGGATGTGTGCTGACCATTTATAAGATTATAGGATGACATAACAGTCCAGGGATTCGACTCCTTGACAGCAATCTCAAAACCTTTGAGATAAATTTCTCTTAATGCACGCTCAGAAATTCTCGAATCGCAACACATTCTGTTGGCTTCTTTGTTATTGCAAGCAAAATGCTTCATCGAAACGGCAACTTTCTGAGACTGAACACCTCTGATATCTGCAGCAGCACATTTACCTGCAAGGTGCGGATCTTCTGAAAAATATTCAAAGTTTCTGCCGCAGAGCGGATCACGGTGGATATTGAGAGCCGGAGCAAGCCATACAGCAAGATTATTCTCTCTGATTTCAGCGCCGCCGCCTGCGCCAACTTCAAAAATAAGATCCGGGTCCCATGTGCAGGCAAGGAGCGTTGCACACGGCCAAGCAGTTGTGGGAATCCCGGTCTCAACATTGAGTCTAAGTCCTGCGGGACCGTCAGCAGTAGGCATTGCAGGAACACCGAGCCGCTTCAAAGGTCCGAAGCAACCTGTATTAGCTACACCCGTAGGTGGTTGTCCGCCGACAAAATCCATCAACTCTTCAAGCGTAAACTGTGCAACGAATTCATCAATGTTTATGGTTTCGCCAACCTTATCAAACATAACAGGTTTATCGGGTGCAACTGCACCTGTCGGTTTGTTTTCTGCATAGAAATAGCTTTCCTCGCCCACAGGGAGTGATTCAAAACTACCGTCAGATAACATACGTTTTGTTAGCTTGAATGGTTTGCACCACTTATTAAGCTGTTCAACAACAGTATCTTCTTCAACCACATAGCTGAAATCAAGTTTTTCACAGTCTCTGACAGATGTGCCAAGGAAGAAATCATAAGATCCTGATTCAAGTACATAAGCTGATTCACGGATTTTTCCAAGGTCATCAAAGCTTGACATATCTTTTATTTTAAATGTAAGTGCAATTGTTTCAGATTCACCGGGAGCAAGAAGTTTTGTCTTCTTAAACGCAACAAGCTCTTTCGACGGCTTACCAAGATTACCTTGCGGAGCGGAATAATAAAGCTGTATAACCTCTTTACCTGCGACATCACCGATATTTTTAACCGTAACAGCTGCAACGATACTGTCGTTATCAGCTCCGCAAAGCTTACCGGTCAGTTGAAACTCAGTATATGAAAGACCGTAACCGAAAGGATACCTAACAAGCTCCTTTTTACCTGGAACAGTTTCAAAATAACGATAACCTACATAGATGTCTTCTGAATAATCAAGATGATCAAAGCATTCCCAAAAATCATCTTTACAAGGATAATAGTCGTATGATTTTGCAATGGTGTCTGCCAACTTGCCGGACGGAGTTACGTCACCGCAGATTATATCAGCAATTGCGGCACCGCCTTCCATTCCACCCTGCCACGAAAAAATAACAGCATCCACATCATCGTTATCGGCAAAATATTCACAGTCGATAGCGGCACCGGAGTTAAGTACGATAATAACCTTTTTGAAACATTCGGCAGCTTTATCGATAATATTCTTTTCAATATCCGATAGATAATAGTCACCGGCCTGAGGTCTGCGGTCAACGCCCTCCGCCGAAAAACGACTGAGAGTAATGATGGCGGTATCCGCATGATGCGCTGCATCCTTAATGAGATCATCGGACAAAGCGGGTTCCTTTACGTGCATACTTGCAAAAGTGTCATAGGTCATATCATCACGCTTAGAGCAAAACTCCATTGCGTTTACTATATCCCAAGTGGCATCAATTTGTGCCTGTGTCGGAATGTTTACACTTTCACGTTTAACGTAATCCTTGTAAAAATCAATAAGCGGCATATAAATTTTAACGTCTTTTTCTGAAAAGCCGTCAAAAATATTGCGTATGTAGGGCGTGTTGACATCACCGCTACCGCCACCGCCTTTTATGTATTCAATGGTAGCTTTACCGAAAAGAGCAATTTTTTCACCTTTTTTTATCGGAAGAGCTTTATTGTTGTTTTTCAGAAGCACCATACCATCAGCTGCTGCTTTTCTCGAAAGTTGTGTATGCTTTGAGCATGCTGTTACACAGCGTCCGTCTTCGCCGAGCGGTATACACGGCTGATATCTGAATCTTGCATATTTTTCCATAAGAGAAAACCGTCCGTTCTTATAAAAATCAATATAATTATACCACAACGCAAACCATCGTCAAGCAAAAAAGAAAAACCGTCGGAACGGTTTTTCAAAAATTTTATTTATTTTTGGTCTGTGCGGGCTGATTAGTAGACTTTTCCTTCTGATTGGGCTGCTTATTCTGCTTTTCGTTCACTGTTAATCACCTCCGTAATTGGCTGTAATCACAGTATTGACAAAAAAATAGAATTTATTCCCGAAGATCAGATGAGTTTTTTACCAAAAGCAATATCTGTATTTAAAATTTCGATTTCATCAAAACCGTATTTTCTGTAAAAATTGTTGGCAGTTGTGTTTTTTGTGCCGGTCGTAAGCATAACGCCTTTGACACCCTTTGAAATCAGATGCTCTGAGAGTGTGCTGACAAGTTTACCGCCAAGACCCATTCTCTGATACTGAGGAAGAATATCAATGTGAAGATGTGCAGGATAAGTTTCCTTATATTTTGCGTGAAGCAGATAAGCTTCAGAAGCCCACTCAACACGTGACTCGTCGTGAGTATATGCACGGGGAAAATAAACTTCATCATACGTTTTCTTGAATTTATCAAAATCTTCGGCACAGATTATGTATCCCACCGCTTTGCCGTTATCATCAACTACAAAACAGTTTTCGGGTTCATTTTCAATATAATATTTACAGAAAGTGTCTAACACAAAACTGCAAAATTCTTCATTGAGATCATCATCGCCTTCGCTGTTAAGGCAAGCATAACAAACATCTTCATAATCTTTTTCTTCATATTTTCTGATCGAAACCATATATTTACCTCACTTTATGTAAAAATTAAGCTGTTTAGCAACCTTGAATAATATTATTACAATTTATATCAAAAAATCAAGACCAAATATTTGAAAATTAGAAAATATAGTGTATAATATTCATATCTTAACCTCGGAGGTCAGATATGAATACAGATAAAATCACCAGAAAGACTATTGAATTTATTTCAAAAACAGTTATTTCTCTTATGCCACGCAGTTATTTTACCAAAGATGATAAAGCAAATCAATATATGCTCACAGGAGACAGTAAGTTTTCCTATAACAAAGGCAAATGCTTCACCTGCGGTTTTGGTAAATCGATTATAACACCTGATGATGTTAGTACGGGTAAATATTTTATCGCAGGTTATGATTCAAATAACCGTGCAACCGGTGTGCTTGACGATATGTATGCCCGCGCTGTATTCATCGATGACAACACTTCACGTGGTGGTGTTATCCTCTGTGCTATTGACGCTGTCGGTATCAGCCGCAGAGATATAAACGACATACGAAAGCTTGTTATTGAGGACGGTACGGTTTCCGATGTTAAGTCGATTAATATCTGTTCCACCCATTCACACTCTGCAATTGATACGCAGGGGCTTTGGGGCGAAAAACTGTATAAGAGCGGCAGAAACGAAGAATTTATGACTCATCTGAAGAAAAAATCCGCTGAAGCTATAATAGACGCATACAAAAACAAAAAAGACGGCAAACTTTATTGTTCAGTCATTGAAACCGAAGATCTTCAGTTTGACTGCCGCACACCTGATACATACGACCGCAACCTTACGAGGCTGAGATTTGAGCCTTTTGATTCATCTGCTTGCACATATATGGTTAATTTCGCTTCCCACGCCGAACTTCTCGGTGACCTGACTAAAAACGTAAGCGCCGACTTTCCCTGCTACCTTATCAGAGAAATTGAAAGCATCGACAAAGATGTAAATGCTGTGTTCTTTAACGGTGCAATCGGAGGTATGATTTCAGCAAAAGAAATTAAAAAGATTTATCGCAACGAAATTGACTGCGAGGCATATACAAAAGAATTCGGAAAAATGCTCGGCAAGCTTGTAAAAGAGATGAACAACGAAAAAGAAATTGAACCGATCATCAATGTTGCAAGCGCTCCAGTCAAAATCAGCGCTCAGAACTTTGTTCTTATTCTCGCCAGACTTCTTAAAGTTCTCAACAACGATATTGCTCGTACAACAAAACGTGGTGCTGCCGCGATTCATACCGAAGTCGGCTATCTTGAACTCGGTAACAGTGAAATCGGTATGTTCCTAATCCCTGGCGAACTTTTCCCCGAACTGTATAACGGTGAATTCCTAAGTGAATCAGAATCCGGTACCGGTAATGCTGCCGACTATAAGATCCTAAAAAATATGGGTGGTGCAAAACACAACTTTGTTATAGGTTTGTGTAATGATGAGCTTGGCTATATTATTCCGGATAATGATTTTGTACTCAATGAGAAAATGCCTTACATCAATAAGGGAGTTGACCGTTTTGACAGAAGTCATTATGAAGAAACCAACTCGACCGGCAAAGAAACTGCAAGAACTCTGCTTGAAGCAACGGATAAACTAATATCTCAAGTAAAATAAAGGAGCGAATAATTATGAAATCTTTCAAAAAATCAGCTGTTTCATTAATACTTTCGGTTGCAATTATCTTTTCAATGGCTACCTGTGTTTATGCAAACGATGCACAACCCGCTGATAACAGAGGCATTATTTTCACGACTAACATAATAACAGGCATTATGAACGGAGCATTCAGACTTCTGAGCTCTGCATTCACCAAAGACGGTATTCCTACCATAGATGAATATGTAACAGAAAACTTTTACGAAGGTAGCGAGCAGTTTATCGACTCACCTGCAGAGAACGCAGTTTGGAGCCTTGGCTTCGGCGCAGAAAGCATCGTTCCCGATGACCTTGTTGACGGCAGCAAGCCTTACTATACCGGCGGCTATTTTACCCAGAAGATCAATGGAGTTTTTGATGACCAGAAAGTGCGTGCTGTCGCACTTAGCGATGGCTCAGCAAGAGGCACCGCCATTTTTGCTACCATCGACGGCATTGGTGTTGGAAATGCAGATGTTCGAGCAATACGCGCACTTGCCGAAAAGAAGATAAAAGAGCTCGGCATTGACAGTGATATTATTGCTATTAACATTAACGCCACTCACTGTCACACCGTGCCCGACACTCAGGGCTTCGGACTTTCGTTAATCCCTAAAATTTTCCACAATATTGCTGCAAATCTTCCTTTTATAGATCCGATAAGAAGTATTGATTCAACGGTTCTTGATAAAATGATCAACGGTGCAGCTGATGCAATCGTCGAAGCATATACAAATATGGAAACAGGTTCACTGTATTACTTTGAAACATCAAGGATTGGCAAAAACGAAGAAAAAGGCATTTATCTTGATGACGAATACAGCTACCTTACCAACAAACGTTACGACACTGAAGGCTATCAGAATTTCTTTGCCTGTTTCAAGTTTATTCCCGATAACAAAGAATCGGCACCTACCGTTTTTGCCAATATCGGCGCACATCCCACAACAATAAACAGATCAACATCCTTACTCTCTGCTGATTTTCCGGCATATATTGAGAAAGCTATTAACGATAACGGTATGAACTTTATGTTCATTCAGGGTGCACAATCCCCTATATCAGTCCGCAAAACGGCTGTTCAGACACCTGAGATACTTGAAAAAGTAGATGCAGAAATTAATGGTGACGCTGTTCTTGAAGAATACAGAGCGGCTAAAACACTCGGCTACGAATTTGCAAGGCTCATCCTTGAAGCTGAAAAAAACGCGACAGAGATTGAACCTTTGCTCAATGTCAGGATGGCTGAATGCGCCGTAAAGCTTGATACGGGACTTATCCAACTTGGTGCTTCTGCTCAGTTGCTTGGCGAAACAATTGTTCTCGATTCTGAAAGCGAAAGCGGTTATTCAATCATCACAGAGGTTGGTTACATAGAACTTGGCACTGATATTGTTATGCTTACAGTTCCGGGTGAACTTATTCCTCAACTTGTTTACGGTAATGTAGTTGATAAAACAGAAGCTTATCTCGGAACTGATTGGAATATAGACTGTACAGCAAATATTATCGCCGAGGATAAAACAGTTCTTGTAATGGGTCTTTGCAACGATGCAATCGGTTATATCATCCCCGATAACGATTTCGCGCCGTTTATCGCAGATTCACTTTGGAATTCCGATGCCGGAGAAAAGCTGTTCGGTGAATATCACAGACATTATGAAGAGATGCTCACAGCCGGCTCAACATCAGCTTCAACCATAATGACCGCACTTAATGCGCTTGCAAAACAGGCCGCATAACTGATTAAACGGAGAAAACTTATGAAATATTACCTTGGTATTGATGGCGGTGGCTCAAAAACAACGGCAGCTGTATCTGATGAAAATGGCAATCTTTTATTCAAAGAATGCGGAAAAACAATAAACTTCTACTCTGTCGGTATGGAGCGTGCCGGAAACAACCTCAATGAACTTATTGCGACAATTTGTTCAAAACTAGGCACTGATTGTTTTGAGTCTGTTTTTATAGGTTGTTCAGCGCTCGACCGCGAGGCCGATGAAAAGACACTAAATGCTTTATGCTATGGAGTAAAAGCCAAAAAAATCGCAATGAACAGTGACCTTTACATTGCTTTAAAATCTGTTGAATCTGATTTTTGTCCTTGCGTCGCAATTTGCGGCACAGGATCAATGGCAACAGGAGAAGATGTGAACGGAAATACTGTCATTGCAGGCGGTTGGGGTCATATTATCGGTGACGAAGGTTCAGGTTATGCGATTTCGGTTGCCGCACTCAAAAAATGCTGTGAGCTTTGTGATAAAGGCACTGCCTCTCCCCTTTTGGATGCGGCAAAGGCTTTTTTTGAAGTAAACGATTTCCGAGATGCAATTGACATAATTTATTCAACCGATACAACCAAAGACGTTATCGCAGGATTTGCCACTGAAATAGGAAAGCTAAGTGAATACGATATTGATGCACAAAATATTGTTCTTTCACAAGCTCATAACTTTGCCGAAACAGTGCTTATTCTGCTCAGAAAAGTTGAAAAATGCACCGTACTCGGTCTTTATGGCGGAATTTTTACCCACAATATTCTGTTTCGGAAAACCTTTGAATCGGACATTAAAGCTGAATTTCCGGATGTGAATCCTCAGCTTCTCAACATTCCGCCCGAAGAAGGCGCACTTAAACTTGCGAGGGACTTAACATGAAAAAATATCTTGAATACATCGATAACTGTAAAGCGATTATTGAAAAAATTCGCACCGATGGCTATGACAGCATAGAAAAATCCGCAGATTTACTTACCGAAACAATAACCAGCGGCAAACGACTGTATCTTTTCGGTACCGGTCACTCACATATGCTTGCCGAAGAATTGTTTTACAGAGCAGGCGGATTGGTCAATGTTCAACCTGTACTTGTCGAGCCGCTTATGCTGCATATTTCTGCGAGTGAAAGCACTATTGCCGAAAGAGTTGAAGGCTATGCAGATAAAATATTCAATGACTATGGTATGAGACCAGGCGATTCAATTATCATTATCTCAAATTCAGGCAGAAACGGAGTAATCGTCGATATGGCGCTTCTTTGTAAAGAAAAAGGATTGAACGTAATTGCTCTTACTAATCTTGAACACACTTACGCAGGAGCTTCCCGCCACAAAAGCGGAAAAAGACTTTGTGAAATTGCTGACATAGTACTAAATAATTTCGGCTGTGTCGGTGACGCGTGCATAAGTGTTAATGGTGTAGAAGGCAAAATTTGTCCTACATCCACTGTCACCGGCGCACTTATTCTCAACAGCATTGTAGCACAGGCTGTCGAAAATTGTGTCAATAAAGGTTTTTTACCCGAGCACTTTGCAAGTTCAAACGTTGACGGCGGAGACGAAATCAATAACAGACTTATTGAAAAATATAAAAAGGAGCTTAGACATCTTTGATTTATCCGGTCTTACAAAAAAATTCACTTAACGGCGCTGCCGTCACAATAGACAGTGTTGCAATTTGCGGTGAATTTAAGGAATTAGCAGCAAGAATTTTTTCAGAATACGGAATTGATACAAACGGTGGATATACCGTTAAAATAGTAATTTCAGACAGCAAAAAAACTACTTATATTGATGACTTCTCCAGGCTAAGTGACGAAAAATACATTTTAAATGTATTCGAAAATCACACAGTTATCGAAGCCGCAACCCGCCGAGGTGTTTTCAGAGCCGTAAACACACTTGCAAAACTTATAACCAAAAAAGAACTTAAATGCGGCGAAGCGGAAGACTACCCTCTTTTTAAAAAGAGAGGGTACATTGAAGGATTCTATGGCAACACCTGGGAAAGGGGAAAACGCATTTCCGTAATGAAACTTATGTCCCGTTATGGAATGAACACTTTTTATTATGCTCCGAAGGATGATATATACCACCGTGAAAAATGGCGCGAACCATATCCAGAAAATAAATTGAACGAGCTTAAGGAACTTTTTGAGGAATCAGAAAATAACGAACTCGATTTTCATTGGTGCATAGGACCGGGTCTGACATACCAGTACACTTCCGACAAGGATTTTGATCTTCTCATTGAAAAGTTCAAATGCGTTTATTCAATCGGTGCAAAAAATTTCGGATTGTTGCTTGATGATATACCCGATGAGTTTCAGTACGATAATGACGCATCAACATTTGATACAATTGTCGATGCACACATCAACCTTATCAACAAAACATACTCCGTACTCAAAGCATTTGACAGCCGTATTACTCTTACAGTATGTCCAACGCAGTATCACGGCGACGAAAGCGAATATTACATTACTAAATTCGGTAGAGGCATACCTGCTGACGTAAATATTTTCTGGACCGGAGCTGAAATCTGCTCGCGTGTGCTTACTTCGCGCGAAGCTAATGAATTTTTAAGAAGTACAAGCCATATGCCGTTATACTGGGATAATTATCCGGTCAACGACTGCGAAATGTTTCAGGAAATGCATCTAGGCCCGATACTCGGCAGAGACAAAGACCTATACAAACACTGTGAAGGTCTTATTTCTAATGTAATGGAATACGCTGAATGCTCAAAAATACCCTTAATGACAATTGCCGATTATCTTTGGAATCCTGTTTGCTATAACAGTGAATTCTCACTCAGAAATGCACACAGTGAAATTTTGGGAGATAAAGCTGAGCTTTTCAGCTATATTGCTGATCATCTTGCCGTATCCTGTGTTTCAAGACACGCAAGTGAATATATGAGCGATAAATTATCACACATAGGTTTTCTTATGTCAACGGACAGATATGAAGAAGCTGAGAATCAGTTCAAAGAGTTTAATAAGAAAAACAGAGAATGCCTTGAAATGCTTTGTGACACAAGCGTGCCTATGTTTGAAGAAATGAAAAAATGGGTTAATAAATTCTCCATGTGCTGTGATTTACTCGATGCGGTTTATGAAACAACAATTTCACCCGACAATAAAAATAAAGAAAAACTCAGGGAATTGCTTGATGCCTATAACTCCGATGCAGTAATTCTAACAGGATTCTGCCTTCGTGAAGCTGCAGAAAAAGCACTTCTCCTATGACAAAAACACCTTCGAAGTGTTATCACTTCGAAGGTGTTTCTTGTGTATGTTTATTAATATTGTTAATTACCGATTAAACCCAGTGCACCAAGATTTTCACTGAAGTTTTCATCGTCGCTTCTCTCACCAGCTCAAATTCGCAAGGACAGCTTATTTAATTAATAACAGGCGGCGCGTCAATGTATATACAAAAAATCATCTCAGGGTAACGTGCAGCATACTTGACAGCAATCAAGCCTCCGCAACTTACACCAACAGGAACGAATTTGCTTTTTAATGAATACATCAGTTCGATAATATTTTTAATCAAAAATTAAATATGCAATAAATTTCCATTTTTTTAAAAAAACTATTGACATTTGCTCAAAATTAAGTATAATAATAGTAACGGTTATCGTTATTGTTTGGAGGTGATGATATGTCAATGAAATACAGCCGTCAACGCGAGATGATTCTGAACAACCTTTGTTCAAGAACTGATCATCCGACTGCCGATGAACTTTATCTTGATCTTAAGGAATCTTTACCGAATCTCAGCCTTGGTACTTTATACAGAAATCTGGCACTACTGTCAGAGAACGGCATAATATTAAAATTTCACTGCGGCACATCTGATCGGTTCGACGGAAACAATAACCTTCATTATCACTTAATTTGTGAGAGCTGCAACCGTCTTTACGATCTGGAACACTCTCCCCTTACCGATCTGGAAAATAGCTTTGCTGTCGGATATAACGGAAAAATCCATTCACATCTACTCGTTTTTTACGGAATATGCGAAGATTGCAACTGTTCCGTTTAATAAAATTAAAACTAAAAATTATTTTTTGGAGGAATTTATCATGAAAAAGTTTGTATGTTCTGTTTGCGGTTATGTTCACGAGGGCGACACAGCTCCCGAATTTTGCCCTCAGTGCAAGGTCCCTGCTTCAAAGTTTAATGAACAGAGCGGTGATATGAGCTGGGCAGCTGAGCACGTTGTTGGTGTCGCTGCCGGTGCTCCTGAAGAAATCATTGAAGGTCTCAGAGCCAACTATATGGGTGAGTGCACAGAAGTCGGTATGTATCTTGCTATGGCAAGAGTTGCTCACAGAGAAGGCTATCCCGAAATCGGTCTTTACTGGGAAAAGGCAGCTTATGAAGAGGCTGAACATGCAGCAAAGTTTGCAGAGCTTCTTGGTGAAGTTGTAACAGACAGCACAAAGAAGAACCTTGAGATGAGAGTCGAAGCTGAAAATGGCGCAACTCAGGGTAAGTTTGATCTTGCTAAAATGGCAAAGGAACTTAACCTTGACGCTATCCACGACACAGTACACGAAATGGCTCGTGACGAAGCAAGACACGGCAAGGCATTCCAGGGTCTTCTTGATAGATATTTCGGTTAATCACAATCATTGATTTAGTGCGATTTATAACCAATTTAGAAATAGCGCAGAGTTTATGCTCTGCGCTTGTTTCGTTTTGTAATGGTGTGATTTTACACACAATACTAAAAACATATTCTAATTATCAGTGTGATGTTTTTATAATATGAATCCACTGAGCTGAAAATTACAGCAGTAGGCGCAACCTGTGCGGCAGGTATTATTTTTTCAACACTCTCCTGCCCTATTTTTTATCTGAGAATTTTCTTACCGAATAACGCTGAGTTGCCAAACTAAAAAATCCATAAAGCTCACTATTTGTTCAATTCTTTTTCAATAAGCTCAGTTATGCCGGTAGTTATATGGTTCGCAACTTTTTTTATTGAATCAACACCGTTCGCCATTGCATAGGATTTGAACTCTGCAATCATAGCATAATCATTAATATTATCACCGACAGCAATTATATCTTCATAATTTGCTCCGACCAAATCCATAAGAGAATAGATACCCTTTGCCTTATTAATATCATACCGTACTATATCTATACAGTTACCGTTCTGCAACGGATTAAGCTCACCGCTGAACATTTCGGCAATTCGAGAAGTTACCGCGGCGGCAGCATCAAAACTGTCGAGCATTGTATTGATTTGATTAAAATATTTAACTTCAGGCATATCAGCCAAAGTACACTCATTATCGTGTTTACAATTGTCGGCATCGGCATAAACTCTGAAATCGTTTTCTGTCTGAACATACGCCCATTCGCATCCGCAATTAAGTATCGTCTTAACAAGCGGTAATGCTAATTTACCATCACACGTAGATTGAACAACTGTTGTACCATCTGTTGTGAGTATAACAGCTCCGTTATCAGCAATAAGATAATCGCAACCGAATTCATTTTCATTGTATAAACGCAGTAAATCTTTAGGGCTTCTGCCGCTAACAATTGCAAAAATATTATCGGCTTTCCGCCACCTTTCGATAGCCTGAAGCTTAGCCTTATCAATTCCGCCGTGATTTAACGTGCCGTCATAGTCACTTGCAATAATTTTCATCAGATACACCTCAAACACTTATTAACTGAATTATAACATAAATGAAATAAATGTAAATGAATAGATATAAATAATAAGGAGAAAATATTAACGGAGGTAAATGATAATGGAAAAGTATATATGTCCTTGCGGTTATATTTATGACCCGGAAAAAGGCGACCCTGACAACGGAATTTCACCGGGAACACCTTGGGAAAACCTACCCGAAAACTGGTTTTGCCCGGTTTGCTCACTCAGCAAAGATGAGTTTATAAAAGTATAGAGGATGGGAGACCCACCCTCTATCAATAGTATTTTTAAAGCTTTTCGTTAAAGAAGTATAAAATAATCAAAGTTTGGCCGCAATAAGCTCATCTGTTGTTCTTTTCGGAACAATATGTACCTTTTTGCCGTCGCGATAGTACTTAACATCACCGTTTTTGATGTCGACAATCTCAACAGTTTCAGCAGGTCTGCCCAAAGCAATGAAAAGGCGTGGCTTTATGTTTTCAGGAAGCGAAAACAGCTCCGCAGCTTTTTCTTTGTTGAAGCTGCCAATCATACAGGCACCGATACCCTTATCCATTGCGCCGAGCACAATCGTCTGAGCACAGATACCCGCATCTATTTCGAGCTCATTTGAAATTGCGGTATCGTAGCAAACGAGAATATATGCCGTGGGAACGTTGCCATCATAAGGCGGCTTATTTTCTTTGATATATCCTGCCCAGCCTAACATCGGAAATATTTTTTCACAGGAAGATTCACTGTTAGCGTAGGCAAATTTTATTGACTGCGAGTTAGCGGTCGAGGGTGTGTATCTGCAAAGTTCAATAAGCTCACGCATTGTTTTATCGCTTATCTTGTAAGACGGGTCAAAATTACGAAAGCTTCTTGCAGATTTAACAAGCTCAGAAAACATTAAAATCACCTTATTCCGCAGCGCGCATCTTGGCAAGATCGCGGTAATTGATAAGCTTGATACCGAGAGAATCGATATGCTGCTTTGTCTGAGGATCGGAGAAAAGCTTGTGTTCCCAAACTCTGCGCTCCCAGCAGCCGGTTGTGCCCTTGAGCTCATCAGTTTCAAATGCAGGATGGATGTAAGTTTCTATAACGCCTTCGGGGAATTCACGATACATTTCGTAGATATACTCTTTGAAATTCTCGTAGCTGTCCTTTTGAGGGCCTGACCAATCGCCCGGCATAAGGTAATCGGGCATTGCAACGCCAAGTGATTTTGCATAGCCAACAACCTGTTTGATAAGACCCTGTATCATTTCGGGTGCAACCTGAACGTCAAGCATTGTGTTGCCGAACTGAGCCTCTGTGAAGTTCATGGGCATACGAAGAGGCAGCTTATACTCGCCTGCTATTGTAATCATAAGCTGAAGAAGCTCAAAACGGCCCGTTGCAACGCCATAAAGAGAACCCATGTGGTTGTCAAGATGTGACGGATTAAGACCGAGAGCCTTGAGTTTTTCTATCTGAGCAATTACCTCGTTCTTAACCTCATCAAGATCGGCATTATTCTCAAAATCGTCACACTCGTAATAAAAATATCCGTCTTTGTCGCGCATTGAAGCATTTGCACCTACACCGACGGGACCCCAACGGTAATTTTCCCACTCACTTGTCGTAGTAAGGTGGACACCAATTGCAAATTCGGGATGCTCTTTCGCAAATTTAACAGCTTCCGGAGCCCAGCCGCAAGGAGCCATAATTGTAGACGATGTAATACCACCGGATTTAAGCAAATCAAACACTGCAAAGTTTGCTGAACGGCACATACCGAAATCGTCAGCATTGATAATAAGATATCTTTCCATAAAAAAACAAATCCTTTCTCATTAGATTCATAATGCTTGGTATTATTATAATATTTGCCATAGCAATTGTAAAGTGTTTTATTTGATATTAAGAATAATCATTAAGCAAGAGAAATTATTATGATTTTCTTCTTGCATAATCAAAACAATTCTGCTAAAATAACTTTTGTTGTGTTTACATACCAAAGTATTTAAATTTTGAAATGCAACACAAACAAAAAGCAATATATGCGGGTATGGTGGAATTGGCAGACACGCAAGATTTAGGATCTTGTGCCCACAAGCGTGCAGGTTCGACCCCTGTTACCCGCACCAAAAAGAGTAATCGCAAGTATAACTTGTGATTACCCTTTTTATAATTATAAGCAAAATGTCCCAAAATTTTCAATGAAATCAAATTTCTTAAATAAAAATATACTCCTATTCCTAAAAACGTACTATGGCTGATGGCGATATTGATTTAATTTTGCAAATATGATACTTTAACAACAGAAAAAAAATATCAAGGAGTTTTAACGTGATTTTTTATTTCGTTACAAGAAAGAAGAGATTTTTATGAAAAACGGTTTAAAACAAATCAGTTTCAAACGTATGAACAGCGATGAATTTCGTGTATATTCAAAATGGTCTGTAAAGGCTTATGCAGACCACCTGATAAAATCGGGCGATGAGAGATTCAGATTCAAAGCGTTAAGAGCAGCAAAAAGTGAGTTTCGTGACGTGTTTCCCGAAGGTACAGATTCCGCCGATAACTATCTTTACATTGTAGTGAATGAAAAGAATGAAAAAATCGGTGTTATCGGTTATCAGAAAAGTCCATTTGAGGAAAACGCCGCATTTGTAACCGAGAACGTTATCAAAGAGGAATACAGAGGCAAAGGCTACGGAAAAAGTGCATTTGTGAAGATTCAGGAAGATGCCCGTGAAAAAGGCTTTTCAAAAATGGTGCTCAATGTTTTCAAACACACATCCGTATCGTTTTCGATGTATGAGAAGAACGAATTTAAAGTAATTGAGGACCACGGCGGAAGTGCGATAATGGAGAAAATCTTTGATTCTGTTGAGGAGTAACAATGAAAAAAGTTATAGTAATTGGTTGTCCCGGTTGCGGTAAAACAACCTTTGCGGAAAAACTTAATAAGCTCACGGGATTGCCGTTATACTATCTTGACGCTATATGGCATAAGCCTGACAAAACTCATATTCCGAGAGATGAATTCGACCAAAGAATATCAGAAATATTTGCAACACCCGAATGGATAATTGACGGCAATTATAACAGAACTGTTGAGATGCGGCTTAAAGAATGCGATACAGTATTTCTCTTTGATTTGCCGACGGAGGTCTGTTTGCAAGGTGCAACCGATCGCCTTGGCAAAGGACGTTATGACTTGCCGTGGATAGAAAAAGAATTACACCCTGAATTTGAAGGATTTATCAAAGATTTCGCAAAAACATCTCTTCCCAAAATATATGAACTGATTGAAAAATACAAAGCAGAAAAACAAATAGTAATTTTCAAAAGCAGAAAAGAAGCTGATGAATACATAAAAAGGATTTAGCTATGAAAATTGCAGTTTGGGGATATGCAGGCAGCGGCAAAACATATCTGTCTGATTACATATCCGAAAAAAGAATATTCCCGTTCTTCATCTTGATTCAATCAAGTGGGACAAGGAATGGGAACCGATTGATGATTCACTTGTCTTGCCGCAGGGTTCGGAGTTTATGGCAAAAGAAGGTTGGATAGTAGTTAATATGCATATGGCAAGAGGAGTTTATTTCACCTTGCCCGACAGAAAAGTTTATCTTTTCGCGGAATATTTTAATAAATTAAACCGTATAAAATCCTTATATTTTATTTTTGGACACAATAAAACCTCCTGCGGCAGTTTTCCGACTCTGACGCAGGAGGTTATTTTAACATTAAGGTTATTTAATCTTATGCTTTTTTAGCTTTTGTTTCACAGTACAAGCAGCGATAAACTCGGTTTTTCTTATCAGTAAGTTTAAAAATCTGCTGAAGCTCTTGCTCTGTTGAAGTTATGCAGCGAGGATTCCTGCACTTGATAACTCCTGTGAGCTTTTCGGGCAATTCAAGATTTTTCTTTTCGACAATAACTTCGTTTTTGATAACGTTAACCGTTGCACCCGGATCAACGTAACCGAGGATATCAGTATCAACAACAATATCGTCATCAATCTTGATTATATCTTTTTTACCCATCTTTCTGCTCGAAACGTTAGTGATAAGAGCAACGCGGCAATCAAGGCTGTCAAGGTGAAGCAGATTATAGATTTTCATTGCTTTGCCGGCTGTGATATGGTCAATAACAAGTCCGTTCTTGATAGAATCAATCTTCATCTTATTCAACCTCCAAAAGCTTGAGGATAAGAGCCATACGAATATATTTACCGTTCAGAACCTGCTTGAAATAACAAGCTCTCGGATCTTCGTCAATGGCAACGCTTATCTCGTTTACCCTGGGCAGCGGATGCATAATTGAAAGAGCTGATTTTGCATTAATAAGCCTTTCAGGGTAAAGAATATAGCTGTCTTTAAGTCTGAGATAATCCTCTTCGTTGAAAAAGCGTTCGCGCTGAACACGTGTCATATAGAGAATATCGAGTTCGGGCATAACACTGTCAAGATCCGTTGTCTGAATATATTCAAGATTATTTGCTTTGAGAACATCTTTGACATAACCGGGAAGCTTTAACTCTTCGGGAGAAACAAGGACAAATTTAATGTTCTTATATCTTGACAAAGCTGAAATCAGCGAGTGAACAGTTCTGCCGAACTTAAGGTCACCGCAGAAACCGACTGTCATATTATCAAGTCTGCCCTTCTCCCTGAAAATTGTGAGAAGATCGGTAAGTGTCTGCGTCGGATGGTTATGTCCACCGTCTCCTGCATTGATAACAGGAACAGTCGCGTTCATTGCAGCAACAAGAGGGGCACCCTCTTTGGGATGACGCATAGCAATTATGTCTGCATAGCAAGAAGTTGTTTTGGCAGTATCCGCAACACTCTCACCCTTTGCCGCCGACGAATTCTGTGCAGCAGAAAAGCCGAGAACATTGCCGCCAAGCTCATACATTGCCGCCTCAAAGCTAAGACGTGTTCTTGTTGATGGCTCGAAGAACAGAGTTGCGAGTTTTTTCCCCTTGCATTTTTCGCTGTATTTTGTGGGATTAGCGATGATATCATTCGCCTTGTCAATAAGCTGAGAAATTTCGTCTGTATTGAGGTCCAGAATATCAATCAAGCTTCTCATTTTGTTTCACCGATCCAGCTCTCATCAGAGGGATTATTGCGGAACTTTATCAGCCTTGCGATATCTTCAGTTGCGATATAGCCTTCTTCAGCAGCAACTTCAGCTATTGTATCAAAATCAGTAAGGCTTATGTTTTTAACACCAGCGGCAGCAAGTCTGTCAAGGCCCTTCTGCATACCGTATGTGAAGATTGAAGCAATACCGAGAACCTCTGCACCGGCCTCACGGAGAGCATCAACAACATCGATAACACTGCCGCCTGTTGAGATAAGATCCTCAACAACAACTACCTTCTGGCCTGCCTCGAGCTTACCTTCAATACGGTTCTGCCTGCCGTGGTCCTTGCTTGAACCGCGAACATAGCCCATGGGAAGTCCCATAATCTCAGCTGTGATTGCTGCATGAGCAATTCCGGCAGTAGAAGTACCCATAAGAACTTCTACTTCAGGATAATTTTCTTTAATGATCGTTGCAAGACCGTTCTCTACATCCTTACGTGCTTCAGGTGCAGTGAGGATGAGACGGTTGTCGCAGTATACAGGGCTCTTTATACCACTTGCCCACGTAAACGGCTCTTCAGGACGGAAAAAAACTGCCTTGATTTTAAGCAGATCTTTTGCAATAAGCTTTTTCATAAGTTATATCTCCTTCAATAAATTATTACCCGACAAATTCTGCAACACAGCGTTTATAAGCAGCAACCGGATCTTCAGCTGCCGTAATCGGGCGTCCGACAACAATGTAGTCGCTACCGATTTCCTTTGCCTGTGCAGGTGTCATAACACGAGACTGATCACCTATATCACCGTCAGCAAATCTGACACCGGGTGTAACTGTCATAAAGCTTTTACCGCAAAGCTCATGTACTTTTCCTGCCTCAAGCGGCGAACAAACAACACCGTCAAGACCCGATTTAGCAGCATTCTGCGCATAGTGCATAACAACTTTATCAATCGGTTCATTTATAAGAAGATCCTGTTCCATACGCTCCTGACTGGTAGAAGTGAGCTGAGTAACAGCAATGAGAAGCGGTCTTGTTCCGTCCGGACGGGTGAGACCTTCAAGCCCGGCTTCCATCATAGAAATAGTGCCGCCTGCATGAAGATTAGTCATATCAACATCAAGT
Source organism: Acutalibacteraceae bacterium (assembly GCA_045536955.1). Lineage (GTDB taxonomy): Bacteria > Bacillota > Clostridia > Oscillospirales > Acutalibacteraceae > UBA8612. Next base: position 221,778 of record JAZSOM010000025.1, read on the forward strand.
CCCGAAAGAACAGCCATTGATTTTTTTACGGTATTAGGAATATCATGAAGCTTTAAGTCAAGAAAAATTTTATGACCTCTTGCCTTAATTTCTTTAACAATTGAAGGACCTTCCGCATAAAAAAGCTCCATACCTATTTTTACGAAAGGTTTACAGTCCGTGAATTTGTCAAGAAAGCTCATAACAGCATCCTTGCTCGCAAAGTCACAAGCGATAATTACATCCTTACCCATTAGTGTGCGCCTCCTATTATTGATGTGAGATTATCTATGTTATATTTTTCCATTACTGACGGCAAATCATTAATAATATCACGGCAAGCAAATGGATCAACAAGATTCTGTGCACCTACCTGCACAGCAGTAGCACCCGCGAGCATCATCTCAATAACATCCTTAGCTGTCGCAATACCGCCCATGCCGATAATCGGAATTTTAACGGCCTCATACACTTGATAAACCATTCGAAGTGCAACAGGCTTTATAGCAGGTCCTGAGAAACCGCCCATTTTGTTAGCTATAACCGGACGCCTTGTCTTAAGGTCAATTCTCATACCGAGCATTGTGTTTATCATACTGATACCGTCAGCACCTGCAGCTTCGCAAGCTTTTGCAATTGCCACAATGTCTGTTACATTTGGAGATAGTTTTATAAACAAGGGTTTGTCAGTTACCTTTCTGACGGCTGCCGTAACCTCAGCCGCAGCCTCGGGAGAGGTACCAAAGCTCATACCACCACCGTGAACATTGGGGCAAGAAACATTGACCTCAAACCAACCGATCTGCTCCTGAGAATTGAGCTGTTCAACCGTATACGCATAATCTTCAACCGAAAAACCGCTGACATTAGCCATAACCGGCTTATTAAAGCAAGCTTTCAGCTTTGGAAGCTCATCGGTGATGACCTTTTCAACACCGGGATTCTGAAGACCAACTGCGTTAATCATACCGGAATCACATTCAGCAATTCTCGGGGTTGGATTACCGAACCTTGGATCTTTGGTAGTACCTTTAAAAGAAAATGTACCGAGGCAATTAATATCATAAATTTCGGCAAATTCATATCCGAAACCAAACGTACCGCTTGCAGGGATAACGGGATTATCAATTTCAATACCGCAAAGATGAACTTTAGTATTTACCATATGATTTCCTCCCTTTCCAGAACCGGACCGTCTTTACATATACGTTTGTTGCCGTATTTTGTTTTGCAACTGCATCCCATACAAGCGCCAAAACCACATCCCATACGCTCCTCAAAGCTGTATTGACCGCTTGTAACAGCTGTTGACTCAATAGCTTTGAACATAGGCATCGGTCCGCAGGTGAAGAAATATGTGTATACGAGTTCTTTCATAGCGTCAGTTACAAATCCTTTTGTACCGTAGCTACCGTCAACTGTCGTAACAATAACATTTGCACCGAGAGCTTTAAAATCACTCTCAAGGAAAATTTCAGCGGCATTGTTAAAGCCAAGAATAACCGTGCAGGTTTTGCCAAGAGTAATAAGCTTTTTGCAAAGATTATACAGAGGAGGAATACCTACACCACCGCCGATAAGCAGCGGATTATCGCCACACTTATCAAGGCTGTATCCGTTGCCGAGACCGACAAGCACATCGAGAATTTCACCGACCTGCATTTCAGCCATCTGCTCTGTACCTTCACCCACTACTTTATATACAAGTGTTATTGTGTTCTCATCATAATCACAGATTGAAATCGGCCTTCTGAGAAATTTACCGTCAAGCTTAATATTTACAAACTGACCGGGGGCAGTTATCGCTGAAGTATCACCCTTGATTATCATTCTGTAAACAGCAGTGGTCAACGCATCATTCTTAATTATTTCATATAACCCTTGAGTCATAGTTCAACCACCTTTAAGCATCTATTGTTGAAATGAAGAGAGTTGTTTCTTCAAGTACATCAAGAAGAACTTTAACCGTATCAAGCGAAGTGAACATTGTTACGTTATTTTCAACTGCACACTGTCTGATTTCGTGACCGTCTGAAAGTGCACCAACAGAGCTTGTATCTCTTGTATTGATAACATAAGTTACATATCCCTGGCGTATTGCCTGAAGAATCTCATCACTTCCATCGCTGATTTTGGGAAGTACATGTGTTCTGATGCCGTTATCTTTGAAATACTTTGCTGTGCCCTCAGTTGCCTGAATATTGAAGCCCATATTGTAAAAACGGCGTATAAGCGGGAGTGCCTCTTCTTTATCCTTATCAGAAATTGTTGCAAATACGGTACCGTAGTTCATAACATTCATACCGCTTGCCTGAAGGGCTTTATAGAGCGCTCTGGTAAGGCTGTTGTCATAGCCGATTGCTTCACCGGTAGACTTCATTTCAGGTGAAAGGTAAGCATCGAGACCTCTGAGCTTTGAGAAAGAAAATGCAGGTGCTTTAACATACCAACGGTTCTTTCTGGGTGCAACGGTATAGTCGATTCCTTGCTCTTTGAGTGATTTGCCGAGCATACAGAGGGTTGCAATATCGGCAAGACTGTAACCTGTTGATTTTGAAAGGAAAGGAACAGTTCTTGAAGATCTCGGATTAACCTCAATGATGAATACATTGTCATCCTTATCAACGATAAACTGAATGTTGAACAGACCCACAATACCGATACCGAGACCAAGCTTCTTAGTATAATCAATGATTGTTTCCTGAACTTTTTCAGAAATGCTGAATGTCGGATAAACACTTATTGAGTCACCTGAATGGATACCGGTACGCTCAACGAGCTCCATAATACCGGGAACAAATACATCCGTTCCGTCACAGATTGCATCGACCTCAACTTCTTTACCGACAATATATTTGTCGACAAGAACAGGCTTGTCTTCGTCAATCTCAACGGCTGTGTTGAGATACCTGCGAAGCTGTGCTTCATCAGCAACAATTTCCATAGCTCTGCCGCCGAGAACAAAAGAAGGACGAACAAGAACAGGATATCCGATTCTCGCAGCCGCAGCAACACCGTCTTCAATCTTTGTAACAGCTTGACCCTCAGGCTGAGGAATGTTGAGCGATTGAAGAACTTTCTGGAAAGAGTCACGGTTTTCTGCACGCTCGATTGCATCACAGTCTGTGCCAATAATCTTAACACCTCTGTCACGCAGGCCTTCTGAAAGGTTGATTGCAGTCTGACCGCCGAGAGAAGCAACAACACCCTCCGGTTTTTCAAGATGGATAATATTCATAACGTCTTCTACGCAGAGAGGCTCAAAATAGAGCTTGTCCGAACAGGTATAGTCAGTTGAAACTGTTTCAGGATTGTTATTAATGATAATAGCTTCGTAACCGCTCTTCTTGATTGTTGTAACAGCATGGACGGTTGAATAGTCAAATTCAACACCCTGACCGATACGGATCGGTCCTGAACCTAAAACAACAATCTTTTTCTTATCAGAAACGATCGATTCATTCTCCGACTCATAAGTTGAGTAAAGATACGGAATATATCCGTCAAACTCAGCCGCGCAGGTATCGATCATTTTATATACGGGGAACATATCGTTCTCAACACGCATATCATACACATCTCTGCCGGTTACGCCCCAAAGATGTGCAATAAAATCATCGGAGAAGCCCATCTTTTTGGCCTTGTAGAGAGTTGCGATGTCACCCTTATGCTCTTTTAGTTCATATTCCATCATAACAATGTTCTTGATCTTTTCGATAAAGAGCATATCAATCTTTGTTGCGTGGTAAATCATACCCATATCCGTTCCTCTGCTGATAAGCTCAGCAATTGCATAGAAACGGTCGTCAGTGCCGTTGACGATATACTTGAGAAGTTCTTCTTCTGTGTATGTGTCAAACTTTTTCATATAAAGGTGATTTACACCGATTTCAAGTGAACGGGTTGCTTTGAGAAGGCTTTCTTCTATTGTTCTGCCGATGCTCATAACTTCACCGGTAGCCTTCATCTGAGTAGAGAGCGTATTATTTGCAGTTGAGAATTTATCAAACGGGAATCTTGGCATTTTAGTTACAACGTAGTCAATTGTAGGTTCAAATGCTGCGGGTGTGTTTGCGATTCTGATTTCATCAAGAGTCATACCCATTGCAATTTTTGCCGTAACACGTGCAATAGGATATCCGCTTGCCTTTGATGCAAGGGCAGACGAACGTGAAACTCTGGGGTTAACCTCGATAAGATAATATGAGAACGAAAGCGGATCAAGAGCGAACTGAACATTGCAGCCACCTTCGATTTTAAGTGCACGAATAATTTTAAGAGCACTGTCACGAAGCATGGCGTTTTCTTTTGCTGTAAGAGTTTGAGTAGGACAAACAACAACTGAGTCACCGGTGTGAATACCGACGGGATCTACGTTTTCCATATTGCAGATTGCGATTGCAGTATCGTTTGCGTCGCGCATAACTTCGTATTCGATTTCTTTGTAGCCTTTTATGCTCTTCTCAACAAGAACCTGGTGCACAGGAGAAAGTGCAAGAGCATTTTTAAGGATTTCGCGGCACTCATCTTCATTGTCGGCAAATCCGCCGCCCGTGCCTCCGAGAGTGAAAGCAGGACGAAGAACAACGGGATAGCCGATTTCAAGTGCAGCAGAAAGTCCTTCCTCCATAGTGTTTGCAATAAGTGAAGGAAGAACAGGCTCACCAAGATCTTCACAAAGCTTTTTGAAAAGTTCTCTGTCTTCCGCCATTTCAATACTTTTGCTGCTTGTACCGAGAAGTTCAACACCACACTCCTTAAGGATACCCTTTTTCTCGAGCTGCATAGCAAGGTTAAGTCCGGTCTGACCTCCGATGCCGGGAATAATTGCATCAGGACGCTCAAAACGGATAACCTTTGCAACATATTCGAGCGTAAGAGGCTCCATGTATACCTTATCAGCAATTGTGGTATCAGTCATAATTGTTGCAGGGTTTGAGTTACAAAGAACTACCTCATAACCTTCTTCCTTAAGTGCAAGACAAGCCTGCGTGCCGGCATAATCGAATTCGGCAGCCTGACCGATAACAATAGGTCCTGAGCCGATAACAAGCACCTTTTTAATATCCGTTCTCTTTGCCATCTCACTTCTCCCCCTTCATAAGGTTAATAAATCTTTCGTAGAATGTTGAGCATTCACTGGGAAGATACTGAACACCGTATACATTATCCTTCTCACAGCTTATACCTTCAACAGTTTTATCAAATACATTGACGTGTGTGATTGTAAGTTCAGTACCCTCAATTGAATCACCGTCAACAGCATAACCGTGATTTTGCAGATGATTACGGAGTGTTTTGTTGATAAGTGATCTTACGGAGTGATTACAACCTCTGTGACCGAATTTTAGCTTATAAGTTTTAGCACCGTATGCAAGACCGATGATTTCGTGACCGAGACCTACGCCGATTATCGGACATTTACCTTTGAGAGTTTTGACAAGATCAATAACGGGCTGAACATTTTCGGGATTACCGGGACCGTCTGAAATATAGATTCCGTCGGGTTTCATTTTCATTACTTCTTCTGCCGTTGTGTCGTAAGGAACAACTGTGATGTTACATCCTCTTGAGTTGAGCGTGCGAATAAGACTGAGCTTAATACCGCAGTCAATAGCAACTACGTTGTACTTCATATTTGGAGTTCTTGAATACCAACGCTTTTTGCAGCTTACCTTAGATACTGCATCTGTGGGTATTTCAGCTGCTGCAAGAATTTTAAGAGCTTCTTCCTTGGATGTTTCAATCGAAGTGAAAAGAACCTTACAGGTGCCGTTATCGCGGATCTTTCTTGTAAGCTCACGTGTGTCAAGTCCGCTGATACCAGGAATCTTATATTCTTCCATAACCTCGGCAAGTGTCTTTGTTGCTCGGAAGTTTGAAGGCACATCATTGTATTCCCTTACAACGAGACCACCTAAAGTAGGAACCTTTGTTTCAAAATCATCATCAGCCGTACCGCAATTACCAATCAGAGGATAGGTCATAACAACTGCTTGATAGGTATATGCCGGGTCAGAAATAATCTCCTGATAACCGAGCATTGCCGTGTTAAACACAAGCTCACATACTCTCTCGCAGTTGCAACCGAAGCCGTAGCCTAAATATTCGCTTCCGTCTTCAAGCACAATTTTTTTGTCATAATTCATCAATCTTTGCATATCCATACTGCTTTACCTCCACATACTGTAAGTTCACATTTTCCGAAAACCTCTTCATTTTCAAACGGAGTACTTCTGCCTTTTGATAAGAATTCTTTCGGATCTATTCTATAAGCCTTTTCAAGGTCATATACACAAAAATCTTCGGTTTCGGGCAATCCGAAACGCTTTCTCGGGTTGATTGACATAAGTTCGATAAGTTTTTCTAAAGATATAATACCGGTTCTGACAAGCTTGGTATATAAAATCGGAAATGCGGTTTCAATACCAACAACACCCATCAAACTGCCCACAAGGCCTTTGGACTTTTCTTCAGCGCTGTGCGGCGCATGGTCAGTAGCAATCATATCTATTGTTCCGTCTTTTATGCCTTCGATAAGTGCAAGTCTGTCTTCCTCACTTCGGATTGGCGGATTCATTTTAAATCTGCCTTCATCCTCTAACATACTATCGTTCATAACAAGATAATGAGGACCGGTTTCACAGGTTACGTTCACTCCGCGTGATTTAGCTTCACGTATAATCTGCACACTTTCCTTGGTTGATATGTGGCAAACGTGATATTTACAGCCTATTTCTTCAACAAGCTCAAGGTCGCGTGCAATGGGTTTCCATTCACTTTCGCTGCAAATACCTTTGTGACCGTTAGTTTTGGCATATTCACCGTCATGGATATAGCCACCAAAAAGAAGGGAATTGTCTTCACAGTGTGCAACGATTATTTTATCAAGCTCTTTGGCTTTTACCATCGCTTTTCTCATTATTTCTTCGTCCTGCACTCCCCTTCCGTCATCAGAAAAGCCGGCGCAGAGTGGTGCTAGACCGTCGAAATCAGAAAGTACAGAGCCGCTTTGCCCAACCGTAATCGAAGCATACGGGTGAACATTTATAACAGCGTCGCGTTCAATAATTTCACGTTGAAGCATCATATTTTCAACGCTGTCAGGAACAGGTTTTAGGTTAGGCATAGAAAAAACGTCGCTGTAACCGCCTCTTGCAGATGCAGCTGTTCCGGTAGCTATGGTTTCCTTATAAAAAAAACCCGGCTCTCTGAGATGTACGTGAACATCACAAAAAGCGGGAAATACAAAGCAATTATTAAAAGTGAAGTCGATGGCGTTACCGCCCTGAATTTTATCAACAGGGAAGGAAGTTTTAACGAATGAACCGTTCTGATATTTGAAACAATTTTCAAAATATGCCTTCATACTTAACTCCTTTCTCGAAAAAAACCTTGCAACAAGGCAAGGTTTGATTACAGCACAAAACCGTCGGCGTAGAACCGCGGTTATGTTATGATCAATCTTGCCGACGTCACAGCATCGAACTTAAAGATATCATTTGTAAGATATTATCATAAATGCAAAGCATTGTCAAGAAAAACAGACTGACTGACTTTACAAAAATAAGTAAAAAACAGATGAATTATTCATCAAAAATACTGTCTTGTAAAGCAATTATCTTTGCGCGTCGCTCTTCTTGAGCTTTGATGTCAACTATATATTTTCCATCAGCGAAGAAAAGCACATTTCCCGCCTTTATATCGGCAGGAAGTATGCTTAAATGAATATCGGTCATTGAACCGTCTTCAAGCTCGCAAACAGCATATTCACCTTCAACTCTGTCAATAACAATCCTCATAACACACCTCAATAAGGTTCTTTCGTCAGCGTTATAACTTTAAGACCGTTTTCATCAATACTGAATATTATGTTACCCGATTTATAGGTAGAAAAATAATCAATTCCGAGTTCATCGAGTGCATCAACCGTTTCATCGTGCGGATGACCGTATTTGTTATCTGCCGAACAGGAAATAACAGCATATTCAGGTGATATTGCCTTCAGGAAATCCATTGTGTTTGACGTTGAGCTACCGTGATGTGCAAGCTTGAATACATCTGCCGACAAATCGACACCGCTGTTCAAAATCTGTTCCTCAACTTCCTTTTCCGCATCACCCGTAAACATAAAGCTGTATTCGCCGTAATTAAGCTTAAGCGCAACTGACATATTATTAAGATTATTATCCTGCTCTAAAGGAGCAATAATCGTAAAAGACACCTCTCCGAATGTAAATGTCTTACCGGGTGTTGCTGAAATTACTTTTGCACCGCTTTCTTTGATTGCGGTAATCATATTTTCATAAGTCTGTGTTGTCGGCACGTTTGAATCGGAAATTTTCGGCATAATAACATTCTTAACGGTAACACTGTCCAGTACCTCTGCTGCGCCACCGATATGATCCGAATGAGGATGCGTTGCAACAAAAAATTCCAGCTCCGTAATGCCGTTTTGTTCAAGATAATTCAGGACGTCGGTTTCATTTCCGTTTTCACCTGCATCAATAAGCATATTGCCTTTATCGGTTTTGATAAGCGAGCAGTCACCTTGACCTACATCGATAAAGTGAACTGAAAAAGAACCATAATCAATCAGTGTATTGTTTCCGTTATCATCCGTACCGAAACCATCGGATAACGATGCAAAAACACTGATTATTGCAATGATAAGAACAGCTAAGCCGATAACTAAATACTTTTTAACGCCTTTTGTTTTTGAAGCCATTATTTTTGCTCCTCTGATTTCTATTTTTTTCTGATTTACGATAACGAGAATCCGTATCACCTTTAATCAAGCAATGGGGTCCGTTACCTATTAAGTCAGTTCGACCAGCTCTTTTGAGTGCCTCTGTGACAAGAGCACGGTTCTTGGGATTAAAGTACTGTAGCAATGCACGTTGAAGAGCTTTATCGTGCTCATCACGTGCAACATAAACCTCTTTGAGTGTATACGGATCAAGACCCGTATAGAACATACAAGTTGAAACCGTACCGGGAGTAGGATAAAAATCCTGCACCTGCTCGGGTCTTATGCGATTATCCCTGAGGAACAGGGCGAGTTCAACCGCATCTTTAAGTGTGCTTCCCGGATGTGATGACATAAGATACGGAACCAGATATTGCTCTTTTCCGATTTCCTTATTGTATCTGAAGTATCTTTTGGCAAATTCAAGATAAGTTTCGATGTGAGGCTTGCCCATCTTGTCGAGAACAGCCGCAGAACAATGTTCCGGTGCAACCTTAAGCTGCCCGCTTGTGTGGTGTTCAACAAGCTCACGAAAAAAACGATCATCTTTATCTGCAATGAGGTAATCAAATCTGATTCCCGATCGGATAAACACCTTCTTGATTTTGGGCAGCGATCTAACCTCACGGAGAATCGAAAGATACTCATCATGATTAGCAATAAGGTTAGAACAAGGTTTAGGTGCAAGACATTTTTTCCCTTTGCATAAGCCCTTCTCGAGTTGTATATCACAAGCAGGTCTGCGGAAATTAGCAGTCGGACCGCCAATATCATGAATATAGCCTTTAAAACCGGGCAAAGTTGTAAGAAGTTTTGCTTCCTCAATTATTGACTCTTTACTGCGTGAAGTAATAAATCTTCCCTGATGAAAAGCAAGTGAACAAAAATTACACGCGCCAAAGCATCCCCTGTTATGAGTTATTGAAAATTCAACCTCGGTTATTGCAGGCACACCGCCAAGCGACTCATATTCAGGATGTACAGCTCTCATAAACGGGAGTTTATATATTGCGTCGAGCTCTTCAGTTGTAAGCGGAGACATAGGAGGATTCTGAACTAGCATTTTGTTGCCATGACGCTGCTTAACAAGTTTCCCCCTTATGTGATCGGCTTCATCCATCTGAATTCTGCACGAAACAGCATACTCACGTTTATTTTTGATAACGTTTTCAAATGAAGGACACTCTGCGCCCGTAAGCGGAGTTTCACGCGCGTCACAAACATAGCACGTACCCCGTACGTCCCTGATGTCAGATATATTTTCGCCGGCATTCAGTCTGTCTGCAATCTCAATTGTCTGCTTTTCTCCCATTCCGTATGAGAGAATATCAGCCTGAGAGTCAAAAAGTATTGAGCGTCTTACCCTATCATCCCAATAATCGAAATGGGCAAATCTTCTGAGAGAAGCCTCAAGACCACCGATAACAATTGGGATGTTTCCGAAAAGTTCACGTATTTTGTTGCAGTACACGATAACCGCCCTATCGGGACGTCGGCCGGATTTACCACCCGGTGAATACGCATCGTCACTTCTTCTTTTTTTGGCTGCTGTGTAATGTGCAACCATTGAATCTATGTTACCGCTACTGACCATAAATCCCAAACGTGGTCTGCCGAAGCGCAGAAAATCGTCATTACTGCGCCAATCGGGTTGTGCCAGAAACGCTACACGATACCCCCTGCTCTCAAGCACTCGGCAAATAATGGACGCACCAAAGCTCGGGTGATCAACATAAGCGTCACCACATACATAAATGAAATCAACTTCATCCCAACCGCATTCATTCATCTGTTGCTTATTGATAGGAAAAAATGGCATTGTTATTCCTCACTGTTATCTACGGCAACAAAGCTGCTACCGTCACCAAATGCGATCATCTCATTATACTGCTGCTTTGACATCAGTACTTTTCTCGGTTTACTGCCTTCAAAAGGACCTATAACACCTTTTTCTTCAAGCTCATCCATAATTCTGGCAGCCTTTGCGTAACCGATTTTAAGCTTACGCTGAAGCAAGGTTGTCGAAGCCATCTGATTTTCAACAACAACACCGATAGCACGCATAGTTTCTTCGTCTGCACCGCTGTCAGGTGAAGCATCAGCATCAACATGATAGCCTTCTTTCTTCTTTTCGGCAACCGCTTGTTTCTCAATTTCCTCCATAACGTCGCTGTCATATTCGCACTGACCCTGAGCCTTGATGAAATCGACAACACGTTCAACCTCTTCATCGGAAACATAACAGCCCTGAAGTCTGACAGGTTTGGAAACGCCGACAGGATTAAACAACATATCACCGTTGCCGAGAAGTTTTTCAGCGCCGGCAGTGTCAATGATAGTTCTCGAATCAACCTGTGAAGAAACAAAAAGAGCAATTCGGCTGGGTATATTGGCTTTGATAATACCAGTAATAACATTAACAGAAGGACGTTGAGTTGCAATTACAAGATGCATACCGGCAGCACGAGCCATCTGAGCAAGACGGCAAATTGAATCTTCAACTTCATTCTGTGCAACCATCATAAGGTCAGAAAGCTCGTCAATAAATATACAAATCTGATACATAGGAGTCATTTCTGGATCTTTCGCAGCCAACTTGTTATATCCCTTTATATCACGTACACCTTTTTCAGAAAACATTTTATAGCGCTTAGTCATTTCTGATACTGCCCAGGCGAGCGCACCGGCAGCTTTTCTGGGGTCGGAAACAACAGGCACCATAAGATGCGGAATGTCTCTGTAAACAGTGAATTCAACCTGCTTGGGGTCAATCATAATGAGCTTGACCTCTTCCGGATTCGAATTAAAAAGAATGCTTATAATCATTGCGTTAAGGCATACAGATTTACCGGAACCTGTCGTGCCTGCAATCAGAAGATGAGGCATTTTTGCAAGATCAGTACACGTTACGTTGCCGGAAATATCTTTACCTAACGCAACGTTCAACTTACTTGTTGCGGATTTAAACTGCGGTGAATCAATAATCTCTCTCAAACTTACCGTAAGTCGTGTGCGATTCGGTATTTCTATGCCGACAGCTGCTTTATTGGGTATCGGAGCTTCAATACGCACACCAGAAGCAGCAAGATTCATTGCAATATCGTCCGAAAGGTTGGCAATACGGCTGATTTTAATACCGGGAGCAGGCTGAATCTCATATCGTGTGACAGAAGGTCCGCGTGCAATATCAACAATTTTTGTTTCGATATTAAAGCTTCTGAGAGTTTCAACAAGCTTGTTTGCATTAGCAGTAAGCTCCTCTTTTATATCAGCATCGCCCGAGCTGTTTGCTTGTGCAAGACACTCTACATCGGGCAACACATAGACACGTTCAGGCTCTTGCTGAGTTTCCGGAGCATCCGATTCCGTTTCATCGAAAATCGAATCCGAAAAAGTCTCTTCTGATTTTTCTTCACTCGCCCTGTTTATGAGGTCGATAACTTCTTGAGTTTGCTTAACCGGTCCGCGTGAAATCGGAATATCTTCGGGAATTGAATGTTCTTCAACTGGAGCATCGTCATCCTCATCAATGTTGTTTTCAACGGGTTTTGCTGAAAAATCAGGTGTCGGCATCGGAGGAAATGTAGGAACTTCAGCAATTTGATCGCTGTCTGAATTCAGTTCTTCAAAAATTATCGGTTCCACCTGAGCGGCAACAACTTCAGTATCATTTTTAACTACCGGAACTTCTTCATAAATGTCCTCGCTCTTGGGTACACGGTATTCTCTTTCATTTTTCTTTTTTCTGTTTTCGCGCGGCTGTTCTGCACGTACACGTTCGCGTTCTTCTATCTTCTCTTTAGTTACACTCGAAACCTTACCAAAAGCAGATGAAATACCGTCAAAAAAGCGTGACATAGTGGTACCGGTTATTATCATAACCGCAACAAAAAGCAAAATAATTGTTGTTACCACTGCACCGGCTTTACCGAACAACCCGGCAATTCCACCGCCGATAAGCGTACCGATTATTCCTGAACCCAGAAAGCCTTTTGCATAAGAATCGTTAATCTGTTCAAACAGTCCCGTGCTCTTAAGGTAATCCGCCTTATTAGGAACAATATGAGCCAACATCATAATGCATATAACACCGAAAATTATACTGCTCAGGCGCAAAATGTAGCTGTTTAGCGCTTTTTCCTTGGCAATTGAAACGGAGAGGAAAATGAGGATCGGTGGTACGGCACAGGAGCAGAATCCGAAAGCGCCGAAAAATACATCTTTTATCAGTTGCCAGAAGTTGGTTTCTCCTGCATCCACCCCACTTGGAATAACGATAAGGCAAACCAGGAAAAGCGCTGAAGCAAAAAGAACACAGGAAACTATCTGCCTTTGTGCAACAGACATACCGATGTTTGTTTTGCGATCAGGAACAGTTTTATCATTCTTGTTACGTGCAGACGAATTCGTTCTCGAGCCTGAAGAACGGGAGCGTTTGGCACTTTGCGTATTTCTGTCATTACTACTCTTAAGTTTTCTTTTGTCAGCCATTTTTTCATTTCCTTTTAAGTTTCTAAAATTCCAATGTGCATTATATCATTTTTTTCACAAACAATCAACAAAAGAATGTAAGTTTTTTTAATACTTTCACAATATGTTGTATTTTTATTATTTTTGATTGACAAACTCAATTTTTCGCTTTAATATAACAATGTATATTTTTATGGAGGTACGTAAAATGGGTTACAACATAGCACAAAAGCTTATCAAGAGCCATCTTGTAAGCGGCGAAATGATTCCCGGTACGGAAATCGGACTTAAAATTGACCAGACACTTACTCAGGACGCAACAGGCACCATGGCATATCTTGAGTTCGAGGCTATGGGTGTTGAAAGAGTCAGAACAGAGCTCTCTGTCGCCTATATCGATCATAATACACTTCAGACAGGATTTGAAAATGCCGATGACCATCGTTTTATCCAAAGTGTAGCTAAAAAAAGAGGTCTCAGATACTCAAGGCCCGGTAACGGTATCTGTCATCAAGTTCATCTTGAAAGATTCGGTAAGCCCGGCAAGACACTTATCGGTTCAGACAGCCACACTCCCACAGGCGGCGGTATCGGTATGCTCGCCATTGGTTCAGGCGGAATGGACGTTGCTGTCGCAATGGGCGGCGGTACATACTACATTCCGATGCCTAACGTTGTTAAGGTTAACCTTACAGGTAAACTCAGCCCTTGGGTTGCCGCAAAGGATGTAATCCTTGAAGTTCTCAGAATTATGAGCGTCAAAGGTGGAGTCGGAAGAATTATAGAATATGGCGGAGAAGGAGTAAAAACCCTCTCTGTTCCCGAAAGAGCAACAATCACAAATATGGGAGCCGAGCTCGGCGCTACAACCTCCGTGTTCCCTTCAGATGAAAATACAAAGGCATTTCTTGCAGCTCAGGGTCGTGAGGAAGATTGGACAGAACTTAAAGCGGACGATGACGCTGAATATGAAAAAGTTATAGACATCGACCTTTCAACTCTTGCTCCTCTTGCTGCAATGCCACATATGCCTGATAACGTAAAATCTGTCACTGAAATCGGCAAAATTAAAGTTGACCAGGTTTGTATTGGCTCCTGTACCAACTCTTCTCTTCTGGATATGCTTAAAGTTGCAGCTATTCTCAAAGGCAAAAAGGTTCATCCTGATGTAAGTCTTTCAATTGCCCCCGGATCAAAGCAGGTTCTCACAATGCTTTCGCTCAACGGTGCTCTTGCGGATATGATCGGTGCAGGCGCACGAATTCTTGAATCCGCTTGCGGTCCTTGCATAGGTATGGGTCAATCCCCCAATTCAAACGGTATTTCACTCAGAACTTTCAACAGAAATTTTGAAGGCCGTTCGGGTACAGCTGATGCAGGTATTTATCTTGTAAGCCCTGAGGTTGCAGCAGCAAGCGCACTTACGGGTGTACTCACCGACCCGAGAACTATCGGCGACTTCCCCGAAATTGAAATGCCCGATACATTCCTCGTTAACGACAATATGGTTGAGCTTCCGGCTTCAGTTGAAGAAGCGGACAGCGTAGAAATAAAGTACGGTCCCAACATTAAGCCCTTCCCCACAAGCGTCGCTCTTCCCAACAGTATTGAAGCAAAGGCAGTTCTCAAGGTTGGTGATAACATCACTACGGATCATATTATGCCTGCCGGTGCTAAAATCCTTCCATACCGTTCAAATATCCCCTATCTTTCAAACTTCTGTTTCCGCCAGTGCGATGAACACTTTGCCGAAAACTGCAAACGCGAGGGAAGCGGTATGATTATAGGCGGTGCAAATTACGGACAGGGCTCATCCCGTGAGCACGCTGCTCTTGTTCCTCTCTATCTCGGTATCAAGTGTGTAATCACAAAATCATTTGCACGTATCCATTGTGCTAACCTTATAAATGCAGGTATTATCCCCTTCACTTTTAAAAATTCCGACGATTATGACAAAATCGACCAGAATGATTTGCTTTTCCTTCCCGATGTCAAGGCTGAAATTTCAGAAGGCAAAGAGGTTAAGCTTGTCAACAAAACCAAGAGCGAAGAATACATTCTTTGCTATGATCTTTCAGACCGTCAGAGAGATATGATACTCGCAGGCGGCCTACTCAACTATACACGCGAAAACGGAAAGGATGACAAATAATGTACGAAGCACAAATTAAAGCAGCTGCAGAAAAATATGCTGATCTTCTTCGTGAGCAACTTGAAAGAAACGAAAGAATTAAATCAATCGGTGATTTCACTGACTACGCAAAATTAGATAAAATCATTATCGGCATCTGCGGCGGCGACGGAATCGGCCCGATTATTTGCAAAGAAGCAGAGCGTGTTCTCCGCTATATGCTTGCTGATGAGGTTGCAAGCGGCAAGGTTGAGTTCAAAGAAATTGATGGACTTACAATCGAAAACCGTGTAGCGGCAAATAAGGCAATTCCGGATGACGTTATGGAAGAACTCAAGGCTTGCCATGTTATCCTTAAGGGACCGACAACGACTCCTCAGGCAGGAGATCCCTGGCCGAACATTGAGAGCGCAAACGTTGCAATGAGAAAAGCACTTGACCTTTTCTGTAACCTTCGTCCCGTCAAAGTTCCTGAGGAAGGAATTGACTGGGCATTCTTCCGTGAAAACACAGAGGGCGCTTATGCTGTCGGCTCAAAGGGTGTCAACGTAACGGATGACCTGGCAACTGACTTTGTTGTTACAACAACAGAGGGCACGGAACGTATTGCAAGACTGGCTTACAATTATGCACGTGCAAACGGTAAGGACAGAGTTTCAATCATTACAAAGGCAAACATAATCAAAACAACTGACGGTAAGTTCCTTTCAATCTGTAAGCGTATCGGCGAAGAGTACCCTGAAATCACAACAGACGAATGGTATATTGACATTACAACAGCAAAACTTATAGATCCTAAACGTCGCCGTGATTTCAAAGTATTTGTTCTTCCAAATCTTTACGGCGATATCATCACCGATGAAGCTGCTGAGTTTCAGGGCGGTGTCGGCACTGCAGGCAGCGCAAACATCGGCAAAAAATATGCTATGTTCGAGGCAATTCACGGTTCAGCTCCCAGAATGATTCGCGAAGGACGCGGCGCCTATGCTGATCCTTGCTCAATGCTCAGAGCTGCCGTTATGCTTCTTTCTCATATCGGCTACGTTGAAAAGGCAAACGCCCTTGAAGCTGCTCTTGACAAATGTATGCTGACCGAAAGAAAACTTGTTATCACAGGACGTGACGACGGTTGTACCTGCAGCGAGTTCGGCGATTACCTTATGGAGACTGTTGAGTCCCTCAACTAACACTTTAAGCCTTCGGCATTATAAAAGCCGAAGGCTTATTTCTTGTCTCTTCAGCAAAACCCTCCGATAACACGTGACGTGTATCGGAGGGTTTTAATATTTATTGTGATTAATTATTTACAAAAAAAGTCATTTATCTAAGCAAAGAAGCATAAAGTCATCTTATTATGATGCTATTTTATCGTCCAGCCACAAAAGAATGTCATTCATAACCTGTGCTCTGTCAATTTCATTCAGAATCTCGTGACGCATGTTCTTATAAAGTTTCAAATCAACGCTGTCATGTCCGGTCTTTTTAAGTTCGGCAGCAACCTGCTTTACACCAGAACCATATTCTCCAACCGGGTCGGCATCGCCTGAGATAAGTAGGATTGGCAAAGTTTTTCTAATACTTTTGTACCAATTCTTTGATGAAACATACTTCAAAACAGAAAACAAATCACGATATCCGCAAGCAGTAAAGAGAAAACCGCAATACTTATCGGCAACGTATTTGTCAACAAGTTCCATATCAGAAGTAAGCCAATCGAAATCTGTATTTTTAGGCTTGATTTTCTTATTGTATGTACCGAATGCAAGAGAATTAATCAATTCACTGCGATGCAGATTTCCTTTGCTTTTTGCAATGGCATTTGCAAGCTTTATGGCAATTCCGGCAGCAGGATTAGATCCGCTTGTTCCGCAAAAAATTGCTGCATCAAGAGTCATATCATGCATTTGTGAATAAGCTCTTGCGACAAACGAACCCATACTGTGTCCGAGAAGAACAACAGGCTTATTGGTAAAAACTTCGCGTGCGTATTTCGTAATCGTAAAGCAATCCTCTACAAGATTCATCCAACCGTCTTCGTCGCCGAAATAGCCGAGATATTTATCATCCTCAACCGATTCACCGTGACCAAGATGGTCGTGAACAAAAACTGCGTAACCGTTTTCGGCGAGAAAAGTTGCGAACTCTTCGTATCTTTCCTTATGCTCAGCCATTCCGTGAGCAATCTGAAAAATAGCTTTAGCGTTTGCTTTAACGACAGGAGCATAGAAAAATCCGTGGATGACTACTGGCTTAAGTGCTGAATTAACGGTAAAACCAGTTTTTTCAATTTTCATTGCAGTTCCCCCATTCGTCATTCCGAAACTTTAATCTGTGCAAAACAGATGCGCTTTCTGTTCCACGTGTACGAAATAAGAAGTTCATTGCCGTTTGCTATAATCGCAGGATATGAATATTCGCCCGGCATACTTTCAAGCACGGCGCCAAGACCCCAAGTTTTGCCGTTATCGTCAGAACAAACAACAGTAAGAGGTGTGCGCTCTCCCCAATTTTCTTTAACCGGATTGGAAATGAGGAAAAGTCTGCCGTCATCTGTGCGCGCAATATCAATACCGCTATTATTGTTAAATAAACCGGTTTTGTAAGCAGCACTCCAGGTTGCTCCACCATCAAATGAATCGCTGCGGTAAATATATCTTCTGTCTGTCCTAACAAGCATATGTACCGTATCGGGTGCTGATTCCCATAATGTAGGCTGAATCATACCGACAGTTTTGCCGTAACGTTTAGGGCGTTCAACAAAAGCTGTCTTGGTCCAGGTTTTTCCGTTGTCATCGGATAAATCCGCAAAGCAACGCCAATCCTTATTCTGTTCGGTAGATGAAGGAGCAACTATTCTGCCACTGAGAAGTCTGATGGCCTTATTTTTCACAGGACCTCTGCCGCCGCTTGTATCGCCGGGCACAAGTTCTGCAGGCTCAGACCAAGTCTTACCGCAATCGTAAGATATACTGAAATAAGTCTGCCAATGAGGAATTTTTTTACCTACCTTGAAATAGAGAACAAGTGAACCGTCACTGTTTTTGAACAAAACAGGGTTCCAGTGCGGAACATTAAGGTCTGCCGTAATTCTTACAGGCTTGCTCCATCCCTTTTTACCACGTGAAGAAAACCATATATCAACGTCATCGTGACTTTCGTAAGTGCCGCCAAACCAAGCAACACCAACCTCTCCGTTATCCATAGCGATAATGGTTGAAGCGTGACTTGATTTAGTCGGTGCTGTAATATCGTCAAATACAAATTCACGCTTTATATCAAACTTCATAACAATCAACTCCTTATTAAGTTGATTATAGGATAACAAAGCAACAAAGAAAAAGCAAGTATTTTTGCAATTAAGCACTCATATTATTACCGAGGTGCTTTTATGCGAAACGGAAGATTATTGATGATTAACACTGTTGTGCTGACTCTCGGCACAATAATTATGAGAACAGTTTCTGTTGCTTTTAATGTTTACCTTACTAATGAAATCGGTTCCTCTGGAATCGGACTGTTTCAGCTGATTACAACCGTTTACGGTCTTGTCATTACCTTTGCTTCGGGCGGTGTTAAACTCGGAGCAACAAGACTTGTAACAGACATATGTACAACTGATTCCGATAAAATCAGATCCGTAATGAAAATTTGTCTAAAATACGCTCTGTCAACGGGAATTATCGGTACAGTATTGTTGTTTGTTTTTTCCGGTCTGATAAGCGACAAATGGATTGCAGACGACAGAGCAGAAATTTCCTTGAAAATTCTTGCACTGAGTTTGCCTGCAATTTCTGTTTCCTCAGCCTTAAACGGCTATTTTACGGCAAAAAAATCTATGACCAGATATTCTTTTATTCAATTATCCGAGCAAATCATAAAAATATTGATAACCATAGTATCGATAAAACATTTCGGCAACAGCGGAACAGAATATGCTTGCTTTGCAATTTCGCTAGGAATTACGCTTTCTGAAATTATTTCGGCAGCATTCTCCTACGCTCTGTACCGATACGAGAATAAAAATAATCAAACCAACATTAATTACTCATTTCGCAAATTATTTCGCATTTCCATACCCGAAATGACGGGCGGCGGATGCAGATCAATATTACTTACCGTTGAACATATTCTTATACCAGACGGATTCAGAAAATCAGGATACAGCACTGAAAAAGCAATGAGCATTTACGGCGTGATACACGGAATGGCATTACCGGTAATACTGTACCCGTCAGCACTTCTTTCATCGTTGTCTTCAATGCTTATTCCTGAGTTGTCTGAATTAAAGCTGAAAAATGACAACTCAAAAATCAGTATCAGAGCATCACTGTCCGTCAGATATTCACTAATTTTTTCCTTTGGTGTCGGTGCATTTTTTTCAGTTCTGTCCGATACGGTGTCAACAGCCATTTACGGAAATGACAGTTCATCCTTTTACATACGCTTACTTGGTGTTCTGGTTCCGATAATGTATACGGATATGATAACAGACGGTTTACTTAAAGGACTTGATGAGCAATCGGCATCAATGCGTTATAACATTATTGATTCTGCAATTTGCGTTCTTCTTGTACGTATTCTTGTTCCGAAATATTCTATAAGCGGATACGTGTTTATAATGTTTTTGAGTGAAATCATTAACTTCAGTCTTAGTATGAACAGGCTGATAAAGAAGGCTCAGCTAAAAATTAACCTACTTAACGATATTGTAAAACCGCTAATTTGCGGTTTAGTCTGCTGTTTATCTGTTAAATCTTTTGTTCTGCCGATGGTTTCAGAATGTTTCAACTCTGTACTTTTGCTTGTTTTGTCTGCGTTAACTTACCTGTCAGCTTACATATTAAGTCTTTACGGGTCCGGAAGCATAAAGAAGTATGATTTGTTAATGTTCAAATATTTGATTAAAAATAGAAATTATACTTGACTAACCGTAATCTTTTTAGCTATTATTCAATGGTAAAATCAAACTAAAGGATGACATTATGACAAATCTGCTGATAAAACTTTTTGTAAAAAACAAAGATAATATTCAAGATGTTAAGGTGCGTTCAGCGTATGGCACGTTAAGCGGCAGCGTTGGTATTGCTGTTAATCTGCTTTTGTCTGTTGCGAAGCTGATTATCGGCAGCATAACACACAGCATCACTATCACCGGTGATGCACTGAACAACTTATCCGATGCCGGAAGCTCTACTATTTCATTGCTTGGTTTCAGAATTGCATCAAAACCTGCGGATAAAGAGCATCCGTACGGTCACGGACGAGTTGAATATATCTGCGGTTTGGGCGTTTCGATAATAATTATGTTCATGGGATTTGAGCTCATCAAGTCATCTGTCGGCAAAATTATTGAGCCACAAACACCCGAATTCAGTTATGCCGCCATTATCGTACTGTGTCTTTCAATTTTAGGTAAACTCTGGCTTGCCTTATTTAACAGAAAAATTGCAAAAGCTATTAATTCCGATACTGTTAATGCAGTTGTAAAAGACAGCCTTAGTGATATGGCTGCAACCGCCGTTTCAATTGTTTCTCTTGTGCTTTCAAAGTACTTTTCATTGCCGTTTGACGGTATATTCGGTGTTGTTGTGTCCCTGTTTGTTATGTGGGCAGGTATTGGTGTTTTTCGTGCAACAACCGCTTCTTTACTCGGTCAACCGCCTGAAGAAACAACCGTTAAAATGCTTGAAGAAAAGATTATGTCCTATGACGGTGTTTACGGTGTTCATGACCTGATAGTACACGATTACGGTCCGGGAAGATGCTTTGTAACTGCCCACGCCGAAGTACCTTCTACCGCAGACATAATGGAAAGCCATGATCTTATGGACATTATAGAGCAGGAAATACGCATTGAAACCGGATATATACTGACACTACATATGGATCCGATCGTTATGGATGATGAACAGACAAACACGGCTAAGAAAATCGTAAACAAAATTGTTTCTGAAATCGATCAATCATTAAGTATACACGACTTCAGAATGGTTGCAGGACCGCACCACACAAACCTGATTTTCGATATTGTTCTTCCCTATTCGTGTAAAACCGATACATCTGAGATAATCAACAAAATCAACGAAAAGCTAACAGTATATGACAAAACATACTATGCAGTTGTTACGATAGACCGCAATTACAACTGATTTTTTGACACGTTTTGTTATTTTTACCAAAACAACGTGTGTTTTACACAATTATTTCTACTCCGAAAATGAGACAAAAAAGTTTTTTTGGTTTACAAAAACAAATATATTAGGTACAATATATATTGTTAGTCAACAAGGACTGTACTAAATATAAAGGAGATTCATAACCGTGAAATTTACTGAGCTCGATAACAACTTCCAGACTATTCCTAACGGCCCTCTCGGCATAATTGCACTTCCCGGCTGTGAGGAACTTGCAAAGAAAATCGATTGGTATCTCGCTTCCTGGAGATCTCAGAGACACGCTGAACATAAGGAGACACTTCCTTTCCGCGGATATGAGCGTTCGTCTTATCTTATCGATGTTCGCTTTCCCCGTTTTGGTACCGGAGAAGGCAAAGCAACAATCCATCAGACAGTTCGCGGTTTTGACCTTTTCATACTTTGTGACTGCTTTAACTACGGTGTTACATACGAAATGTACGGTATGGACGTACCTATGAGTCCGGACGAGCATTTTTCAAATCTTAAGCGCGCAATCAGTGCAATCGGCGGTAAAGCAAAACGTATCACAGTTATTATGCCGATGCTTTATGAAGGCAGACAGCATAAGCGTTCTTCCCGCGAGTCGCTCGACTGTGCAAATATGCTTCAGGAACTCTGTCACGATATGGGTGTTGATAACATTATAACATTTGATGCTCACGACCCCAGAGTTCAGAATGCTATTCCCCTTAACGGTTTCGAAAATGTTCAGCCTGTATATCAGATGATCAAAGCAATGACACGCACCATCGAAGATCTCCATTTTGATAAAGATCACCTTATGGTTATCTCCCCCGATGAAGGCGGTATGGGAAGATGTATTTACTATTCAACCGTCCTTGAGGTTGAACTTGGTATGTTCTACAAACGCCGCGATTTCACAAGAATCGTCAACGGTCGCAATCCGATTATCGCACACGAGTTTCTCGGTGCTAACGTCGAGGGCAAGGATGTTATCATTGTTGACGATATGATTTCTTCCGGCGAATCAATGATTGAAGTTGCAACCAAGCTTAAGGGACTCAAAGCTAACAGAGTTTTCGTCTGTACCAGTTTCGGTCTCTTCTGCAACGGACTTGATGCTTTTGATGAAGCTTACGAAAAAGGACTTATCGACAAAGTATTTACAACAAACCTTATTTACCGTACACCTGAGCTTCTTTCGCGTGATTGGTACGCTGAGGTTGATCTTTCGAAATACGTATCTTATATTATTGATACACTCAATCATGACCTTTCTGTCAGCGGTCTCCTTGACCCTGCAGACAGAATTGAAAACCTCCTTGTTTCAAAAGGTTATAAAGCTCCAAAAGAAAAATAAATCAATATGGCTTCCTCGTATGAGGAGGCCTTATTTTTTTGGTAAATACTTGTATATGCTTTAATTATGTGATACCATATACTAAATATATAAAATGTAGTCAATTTTTCGGAATTTTTTTGAGGAGTGTGCTTATGAAAAATAAAAAACCTGAAATTTATACTGTTTCAACAGCGCACCTTGATACTTCATGGCTTTGGACACTCGAGGATACAATAGATACTTATATTCCGGACACCATCAAATGTAATTTTAAATTGTTCGAGAAATATCCGGAGTATAAATTCAACTTTGAAGGAAGTCTGAGATATGAACTTATCAAAGAGTATTATCCGACGGAATTTGAAAAACTGAAAGAATATGTAAAATCCGGGAGATGGCATCCTTGTGGTTCGTGCTATGAAAACGGTGATGTTAATATCCCTTCTCCCGAAGCTATGACGCGAAACATTCTCTACGGTAACGGTTATTTTACTGAGAATTTTGGTGTATGTTCAAATGATATATTTCTTCCGGACTGTTTTGGTTTCGGAAGAGCTTTGCCTACTGTATCAGCACATTCCGGTCTTACCGGTTTTTCGACCGGCAAACTATTTTGGGGAAGCTCTGTTCCGATTCCTTTCGATGTCGGCAAATGGACCGGACCTGACGGTAAGGGCTTTTGGTCAGCGCTTATGCCTTTTTCATATACAACAAGCTTCAAAAAAATGAGTAAAGCCAAGCGTGTGCTTGAAAAAATTGAAAATAACAAAAAAGAGAATCTCCCCTCTTTCACTTTCGCCTATCACGGCATCGGTGACAGAGGTGGTTCACCCCACAAATCTTCTGTTAAAAACGTTGCAAAAGCTCAACGCGAAAACAACAGCAACGATACACTTGTTTACTCCGCTTCGTCAAAAGAATTTTTTGATATGCTTGAAGCTCAGACGGATGAGCTTAAAAACAAGCTTCCGACTTATGACGGAGAATTTCTTCTGACAGCGCACGGTACCGGCAGCTACACATCGCGAACAATTACAAAACGTTGGAACAAGCGTTGTGAGCAGCTCGCAGATGCGGCTGAAAGGTTTTTATCGGCAGCTTATGTCAACGGATTATCCGATTATCCTCAATATGGAATTGACAAAGCTTGGAAAAACGTAATCGCACATCATTTCCACGATGATATAACAGGCACATCTTTTGAAGAGTGTTATAAACGCAGTCATAACGATTATATTCAGGCACTAAATACATTCTCATGCGAATTTACTTCTGCCTGCAAATCTGTCGCTTCCAAGCTCGATACATCTTTCGTTAGCGGATATGCGGTTATTGTTGCAAATCCACTTCAAACATCATCCCGAAGAAGCGAAGCTGTAAAAGTTACAATTGATAGTTCTTCAGAGTATTTTCGTGTTTTTGATAATAAGGGAAACGAAGTCCCCTCCCAAGTAAAAAAGTTATCAGAAACAGAAAAAGAAATAACTTTTATTGCAAACACGGCCTCCTGCTCTCTTTCTGTTTTTGATTTGCGTGAATCACAAAAACCGACAGATATAAAAACCGAGCTTTCGGTCGGAAATCGATTTATTGAAAACAAATATCTCAAGGTATCGATAGATTCAAACGGTGATATATACTCCGTATTTGATAAAAGATTGAAAAAAGAGCTACTCAGCAAGCCTGCAAGGCTTCAGATTCTTAACAATACACACAGCTTTGAATGGCCTGCATGGGAAATTATTTATGATGACTTGTGCGGAGAACCTTATATGTATCCCGCCACACCCGAATTTACTGTCATTGATAACGGTCCTGCGCTCTGCTCCGTAAAAATTGTGAGAAAAGCAGGAAAATCAACATTTATTCAGACAATATCTCTTGACAATGAGAGTGAGTTTGTTTCTGTACATAACGAAACTGATTGGCGCGAGGAGGCTTCGCTGCTTAAGGCACAGTTCAGCTTCACTTCAGAAAATGATTTTGCTTCCTATGATATTGGTATCGGTTCAACCAAACGCGCAACAAACACAAAAAGTCTGTGCGAAGTGCCTGCGCAGAAATGGGCAGATATCACAAACAATGACGATTCATTCGGAGTCAGTGTTTTCAGTGATTCAAGAGCAGGTTGGGATAAACCTGATAAATCGACTCTGCGTCTGACACTTGTTCATACGCCAATGGCAAGTTACCGTTGGGAATGTTCACAGCACATTATGGATCTCGGCTTAAACCGTTATTCCTATGCTATTATGGGACATTCCGGTAAACCCGAAAACGTAACAGCATTTGCTGATGCTTTCTGCCAACCGATGCACACCTTCATTACTGAAAAACACAGCGGTGAGTTCGGCAAAGAATACTCCTTTGCATTTGTAAACAACGATAAAGTCAGAATTTCCGCTATGAAAAAAGCACAGAAATCTGATAAAATCATACTCCGTGTTGCTGAATGTTCCGGCAATAACCAGAACAACGTTGAAATATCATTTGACAAAAAGATTCTCAGCGCAATTTCGGTACGCGGTGATGAAGTTGAAATCTCACCTTTTGAAGTGACTGACGGTAAACTTGTATTTGATATCGGCCACAACGAAATCAAAAGTTTCGCACTGACTTTCGAAAACACAATTATCAATTCTTCATCATTACCACTGGAATTGGAACACAATGCCAGGGGCATTACATCTGATAATGACCGTCACACTTCAACTCTTCCGGGCGGTTATTCAATCCCGCGCGAAATACTGCCGGAAACATTTCTTTTTTCAGGTGTTGAATATAAATTCTCTGACAACGAATTTAACTGCAGCATCTGCGATTCGCAAAAATTGACTGTTCCGGACGGATATAATACGCTCCATTTGCTCCTTGCTTCATTAAACGGTGACAAACATCCCGTATTCAGATGCGGCAATAAAACCGTATCAGCTTATATTCCCGATTGTTTTGAAGCACTTGGACATTGGGATATGATGCAGCCTAAACTGACAGGTTACATAAAAGAAAAACCTCAAGCACTTGCTGTTTCACACACACACAGCAAAGAAGGAAATATTACGGCAAAACAATTTTATATCTTTGATACCGTTGTATCACTGAACGGTGAATCCGAAGTAGTTTTGCCTAAAGATTCAAACCTTATCCTCTTGGCAGCAAGCGCAAGTAACGAGCCATACCTCTTTACGAAATCAGATGAACATTTTGATAAATTGAACAAGCGTAAGTTTGATTACACTTTCTCCGACTATGCCGAAAAACGTATGAAGCCGGCACCGGCAGAACGCTTTTTTGACAAACTTATTGACAGAAAAACTGTTATAAAGGTTAAAACCGGAGAGTTTTACAACGAAGTTGCACTCAGCGAACTTTACTATATAATACGCAAAACTCTCGACGGTTTCAGATATAAAAAGAAAGCGAAAGAACTTACCGATTCCCGCAAAAAAGTTAATTAACAAAGGAGACTGACAAAATGAAAATACTATCTAAAAAAATTATTTCAGTTTTTTTGGCAATCACTCTCTTATTTTCCTGTTCATTGGCGACAAATGCTGCTGATGGAGTTGCGGCTGACAACAGCGGTATCATATTTGTTGCAGGTGCAATTAACGGATTGCTTAACGCCTTATTCAAAGGTTTCGGTTCTCTTTTTCCAAATGATTTTCTCACCGTTGAAGAATATTACGCACAGGGCAGTGACGATTTCTATGAAGGTAACCAAGAATTCATTGATGAGCCTTCGGAAACTGCAAAATGGAGTCTGGGGTTCGGAAAGACAAGCATTGTACCCGACAACCTGAAAGATGGTACAAAAGAATATTACACCGGTGGTTATTTTACACAGAAAGTAAACGGCGTCTACGATGATCAGGGGGCTAACGCCATAGCCATCAACGATAACTCTGGCAGAGGAACCGTAGTTATGGTTGCGGTTGACGGTGTCGGCATAAATAACAGTGACATTCGTTCAATACGTTCAGAAGCTGAAAGAAAGCTTAAGGAAAAAGATATAAAAAGCGATATTGTTGCTATCAATATCAACAGCACTCATTGCCATACAGTTGTTGATACGCAAGGCTTTGGTCTTGAACTTGTCTTAAAAGCCTTTCAGAATATCTTCTCCGTTCTTCCTTTTATTGAAAGAACAAGAAGTATTGATACTGAATTTCTCGGTTATATGATAGACGGAACGTCAGATGCAATTGTCGAAGCGTATCTCAATATGGAGTCCGGCGACCTCTATTATTTTGAAACAGCAGGTATCGGAAGAAGCGAAAGAAACGATAACTTCGCAGATGATGAATATGATTACATATACAACAAGAGATACAATACCGAAGGTTATCAGCACGTAATCGCCTGTTTCAAGTTTGTTCCCGATAAACCCGAATCTCAACCGACTGTTATTGCAAACCTTGGTGGTCATCCGACAACGATCAACAGAAGCACATCACTTCTTTCAGCAGATTATCCCAACTATATCGAGGAAAAGCTTAATGAATCCGGAATGAACTTTGCCTTTATTCAGGGCGCTCAATCGCCGATTTCCGTTAACGGCAGTGGCGTCAAAACAGAATCAATCGTTAATGAAGTAAATGAGCAGATTGCCTCTGATCCCCGTGTTAACGATTATGCTTCGGCAAAAAAGTTGGGATACGAATTCGCAAGACTGATTATTGAAGCTGAACAGAATGCAACAGAAGTTGAGCCCGTTATTAACGTTAAAATGGCAGAAGTAACAGTTCCGCTTGAATACGGACTTCTTGAACTTGGTGCTATCTCTCACCTTCTCGGTACAACAACGGTTTACGACGATGAATCCCCGACCGGATATTCAATTATTACAGAAATCGGATATCTTGAATTCGGTAAGGATATTGTTATGCTTACCGTTCCGGGTGAACTTGTACCTCAGCTTGTGTACGGTGAAGTCGTTGATAAAACCGAAGCTTACCTCGGAACAGATTGGGAACTTGAAATTACATCCGATATTATCGGAGCAGAGAAAACCGTGCTTGTCATGGGCCTTTGCAACGACGCAATCGGATACATAATTCCCGACAACGATTATGCACCGTTTATCGCGGATTCACTTTGGAATAACGAGCTTGGTGAAAAGCTGTTCGGTAAAGCACACAGCCATTACGAAGAAATGCTTTCAACAGGCAGCAAAGCAGGTTCAACAGTCATAGGTGCTCTGAACGACCTTGTAAAAAAAGTAAAATAAATTTCAAGCGAAGTATTTAATTTCGAGGTGAAATTATGGCCAGAAAATACGAATCTAACGAAAACGCAAAAGAGTTTGAACGTATCAGACAGCTTGAACAGCAATCCCGTAATAACGAAGAAGCTTCAAAAGTTCAGGACAGACGCTATGTCGGCACAAAGGAATCACTTGGATTTGTAATATGGGATGCTGCGCAGAGTTTTAATATCAATATATACTCTAACCGCTTTATTACAAGTATTGTAGAAATCAACCTAAAATCACAGACAATTGTTAATTCCATCAACAGCGTCTGGGATATATTAAACGATATTTTCTTTGGTGCAGTGGTTGATAAAACTCGAACACGCTGGGGAAAATTCAGACCTTATCTCCTTTTTCTTGCTGTGCCGGGTTGTATTCTTACATCATTATATTGGCTTATGCCTCATCTTTTCGGAGGCACCGATTCTGATGTTATTAAGTTTGTGTTTTATCTTCTGCTCACAATAGCGCGTGAAGGTATTACAACTTTCCAAACAATATCCAGAACAGGTCTTATGTCTACAATTACGCCGCATCCTAACGACAGAACACGACTGATTACACTTGCAAACTTTGCTTCGGGCTTTTTTGGTGAAAAATTACCGGAGCAAGCAGTTACAATCTTAATAGACTTGTTCAGAGATATGTTCATTCACGATTCTCAGAAGCTCTCTAAGGCATACACCGGTCTTTTCGTCGGTATGGGTGTTTTCACAACGGTTGCATCAAGTATTTCGTCTTTCTGGTTCTTCTATAATTCCAAGGAAAGAGTTATGCAATCAATAAAAACACCAAGCGTTCTTATGTCTATTAAGTCAGTTATCAACAACAGACCTCTTCTTCTCATAACCCTATCAGATTTCCTCAGCGGTTTTGCAATCAAAGGAAGTGAAGATGACTATTACACCGATGTTCTTCATTTTTCTTCAATGACACTTGTTGCCGGTATACCTGCCGCACCAATAAGCCCGATGAGTTACGCTTGGGTTCCGTGGATGAGAAGGCACTTTTCCAGCCGCTTGCTCTATATCCTTGCTAAAGAGATAGGCAACATTCTCTACGTTCCCGTTTTTCTCTTCGGTTGCATTGGTATGAAGAAAGATTTTTCCGGTGGTTTATATCAAAAGGCATTGCCAATGGGATTCGCTATGGCGATTTGGGAAATCATTTGGACGCTGTTCTTCGGTCTTAAGTCTGTTATCGGCACAGAAATGTATAACGAAGCTATGGACTACTGCGAATGGAAAAACGGTTACCGTACCGAAGCTATGGCTTCTGTTGCAAAAGGCATTGCAGCTAAAGTTTCCAACAGTGTAAGCAGTGTTGTCACAACTGCTCTTAAGGACAGAATAGGATATCAGACAAACGCATTCCGAACCGGTGTTGAGCAAACCGATAAAGTTAAGTTCTATCTCTTTGCTATGTTCACAATCATTCCGGCAGTTACAGGATCTCTTGGTATTATTCCTATGCTGTTCTACAACCTTAACAACAAAAAGAAAGAACAGATGTATTCTGAGCTTCTTGCGCGCCGTAATTTGATGTCAGAAACAGTGGCGGAAGGTGATGCTAAAGCTCTCAGTGCAGCTTCTGAAGCTCAGATAAACGTTAGAAACAAGTAATTTTTTAAATTCAAAACCTCCCAATGCTTAAAAACGCAAGGGAGTTTTTGCGATAAGAATAATCAAAGGTGGAAACATTTATGGATATCAGATTTATCAAACCCGAGGAAGCAACAGATTTTCTTAAGGTTTCATCCGCGTCATTTATTTGGAAATTTGATCCTAAGGTTGACGATCACGTTGACACTCCCGTAATGGCAGCATTTGATAACGGTAAACTCATCGCAGGTTTGGAAGCGATAGATTTTGAAACTAATTATTGCGGTACGCCTTTAGGTACAATAGGAATCGGTTGCGTGTGCTGTCTGCCGGAGACGCGCAGAAACGGCGCCGTAAGAGCACTTTTTGACAAGATTGGCGAAACAGCAATAGAAAACGGTTGGGCACTTGGTTTTCTTCATCCGTTTTCTATCCAATATTATGAACAATTTGGTTATGCATACCTCAATCAATTGTATCAGATAAAAGTACCTTTTGTTAATATGAAGAATATTCCGAGAAATACGAATGCCATCGCCTACACAGGTGAGCAATTTAAAGAAATTTCCGAACTTCACAACAAATGCGCCTTAAGAGAAAATCTGCTTACCCTGCGTAAAGATAAAAAAAGCTTTTGCGATAAACCGCTTGAGAATACCGATTACACATATTTCCGACGCAACGAAGAAGGCGTAGCAGATGCATACGTTCGATTTACTGTAAGCAGACCAAATACACTGACAGTCGAGGATTTGTTCTTTCTTACACCCGATGCGCTGTACGGTATACTCGGTTTCCTTCGAAATTATGACGGTATCGTAAAAGAACTTATCGTAAGAAAGCAATATCAGGGTTCTCCCTATTCACTTATAGCTGACAGAATGACCGATATACCGTACAACCCTGATGGCTGTATGGCAGCCAGAATATACGATATGAAAAAAGTTCTTGAATCCAATATTTATCCGCAAGAACACGGTTCATTCAGATTTTTGAGTCTTGATAAATACGAGCAGAATTCAGGCATATTTGAGGTTGAATACGAAAACGGAAAAGGATGTGTCACAAGATACAAAAACGGCAAATATGACCTTTCTGTTGAACCGCACGCAGCATCAAGACTTTTGCTTTGTGGCGAAGGACACACAGCGGAAAGTGCAGCATACATCAACGGTGTTCACCTCAACAGCGCTGCAACTGACTTTTTCAAGGCATTCCCCTATCGCCCGACAAGATTTATCGACAGCTTCTGATTATAGTAGGAGAAGTGATGTATTATGAAAAGATTGAGTAATTTATTTTGTATATTATTATCTCTACTTTTAGCATTATCTTCGCCCGTCATTATTGCAAATGCAACTGAAGATAAAGAAGGATTTTTGGTTAAAGATGCGGCTATAATTTCGCCGTCTGAACCCAGCTTAACCGAAAATTATGCAATAAAACAACTTAAGTACTATCTTGATAAAATCACCGGCGGTGATATACAAATATTGTGCGAAAATGAAAGCGCTCAATTTGAAATAGCAGTCGGCAATACAAACAGGTGTTCTGAAAATTTCACCTCCAAATCAGACGGTAGTTACAAGATAAATTCAAACGAAAATAAGTTAATTATTTGTGGTGCAGGCAATAAAGGTACGATCAACGGTGTATATGCTTTTCTTGAGAAGTATTGCGACTGCCATTGGTATGAGGCTGAAGTTATATTAACGCCCGATAATCCTTTACTCACTGTACCACACGGAATCTCCGAAGAATATACTCCGTTCTTCGAATACAGCGAAACCGACACAACAAGTGCCCGTGACCCTGAATTTTCAGTTGCCAACGGTCTTACAGGCGGTATTTACAAGAATCTGTCACCCGAACAGGGTTATGCAGTTGAATACATTGGCAGCTCAAGCCATACTCTTGTAAATAATTTCTGCAAACCCGAGGATTATTTTGAAACCCATCCTGAGTATTATGCTCTTCACGACGGTAAAAGAGTCAACTCTCAGCTCTGCCTGACTAACGAAAATGTCAAAGGTACAGTAACCCGTGAGGCACTTGACCTACTTGAGGAAAAGTACAATCCGGAGGCAGCGCTTCAGATTCTTTCAATCACACAGAATGATAACGATGATTACTGTCAGTGCGAAAACTGTACTGCTCTTGATAAATTAAACGGATCACATTCCGGCACAATGCTCACCTTTGCAAATGAAATTGCTGAACGAATAAAAGAAACAGGGCTTTACGATAATATTGTAATTGATACTTTTGCATATCAATATACGAGAAAAGCCCCCTCAAACGTAGTTCCGCGTGATGACGTTATTGTAAGATTGTGCTCTATCGAATGCTGCTTCGGCCATACGTTAGATGATGCTGACTGTAAGGATAATGTAAAATTCATGCAGGATTTAAAAGATTGGAGTGCGATATGCAAACGTCTTTATATCTGGAACTACAACCTTAACTGCGATGAAAGCGTAAATATTTATGCTAACTTCGGCACACTACAAAGAAACACCCAGATATTTTATGAACACAATGTTAAAGGCATATACCAACAAGGTGTGTTCTATATTGATGAGTGCGATGCCGAATTCGGTGAGCTCAAAAATTACCTGCTAACCAAACTTATGCAAGACCCGTATATGGACTTTGAAGAGCACCTAAACGGATATCTTCTCGGTGTTTACGGTCCCGGCGGAAAATATATCCGCGAATTTATTGATATAGTTACCGAACATTCGGTTACCCAAAATAAACATTTATATATCGAAGAAGATTCACGATATTCCTTACCCAATATGACAAAAGCAGATATTAAAAAATGCGATGAGTTATGGGATAAAGCAATTGAAGAAGCACAGACGGATATACAGCTCAGTCGAGTATTACGCTCTCAGCTTTGTTGGAGATATTGGAAATGTTCTAATCATAAGTCTGAGTTTTCCAGATTTCAGCATCCATATCTGTGGATGAAAGCTAATAAAGATCTTTATAATGACTTTGTAAAAATGGGTGTCACCCGAATGGGTGAAAGAGCAGGCCATACACTCTCCGACAATGACTTAAGACACCTTACCAGACGTATTTACACGTGGATAACACTTTATGATGAACCGATTTGGGATGCTATAAATCCTTACGCTGTTGCTTTTTACAACTTTTTAGAAAAAATGTATTACATATTTCTCTAACATCAAGAGGACTGTTTTTTAGACAGTCCTCTTGAATTTTTTTGCTGACAGAATCCGAGTTTATCACCAACAGATTAAACGCTTGATAAAAAAACAGCCGCACGAAAGCGGCTGTTTAAATATACTGCTGTGTCAAACTAAGTGCCGAGTTTTAGCCGGCAAAACCGTATCGTTCTTTACCGATTAACCGGTGATTGCGATATGGATTTATGCTTTTATGAAAAGTCCGAGGAAAGGTTTGAGAATATTTTCAAACATAAACACGTAGAAGAATGTAACAAGTTCGCTGTAACCGTTTGTGCCGGTGTGTTTATAAAGCCATACACTGATGTTTGTAAAGACAGTTGACGGTTCTTCCTCTTCTTCAACGGTCCAAGCACCAATCTTTGTGAGAATCTTAACGATTCTGTCCTCAACCTCTCTGTACTCACCGTCATAACAAACCGTACCGTTTACGAAAGCTTGTGCGTCTGCGATAGCATCTTCAAGCTCTGCCCTATCCTCTACACTGAGGTTGGGAGTTTCGGCAAGTGCCTTCTGAGCAGCGGGAATGTACGTATTATTAAGTCCTCTCGTATCGCGAGAACCGTTGAACTGAGGATACTCAGGAGTTGAATAAACGTCCTTAATGTCATCCTTGGCAAGAAGTCTTGTAGCAAGAGAAATAATAATATCGTTACGTGCAGTCTTCTCATGGTTCTGACCGTCAAAATAGAACGTTGTATCAGGAAGAAGACCTGTCGAAGCATCAATTACACCGTCAGGAGAAATATGGTTATGGCTGGGATCAGAACAGTTCTTGCTCGTGTTAGCCTGCTTATAATCATCACCAAGAGTTTCACCAACAATTGCGCTCTTTACGCCCATTGCAGTTGAAGAAAGGTGAATAACACCATCGGCATTGTCATTATTCCAGGAAGAACCTATCTGATAAAGAGGTACATCATAATCAACTATATTGAATACCTGAACGCCGTTATCAACAAGGGTCTGGATGTTTTTCAGTGAGTTGCACTGAGCTTTGTAGAACATATCTGTCTGTTTCTTAATTTCGGGCTTATCGGCAAGAAGGGCTTCTGCAGCTTCTGGATAATACTCCTTCGGGCAAAGACCCCAAAGGCTTGTAATATTGGAAGCTACGTCTTCAACAAGGCATTTTGCAACGTTCTGAAGCACACCCGTAAGAACCTCGTCGGGTAGAATTCTTGCGATAACCTCGATCATTCGGGCTTCTTCTTCGTCCATAAGAGTTTCAAGGAAACCGTTATAAAGGAACTCTTTATCAAAGAAAGAGAAATTCATTGTATAAAGGTCACCGACAATCGTAGAACCGTTGAGCGCAGGAACGATAAAAACAACTTTATTAAGATCGTTAACAACGTCAGGATAGTACTCAAAAAGACCGTTTGCTATTGAACCGCCCATACTGATGGGAACAATATTAACCTTCTCGTGTCCGGTCTCTTCCTTTACCATCTGGATAAAGTCATAAAGCTCAGCAACAGTGTCGTAGTTGTTGCCAAATGAGTTGTATGCAAAATAATAGAGATGATCCTCACCGGCAATTTCCGAATAAGCCTGAAGCGGAATATTGTTATAGATCTGTTTTTTTTCATACTCACTGCACTCCGCAACTGAGTAGGGATATTTTTCAACCTCGATGTTACCTGTGTTCTTACCTGTTTCGGGGTCACAAGCATTTACTGCGAAGCAATCAAGAACGACATCACAAAGTGCTTCGGAAAGATAAATGTCCGCCTGGAAAACAAGTGTAAATATTGCAGGAACAAGAACCTTTGATATGATTGTTGCAATATCAAAAGTTGCAGGGAAGCAAGCAATTCTTTCACCATCGGCATCCAGCAGATAATCACCGTTTTCGTCGAGCGCCCATACATTTGACTGACCGATACCGGGAACAACAATTGAAGGACAAGTGCCGCAATCACCCTGACACTCTGTCTTGACTTCCGCAGAAGACGGGAAGGCAACAAAAGAGCACATAAGAGCAACTACAAGTAAGCATGATACAAACTTTTTCATAATCTGACCTCTTTCTTAAGTTACTTTAATAAAAGTTTTAATATTTGAACAGCCCTGTCAACAGGACTGCCGCCACCGAATGCAATAAGTGTTGCGGAGCTGAATGCATACGCCAAAGTTTTGAGCACGGGGGCAAAAACCGACTCCTTTTCAGGCTCAATATTTGTGTAGCCCTCAGCACCTACTTTTTGAAGAATTGCAATAAGTCTTTTTTCAGCGTTTTCAACTCTGGGTTGATCTGCAATCGTCAACTTGAGAACAGCCTCAGCTTCAGTAATTGCAGCGTTGAGTTCAGCCTTATCTTCGGCATTAAGTTTCGATTGATCAACCTTATAAGCATCTGGAAGCTTCCAACGGCGAATGCTCTGCGTATAACAAGCACCGTTGTATTGCGGATACTTTTCAGGGTTGCTGTGAACATCAGTTACTTCACCAAGAATTATTGCCTTTGCGAGATTAAGTACAACGTCATTATATCCTACTTCGTGGTGCTGCTCAAGGAAAATCCAAGTATTCTCAGGGAACAGTGCTGTTGAAGTATCAACCATATTATCCTCTGAAATATGGTTGTGATCAAGATTGTCACAATATGTATTCTTATCGTATTCAATATCGTCAAGTGTTTTTTGACCGGGAGCACCGGTTGCACCGAGAGAAGCTGAGCCGAGATTAACGATACCGTCTGAACTTACTTCTTCAGCGGAAGCAACAATATTGAAATATGTATACATCTGCTCACCGAGGTCAAGGTTTGCACACGCAATTGAGTTAACGCGTACACCATCCTCTGCCGCATCAAGAAGATTCTGATTAAGATTAAGTCTTGCTGTTTGGAAAGCATCCGTTCTTGCCCTGAGATTAGGCTTGTCAGAAAGATACCTTTCGGCAAGCTCATCATATCTGTAAGACGGAAGCATTGCCCAAAACTGAGGACAGTTGAGCATCAGCGTATCAAGTATTGCACTCATCGCACCTGAAAGCAATCCGTCAACCGCAGCCCTCGGGAAAATGTGAAGTAAACCGTTAAGAAGATAACCCGTTGTAGGCTCGCCGTCAGATTCAACAAATATGTTTGCCAAAAAACGGTTGTATAGATATTCGTCTTCAAGGCGCCACTCTCTTGCGTAAAAATCAGCAACAATATCCGTACCGTTAAGGCAAGCAACCGCATTTACGATCTGATCAATTTTTTCGTGCCCATATTTTTCGAGATAAGCGGTAAGAATTGTGCCGCCGAGACTTACAGGAAGAAGAGTTACTTTATCGTGACCTGTCTGCTCTTTTACCATATCAATAAATTCATCAAGGTCGTCTGCGGAGTCCATCGGATCGCCTACAAGGTTGAAAGTAAAGAAATAAACGTGGTCTTTGCCTATTTCATCAACAAGAGGTTTCATCGGCACCATACGATAGGTCCATTCAAGCTCCTCATCTGTCATTTTTTCAAGTGAATAATTCCAACGCTGTGTTTTAAGGTTTTCTACGTGATCTCCGTTTTCATCACAACGCTGATACTTAAAAATTTCGCTTACAAGGTCGTAAGCAACTTTATCAAGACCAAAGTTCATCTGAAGAACGGTTGAAGCAAGTAAGCTTGCTATTGCTTTAAAAATAGCAGAACTTGATAAAGCAGCTTCGTTAAGAATCAGAAGTGTGCTGCCGATATGTGTGTCACCATTCATAACCGGATTGTCATTTTCATCATAAAGATATGTAGGTGAATGATTAATACCGGGTAAAACAATTACAGGTGAATGCTCACAGTGACCTTCACAGTCGGTTTCTGTTTCGGCAGAAGCGCCGGTTGCACCGACACCGGCAAGAATAGCCGCACAAAGAACCCCGGCAACAACGCGTTTAATTGACAGCTTCAAACAAGTCACTCTCCTTATTTTTGTTCTAATATTTTAACATATTGGAATTGCCAATTCAACTGGTTTGCTTAATTGTTATGTAATATTTTCCTTAAAGAATTTAGTTAAATTACCTAAACTTAAGCGGTTCTGACCGTAATCCGTAACAATTTTCTGCGACAATTTCAAGTTCGCTGTTACCCAAAAGTAATTTATCAATTTTGATTTTTATTCTTTTTTGCGGTTCTGCCCTGAAATATCTCGCGAGTGTTTTGGCAATCTGCCTTCGATCGCCTTGTGAATCAACAGCATAAACTCTGTAAATAAATATCGGCATTCCGTCAGTTGATTGTGCAGCATCAAAAACGATATTTTTCCCCTTGATTTTGGCAAAAGAATCAGTAACAAAAACAGGAGGCTTTGATCTTGATTTTTGCTCAAGAGGTGTAAATTTTCTGTCAAGAGGTCCGTCGAGTACATATTCACACAGGTATTTCTTCGAACAGATATCTACGGCTCTTAACCTGATTTTATAATTTTTATCTATCTCAACAATCCAGAAAGTTGATACAAGCCGCCACCCTTTCGGATGAACTGTGCGCTCATCATCAACCGTAAATTCCGCAAAATAAAGTCCGCCGGTACCAAGCGCAGTATATTTCCCCTGCCATATCGAGCGCGCATCATTAATCGGATAATGCGAATGACCTGAAAAATCAATAACCTGAGAATACTGGTTCAGAATATCGGCAAAATCAGGCATACCCCAGCCCTCAAAATCAGAGCTGCCGTAAACAGTGTTTGAAATATGTTCGTGCTGTATAACAAAAATCGGCTTTTCCGAATCATCGGCAACCGCTCTATCAAGTTCTTCCTTAAGCCATTTCTTTTGATATTCGCCGTAATGTTCGCCATCGGTTTTGGATGCAGATATACCGATAAAGTGAAAACCGTTTATTACCGTGTGAAAGTCAGTTTCCTGATCCATTACGGTGCTGTAACATTCAAGCGAACCCTTGCCGAGGTTATGGTCATCATGAGAATGGGAAATTGTAGCCCAAAACTGAGTATCTTTCTTTTTAACTGCTGAAACAGCAGCTTTAATGCTTCCATAAGCAATTTTTCTGCCTCTGTCGGTTACATCGCCTGCAATGAAAACTGCATCCAGTTGCTTATATGTCGGGTGAGACTTTGCAACATCATTACCGATTTTGAACATTTTTTCAACACGTGTTGTCTGTATATCCCCTATTGTTGTTATATGTGAATCACTCGAAACGACAAACCTTATAACCGGCTCAAATTCATTATCATCCTTTGGTAATTTAGGATGAACCACAAAAGACTGAAGCTTGCCGTAAACATTTAAGACAGTTTGATAAAATGAAGGAATTGTATGCATAATCAGATCGCCTCGTTTTTAAGCTGTTTGTTCTTTAAGCTAACTATATCATTATCGCTGCCTTAAATCAATCAATTTGAATTATTTAAAATGTTAGCGTGAAGAAAAACGAAGATAAAGATATTTATATAACTTCAAACTTTTTTGATTCGAACCCTCCGTCGTCAAGGTTATAGGACGAACCGTCAATCATATGTTTTGAAATAGTTTTCGTAACATAAAAATCCCAGCAGAATAAAGGAAAAAGCCAGGAAATGCATAGCATTTCCTGACTTCATTTTTGTGGTGCGGATGTTCATAACACAAGTAGTTCTCCGGCAATACATATTCTATACTTCGTACTCAAATTTATTTCCTCAGATACGGAGGAATACATAATGTCAAATATCATTGAAGATTTCTATTACGACAACATTGAGCCACAAGAAGTCAATTCAGAATTAACCCCTAAACTCAAAAAGAAACTGAGTAACCTCGCAGAAAAAGAAGAACAACTTACTGCAAGATTGAACGGTGAGGACAAGGAGCTATTTCAAAACTATGTCAGTGCTTATATCGAATTTTCGACAACAAGTAATGCCGACGGCTTTATATCAGGCTTCAGGCTCGGAGCAAGATTTACGTACGATACATTTGTTAAGAATACGAAAGGATGAAATTGATTATGAAAAACAACACTAATATTACATACAGACAGGTTGGAGATTACAACATACCTAACCTTATATTACCACCCGAAGAAGCAAATATCACTCTCGGTAAATGGGGTATGTTACATAAGGAATATCTACTAAAAAACAAGAAGGTATTGTTTACAACACTACTTACCCAAGGCAAACTCTATCAGCACTGTGCCGAAATAGAAAATCAAGCTCAGCAGATGTTTGATACTCTTGTTGAGCAATTGAAAGTATCCGAGGGTATAACCGAACAACTTAAAGAAGAAAATCAGATGGCGTGGGTATGCTGTATGCAGAATATTGCGGCAAGAGCAAGAGAGGTTGTTACAACAGAACTAATTTATATATAACACCTCTTTCAAAATATTGACTTTCTTGGTATATAAGAGTATAATTATAGAAAATTACTGAAAGGCAGGTGGACAAAATGACAATGACTATTATTTTACGAAATCGAAGTGCCGTTTTGTCCGTTTGTGATTGATGTAATACATATCTTTCTGAATTTACAAGGCATCTTCGGTTTCGGAGGTGCCTTAATTTTTTGAGGAGATGGTTATATGAGCAATCAGAATATTTATGACAACGATGCTTTTTTTGAGGGTTATAGGACTATGCGTGCAGGTGAAACAAACTATAACGATTTGCTTGAGCAGCCCGCCATGGCAAAGATGCTTCCTGATTTAACAGGGAAAAATGTTCTTGACTTAGGATGCGGATATGGTCACAACTGTATTGATTTTGTTAATCGTCGTGCAATGCGTGTTGTAGGCGTTGATATTTCCGAGAAGATGCTTGAGGTTGCGAAAAGTGAGTCGGCTGATGAAAAAATTGAATATGTAAACATGAGCATGACAGATATTACAATGCTCAATGAAACTTTTGATTTTATATACAGTTCACTTGCCTTTCATTATGTCAAAGATTTTGATGCATTTGCAAAAGAAATGTATTCTGTTTTGAATAATGGTGGACAACTGTTATTTTCACAGGAACATCCTATTATAACTGCAACTATTGATGGTAACGGTCATTTTAATAAGAATTTAAAAGGTAAAAGAGTTTCTTATACATTCTCAAATTACAATGAGCCCGGAGAAAGAAAAGTTCATTGGTATGTTGACGGTGTTATAAAATATCATCGAACATTCAGTAATGTTATAAATGCCCTTGTAAAAGCAGGATTTGTGATTGAAGAAATTTGTGAACCTGTCCCTGAAGAATGGGCAATAAAAAAATTACCTACCGCAGTTAAAGAGTATATTAAACCTAACTTTTTAATTGTAAAAGCGAGAAAGGTTTGAAATGATTACACTTACTGAATATTTAAACAACCCTTGCGGGATACTCTCCATTCCGTATTGGAAAGCGAAAAATATAACAATACCGACTGGTATGAAAATTCTGCACGATAAGGATTTCCATACAGAAATACTATCAGATTATACTGATGAAAAATACTTTCGGTTGCATCACAATCTCAAAGAAATACCGAAAATCATAGCTAATGATTTTGAAATTACCACAGCAACACGAAAAGATATTAAATCAATCGTGCAGATAATAAACGATTCATATACGGATATATCTGTAAACAAAGACCTTATCAAAAGTTATACCAAAACACCTGTTTACAATGAGGCATTGTGGATAATGGTCAAAGAAAAAGCAACGGACAAATATGTTGGCTGCGGCATA
Organism: Acutalibacteraceae bacterium; assembly: GCA_045536955.1. Taxonomy (GTDB): domain Bacteria; phylum Bacillota; class Clostridia; order Oscillospirales; family Acutalibacteraceae; genus UBA8612. The sequence goes on from JAZSOM010000025.1 coordinate 262,332, forward strand.
GCTGATTTTGATACAGAAACAAGAGAGCTTATCCTTGAATGGATACAGGTATTACCGCAATACAGAGGCAAGAAAATCGGTCAGTTAATAGTAACTGAACTACTGTTTAGAATGGAAGATGTTGCGGATTTTGCAACTGTTTCAGGCAAAGTTGATAACACGACTAACCCTGAAGCATTATATAGAAAATGTGGATTCGCCGGTGATGATGTATGGCATATTCTGCATAAGAAATGAGGTTTGTGTGTGTCAATTAATCACGATACAGAAAAGCATAATTTAACAAATGCGCCTTTAAACAAAGTGCAAAGATGTGCAGTTAAATTGATGCAAAATGATTTAAGATTGTTCTTCACACTTTTATATAACCAAGAAATAGTTACACCCAGTTATTACGTAGCCTTAATGCCTTATATAGGGTTGATAGTTGACGGGATTGAAGATTGGGTAAATGCCTATAACAATTCTTCGAAGCACAAATTAAAACTTCCTACATTTACAGCTGAAGAAGAAAGGTATTATAAAGAAATGCGCTCCTCTATCAAGCTTTTTGAAAGAGGATATATGGATTTAAATAAAACTCTTTTAGAGAAATATGAGCAAAGTGAAATGTATTTTTCTTCTCTTTGCAAGCCTATAGCGAAGCGATTGCGTTTATATGATATTTATGGGGTGTTTTATTACAATTCACTTCCTTGTGATAATACTATTTTAAATCAAGTTGTTACTCCGTTTTTTAAATATGGTAAAACCGATGGTGAAACTATCAAAAGAATGGCCACTATAGGCGGAGAATATACAGCATGTTTTAATGCTTTGGAACCGTATGAAATTAAATCTGATTATATTTTTTCTACAAAAGATTACGGTGGTTTTGTAAAATCTCCTTTTGGAAATAAATATAATTATAAATTTTTACTTTTTACAATACTGTGTCAAATTAACTTTATAATTTATTCGGTCGATAAATTTATTGTTGATGAGACATCCACAAAATTGAGATTTGCATATATTTTATATTATTATTTACTTGCACTCTTACCTGATATAAAAGAAAGCTTAAACATTAGCATTATTATGGATGACAAGTATCATTCAGATATTTTTAGAAATGCTATGGCTCACTACAAATTAGGCGTTTCTTTAAAAGAAAAAGATATTATTGATAGTGACCCTATGTTTGGCTTAACACAGAAGCTTTTCTCGGAAGATTACTATATTGTTAAAAGCAACATAATATCAGAACTTGACAAAGCGGGTAAACAAATCCAAAGCATAATTAGCTTGAAATATTAATTATATGACACAAACAGAGGTGAATTATGAAATTACATAATTGTGGCATGCTCACACTGATTGAAACTCACACTCTTGAAGAGTGTGCCAAGCTGTGTGCGGAATTAGGCCTTGATTTCATCGAACTTAATATGAACCTGCCGCAGTATCAGCTCCCAAAAATTAATGTGGATTATTTCAAAAGTATTGCTGATAAATATGGTATTTATTACACAATTCACCTAGATGAAAATCTGAATATAAGCGATTTCAATACTTATGTTACAGAAGCTTACATAAAGACTGTTGCTGATACCATAAAAATCGCAAAGCAACTTGATATCAAGGTTTTAAATATGCATATGGCAAAAGGTGTATATTTTACCTTGCCTGATAGAAAAGTATTTCTTTTCTCGGAATACAAAGAGCAGTATTTCAAAAGCATTATTGATTTCAGGAATATGTGCAAAAATGATATCGGTGATGCTGATATAAAAATCTGCATTGAAAACTGTGATGGCTATGAAGAGTTCCAAAAAGAAGCGATTGAACTGCTTTTAGAAAGTAATGTTTTTGCTTTGACTTTTGATGTTGGACATAATCACGGCATAGGCGGTACTGATGAAGAATTTATAAAGAAACATAAAGACCGCCTAAGTCATATTCATCTGCACGATGCCGAGGGAAGAAAAAATCACCTTGCACTCGGCACAGGTGAAATGGATATTGAAAAGTATTTAAATCTTGCAAAAGAGCAAAACTGCCGTGTGGTTTTAGAAACAAAAACCATTGACGGATTGAAACAGTCTGTTGAATGGATGAAAGGATAGGTGTTAACTGTGGAAATCCGAGTAATGACTGCAGATGATTACGATTCTGTAGCAAAGCTATGGACAAATTCAAGCGGTGTGGGTGTTAATCCCGACGATTCAAAAGAGAATATTTCAAAGTATCTTGAAAGAAATCCTAATACAAGTTTTGTTGCTATTGAAAACAATGAAATTGTCGGTGCTATTTTAGCAGGTCACGACGGATATAGAGGGTTCATTCATCACACTGCCGTTTCAGGCTCGCACAGAGACATGGGAATAGGAACAAAGTTAGTAAATGTTGCTGTTGATGCAATCAGAAACGAAGGAATAAACAAGGTTGTATTAGTTGCGTTTAAGACAAACACTCTCGGCAACAGCTTTTGGGAGAAGCAGGGCTTTACCGTAAGAGAAGATTTATATTACAGAGATTTGAGAATTAATAACTAAGTTTAAATATAGGTGAATGCATATGGATTTTATATCAAAAGCTCTCATAAACAAAGGTTGGTCGGGTGACAAAAAATACTGTGTCACAACTGCTGACGGAGCTAAATATCTTCTTCGCGTAACACCTTTTGAAAAGAGTGCAAACCGTGAGAATATGTATCTTATGCAAAAGCAAGTTGAAAAGCTTGGTGTTCCTATGTGCAAGCCCGTTGATTTCGGTAAGTGTGACGAGGGCATTTATACATTACAGACTTGGATTGACGGTAAAGATGCAAATGAGGTTGTTCCATATCTTGCAGACTCTGAACAGTATGCTCTCGGACTTGAAGCGGGCAGAATTTTAAAGAAAATCCACTCTATTCCTGCACCGACAGACCAACCTGATTGGGAAATCCGTTTTAACAAGAAAATGGACAGAAAAATACAGATGTATAATGACTGCCCCATAAAGTTTGACGGTGCCGACTATATCATTGATTACATAGAAGCCAACCGAAATTTGCTTAAAAACAGACCTCAATCCTATCAGCACGGAGATTACCATATCGGCAATATGATGATTGAAAATGGCAAAATCGTTATTATTGATTTTGATAGATATGATTTCGGTGACCCGTGGGAAGAATTCAACCGTATTGTATGGTGTGCTCAGTCTGCTCCGCTTTTTGCTTCAGGTATTGTTAACGGCTATTTTGATAATGAAGTACCTATGGATTTCTGGAGACTCCTTGCACTTTACATCAGTAGTAATATGCTTTCATCAATTCCGTGGGCAATCCCGTTCGGTGACGGTGAAATTCAGACAATGCTAAATCAAGCCAAAGACGTCCTCGAATGGTATGACAATATGCAGAACCCTGTTCCAACTTGGTATTTCAAGGGTTACTATTTGCAATACATAGACGGTCTTCCATATAAAATGAAAGCACCTTTCGATTTCAGCTTTATCAGCCAATACGGAAAGGTGTTCAAAGTATTTGATGACCAAGATTCAGGTAATATCTGTTTCGGTACAGAAAAAGACGGTGAAAGATATTTTGTAAAATTTGCAGGTGCACCGACCGAGGCATATAACGGAACTCCCAAAGATGCGATTGAGCGTTTGAAATCAACCTTACCCGTATATGAAAATATGAAACACAAAAATCTCATTGAGTTTGTTGAAGCAAAAGAAATGGGTGGCGGATTTTCAATGGTATTCAAATGGGTTGACGGTGACTGTATGGGCAGAATGTACCCTGCAGAGCATCGTAGATTTATGAATATGCCCGTTGCAGATAGACTTATTGTTTTTAGTGATATTCTTGATTTTTTGGACTATACCAATCAGAGCGGATATGTTGCAGTTGATTTTTATGACGGAAGTATTATGTATGATGCTGATAGTCGCAAAACAACAATCTGTGATATTGACTTTTTCAGAAAACAGCCGTGTATCAACGATATGGGCAGAATGTGGGGCAGTTCAAAGTTTCAGTCTCCCGAAGAATACAAACTTGGTGCACATATTGACGAGATAACAAATGTATATTGTGCCGGTGCTTTTGCCTTTGCTCTGTTCGGTAGTTACAATCGCACTCGTGAAGATTGGCAACTGTCGGATGAAGAGTTTGCAGTTGCAACAAAAGCAGTAAGCGATGATAGGAATAAACGTTATCAAAGTATAAAAGAGCTTAGACAAGCTTGGGAGGAAAGTTTATGATAAGAACAGCAATACATAACGATATACCTGCGATATCAGAATTATATCGTGAGCAATTCAGAGAAATGGCAAAACTGATTCCTGATTTCATAAAAGAGGGCGACCAAAGTATAGATTTCCTTGAAAAAACGATTTCAAATGATGATTCGGATATCATTGTTTATGAAAACGACGGTATAGTTGTTGGTTTTATTCTGCTTCAGGCAAAGGAAAGACCTGATTTTGACTTTATGCTTCCCGGTAAATATTGTTATATAATGGATGTAATTGTAACGGAAGCACATAGAAATAAAGGCTTCGGTACAGCTCTTATGAATTCAGCAAAGGACTGGGCAAAAGAACAAAATTGCAGTTTTATAAATCTAGATGTCCTTGTGAACAATCCCGAAGCAATCAAGCTTTATGAAAAGCTTGGTTTTATACCAAAAGCGCAGGAGATGTATTGTAAATTATAAAAGAAGGTGTTACTTATGGCAAAAGTGATTTTAATCTGTGGCAAAATCTGCAGCGGAAAAAGTACATACGCAGAGCAGTTGCGTGTTCTGAATAACGCTGTGTTGCTTTCTACAGACGAAATAACCCTTGCTTTGTTCGGTCAGCATTGTGGGGATAAGCACGATGATTATGTAGAAAGAACTCAAAACTACTTATTCAACAAATCATTGGAGCTTCTTGAGGTCGGAATCAATGTGATTCTTGACTGGGGCTTTTGGATGAAGGAAGAACGGGATTATGCTCGTGAGTTCTATAACAGCCGAAATATAGAGTGTGAGTTTCATTACATTGATATCAGCGATGAAACATGGAAGGCACGCCTAAAGAAAAGAAACAGTGCAATATTAGTCGAAGAAACAAATGCTTATTATATTGATGATAATCTCGCTGAAAAATTTGATTCAATATTCGAAGTGCCAAACACAGACGAAATAGATGTTGTATTTCAGGATAAGTAAACTATGATTATTAGAAAACTTAAAGTAAGTGAGATACCGATATTAACTGTTCTTTTCAAATACAAAGATGTCAAAGCAATGATTGCCGAAAACACAAAAGATATTGAAAACGGTATTATTGATATTTTCGTTTTGTTTGACGGTGATAAAATTATCGGTGAATTAAGAGTTAAATACATTAGTGATGACAACCGCTTTGCTGAAAAAGGCAAACGAGCATATCTATATGCTTTTCGTGTTCATCAGAAATATCAAGGCGAGGGATTAGGTAATTTCTTGCTCGAAAATGTGTTGGATATCCTTCAAGAAAACGGGTATAGAGAATTCACCGTCGGTGTTGAAGGTGATAATGCAAGAGCTCGTTATATGTACGAAAAGAACGGCTTTACGGAACCTATTGCAAGAATAAAAGAAAGCTATCAGGGCGATAGTTATGAATATGATTTGTTGCTGAAAAGATAATTTAATATTAATAGTCAACCGCATCGTGGCCTAAAGCTATTGTGCGGTTTGTTTTTTTGCGGATTATTTAGTCGAAAACTAAGCATTTTTGTCGAAAAACAAGGCGTTTTTGTAAAATGGATTGAATTTTATTTTTTATTTAATATGGTATATGTAAGGGTTTTATATTTTTTGACAGAGTCAGTTCAATTCTAACCAAAGACTGATAATATGTGTTTTTTGAATTGTTTGCTAAAATCTAAAGTATTTATGGAGAGTGCCATAATGAATATTCCTGTTTTTTTAAGTTATCCAAAACCATATCTGTATAGACAAGAAGAATTCATAAACAGAATATCTAACTATTTCCAAAACAGAGGATTGATGCCAAGAACCTTAGGCGTTACCGATTATGATATGGATGCTCCGTTATCAGCAATACGGCGCATAATGTTGGAATCAAACGGACTGGTTACCGTTGCGTTTAGACGTAGCTTCATAGAATCCGGAGTGGTGAAACCTGACGGAGAACTTGGTTGCGAATATGATATATCTAATAACTGGTTGACAAGTCCATATTGTCAAATTGAGCCAGCGATGGCATTTCAATTGGGGTTACCTATATTGATTTTAAGGGAAAATGGTGTTATTCCTGATGGCATTTTAGAGAAAGGTGTTTTGGGGATATATATGCCAGAGTTTAATTTAGATTGCAATTTAGATGATTATTTTAAATCACCAGAATGGAATCAAATTATTCAAAAATGGGAAGGTTATGTGCGAGTAGTTGCAGAAAACAAGGGCCGTCCCCCAATATTATATTAGAATGAATTTTATAATTCTGGTGTACATATTTGAAAACTATATTAAAGATGTGGGATACTAATATGAGAAAGATGTATCAGATATTTGTAAGCTCAACGTATTCAGATTTAATAAACATACGAGGCGTTGCTTATCAGGCTATTTTAGAAATGGGGCAAGTACCAGTGGGGTACCATGATATAGCAGCTACCAATAATATTCAAGAAACAATAAATCCATTGATAGATAATTCTGAAGTTTTTGTTCTTATTATAGGAGAACGATACGGAACAATATCTCCAAGTGGAAAGAGTTATTTAGAAGAGGAATATAACTTTGCTGTTTCAAAAGGGAAACCTATTTTATGCTTTATAAAAAGTAATTATAGTGAGAATAACGATCCTAATTTTCAATCATTTGTTTGTAATCTTCTTAATAATCACTTTGTTTCATTATGGAATAATGATGATGATTTTAAGATGAAACTTACAACAAGCATATATAATTTAATTTCCAAAAATCCTCCAAATACATATTGGAAAAAATACTCTAATAAAAGAACAAGCGAAGAGTCTGAAATAGATAAATACTTTAATGATATTGTCAATGCTATAGGATTAGAAAATAATGTTAACGATGATATTCTAGGTCTAATGGCTTTGAATTTGCGAGAGTTAAAAGAGTTTTATACTTTAACTAAGAAACAAGCTATACGTTCATTTTCTCTTGCAGTTTTGTTGTGTACATTAGGATTCTTGTTGATTATGGTTGCAACATTAATTGCTGTTTTGTGGAAAGAAAATCAAATTGCTTTTGTTACAGGTATTGGAGGAACAATTGTTGAAATTATTGCAGGAACAGCATTATTTGTATACAGAAAGTCTTTAGAACAATTGAATTTCTATTATACATCACTTCACGATAACGAAAGATTTATGTCACTTATTAATATATCTTCAAAAACCCGTGATAAGGATGCGTTATATTCAAAAATTGTTGTATCTGAGTTATCCAGACTCAAGCATATTAATGATGTACACAATACAAACAAACCTAATAAAGATTAAATGTAGTTTTTTACTAGCTTATTGTGAACACAATTGGTTGATAGTGTTAGTTTTTCTAAATTGATAAAACATACAAACAACTATAATTTTGAGATTAAGATAAATTTTTAAGTAATATTGGAGGGTCTTTATGTCAACGACACTTAATAGAGAAGAGCTTTTTGAGAGAATAAAAAGTGCACAATATAGAGTAAGGATACTTGGAGTGCTTGCATTAGATTTTGATTGGAAATCTATTCGTGAGCAATGGTTAAAAAAGATTAATAGTGGTGATTTTTCAGTTGAAATAGTATGCGAAGCAGATCATTTTGTTCGTATACAATCTTTAATTTCATCAGATACAAGATTTAGTGGTGAATCTAGACCTTATGAAATGGGTACCTTTACTAATATTTTAAAGCGTCCATTACATGATTTGTATAAGTTTTTAAAAGATAACAAATGTAGAAATATGGAGCCTTCAGATGATAAACAGTGTTTTTCATTGCGGACTTCTTATGTAACTATCCCAGTTTCAGTTGTGAATGTTGATGAAGATTATTATTACACAATACCACTTACACATTTTAATTCGGTACCTCGATATACCAAATTAGACACAAATGACAACTATTGGTATGAAGAATTTCAAAAATATATATATGGGTATTTGGATTCTCCTTATGGTACAAAAAAATACTCTACTGAACGTACAGCCAAGGGAAACAAAGAAGAAGTTATTCCTTGGTACGATGAGGTTACCAATGAAAAAACTCATTATAGTTCAAGAAAACTTGTGAGTCTATTGCCAAGAGACTCTTTTCCCAATACCCCGCTTAATAAGTTAGTTGTTTGGGGATTGATTTTTACACGAGATGGTAAACTCCTCATTCATCAGAGAGGTAAAAACGCCAAAGACAATCAAGGAATGTGGGATAAGTCTGTTGGTGGACATGTGGATTTACTTGATATTGACACACCGAAAGCATTAGCCAGAGAAGTTGGCGAGGAACTATATAAAATAGAAAAAGAAGAACAAGGCGGTCATGATGACATATCATTCATAGGAATTGATCCCGATAAAATGATTTTTTTGGGTGAATGGAAACCTGATCGTAGATATGTCCTTCCGTTTGCTGATATCAATGAACACAAAGGTGATTTTTTGTATTTTCGTTTTGCATATGATTTTAGCACTACACCTAAGCCATCTCCTAGATATATGCCAGATGGCAAAGCTGTTAGGGTTAATGCCTTTTCTGATGTTTTTGTTTGTGTTACGCCAAAAGATTTTGATACTGCAGCACTAAAGAATTCAAAGTATAAAATTGTAGAGCTTTACGAGTTGAAGCACATGTACAACACACGTCAATGTCAAAACGAAAACGGACAAAATGAAGAATTTACAGTATCACCCGATTTGGAAACAATTATAAATTCTTCAATGTGGGATCATTTAAATTCGTTTTCTGACTATATTAAGGAAAATATTAATTAAAATGAGTGGTTAGATGAGTTTAAAACAAAATCAGGCTTTTATAATTACATTGACAGGACCTTCTATGAGTGGTAAGTCTTATGTAATGGATAAAATTGAACAAGAGCATATAACATTAAAAAATGAAGGTATAGACTTTAATCCTATAAGGGTTTCTAAATATACAACCCGAGCTTATAGGCTTGAAGAATTACGCCAACTAAAAGCCGACCTTCATGTTGATGTAAAGTCTGTTGCAAAAATACCAGAAGAATGTGATCTCATATATAAAACATATGGAAAAAAATATGGTATATCATTTGTAGATTTAGAAAAAATGCTACAAGAATTCAAATTCCCTGTTATTGTAATTAATGATGTTCGTGTTGTAGAAGAAATAAAATCTTGTTTTCCTGGAAGAGTTCTTTCTTTATTTTTGTTTAGAAAAATTCCAGAACTTAAGGACTTTAAAAACACATCTGCGTTAAGAGGGAATGTGAGTAATACTGAAGCAAAACAACGTTATAATAAAGCGATTGCAATTTATAGAACTTATATTGAAAATATTACATTATTTGATCGCGTCATACTTAATGTAAAAGACTATTTAGGTAAATGTGATGAAGTTGATTATACAGGACTTCAAATTCATAATTTAATTCGAGCGATAATAACTGGCAAACTTAAGTTGAATACGCCGTCTTTAAATAAAAAGAAAAAAATGTTTATTGTTTCTGGTAGTGCGGCATCAGGGAAAGATGAAATAATTCGTTCCGTTGAAATTATGGGCAAAATGCAAGCATTTATCTTACCTAAATATACAACAAGAACACAAGAACCAGATGATGGTTCTGAAATGATTTGTAGGTTAGTACCTAAAACAACAATCATGGAAAAATTAGAGGCAGATTATTCTATAGAGTGTAAAAAAATTGAAATTCAAACAAAGCCTCCGGCAGGCTTTGTTGAAAAATTACAGAAAGAATATGATTCAAATCAATTCATAAATGAGTCACTTGATGAATATCTTTCAGTAAGGTGGGAAGCAAAGAGACTTTCTTTGTTAAAAGATATCCCTACACCGGAGCAAAGATTTTGGTTAGAGGTAGAACAGGAAAGAAAAAAATTAAAGAAAAGAAAATATACATCAGAAAAAATATCTGCCGAAATTGAAAATAAGTTTTTTCAGATTAACGATACCTATGTTTCTATAGAGGATATTTATATAAAAAACAAAAATTATTTTGATTCCTATACGGCAAATCAGGAAATCGGGGTCTCTGGACCTGCATGCCTTATCAACGAAGGTGGCGTAAAATACATTATTTATAAAAACAATAAAAATATTTTATATGCGTTTAATTTAACAACCCCAGACGGAAAATCGCTAACTGATTTATTATTTGAAGAAAATAGACATTGCATTATAGCAGCAAGTTTAACAGAGATATTTAGATTGTGCAAAGAGCATATGGATGATAATGTTGTTACTATTTTTGCATATAGTCAAATTAGTGCTGAAAACTACCAGAAACGCACTAATGAAGGAACAGCAAGTGCTAAAGCTGCAGCGGTAGAAAAGGATATTGAAAGATATTCTAAATACATAGAATATTTTGATCATGTTTCCATATATGCAGAGTCTGTATATGGAAATAAGCATGGTAGTGCAGATGAGGAACTTGTAGATCAAATCTTCAGATTGTTTAGAGCCTATAATTAAAAGGAGGAACTAAAATGATTTATATTATTTTTGGAGCATCAGGCTCAGGCAAAACAACATTGTTAATTTCTGTTAAATCTCATTTAGGGGAACGTGCCATTAATAGAAAAGCTACTACCAGAAATATTAGATCATATGACGATATGGAAGTTATATCTTATCCTAATGGAATTCCTAAAGATGAATACGAATATTTTTATAGTCAATATGGTCATGAATATGCAATAGATAAAAAACAATTAGAGAATGCTGTTAGAGGCGGATATCATCATTTTGTAATATGTAATGATATTCCAACAATAGAAAGAATTAAGGATGATTTTAAATTTAATGTAAAAGTAATATATTTGGAATTCGATGCCCCTGAAGAAAGCATTAGAGAGATACAAAAACGCAGAGCTATAACTGATGACGAAATAAATTTACGCATATCTAAAATTGAGTATCTTAGAAAAGTGTTTTTCGATAATATGAACAATGGTTTATTCGATGGCGTAATAATTAATCATTATGGGCAAACAACTGAAGTCGACTTGTGGCAACAGGTTGAAAGTATTATTGGCGCTCGACAGGGAGTAACAAGTTTTGAACTAGTACAAAAAACGATAGATTATCTCGTAGAATTAATTGATAGGCGCGAAAATACTATTGCAAATGATACAGATCTGGTTGTTAAAGATTTTCTTTTTATAATAATGGCTATGCAACAAAATGAAGCAGATAGTAATAAAAACTTTGGTCAATATAATGCTGAATTGTTTTCAATTCAAACTTCTATAAAGGCTGTTGCTAGCGATTGTAATATGCGTGCGGAACTTGCAAATAACAATTATAGAGGAGATACGATGATTTTAACTAAAATTGTTGAAAATATAAAAAAAGCAGAAATCATCGTTGCAGATTTGTCTTACGAACGACCAAATTGTTATTTTGAATTAGGATATGCAATGGCTATGGGGAAAAGAATCATTATTACAGCAAAAAAAGATACTCACATACATTTCGATGTAAGCGGTTATGATATTTTATATTATAATGATGGACAAGATCTATATTCAAAATTAAAAACAACACTGTTAAATAGATAACAAATATGCTAAAAGTAATAATATTTAAGAATTAGTAATTATAAGAAAGTTGTTTTTAAATATTAACTGTAGTTTTCTTCAGCAGAATATGTAAATGGCTAGTGTTCAATAAAAAATGTTCGAATGTTTACTTTTTATGGTGTCGGTGAAAACCGACACCATCTTTTCTTTTTCGAAAAAGTTCTTGACAAGTAAACAAATGTTCTGTATAATAATAAATTGGTAAATAATGTATTTGCCCTACAACTAAATATAATCTGAAACACATATTTATTTACTTATTGGCTTTATGCCACACATATTATCTGACCGAAGAAAGTATAGTCCGATACTCGGTCAGCAACACACGGACAATCAGAGCTTAAATTTTAAGCCGTTACATAGTTTCAGTGCAAACTGTACGAGAGGATGAAATGTCCTCCCGTTATTTGTGCTGTCTATGTGACGGCTTTTTTTGTTGTGCAATTTTAACGAAAATAAAAAAGTTTTAAAATTTGCTTTCATTTTTGCCTTTCTAAACCCTTACCCCTTGAGGGATGTTTTCTCTCGTGTACCTTGACAACTGAATGACCGTCCGAAAGTGATATGACTTTGCGATGATATGAGCAAGGCAACGCTGCGGTGAGATTCCGGGGCAGGAACTGTTTCGGGGTGAAACGGCAAAAGCCTGTATAAAGGATACTACAGCCACCTTGAAAACTTTCTGATATATCAGGAACATTTTCAGGTTCATAATTCCCATTTGTATATAGAGCAAGTTTTATCATTTCTCTGCGTACATACGTACACTTGTACGCACGTACGCAGAGAAATGCCTTAAATCTCATATGTATTTTTCTTGATTATGGTGAGCAAGACATCAAAATTTGTGCGGTATATAAGTAGAGATACATATACTGACCTACCTTGCGGCAAGGAGGTTAAATAAAATGAAAGGAGCAAAACCGAAGAAAGGAGAAAAAAGAAATGAGAAAAGGTTCAGATGACAAATTTTCAACTGATGAGTTTGGTGTTGAGGGTCCTGCATGGGCAGACGGTAAAACAATCAACGAGGCAATATTTTGCGAGGAGTTTCTACGCAAGCATAAAATTCTCTTCTCGGGTGGTTCGTTCTTTACAACGGAAGGTCGTGTTGTTGACGAAATACCTCTTAAACGAGTGGTGTTCGATGACCTGAAAATATGTGCAGTGGCTAATGTACCGCAGAAGATTTCCAATATAGTAGAGCTTTTAAAAATACAAGCACTTGATGAAACCTTTGCACCCGAAACCGACAGAATACACCTGCAGAACGGTACCCTGTATATTGACGGAACTTTTGATGAAAGTAAGTCGGAGATTGTAAGAAGCAGACTCCCCATAAGCTACAATCCAAATGCACCGGTACCAAAGCTGTGGCTGTCTTTTCTCGGTGAGCTTCTATACCCCGAGTACATACCCACACTTCAGGTGTTCATAGGCTACTGCCTTATACCGAGCAACAAAGGTCAGCGAATGATGGTTATCAAAGGTAACGGCGGTGAGGGTAAATCACAAATAGGTGCTGTTATGACAACGCTATTTGGCAGCAATATGAAAGACGGAAGCATAGGCAAAATTTCAGAGAACAGATTTGCAAGAGCAGACCTTGAGCATATTCTGCTGTGTATTGATGATGACCTGCGTATGGAAGGACTAAAGCACACCAACTATGTTAAGTCTATTGTAACCGCACAAGGAAAGATGGACCTTGAAAAGAAGAACAAGCAAAGCTATCAGGGATATATGTATGCAAGACTTCTTGCTTTCAGCAATGGTGACCTGCAGGCTATGTTTGATAAAAGTGACGGCTTTTTCAGACGACAGCTTGTACTGACAACCAAGGACAAAAATGCAGAGAGAATAGATGACCCTCATATAGCAGATAAAATGCGAGAGAAAATTGAGGGTATATTCCTGTGGGCATTTGAAGGCTTGCAGAGATTACTCTCAAATAACTTTCAGTTTACCGAGAGTGAACGGGCAATAAGTAACCGAGAGACCGTCAAGCGTAATAATGTCAATGCAGTCGAATTTATGGAGTCAGACGGCTACTTTGTGTTCGCAGAAGATAAGTCCGTAACCTCAAAGGAATTGTATGAGATTTACAAGCTGTGGTGTGAAGAAAATGCCTTGTCGCCTATGAGTTCAAGAAGCCTGAGCGATTTCCTGATTGCCAATGAAAATAAGTACGGTATTAAAAGCAGTAACAATGTTTACAACAGAGAGCATCGCAGAGTAAGAGGCTTCATTGGCATGGAGGCGACGGCATCACCGTTTATGAACAATCTGTATGGTTCATAAATGGTGAGTTTAAAGTTTTACGGGGTACAGGGTGGTTTTACAAAAACAGCCCTGTTGGGTGGCAATTCGCAAATTGAGGGCAACGCCCTAACACCACCCCGTAGGGCGCAACAGCATCTTTTGATAGCCTTATGGATGTCAAAAGTGCTTTTGCGTTACTTTTGACAAAAGTAACAAAACTTGAGATGAAAAAATATTTTAATAAGGATGTGATAAGTATAAGAAAAACAATATCATTCAGCGTAGGTAAAGGCTCGCTTACTCATAATCGCAGAGATTTCATTGCACAGAATGTTGACTCAGACAGAACACACATGAACATTGAATACTGTAATGAAAATCTCGAACAGGTGTATCACCAAATGTTTGATGATGCTCTTCAAAGATTCAATGATAAGCAGAAACGAGCCGACAGAAAGATAAAAAGCTATTATGATAAAATCCGTACCGGTAAACAAGAAAAGCTATTTCACGAGGTTATTATTCAGATTGGTAACAGAGAGGATACTAATTCAAAGTCAGCCGACAGTGAAATTGCTGTCAGGATTCTTGATGAATATATGAAACACTTTCAGGAGCGTAATCCGAACCTGAGAATCTTCTCTGCCCACCTTCATCTTGATGAAGAAACACCGCATCTGCACATTGACTTTGTCCCGTTTGTAACAAACAGCAAAAGAGGTCTTGATACCCGTGTTTCACTTAAGCAGGCACTTTTAACGCAGGGCTTTAAGGGTGAAAGTAAATTTGAAAGTGAATGGAGTAAATGGGCATTGTCGGAAAAACAGCAATTAGCTTCTGTTATGGAAAAGCACGGTGTTGAATGGGAACAGCTTGGCACTCATAATGAGCACTTGAGCGTTTACGATTACAAGAAGAAAATGCGAGCCGAAGAGGTAAAGGAGCTTGAAGAAAAAGCAGAAAACCTGACCGAAAAAATAAACGATATGCTCGACTTTGAGGTTCAGGTGGAAAGCTTTACAAATATGTTTTATGACGAAGAAGAGTACAAGCTTCCCGAACCGAGTTCCCTAATATCGGCAAAGGCATATAAAACCAAAATTGTTGAGCCACTGTTTAACCGTATTATTGCTCTTGCAAAAACGGCAGTTAAGATGTGCTTTGAGCTTAAAGCTCAGGTTGAAAACTTAAAGCTGTGGGGCACCCGTGATAAGAATATGGTTAAACATCTCACGAAAGAAAATGATACCCTTTATACCGAAAATCAAAAGCTGCATAAAGAGGTTAAAGAATTTAAACTCCTTAAATGTATTTTTGGTGAAGAAAAAATATCAGAGCTTGTAAAAACAGCTAAGGAAACAGAACAGGCTCAAAGAAAATCAAAATCTAAGAAATATGAAAGGAACAGATAAATGAATAAAGAAGAAAATTTTATTGAAGAACTGTTTGGAAAAACAGAAGAAACAAAACCCGCAACTACAGAAATCGTAAATATGGCTGTAGGAAGCATTGTACCGAATCTCAAAAATCCGTATAAATACCGTGAGGAGGATATGAAACCATTGGTGTACAGTATCCGTGAAAACGGTATTATTCAGCCCCTTATGGTGCGAAAAGATGATAAGGCTGATGTGTTCGAAATCATATCAGGTCATAGAAGATACCTTGCAGCAACAAGACTTGAAATGACTGAGGTTCCCGTTGTTGTGTTGGACATAAGCAAAGAGGAAGCAGACATTATACTCGTTGACAGCAACCTGCACCGAGAGCATATTCTTCATTCGGAGAAAGCCTTTGCATACAAGATGAAAATGGATGCCCTTAAAAAGCAAGGTAAACGCACAGATTTAACTTCGGACCAAGTCGGACCGAAGTTATCTGCAGGTGAGATTTCCGACACCGACAGTGCATCTCAGGTTAAAAGATATATCCGTCTGACAAAGCTCATTCCAAAGCTTCTCAGTATGGTTGATGAGAATAAAATCTCTTTCTCTGTCGGTGTTGAACTTTCGTATCTCACAAAAACAGAGCAAACTGATTTGTTTAAATTTATTGAGAAAGAGCTTTGTACTCCTTCACTTTCACAAGCACAGAAGCTGAAAAAGTTATCTCAGGATGGACAGCTTAATGCAGAGGAAATATCTTCCATTATGAAACAATCAAAACCCAATCAGGTGCTAACAGTTAAAATCCCCGAGGATAAAATCAGCAAATATCTCAAGCCAACAGCTATGGTAAAGGAGAAAGAAGATTTTCTCGAGAAGGCTGTTGAGTATTACGGTAAGCATCTTATGAAGCAGAAAGACAGAGGTGCAAGGTAATGACAGAAAAGATTTTATCCTTTTGGGGGTATTGCAAATTAAGTTTTCACAGAATAATAGACAATACCCGAGGAGAATACAATCCGGGTGAAGCTTATGATGAGAATGAATATGTAATCAACGGTGTCCGTTATGTTGTATCTACCCGTTTCAGTAAAACTGAAAACAAAACTATGAAAGAAAAAATATCAGTTTTTATCGGAAGCGATTTTGCACATTTGACAAATGCCGATAATATAAATACACTTAATACAGAATATGTAAATTCGACTGCCGGAGAAGGGAGGATAAATGCAGTCAAATAATTTTGGCATAACAGCCATATACTGTCGTCTCTCTCGTGATGACGGTAAAGAAAGTGAAAGCAACTCTATCGGTAATCAGAAAAAGTTACTTTCACAAAAAGCAAAAGACTTAAAGCTTACAAACACAAAGTTCTATGTTGATGACGGTTATACGGGAACGAATTTTAACAGACCGGGTTTTCAGGCTATGCTTGAAGATATTGAAATGGGATATGTTACAACAGTAATGGTTAAAGACTTATCACGTCTAGGCAGAGATTATGTTTCTGTCGGTCACTATACGGATAATTTCTTTCCAGAGCATAACATCAGATTCATAGCTGTCAATGACTTGGTTGACAGTAATGACGGTGATAATGAAATTGCACCGTTCAAGAATATTATGAATGAGATGTATGCAAGAGATATTTCAAGAAAGGTTCGTTGTTCTCATCGTATAAGAGGTAATCTTGGCGAGCCGTTATCTCAACCGCCTTACGGGTATATGAAAGACCCGAATAACAAAAAGAAATGGATTGTCGATACCGAAGCTGCAGAGGTTGTTAAAAGTATCTTTGCAATGTGCATTGAGGGTAAAGGCAATGAAACTATTGCCCGTATCTTGCAAGAAAACAAAGTAATGATACCGATGGCATATTGGCAGAGCAAAGGTCTTGACCGAGGCGGAAAGAAAACACAGCAAGTCGGAGGCCAAGCGGTCTTAGGAAGACAAACCAAATGATCAACTCCTTGGCTCACAGAACGACATGGCTACGATCCGACTTGTAAAGGCAATGAAACTATTGCCCGTATCTTGCAAGAAAACAAAGTAATGATACCGATGGCATATTGGCAGAGCAAAGGTCTTGACCGAGGCGG
>JAZSOM010000054.1:0-28433 GCA_045536955.1 Acutalibacteraceae bacterium
GTAAAAAGGATTACAGCAAAAAGGGCATCAGCCTTTCCACAAGCGTCCCCGCCATCAGTTATCCCACGGCCGTTACAACGGCTTGCTCGTGGGATCCGGAGCTGCTTTACGAAATGGGACAGGCGCTGGGTAAAAAGTGTCTGAAAGAAGAAGTCGGCGTGCTGCTCGGCCCCGGCATCAATATGAAGCGTTCTCCTCTTTGCGGCAGAAACTTCGAATATTTCTCGGAAGACCCCATCCTTGCAGGTGAGCTTGCAGCAGGCTTCATCGAAGGTGTTCAGTCACAGGGCGTGGGCACTTCGCTCAAGCACTTCTGCGCAAACAGCCAGGAAACCCGCCGAATGACCTGCGATTCCGTTGTTGATGAAAGAGCTCTGCGCGAAATCTATCTCACAGCATTTGAAATCGCTGTAAAGAAGGCAAAGCCCTGGACAGTTATGAACTCATACAACAAAATCAACGGCTTCCACGGATCTGAAAACAAGCACACACAGCTTGATATTCTCCGCGGTGAGTGGGGCTTTGACGGTGTAGTAGTCAGTGACTGGGGCGCAGTTAATGACAGAGTGCTCGGACTTCAGCACGGTAATGACCTTGAAATGCCCTCATCATCAGGCTCAGGCACGAAGAAGATTGTAGAAGCTGTTCAGAGCGGCGCGCTTGACGAGGCTGTTGTAACAGAGCGCGCACTCAACGTACTCAAGCTCATCGACAAAGCCGTTACCGGCGCACAGAAAGACTATCAGTACAATGACCTTGATGACCAAGATTTTGCGAGACAGATTGCTGCAAACTCTATGGTGCTTCTCAAAAACAACGGCATCCTTCCGCTCAAAAAGGATAAAAAGGTTGCAGTTATCGGTGAGCTTGCAAAAACACCCAGATACCAGGGCGCAGGCAGCTCACACATCAATCCCACAAAGCTTGACAATGCACTTGAAGAGCTTCAGAAAGTCGGATACGACGTTGAATTCGCACAGGGTTATGAGCTTTCAAACAAGAAAGCAAACAAAAATCCTTCTCACATCGCAAAAGCTGTCGCTCTTGCATCAAAGTGCGAAACAGCAGTTGTATTCATCGGTCTTACAGACGAATACGAGGCAGAGGGCTACGACAGGACACATATGAATCTTCCCGAGGCTCACGACAAGCTTGTTGAGGAGATTCTCAAGGTCAACAGCAACGTCATCGTTGTTCTCGCAGGCGGTTCACCCGTTGAAATGCCGTGGAATGATTCCGTTGCCGCAGTACTCAACTCCTACCTCGGCGGTCAGGCAGGTGCAGGCGCTGTTGCTGACATCATCAGCGGTGCAGTTAACCCCAGCGGCAAGCTCCCCGAAACATATCCGATGTCATACGACGATACACCTGCAAAGAACAACTTCCCCGGTAATCCTGCAACGGTTGAATACCGCGAAAGTGTCTATATCGGTTACAGATACTACGAAAAAGCAAAGAAGGCTGTACGTTATCCATTCGGCTTCGGACTTTCTTACACAACCTTCGAATACTCGGACATCAAGCTTGATAAAACTTCAATGAACGAAGACGAAACACTCAAGGTCACGTTCACCGTCAAGAACACAGGTGATGTTGCGGGCTATGAAACCGCACAGCTCTATGTTGCAGACAAAGAAAGCACAATTTACAGACCCGACAAGGAGCTTAAGGGCTTCAAAAAGGTATGGCTTGAACCCGGTCAGAGCGAAGAGGTTGAAATCGAGCTTGAAAAACGCGCATTTGCTTTCTACAACGTAAACATCAGTGATTGGTGCGTTGAAAGCGGCGAGTTTGATATTCTTGTCGGTGCTTCCAGTGCAGACATCAAGCTCACAGCAACCCTCACCGTCAACGGTTCAACAGATAACATCCCCGACTACTCAGCAGTTGCTCCCGCATATTACAGCGGAAACGTACAGGATGTTCCCACAGAGCAGTTTGTTGCCGTACTCGGCAGAGAGCTGCCCGCAACGGATTATCCCGCAGACAGAAAACTCGGTATCCAGGACACATTCGAAAGCTGCGCACACACCAAGAACGGCAAGCGCTTCTACAAGCTCCTCTCAGGCGTTATTCCTGCAGGCTTTGCACAGGCTATCGCAATGCAGACTCCGTTCCGTGATTTCATCAGCATGAGCGGCGGTGTATTCAGCGAGCAGATGGCAGACGGACTTGTAAAATGGATAAGCGGCGAAAAAGGCGGCATCCGCCTCATTGCAAAAGATATTCCCAGAGCGATTAAGGGCATCGGTCCGCTACTCAAGCAGATATAAAATTTAAGCAATTTCAACCAAAAAATTCCTCAAACTTTTTAAATGTTTGGAGTATTTAAGATTGCAGTTTTGCCAAAAATAATATATATTTATAAACGGAATACAAATTACCAATTTGTTCGGTTTTAATTGAAAGGAGTCAACAAAATGACAAATCTCACAACCAATAAAAGCGTTCTCTCCTGGATCGAAGAAAAAGTCGAGCTTGTTAAGCCCGACAAGATCGTATGGATTGACGGCTCTCAGGAGCAGATCGATGCTCTCAGAGCAGAGGCTTGCTCAACAGGCGAAATGATTAAGCTCAACCAGGATCTTCTGCCCGACTGCTACCTTCACAGAACAGCAGTCAACGACGTTGCTCGTGTTGAAGGCAGAACATTCATCTGCGCTCCCACCAAGGAGATGGCAGGCCCCACAAACAACTGGATGGATCCCGCTGAAGCTTACGAGATGCTTTACAGCATTGCTAAGGATTCCTACAAAGGCAGAACAATGTACGTTATCCCCTACTCAATGGGTCCCGTAGGCAGCCGCTTCTCAAAGATCGGTATTGAGCTTACAGACTCCATCTACGTCGTACTCAATATGGTTATTATGACAAGAGTAGGCACAAAGGTTCTCGAAGCTCTCGGCGACAGCAACGATTGGGTACGCGGTCTTCACTGCAAGTGCGAGATCGATGAAGAGAAGAGATATATCTGCCAGTTCCCGCAGGACAACACAATCATCTCCGTTAACTCAGGTTACGGCGGAAACGTTCTCCTCGGCAAAAAGTGCTTTGCACTTCGTATCGCATCCTACCAGGGCTGGAAAGAAGGCTGGCAGGCTGGGCACATGCTCATCCTCGGTGTTGAAAAGCCCGACGGCGAAGTTAAGTACATCTGTGCTGCTTTCCCCTCAGCTTGCGGCAAGACCAACCTTGCTATGCTCATTCCTCCCAAGAGCTATCTTGAGAAGGGCTACAAGGTATGGTGCGTAGGTGATGACATCTCTTGGATCCGCAAGGGTGAAGACGGCAGACTTTATGCTATCAACCCCGAAAACGGTTTCTTCGGCGTTGCACCCGGCACAAACAACAAGTCCAACCCCAACGCTCTTGCAGCTACAATGAAGGGCACAATCTTCACCAACGTTGCTCACAACCTCGACAACAACACGGTATGGTGGGAAGGTCTCGACAAGAATCCTCCCGCAAACGCTATAGAGTGGAAGGGCAACCCCTGGAACGGCCAGGAAAGCGAAGAGAAGGGCGCACATCCCAACAGCCGCTTTACAGCTCCCGCTGTCAACTGTCCCTGCATCAGTTCTGAGTTTGAAAATCCTGCAGGCGTTCCCATCTCCGCTATCGTATTCGGCGGCAGACGTGCAAAGCTTGCTCCCCTCGTATATCAGTCACGCGATTGGAACCACGGCGTATTCGTAGGCTCCATTATGGCTTCCGAAACAACAGCTGCTGCTGCAGGTGCTGTCGGTGTTGTCCGCCGTGATCCTATGGCTATGCTTCCCTTCTGCGGCTACAATATGGGTGATTATTGGCAGCACTGGATCAACATCGGTGAATCACTCGATGCTGACAAGGCTCCAAAGATTTTCAACGTTAACTGGTTCCGTAAGGATGATGAAGGCAACTTCATGTGGCCCGGCTTCGGTGACAACCTTCGTGTTCTTGAGTGGATTCTTGACCGTTGCGACGGCAAGGTAGACGCTGACGAAGTTGCTATCGGTTACGTTCCCAAGGCTGAGGACATCAACCTTGAGGGAATTGAGGATGAGGTCTCTGTTGACACACTCAAGGCTATGCTTGACGTTGACAAGGAACTCTGGAACGCAGAGACAGCAGGTATCGAAGAGTTCTACGGCAAGTTCGGTGATACTCTTCCCAAGACTCTCGCTGATGAGCTTGCAACTCTCCGCGCAAACCTTAAGTAAGCTGACTAATTTAAAAAGCTATCCTCGCTTGAGGATAGCTTTTTTTATTTAATCTCAACGCCCGTATAGTAGTGCTTCAGTATTTCTTCCCAACTGCTTCCCTGCCGCGCCATATAGTCGGCACCGTACTGACTCATACCGACTCCGTGACCGTATCCTTCAGTTGTAAATCTGAACGTACCGTCGCTGAATTCAAAGGTAAACACGGCGCTTCTCAAGCCCAACGCGTCACGCACCTCAAGACCCGTAAATTCAGCACCGCCTATTTCCATTGTTTTTACATATCCGTTATCATTTCTCTTCACTGCACCGACCCACCCCTCAGCCTCACCGCTGAGTTGACAGCCTTCAAGTAAAGTAACTGCCGACGAAAACTCCTGTGCAGTTATTGCAACCGTTTTTAAGCAGTCGGGAGAGAGCTTATCGCCAATGCTGGTTACGCTTTTAAGATACGGCACATCCCCTCCCCATACCGTTTCAGCGCTGTGTGTAATGCCGCTGTTGTTGGCGTGAAAAGCCGCAATAATCGGTTTACCGTCGTATACGATATATCTGCCGGCAACATCTTCAACCGCTTTCTTCAGCTTTTTCTCGTAGCTTTCTGCTTTATCGCCCCATTTTTCAGCTCGCTCCTCTTTTGTCAGGTAACCCTGATGCGTAGCGGCATCGTTGGAGAGATATGCGCCTCTCAGATTGGAATCAGGCGAAGACTCCTGCTCTGATTTTTTATGTAGCAGATAAGTGTACGCAGCAACCGCCTGAGCCTTCAGCGCCTGCTCGTGGTATGTCGGCAGCATCTCTGCGGCAAGCACGCCCGTAAGATACTCTTCAAGCGTAATCGTCAGCACAAGGTCATCATCGGACATAAAAACCTTAACCGTTTCAGCAGAATCCCCTTCACTTTCACCGCCTTGTCCAACCGACTTTTCACCACTTTCCTGCGTGTAATTCTCCTGCGATTTGATTGCCGCAAGCGGCATAACAATAAGCGCAAGGGCAATTATCAGAGCGGCAAATTTGTAAAATCCCATTTTTTATTCCTCACTTTTCAATTATGATTGACTTTTTTGTATTAGTTATAGTATAATGTACTCTCTAATAATATTGTATAAGTATACTTATAAGTAAATCCTTTAAGGAAGGAGAGCGACATATGGCAAGATATATGTCTCCCATCAATAACGATTCCCTCATTAGTTTATGCAACGAAATTCAGATTAATGACAGAATCGATGTAAGCGACTATAACCGTTACGGTGTCAAAAGAGGTCTGAGAAATAACGACGGTACAGGCGTTATGGCAGGCCTTACAAAGATATGCAGTGTTGACGGTTATTACATAGAGGACCGTGAGCGTGTGCCCCGCCCCGGCAAACTCAACTTCAGAGGTCTCGACGTAAACGAGATTGTTGAAGGCTGCCAAAAAGAAGACCGTTTCGGATTTGAAGAGGTTGTCTGGCTCCTTATTTTCGGTGCACTTCCCACACCGCAGCAACTTTCAAAATTCAGCAATGTACTTGCTGAATGCCGTGAGCTGCCTGAGGATTTCATTGAAGATATGATTATGAAAGCGCCCTCACCCAACATTATGAATAAGATGGCTCGATCCGTTATGGCACTCTATTCATATGATGATAACCCCGACGATATATCAACAGTTAACGTGCTTCGTCAGTGCATCCAGCTCATCGCACAGCTCCCCTCAATTATGAGCTACGCATATCAGGTAAAGCCCCGCCACTACTACAAAAAGAGTATGTATATCCATCAGCCAAAGCGTGAGCTTTGCACAGCACAGTCGATTCTGCGCACAATCCGTTCAGACAGACTGTTCACTGATGAAGAAGCAAAACTTCTCGATCTGTGCCTGATCCTTCATTCAGAGCACGGCGGTGGTAACAATTCCACGTTTGCAACACGTGTTCTCACGTCCTCCGGTACAGACACTTATTCCGCAATCGCTGCAGGTATCGGATCACTTAAAGGTCCCAGACACGGCGGTGCCAACATAAAGGTCAAAGAAATGACAACCCTTATGGCTGAGGAAATTTCAGACATAACAAACGAAGCTCAGGTTGCCGGATATATAGAAAAACTCATAAAAAAAGAAGCCGGTGACCGTTCAGGTCTTGTTTACGGCATGGGGCACGCAATCTACACTATGTCAGACCCGAGAGCTGTCCTCCTCAAGGAAGCTGCACGCAGTTTCATCTTCAGCGAAGAGTTTGAAAGAAGATTCCGTCAGCTTGAACTCATAGAAGAACTTACTCCTGATATTTTCCGCTCAATCAAGGGCGATATGAAACCGATTTGTGCGAACGTAGATCTTTACTCAGGTCTTATCTACGATATGCTCGGTATTCCCGAAGACCTTTTCACGCCCCTGTTTACGGTTTCACGTATGGCAGGTTGGGCAGCACACAGAATCGAAGAGCTTACAACCGGCAAGCGTATAATCCGCCCCGCATATAAAAACGTAACTCTTCCCTATCACTATATTGCACTTGATAAGCGTACGGAAGAAAACGTTATGCATCCCGACGATTACATTCCCAGCGAAGCTCGTGCTGTTCTTAAATAACGTAAGAGGTGTCATTTAAATGAAAAAAATCAAAGGCTGTCTTTCAAAGCCTGAACCTGCAGCATTAATTGCGATTACCGCGCTCAGCCTGTGTGCTTTGCTGCCGTTGCGTGTGCTGCACGTCACAACACTCATCGACCCCGAAACGGGCTTTTTTGACAAAACCGATTTTACCGTTCCGCTTTTTTATGCAATAGGCGCTGTTGTCATAGCCGTGATTTTCGTACTCAGCTTCCTCAACAGTAAAGTGACGCGGGCACGTAACTGCACCGTAAAAAGCAAATCTCTAGGTATTGTTTCGGTTATCACCGCTCTCAGTATTGCATACAGCTCGGTTATCGGTTTTTCGGAATTCATTCAGCTCAACATCGATTACGGCAAAACAGTAGGAATTCCGTACACAACTTACCTCACACAGACCGGTGCAGCTGCACTTGCATTTGAGGGAATAGCAGGTCTTTTATCCGTAACTTTCTTCTGCCTGTACGCAGTTTCCTGCTTCAAGAAGAGTTTTTCTCTTTCTTCATTCTCTCTTCTTTCAATTACGCCTACGTTATGGGCAATAAGCAGAATAGTTTTCAGATTCCTTGAAAAAATAAGCTTTGTAAACGTATCTGACCTGTTGCTTGAGCTTATAACTCTTGCATTTATGATTATGTTTATGCTCACCTTCGCTCAGGTGGTTACAGGCTCAAGCCCCGAAATCTGTGCCTGGCGTCTTTTCGGTTGCGGTCTTCCCGCCGCGCTTACGGCTTTTGTAACAAATATGCCCAGACTTTTCCTGGTTGTCACAGGCAAGTCCGAGCTCATCGCCGAAGGCTATACAGTTGAAATATGCGACATCGCATTGGCCGTATTCATCCCCCTTTTCCTCTACCATACGGCAACAGCTCTGAAAGCTGAAAAAAACTAAATTACCGAAAGGTTTGCTGCGGTTTTGTTTATTGATCATCTGCTCACTACTGCCGAGCAAGTATTCATACTTTACATCCTCATAGCAATTGGTTTCATTGCGGATAAGACCGGCCTATACACAGAAAAAGCCTCAAAACTTAACACAAATCTTCTTTTTTACATTGTAACGCCGTTAGTAATTGTCAAAAGCTTTATGGAAATTGACAACTCGAAAGAGAATCTCAAAAACTTCGGTATTGCAGCACTTGGCGGTGTGGCCTTACACGTTATAGGTATGATACTGATATTGCCGCTGTTCAGAAAAACTGAAAAATCAAAAGCGGGACTTTACCGCTATGCTTGTATGTACGGCAATTGCGGATATATGGCGTTGCCGCTTGCAAACGCCGTGTTGGGGGAGCAGGGTGCATTTTATTGTTCCGCAATAATTATGGTTTTCAACATTTTTTCTTTTACCCACGGCATATATATTATGGGAGCGCAAAAAGGCAGTTTTAACTTCAAGAAGCTCCTTATCAACCCGGGCACAATCGGCGTTACGTTAGGATTGCCGCTTTACCTTCTCGGAGTTGAATTGCCTGAGGTTATCGCCACCCCCGTAAGCAGCCTTGCCTCCCTGAACACTCCGCTTGCTATGCTTATTTTCGGCACGTATATTGCACACACAGACCTCAAAACAATTTTTTTCGACAAGAGAATCTATCTTGTTGCCCTTATCAAGCTGATTGCCATCCCTATGATAATGCTTGTCGGGTTCAAGCTTCTCCGCATTCCACAGGAGCTTGCAATGGCAATCACCGTTTCGGCGTCTGCGCCCTGTGCAAACAACACTGTTATCCTTGCAGGAAAATACGGACTTGACACCGGTATCGCTTCAAAAACGGTTGCCCTTGTCAGCTTTTTCTCAATCATCACCATGCCTGTTATGATTGCGATTGCCGCAACGTAACAGCGCCATTTGAAAGGAAGAAACGGATATGTCAAACGACAAAAAAAGAAAAGGTCAAAATAAGTTCGCATTCCCTCTCGGACTTGCAGTTGTTATTTTTGCAGTCATAGGCGTTATCTTCGCGGTAGGCGCAGGAATTGACGGAATAAAAAAGCTGACAGACAATTCAGAAAAAAAACTTGAATACGAAAACATGCTCATACCGGTCGTTATGTACGACCCGAATATGTTTGACGACGTTTCCTCCGCAAATCTTAACCAGCTTACGGTTTGCGCCGTATGGGGAATCATCAAAGACGAAGAAAACTACCCCGGCAAATATGAAACTGACGAACAGGGTAACATCGAAATTCCCAAAGAAGACGTTGAAAAAGAGTTTGCCGAACTGTTCGGCACAGACATTGTACCGACACATATAGGCGTTAAAGGTAACTTTGACGAATTCACCTATGACGAACAAAGAAAATGCTACCTTGTAACATCTGCAGGTACAGTACCGATATACACGCCCAAGGTAACCGAAATAGACAAAACTTCAAACACCGTTATTCTCACGGTAGGCTATCTTGCTGCTGAAGCATGGGCACAGGATTCCGCAGGCAACTTCATTCAGCCTGAACCCAGTAAGTACGTCAGAGTTACACTTCGTGAAAACGACAACGGCTACTACATAAGTGCAATGCAGGCAACAGATACGCCCGAAAACGCACAGCCGGGCGTAACGCTTCAGACAACCGCACCTGCAACAATACCCGAAACCTCTTCAGAAAGCACATCAGACGAAGAAACCTCAACCCTTGCAGAATAATAAAGAAGCACCCGATATCGGTGATATCGGGTGCTTACTGTTTGGTTTTATTTTATGCCGAGATAAATGGTTGATTTTGAGCCGGCAAAATCAAGTTCGGTAAAATCCTGCGTTGTACCGTCTTCGAAAACAAGACGCACGTCAAATTTATTGGTTTCGGTTTTTGTATATGCAAATTCCACGGCAACGTTTGCCCTGAGAGAATCCTCGGAAAGAATTGAATCCGACCATTCGGTTGCACCCGTCGGTCTTGCCAGAATTTCCACAGCATCCTTCCCCATCATATTGGCAAGCGTAACCTTACCCATACCGACTGCGGCATCCTCAACATCCTCAACCGCAACGGCCGCGCTCGGGTCCTCCTCGGCAGCATTACCGGAACAACCTGCAAACAGACACATGCACAGCATTGCGGCAAACAACACTGCTACTATCTTTTTCATTTTAATATCCTCCCTGCAATCAAGATACTTTTATTTTATCACCTTCGCACGATAAATGCAATCACAAAATAAAAAAGGCTTGAAAAGAAAGCATATATAGTCTATAATTACACTATTATGGAAATCTATGATGGAAGAAGTGTTTAATCAATGGAATATAATTTTGCAGACTGCATATCATCACTGCAGCCTTCACTTATCAGAGAGTTTTTCAAATACAACGGTCTGCCGGGTATAATCCCCTTCTCGGCAGGTAACCCCTCGCCGGATTCTTTCCCTGTAAACGAGATTACTGAAATTGCAAGTGACATTTTCACAAAGAATCCTGTTGCTGTGCTTCAATACGGCATCACAGAGGGTTATGCACCCCTTCGCGAAACACTCCGTGACTTCAGCAAGAGCAGATACGGAATCGGAACGGAAAACGATGAGCTTATCGTCACATCCGGCTCGCAGCAAACTATGTATCTGGCAACAAAGGTGCTCGTCAATCCCGGCGATACCGTCATCTGTGAAGAGCCTTCTTTTGTCGGCTCACTCAATGCTTTCCGCTCATTCGGCGCTAACCTCTGCGGTGTCGAGGTTGAAAGTGACGGCATAAGCATCGCCAAACTTGAAGAAGCACTTAAAACTCAGAAAAACGTAAGATTTATCTATACAATCCCCAACTTCCAGAATCCCTCCGGTGTAACGATGAGTTTTGAGAAGCGCAAGGCTGTATACGAGTTGGCAAAGAAATACGGTGTTATGATTCTCGAGGACAACCCCTACGGCGAGCTCCGCGTTACGGGTGAAGACGTGCCACAGATAAAGAGCCTCGATGAAGACGGCATCGTTATTTACGCGGGCTCTTTCTCAAAGATTCTTGCCCCCGGTGTTCGTGTCGGCTACTGCGTCGGACCCAAGCCCGTTGTTGCCAAAATGATAGTCGGCAAGCAGGTATCCGACGTTCATACACCTGTATTTTCACAGGTGCTCGTTGACGAATGGATAAAGAGATACGACATAAACGAACATATTGAAAAGGTAAGAGCAATCTACCGCTCAAAGCTCAATCTTATGTGTGACCTGGTAGAAGAAAAGCTTCTCGACTATGTCACGTACACACGCCCCGAGGGCGGTCTGTTCGTCTGGTGTAAGCTTAACGACAACATTCCTATGGCGGAATATTGCAAAAAGGCACTTGACAACAAGGTTACAATTGTACCCGGTTCAGCCTTCCTTGGCGATATGACGGCAAAAACGCAGTGCTTCAGAATGAATTTCTCTACACCGCGTGACGAGGATATAGTAAAAGGTGTCAACATACTTGCAGATATTGCAAAAGAATATTGATTAAAACGGAGAAACAAAAATGGAAAACAAAGCTCCGGAGCGTAAGCCCCGTGTATTAAGTCTTATTCAGCCCACATCAATACCGACAATCGGAAACTATTTCGGCGCTCTCAAAAACTGGAAAGCGATGAGCGAAGATTATGACTGCCTTTTCGGCGTTGCCGACCTCCACGCCATAACCGTGCGTCAGGAACCCGCTATGCTCAGAAAACAGTCAACAGAAATGTTTGCCCTGCTCCTTGCAAACGGTCTTGACCCCGAAAAAAGTATCGTGTTTATGCAGAGCCATGTACCCGAGCACGCACAGCTCGGTTGGCTTCTCAACTGCTACACTCAATTCGGTGAAGCATCCAGAATGACGCAATTCAAAGAAAAAAGCCAAAAGCACGCTGATAACATCAACGTAGGTCTCTTCTCTTACCCCACACTTATGGCGGCTGACATACTTCTCTATCAGTCAAACTTTGTGCCTGTCGGAGCAGACCAGAAGCAGCACCTTGAGCTGACACGTAACATCGCAGAGCGCTTCAACGGCATATACGGAAACGTATTCACAATTCCCGAACCTTTCATTGGTAAGGCGGGCGCAAAAATTACATCCCTTCAGGATCCGACCTCAAAAATGTCAAAATCCGACCCGAACCCGAAGGCTTCGGTTTCAGTATTGGATGAGCCCAACGTTATTATGAAGAAGTTCAAAAGCGCCGTTACGGATTCAGAGGCTTGCGTACGATATGCAGACGGTAAGGATGGTATCAATAACCTTATGACCATCTTTTCCTGCTGCACAGGCAAAAGCTACGAAGAAATCGAAAATGAATTCACAGGCAAAGGATACGGTGATTTCAAGATGGCAGTCGGCGAAGCCGTTATCGAAGAACTCCGTCCCCTGCAGGAAAACTACAAAAAACTTATCGCAGACACTGCATACCTCAACGAATGTATGTCAAAGGGTGCTGAACGAGCATCATATCTTGCACAGCGCACACTCAGCAAATGTATGAAAAAGATAGGCTTTAAACAAATATAATTCGTAATTTTTATTTCATTATATTAAAAAACTTATTGACAAGCCCTAAGTGTCTGTTGTATAATGCTATCTATACAATGAGAAATTTGCCCCTGCAAATTGCGGAGGGAGGGAATAGTTAATGAGTAAAGTAGAAGTTAAAGAAAACGAATCCTTGGACAGCGCACTCAGAAGATTCAAGAGACAGACATCCAGAGACGGTGTTATTCAGGAAGTTCGTAAAAGAGAACACTATGAAAAGCCTTCTGTAAAGAGAAAGAAGAAATCAGAGGCTGCTCGCAAGCGCAAGTATAAGTAAGAACCGAAAGACGGGCAACATCGCCCGTCTTTTTTCTTGCAACAACATATTTTTAAGGATAAGATTATGCTTGATGACCGCTATATGCCGAAATACCGTTTTTCAAGCGTCTGCGACATAACAACCGCCGACCTTGAAAAGATGGGTGTTACCGGCCTGCTGCTCGATATTGACAACACACTGATATACGACGAAACGCTCACTCCGCTTCCGGGCGTTAAAGAGTGGGTAAAAAAGATGGACAGTACCGGTATTCCTCTCGCTATTGTTTCCAACGCAATACCGCCGCGTGTTTATATAACGGCAAAAAAGCTCGGCATCAAG
Source organism: Acutalibacteraceae bacterium (assembly GCA_045536955.1). GTDB lineage: Bacteria > Bacillota > Clostridia > Oscillospirales > Acutalibacteraceae > UBA8612. The sequence goes on from JAZSOM010000054.1 coordinate 12,886, forward strand.
CACTATGTATACAGTGCAAAAAAGCCAAAGCCCGACGGACTGGTGCGCGCTGCAAAAAAGCTCGGTCTGCCGATTAATTCGCTCGCAATGGTCGGTGACCAGCTCAAAACCGATATGCTTTCTGCCAACACGGCGGGTGCGGTTGCAGTTTTCACAGATAGGGCTCAGGACGAAAAAATATTTAAATTCTACTTCAAAAAAGCCAGAGCAGGCGAAAAAGAACTGCTCGAAGAATTTGAACGCAGAAAAAACGGAGAATGACCTATGGAATTGTATGAACTTACCCAGATGTTCCCCAAGGATATAGACGGCGGTATTATCGAAAGCGAAGCCGCTCGCCGTTATTTCACGGGGTTCACTGCCGATTCGGGATATCTTATCGTATCAAAAAACGGCAACGTTTTTCTGACAGACAGCCGATACATCGAGGCGGCTCAGGCTCAGATCGATTGTTGTGACGTCGTACTGCTCACGGATGCAAAAGTACAGATACCAAAATACCTCAAAAAGTTCAACTGTTCAAGCATCGCAATTGAAGCAAACCACGTAACGGTAAGCGGTCTGCGCGATTACAGCAAGATGTTCAAAGCAGAAGATTTCAAGGCAATCTTTGACAGCAGATTTGATAAGCTTATACGCTACCTGCGTTGTGCTAAAAATGCTGAAGAAGTCAGCAACATCAAGGCTGCTCAGGCGGTTGCGCAGGCGGCATACGACCACGTCATCAGATACATAAAACCCGGTATGACCGAAAAAGATATTGCACTTGCTCTTGATTTTTATATGCTCAGAAACGGTGCAGAAAAGGTGTCTTTCGACACAATTGTTGTCAGCGGAAAAAAGACATCATTGCCTCACGGTGTACCAACCGACAAAAGTGTTGAATTCGGCGATTTTGTAACAATGGATTTCGGTGCTGTTGTAAACGGCTACCACAGTGATATGACCCGCACGGTTGCCATTGGCGAAGCAAGCGACGAGATGGCGGAAATATACGCTACCGTACTTGAAGCACAGACAGCGGCAATCAAAAAAGCTGCCGCGGGAGTTGCCGCAAAAGACGTTGATGCGGCGGCAAGAAGCGTTATTGAAGAAGCGGGCTACGGTCAGTATTTCGGTCACTCGACAGGCCATGGTGTAGGTGTTGAAATACACGAAGAGCCACACGTTTCGCCTAAGAGCGATTACGTTCTCCGCGAAGGCAACGTGATCACTGCAGAACCCGGAATTTATATTCCGGACAAATTCGGCGTAAGAATTGAAGATATGCTTCTTATAACAGCAGACGGATGCGAAAACCTCACCACAACACCCAAAGAGCTTACTGTATTAAATAATTAAAATCTCTCCAAGGATGTACTAAGATGAGTAACAAAAAAGATAAAAAAGTTCTTGTCATAATAAACCCCTGCTCCGGCAGATACACCGTGCGCAGTCAGTTACTTCACATTGCGGACGATTTCACAAAAGCAGGATACGAGACAACGGTTTACACCACACAAAAACGTGGCGATGCCACAGACTATGCAAGACAATTTGCAGATAAATATGACCTCATAGTCTGCCGCGGCGGTGACGGCACATTTAACGAAACAGTCAACGGAATTCTTGAATCCGGCGTAGACGTACCTCTCGGCTATATCCCCAGCGGCACAACAAATGACTTCGCCCACAGTCTCGGCATACCGACAAAATCCAAAAAAGCAATCGAGCTTATTTGCAATATTGAGCCTCAATACCTTGATATGGGTCAGATAAACAACGGCAGATTTTTCTGTTATACCGCTTCATTCGGTGTTTTCACCAAGTGCTCATACAGCACCTCACAAAAATTTAAAAACGTTTTCGGTTACCCGGCCTACGTTATTGAAGGGCTCAAGGAACTCAGGGACATCAATCCCACTCCGATGAGAATTGAATGCGATGACAAGGTGTTCGAGGGAGAATATGCCTTCGGTGCAATTTCAAGCTCGCTCAACATCGGCGGTATTATCAAATACAAACCCGAGGATATATCTTTTGATGACGGTATGTTTGAGCTTAATCTCGCAAAGCTGCCTCACGGTATAAAAATGTGGTCTGCCCGCGCCAAAGAGCTTCTTATCGACCACAAATACAATGAGGATATGTTCACACTAACGAAAGGCTCTCACTTCGTTATCGAGAGCTTCGGAGACGAAGTTCCGTGGACACTTGACGGAGAATACGGCGGCGCATACAAAATCACCGAAATTGACTGCCGCAAGCAGGTAATAAGGGTTTACAGAAGCTGATAAGCCCTTGACAATGCAAAATAAAAGTGATATATTTTTTCTTGTTATATTAAATACATTAAAACGTTGAAGCAGAATGTGCATTGCAAACGTTGTTTCCAGAGAGTCTGCCGTATGCTGTGAGGCAGATATTCAGCCGCAATGACGACCACTGCCGAGTGCCTGCGAAGCCGGTTTGCGCCGGATAAGCTGTGCCGTATAGCTGCGTTAAAGCTTATGAGCGGCGTATTTTTTTACGCAACACGGGTGGAACCGTGGAGTATTGCTAAGTCATACTTCACCCTGTACTTTTTCAGGGTGAAGTATTTTTTATTGCAAACAATCTTTCAGAAAGGATGATATAAGTATGATCAACGTAACACTCAGAGACAATGTCGTTAAGGAGTATGAAAACGGCACCACTGTCGCTGAAATTGCCAAGAGTCTCGGTATGGGACTTTACAAGGCTGCTTGTGTTGCCAGAGTTAACGGTGAGGTATGCGACCTTCGCACTGCGCTTGAAGCAGATGCTCAGGTAGAAATACTCACGTTTGATGACGAAGAAGGAAAAAAGACTTTCCGCCACACAGCTTCACACATTCTTGCACAGGCTGTAAAAAGACTTTTCCCCCAGGCAAAGCTTGCAATCGGCCCGGCAATTGATAACGGATTTTATTACGATTTTGACTGCGACGTTTCCTTCACACCCGAGGTTCTTGAAAAAATCGAGGCCGAGATGAAAAAAATCGTCAAGGAAGGTCTTGCGCTCGAAAAATATGAGCTTTCTCCCGCAGAAGCAATTGCAATGATGGAAGAAAGAGGCGAGATTTACAAGGTTGAGCTTATCAAAGAGCACGCCGACAAGGGTGAAAACATCTCGTTCTTCAAGCAGGGCGAATTTGACGAGCTTTGCGCAGGTCCCCATATTCCCGATACATCACGTGTCAAGGCATTTAAGCTCACATCCTCAACAGGCGCATACTGGAGAGGCGATTCAAATAACAAAATGCTTCAGAGAATCTACGGAACGGCATTCACAAAGCAGGCTGATCTCGACGCTCACCTTGAGGCTATCGAAGAAGCAAAGAAACGCGACCACAACAAGCTCGGCAGAGACCTTGAGATTTTCACCACTGTCGACTGTATCGGTCAGGGCTTACCCATTCTTCTTCCCAAGGGTACACAGATTGTGCAGACTCTCCAGCGCTTCGTTGAAGATGAAGAAGCAAGAAGAGGCTGGCTCCGCACAAAGACTCCGCTTATGGCAAAGAGCGACCTTTACAAAATTTCAGGTCACTGGGATCATTATAAAGACGGTATGTTCGTACTCGGCGATGAAGAGAAGGACGATGAGGTGTTTGCACTTCGTCCGATGACTTGTCCCTTCCAGTATCAGGCATACCTTAACAGAGCACGCTCTTACCGTGACTTGCCCATGAGACTTGCCGAGACATCCACTCTCTTCCGAAACGAATCCTCCGGTGAAATGCACGGCCTTATCCGTGTACGTCAGTTCACGATTTCCGAAGGTCACCTTATGTGCACACCCGAACAGCTTGAAAGCGAGTTCAGAGGCTGCCTTGAGCTTTGCGTATTTATGCTCAAAACGCTCGGCCTTTATGAGGACGTTTCATACCGTTTCTCACAGTGGGATCCCGCAAACACAGAAAAGTATATCGGTACACCCGAGCAGTGGGACGAAGCTCAGGGAATTATGAAGAATATCCTTGACGATATCGGTCTTGAATACAAAGTCGGTATCGGCGAAGCTGCATTCTATGGCCCGAAGCTTGACATTCAGATCAAGAACGTTCACGGCAAGGAAGATACGCTCATCACAATTCAGATTGACCAGATGCTCGCAGAAAAATTCGGTATGGAATATGTCGATGCAGACGGCACAAAGAAGAACCCCTATATTATTCACCGTACGTCCATCGGCTGTTACGAGCGTACACTTGCACTTCTCATTGAGAAATATGCGGGCGCTTTCCCCGTATGGCTTGCACCTGAGCAGGTCAGAGTTATTCCGATAGCTGACAGACATCACGAGGCAGCAGCCGAAGTTGTTAAGAAGTTCCAGGCAGCAGGGCTCAGAGTCAGCGGCGACTACCGCAGCGAGAAGCTCGGCTACAAACTGCGCGAAGCTCAGCTTGAGAAAATTCCCTATATGCTCGTTATGGGTGACAAAGAAATTGAAGAAGGCACAGTCGGCGTACGTAAGAGAGGTCAGGGTGACATCGGCGCAATGAACGTTGACGAGTTCCTTGCACTCGTACTTGAGCAGGATAAAGAAAAGGTGATTTTCTGATGATAACCGAAATCAAATTCAAAAAGCTCCGCGAAAATGCAAAAATCCCTCAGCGTGCAACCGTCGGCAGCGCAGGTCTTGACCTTTGCGCCTGCATAGATGAACCCATAACCCTCGACAAGGGCGGTCACGCTCTCATTCCAACCGGTCTCGCAATCGCTCTCGAAGATTGCGGATATGCTGCAATGATATTTGCTCGCAGCGGCCTTGCCATCAAACACGGCCTTGCACCTGCCAATTGCGTCGGTGTTGTTGACAGCGACTATCGCGGCGAAATCTGCGTAGGTCTTATCAACCAGTATGAAGAGAGCTACACGATTGAGCCGGGGGAGAGAATAGCTCAGCTTGTTGTGATGCCCGTATGCACAGCCCCCGCGGTTGAGGTTACGGAATTTGACGAAACAGAGCGCGGTGCCGGCGGATTCGGTTCTACCGGAAGATAAGGTTTTATGCATAATTACGCAAAAAAACCAATAAAGTAGTGTATGTTTATGCAATAATACAGTTGATTTTTTGCATAAACACTGTATAATAATACACATAGCAACGAATAAAAATTAAATTTTACCGAAAAGAGGAAACTACAATGAAAGAAATTAAGAAAGTCGTTCTTGCCTACTCAGGCGGTCTTGATACATCCATCATCATCCCCTGGCTTAAGGAAAACTACAACAACTGTGAGGTTATCGCAGTATCCGGTGACGTCGGTCAGGGCACAGAGCTTGACGGTCTCGAAGAGAAGGCAATCAAAACAGGCGCATCCAAGCTCTACATTGAAAACCTTCAGGAAGAGTTTGTAAACGAGTATATCTTCCCCACACTCAAGGCCGGTGCAACATACGAGAAGGATTACCTCCTCGGCACATCTTTTGCACGTCCCGTTATCGCAAAGAGAATTGTTGAGATTGCAAAGGCCGAAGGCGCTGATGCTATCTGCCACGGTTGCACAGGCAAGGGTAACGACCAGGTTCGTTTCGAGCTTGCTATCAAAGCTTTCGCTCCCGAGATGCAGATTATTGCTCCCTGGAGAATCTGGGACATCAAGTCACGTGAGGAAGAGATTGAGTATGCAGAAGCACACAATATCCCCCTCAAGATAAACCGTGAAACAAACTACTCAAAGGATAAAAATCTCTGGCACCTTTCACACGAAGGTCTCGACCTTGAAGATCCCGCAAACGAGCCTCAGTATCTCAAGGAAGGCTTCCTTGAGATGGGTGTAGCTCCCGAAGCAGCTCCCGACAAGCCCACATACATCACCATCTCTTTTGAGAAGGGTGTTCCCGTAGCTCTTGACGGCGTCAAAATGGGCGGCGTTGAGATGATCACAAAACTCAACGAAATCGGCGGTGCAAACGGCATCGGTCTCTGTGACCTCGTTGAGAACAGACTTGTCGGTATGAAGTCCCGCGGTGTTTACGAGAATCCCGCAGGTTCAATCCTCTACAAGGCACATCAGGTTCTTGAGACAATCACTCTTGACCGTGATACTCAGCACTACAAAGAGATGGTTGCTCTCCGTTTTGCAGAGCTTGTTTACTTCGGCCAGTGGTACACTCCCCTTCGTGAGGCTATCAGCGCATTCGTTGACAAGACTCAGGAAACCGTTACAGGCGATGTAAAGCTCAAGCTCTACAAGGGCAATATGATCAACGCAGGTGTTACATCTCCCTACACTCTTTACAGCGAAGACTTCGCAACATTCGACGCTGACGAAGTTTACGATCAGAAGGATTCCGCAGGATTCATCAACCTCTTCGGTCTTCCCATTAAGGTTCGTGCAATCCTTGAGGCAGAGCGCAACAAGTAAGAAAATCAATACAGACAAGGGCGGAGTATCCCTCCGCCCGAATGTTGTTTTAAAAGGCAGGATAAATTTATATGAAACTCTGGGCAGGACGCTTTGCAAAAGAAGCTGACAAAAGAACCAACGATTTCAATTCTTCCATTAAATTTGACAGCCGTATGTACCGCGAGGACATCGACGGCTCAATAGCCCACGCCGTTATGCTCGGCACACAGGGCATCATTCCCGTTGAAGATTGCGAAAAAATCATAAACGGTCTCAAACAGATAAAAGAGGACATCGCATCCGGCGAGCTTCTGATTGACCCCGATGCAGAAGATATCCACACATTTATCGAGCAGACACTTACCGCACGCATAGGCGATGCCGGTAAACGCCTGCACACCGGTCGCAGCCGTAACGACCAAGTTGCAACAGATATCCGCCTCACACTGCGCAAAGAATGCGAAGAGGTTATGGATATGCTTCGCCATCTGACGGACACTATATTCAACAAAGCACACGAAAACGAAAACACGATTATGCCGGGCTACACCCACCTTCAGCGCGCACAGCCGATTACGTTCTGTATGCAGCTTTCAGCATACGTCAGTATGCTTGAACGTGATATGGGCAGGCTTGCCGACGCCAAGGCAAGGATGAACTATTCTCCTTTGGGCAGTGGTGCTCTTGCCGGCACAACATACCCAATAAACCGCGCTATGACCGCACAGCTTCTCGGCTTTGACGGTGTTGTCGAAAATACGCTTGACGGCGTTTCGGACAGAGATTTCTGCCTTGAAATCGCTTCGGCACTTTCAATTCTTATGGTACATCTCTCACGCCTTTGTGAAGAGATTATCCTCTGGTGCTCATGGGAATTTAAGTTTGTTGAGCTTGACGATGCTTTCTCAACAGGCTCAAGCATTATGCCACAGAAAAAGAATCCGGATATTGCAGAACTTATCAGAGGCAAGTCAGGCAGAGTTTTCGGCGACCTCATGGCTCTTCTCACAGCTATGAAAGGACTTCCGCTTGCATACAACAAAGATATGCAGGAGGATAAGGAAGCTATTTTTGATGCAATTGACACAGTCAAGATGTGTATGACCGCTCTTGACCCGATGATTGAAACAATGCGCGTCATCCCGGAAAATATGCGCCGTGCTGCAGCAGAAGGCTTCATCAATGCAACCGACTGCGCAGACTACCTCGTCGGCAAGGGTCTCCCCTTCCGCGACGCATATAAGGCAACAGGCGAGCTTGTTGCACTTTGCATCAAAGAAAAGCTGACGCTCGAAACCCTCCCCCTTGAAAAATATCAGGGCGTATGCGAGCTGTTCGGTGAGGATGTTTACGAGGCAATCAAGCTTGAAACCTGCGTAAACAACAGAATTAAGAAATAACCTTTTAAGGAAGATAGATTATGAAAATCAAAGCAGCTGTTATCGGCGCCACAGGCTACGCAGGCGCTGAGCTTGTACGCCTTCTTCTCAGCCATCCCGACGTTGAGCTGACTGCCCTTTGCTCCAAGAGCTTTGAGGGACAGAAGCTTTCTGATATATATCCTTCATTCCTTGGTCTGTGTGACAAGGTATGCATCAACCAGAGCGAAGCAGTTGACCTGAGCGACATTGTTTTCGCCTGCCTGCCCCACGGACTTTCTGAGCCGCTTGCGGCTGAATGTCTTGAAAAGGGCAGAAAATTCATCGACCTTGGCGCAGATTTCCGACTTGAAAGTGAAGAGGAATACACCGAATGGTATCAGAAGCCTTTTGATAAACCGGAAATACATAAGGAAGCCGTTTACTGCGTACCTGAGCTTTTCAGAGAGAAAGCAAAGGGCGTCAGCATTATTGCAAACCCCGGCTGTTACCCCACGTCCGCAGCACTCGGTCTTGCTCCGGCAATCATCAACAACCTTGTTGAAACAGACAGCGTCATCATAGATTCAAAATCAGGCGTTACGGGCGCAGGCAGAAACCTTACGCAGACCACACACTACCCCGACTGTAACGAAGCTTTTTCACCCTACAAAGTAGGTATGCACCGCCACACACCCGAAATTGAGCAGACTCTTTCCAAGCTCGGCAGCAAGAAGATTAGGGTTACATTTGTTCCACACCTTCTGCCCGTCAACAGAGGTATCGTTTCTACAATGTACCTCAAGCTCAAGGAGGGCGTTACAAAAGAGCAGGTGCGCAATGCATACGAAAGCAAATACGCTGATGAGCAGTTTGTCCGCGTGCTTCCTGACGGTGCAACGGCAAACCTGAAAAACGTCAAGTTTACAAATATGTGCGACATCTCGCTCCACATCGACAGCCGCACAAGCACACTTATCGTTGTGTCAACAATTGACAATATGGTAAAGGGTGCCGCAGGTCAGGCAATACAGAATATGAACCTTATTATGGGTATTGCCGAAAACACCGGACTTAACCTTGTCCCCCCTGCTTTTTAATCAGCCTACCGCTGATTTAATCTAATCCTTAAGGAGCAAACAACACAGTTATGGAATTTATCAAAGGTACAGTAACAACACCGCTCGGCTTTGTTGCAAACTCAGTCCACTGCGGTATCAGAAAGAACAAATCAAAACACGACCTTGCCCTTGTTTATTGCGAGAAGCCCTGTACGGCTGCAGCTATGCACACAAGCAACCTCGTGAAGGGCGCACCTAACAGAGTCACTGCCGCTAACCTTGAAAACGGCACGGCACAGGCAATCATCTGCAACTCCGGTATTGCCAACACCTGCGCCGCAGACGGCATTGAAAAGGCAGAAGCTATGTGCAAGCTTGCCGCAGATGTGCTCGGAATCAGCGCAAAGCACGTTGTCGTTGCTTCAACCGGCGTCATAGGTCCTTCAATAAACATTGAACCGATTGCAACTCACATTGATGAGCTTGCCAAGGGTCTGAGCCGTAACGGCGGACACAACGCCGCGGTTGCAATTATGACAACCGACACACACGAAAAGGAAATCTGCGTTAAGTTTGAGCTTGACGGCAAGGTTTGCCATATCGGCGGTATGGCAAAGGGCAGCGGTATGATTATGCCCAATATGGCAACGATGCTCTGTTTCCTCACAACAGATGCCGCAATCAGCTCGGATATGCTCAAAACAGCTCTCAACGCTGTCGTATGCGACACATTCAATATGGTATCCGTTGACGGTGACACATCCACTAACGATATGTGCTCAATCCTCGCTTCGGGTCTTGCAGGCAACAGTGAAATCACTGCTGAGGGCACAGACTTTGACACGTTCAAGGCTGCTCTTTTCGAGGCACTCCGTTATCTCTCACGCGAAATTGCACGTGACGGAGAGGGCGCAACAAAGCTCATAGAGTGCGCTGTCAAGGGCGCAAAAGACATTGCCACGGCAAAGACGGTTGCAAAATCCGTCATCAATTCCTCTCTTCTCAAAGCAGCAATGTTCGGCGCTGATGCCAACTGGGGCAGAGTTCTCTGCGCAATCGGTTATTCGGGCGCTGACCTCAACATCAACGGCGTTGATGTTGACTTCAAGAGCTGCAAAGGCACAATTGCCGTTTGCAGAGACGGAGCAGGCATTGAGTTTGACGAAGACATTGCAAAAACAATTCTTCTCGAAAACGAAATCGTTATTGACATCACACTCTCTGACGGCGATGCTGAAGCTACCGCATGGGGCTGTGACCTCACGTACGATTATGTAAAAATCAACGGTGACTACCGTTCATAAGAGGTAACAAATGGAAATTTCAAATTTTGACCGTTCACAGATTCTGGTGCAGGCTCTCCCCTACATTCAGAAATATTACAACAAAATAGTCGTAATCAAGTACGGCGGCAACGCTATGATTAACGAGGATCTCAAGCAGGCTGTTATGGAAGACATCGTGCTTCTCTCACTTGTCGGCATAAAGGTTGTTCTCGTCCACGGCGGCGGCCCGGAAATTAACGATATGCTCAAAAAAATCAACAAAGAGAGCAAATTCGTTGACGGCCTTCGCTACACTGACGAAGAAACAATGGAAATAGTACAGATGGTGCTTGCAGGCAAGGTAAACAAGGATCTTGTTTCTCTGTTAGAGAAAAAGGGCGGCAAGGCTATCGGTCTTTGCGGTATTGACGGCGGTATGATAAAGGCTGTCAAACACCGTGAGAAGGATATAGGCTACGTTGGCGATATTACAGATATAAATATTCAGCCCGTGCTTGACGTTATCAACAGCGGCTATATTCCCGTTATTTCTTCCGTCGCCGGCGGTGACCATTCATTCAACGTAAACGCTGATCTTGCGGCTTCACGCATTGCGGCTGTGCTTGGCGCAGAAAACCTCATCCTTATGACAGACATCACGGGACTTCTCCGCGATAAGGACGACGAATCAACACTTATTAAAGAGCTTAACGTCAGCGAGGTGCCTGCGCTCAAAATGCAGAACATCATTAAGGGCGGTATGATTCCTAAGGTTGACTGCTGTGTTGAGGCTGTCAGACGCGGTGTTAAGCACGCTATTATTATGGACGGCAGAATTGAACATTCCATTCTTATAGAACTTCTGACAGATGCCGGTATCGGCACTATGTTCAGATAAAAAAGGATTTGAGACAAATGAACTTTGAACAGATAAAAGAAATGAACAATGCCTCGGCAATGCCCACCTACGGACGATACGAACTCGGCATTGTTTCTGGCAAGGGTGCTGTTGCAAAGGATTTTGACGGCAGAGAATATATCGATTTCACATCGGGTATCGGTGTAAACTGCCTCGGCTATGCTGACGAGGGCTGGGCAGATGCCGTTTCCGCGCAGGCACACAAACTCAGCCATATCAGCAACCTCTACTACACGGATGCAACAGCAGTATTCGCAGACAAACTCACAAAAGCTACCGGTTTTTCAAAGGTATTCCTCGGCAACTCAGGTGCTGAAGCTAACGAATGTGCCATCAAAGTTGCACGCAAATACAGCTTTGACAAATACGGCAAGGGCAGATATGAAATAATCACCCTGCTCAGCTCATTCCACGGCAGAACAATGTCAACCCTCACTGCTACCGGACAGGATGCGCTTCATCCGGACTGCTTCGCCCCTTATAACGACGGTTTTGTTTACTGTGAAAAGGATATTGAGCAGATTAAGGCTGCAATCAGCGACAAAACCTGCGCCGTTATGATGGAAATGATTCAGGGTGAGGGCGGCGTTATTCCTCTTGAGCAGAGCTTTGTTGATGCTGTATGCGCCCTTGCAAAAGAAAAAGACCTGCTTGTAATCATTGACGAAGTACAGACAGGCATAGGCAGGACAGGTAAGCTTCTCGCGCATGAAAATTACGGCATCAAGCCCGACGTTGTAACACTCGCAAAGGGTCTTGGCGGCGGTCTTCCGATTGGTGCCTGCCTTTGCACCGAGGCACTCGGCAACGTTATGACAGGCGGCACACACGGTTCAACCTTCGGCGGTAACCCGATTGTGTGTTCAGGCGCAAGCTACGTGCTCGACAAGGTCAATGACGAAGCTTTCCTCGAGAACATAAGAGCTAACGGCGAATACATCAGAGAAAAGGTTTCAGGCTTCAAGAACGTCAAATCCATACGCGGTATGGGTATGATGATCGGTATTGAAGTTGAAGGCAAAACAGGTGCAGACGTTGTAAAAAAAGGTATTGAAAACGGTGTCATCTGCCTGACGGCAAAAACACTTGTCCGTCTTCTTCCCCCTCTAAACATTACAAGAGAAGAGATTGACCTCGGCCTTGAAAAACTCAAAGCGGCAATTGAAGAATAATAAAAAAGAGCTGTGATTCGTCTGAATCACAGCTCTTTTTTAGCGTTTTATTTTTCCTTTAAGCTTTCCGAAAAACGATACAACAAAATTTTTAAGTGTTGAAAATTCACTGCTTCTAAAGAAGCAAAGGAAGAAAACAAGATTCGGCACAACACAGCAGACCGCAAACTTTAGAATCACGTTGACAATCGTTGTAACCGAAATGAAGTGACAAATCAGATAACACAGACCGCCCGTAAAAGCAAGCAGAACCGCATAATATATATACCGTATGAAATACTTTCTAACGGGCAATTCGAAACCGTATTTGAAAACCGCATAAGGGCTGTACCACGTGTTAGTTAAAAGCCTTGCAATCGCCGTTGCAAGAAGGATTCCGAAAAGTCCGAAAAACTTGCCGAGAACGATTGACAACGCAATGTTTATAATTGCCGTAAAAATCGATACATATCTGCCGCGTCTGAAAAGGCCCTGGGTGTTATAATAGGTCCAGACCGCATTTTGCATACCGACCATATAGAAATTGACAGCGATAATAAGCGGTATTTCAAACGGCAGAACATAACCCGCACCGAACATAACAGAAACAACATCACCGGAAACAACAAAGATGCCTATTGCCGCCCAACCGAAAAGCCAGAAGTTTGCAAGATTGATTGAATTGAAAAGAGCAAGCTTATTCTCTTTGCTTTCGAGTACATTGTGGTTGCCTACACTTGCGTTCAGCGAATTGAAAACAATATTGAGCAATGAATTTATGCTTGTTGAAATCAGAGTATAGTTTGAAGCCATACCTGTTGTCACAAGACCGCCAAAAAACGTCGTAATGATATTATCCGTTGAGTTTACGAGCAATCCTCCAACCTTATTGATTGTAAGGGCGCGAACGTTACGTACAAGACTGCGTTTTTCTTCTTTTTCAAGCGGCATGGACTTTCTTGTTTTGATGCACGGGAACTCTTTTTTTGCAATTTCGGACGAAACAACATTCGTCAGCATACCGCAAACGGAAGCAATCAGCATATATACGATATAGTTTTTGAAGATAAATATCGCCGCAATCTGCGCTGCATTCTGAACGATAATTACAATGTTGCTGACAATGGTTACCATATAGTTACGCTGTGCTGCAACAAGAAGCGATGAACGGTAAGCGAAAAAATATCCCGAAACAGAGTTGAACAACATTATAAGATAAATCAGGTAATAGCTTTCCTGAATATTGGGCTTTTCTTTGATAATCAGGTCAAGAAAAGGTATAAGTGCCAAACCTATAATAAGCACAACGAACGCAATCACTCGGTAACACTTGCCGTAAAAACTGACCAACGTTGCGATTTTTTCGTTATCTTTTTTTGCAAGCGGTGCATAAAGTGCATATACAATCGCTGAACCTATACCAAGCTCTGCAAGCGAAAGCATACCGAGCACGTTGCTGAAAAGACCGTTTATTCCGAGATATTCGGCAGGAAACACGCGGGTGAAAGCCATACGGCAAACAAGACCAAGCACAAAGGTTACCAAGTAACCGCCCAGTCCTGAGATAATATTGAGTATAGTATAATCACTTCTTGATTTTTCTGTCATAATACACCGTCAATTTTCTGTTGATTTTTTGAGCAACTCAATATATAATCATTAATATTACTAATTAATTATAGTAACATACATAAAAAATACTGTCAAGCAAAGCGGTGATTATCATTAACACAAAAAAGAGAAAAAGCGGCGTGCTTATGCACGTATCTTCACTCCCCGGTGAATACTCAATCGGCAGCTTCGGTGAAGAAGCGAAGAAATTTATCGACTTTCTTTCCGACTGCGGCTTTTCAATGTGGCAGGTGCTCCCCTTCTGCCTTGTTGACGAGTGTAACTCGCCATACAAATCATACTCTGCATTCGGCGGCAACCCCTATTTTGTCGACCTGCCCACACTTTCAAAGCAAGGACTTCTCACCAAAGAAGAGCTTGATTCCTGCCGCCAGCAAACCCCTTACAGCAGTGAATACGTAAGACTCTACCACACACGCACAGACGTACTTATGAAAGCTGCAAAGCGTGTTGACAACGTGCTCAAGGCGAAAATCGAATCATTCATCAGCGAAAACGTTTATCTTGAGCAGTTCTGTCGCTTTATGGCGCTCAAGAAATCTAACAGCGAAAAGCCCTGGACCGATTGGACAACAGACAAAATCGACGAAGACGTGCTGTTTATGTGGAAATTCATTCAATACGAATTTTTCACACAGTGGGCAGATATAAAAGCTTACGCAAACAGCAAGGGTATACAGATTATCGGTGACATCCCGATTTACGTATCTTTCGACAGCTGTGACGTATGGGCAAACAAAGAACAGTTTTTGCTCGATAAAGAAAACAAACCTTCTTGCGTCGCAGGTGTACCGCCCGATTATTTTGCAGAAGAAGGTCAGCTTTGGGGCAACCCGATTTATGATTGGTCAAAAATGCAGAAAGATAATTTCGGTTGGTGGCGCGCAAGGCTCAAACATAACCTGACAATGTTTGATGCTGTGCGTATAGACCACTTCAGAGGCATTGAAAGTTACTGGAGTGTTGACGGCAACGCAACAACAGCAAAAAACGGCAAATGGGTAAAGGGTCCCGGAGAAGCCTTTGTCGATATGGCAAAAGAGGTTGCGGGCGAAAAGCTGATTATTGCAGAAGACCTCGGTGATATAACAAAAGAAGTAATTGACCTTGTTGAATACAGCGGATTCCCCGGTATGAGAGTTTTCCAATTCGGTTTCCTTTCCGATAACGACAACCCTCATCAGCCGCACAACTACACAGATAACTGTATCGCCTACACAGGCACGCACGATAACAACACTCTGCTCGGCTACGTGTGGGAGCTTTCGGAGGAAACACGCAGAGGTATGCTCGAATACTGCGGATACACATCACCCGATTGGAACAACGGCTACCAGAGCATTATCCGGACTATTTTTGCTTCTCACGCAGATACGGTTATTTTGCCGATTCAGGATTTGCTCGGATACGGTTCAGACACTCGTCTGAATATCCCCGGCAAAGCTGACGGCAATTGGCAATACCGTGTAACAGCAGACCAGATAAATTCAATCGATAAAAAGCGTTGGCAAAATCTCAACTACCTTTACAGAAGATAAATTTCACCTGCAGCCCGTTAAAACAATGGGAGTGCATGGAGGCCCTCCCCTACGAATAATTGCGCATTACGAATTGCAAATTTAAAAACCTCACTGCACAAAACAGTGAGGTTTTTTGTTATGATTTTACTGTTAAGTCGGTTGTTGTCCAGGTGTAACCGAGCTTGGTTTTGAGGGTGTAGGTCATACCGGCGGGGATTTTACGCGTCACTGTCCAGTGGCGCATACCGTCCTCGCCTATTGAGCTGATGCTTTGCGTATAGGTCAGC
>JAZSOM010000002.1:0-9921 GCA_045536955.1 Acutalibacteraceae bacterium
GGAGTTGATCATTTGGTTTGTCTTCCTAAGACCGCTTGGCCTCCCGACTTATCCAGCTTAATTGCATAAGTGTTGTTGGTGGAGAGAGAAACCTCGTGAGAGACAATGCGTATGCTGTCCTCAGCTGTGCCGAGGGTGCCGCCGTATTCGATAGCGGGCGGTGTGTAGGAAGAAGCTGTTGTAACAGGCTTAGACGAGGGGGCAACCGGAATAACCGACGATTTTGTTGTTGACGGTGAAGCGGTTGCAGCCGTTTCTTCAGCAGTGGTTGAAGAATCAGCCTCGGGCGTTTTGTTTGCGCAGCCTGCCGCCGCGACGATAAGCACCGCCGCAGCAAGCATTGCAATAGTTCTTTTTATAATCATAATGATTCAACAAGCTCCTTGAGGTAAGCCTTGAAATCGTCACCGATCTCGTGGTGGTTGACAGCAACTTCGCAGTTAGCCTTCATAATGCCGAGCTTGTTGCCCATATCGTAACGGATACCGTCGAAAACAAGAGCAAGAAGGTTGCCTTCCTTGCCAAGACGTGCAAGTGTGTCTGTGAAGTAGAGCTCTTCGCCCTCGGGTGTGTTTGCAAGGTCCTCTGCAAGGTAATCAAATACCTGGGGAGGAGCAACAACTCTGCCGAGGATAGAGAAGCAGGACATAATCTGATCCTCTGTGGGCTTCTCAATAATATCGTGGACATCCATAAGTGCAGCGTTGTCTGCGTGAGGTGTTACGTCAAGTGAGCAATACTTGGAAACATCCTTTCTCGGAACTTCCTTAACGCCGACGATGCCCTTGCCTGTCTTCTCGTAAGCATCAACAAGCTGCTTTGTTACAGGGTATTCATTGTTGATGATAACATCATCACCGTAGAGGATTGCAAAAGGCTCGTTGCCGATGAAGCTCTTTGCGCACATAATTGCGTGACCGAGACCCTTTGTCTCCTTCTGGCGGAGGAAGTAAACGTTAGCGATGTTTGAGCAAGCGAGAACGTCCTCGTAAAGATCCTTCTTGGAGGGGTTGTCCTTAAGCTTGTCTTCAAGCTCATAGCTGTGGTCGAAATGGTCTTCGATTACGCCCTTGCCGCGGTTTGTGATGATGAGGATATCCTCAATGCCTGCAGCTGCAGCTTCTTCAACTATGTACTGGATAGCGGGCTTATCGACGATGTTGAGCATCTCCTTGGGAACTGCCTTTGATGCAGGGAGAACTCTTGTGCCGAGACCTGCTGCGGGAATAATAGCCTTCTTGATTTTCATAGTAGTGCGTCCTTTCTGTATCTGATATTATTTTATCTAAAATATGCTTACTGTAACACAGACATCATTGCCGCGTTTACAATCATATTACAAGCAAAGTATAACCCGAAACCGAGGAAAAGATTTACGCCGCCCTTGCGGAAAAGCTCAAGCTGAACAACACGCTCATCGTTACTCAGACTGCGCGCACGCTTGATTTCGTCGCGGGCTTTTTTGTAGTAGAGCTTATCGGCAAGAAGCGCCGAAACGACCTTCAGCAAAAAGCCGAGAAAATAAACAGCGCAGATCAAAAGAACCGGGCGCAGCATCGGCTTCGCTATATTGTTTATTATAAGCTCCTCGTTATCGGTAAAATATTTTTCCAAGACCTTACGGCCTTCTTCGCTAACGGTAACGCTTTCGCCGTATAAACGGTCTGCAACGGCACCTAAAATCCCGCCCGAAGATTCATTCTCTACGATATAAGGCTCAATCAGCTCATTTATCTCCGCATACATTCCGTTGATTGCAACGGATGCGGATGAGTTGTAAAAAACGTTGTAAGAATAAATCTGAACAGGGATAAAAAGCAGGTTCAGCACCAGATAAGCGGTGAGAAAAATTGCACCCGCCTTATACATCTTACGGTAGAAGAACCAGAACGGAGAGCAAAAAAACGCCGCCCAGTTCCAATTGTTTTTTCTGCGGAATTTTTTGATGTAGCTTGCGCCTGCCGTACGGCAGAAGAGCGCAATATCGCCCGACTTTATGCCACGAATATCTTCGTTAGGGTCAAAGCCCTGCCTGAACTGTGCAAGAGGCGGTTCACCCATCGGGTTGGCAAACGGTATGAGCATCGCGCCGCATTTGGGGCAACGCACCGTGCCGTTTTCGCAGGTCGTGCCGCAATCGGGGCAGACTATATCGAGCTTTGCGGAATCTTTCTGGGTTTCCTGCCGCTCAGGCTCTTTATCCGGCTCGGGCGCAGCAGCTTTTTTCCAGACAAAGTCCGTACCGTGCTTCTCGGTATTGGCACATTCACCATGGGCAAACCAACACACGCGGTGGTGGGGCGTGGCACATTCCGGGCAGACAACTACGTCATCCTGCTCGGTAAAAGCTACACCGCAATATGGACAGTTTTCTCCGATATATCTCATTTAATCTCTTCCTCCCGGTGTATGCACAGATACACACATTATATTTTACACAATTTAGCACACAAATTCAATAACAGTTTATAATAATTTTTAAAGTTTTATAAAATTTAATAACTTGCTTTACATACGCGTTAAAATGTATTAAAATATAGAGTGATATTTTATGTAATAAAGGGATTCTGACCGCACCGAAACGGTGCGTAACCCGAGAAAGGAAAAATTATGCTTCAATTTGAAGAACTTCGACTCGAACTTCTCGAATGCAGAAAGCCGCTCGACGAGCTTGCGGAGGCACTCGGCCTTGACGAAATGCGCAATGAGATTGCCGTGCTTGAGGAGCAGGCTGCAGCACCCGATTTCTGGGACGATATGAAAAACTCACAGAAGGTTCTCCAGAAAACGGCAAGCCTCAAAAACAAAGTTGCAGCTTACGAAAAGCTCAACGCAGACTACGAGGATGCTCTTGTTATGATTGAGCTTTCCGACGACGAAGAGGACGAATCTATGTTCCCCGACTGCCGTGAGAGTGTTGACACAATCAAGCGTGAGCTTGACAAGCAGACGCTCAGCACACTTCTCAGCGGCGAATACGACAGCAAAAACGCAATCCTCACCTTCCACGCAGGCGCAGGCGGCACCGAAGCTCAGGACTGGGCATCAATGCTTGTGCGTATGTATACACAGTGGGGCACACAGCACGGCTACAAGGTCACAATGCCCGACTTCCTCGACGGCGATGAAGCAGGCTACAAATCAGCCGTTCTTCACATCGAAGGTGAAAACGCATACGGCTATATGAAGAGCGAAAACGGTGTTCACAGACTTGTACGCTGCTCACCGTTCGACGCTTCGGGCAGAAGGCACACATCTTTCGCCTCGCTCGAGGTTATGCCCGAAATTGACGACACAATCGAAATTGACCTTAATATGGACGACATCAAAATGGACGTTTACCGCGCAAGCGGTGCAGGCGGACAGAAGGTTAACAAAACCTCATCCGCAGTACGTCTGACGCATATTCCGACAGGTATTGTTACATCCTGCCAGGTTGAACGCAGCCAGGTTCAGAACAGAGAAGTTGCACTGCGTATGCTCAAATCAAAGCTGCTCGAAATCAAGGAGCGTGAGCACCTTGACAAAATCGAGGATATTAAAGGTGTACAGAAAGATATTGCCTGGGGCAGCCAGATACGTTCATACGTCTTTATGCCCTACACCCTCGCAAAAGACCACCGCACGGGATTTGAAATGGGTAACATCAACGCCGTTATGGATGGCGACCTTGACGGCTTCATCAACGCCTACCTCAAGATGCAGTCGCTTGAAAAGATGAATAATAATGAATAAGACTAAAAAAGTCGCGATCATCTGCGCTGCAATTATTGCCGCTGTGCTGATTGTGCCTGCCGTTAAATTCCTGCCGAAACTAAACGGCGCATCTCCCGCGGGAGAGCCAACCTCAAAGTACGAATACACAACGCTTGTGCCGTATGTCGATGCACAGACACAGGTTCTCACGCCGACAACGGCAAAGCTGAAGCCCGAATTCACAACAAGGTATGAAGAAAACGCAAGCCGCCTCAGCCAAACCAAGGGCTGGCAGGACAACGACCTGACGCTCGGCATACCGAAAATAAAAACGGGCAGCATATCTACGGTTGAGTATGTTACGGACAGAGGCAGGCGCACCGTAATCCGTATAGACACTTTAGGCTATGACAGCTATCTCAGCTATGTTGCACAGCTTGAGCAGGCAGGATTCAGCGACAACAACGCCAAAGCGCACATCCCCGCTGCCGAACCGTCGAAGGTTGCAATGTTTTACAGCAAATTTGACGGCACACGCTCATTCGGCGTTTACTGGTACGGCAACGAAAGCGAAGCAGGCTTTGACTGCGAAATTGTTATTTCAGACTACGAACAGGCAAAATAAAAGCATCGGTTCTTCATTGCAAAACCGATCCGTACGGAAGGAATTAACTCTATGACCTCAAAAGAATTGCTCGAAAAAATTGTCACGGTTCTTGACGAAAAAAAGGCAGAAGACATTGTTGCAATCGAAACAGCAGGCATCACAATTGTTGCGGATTATTTCGTCGTTGCTTCGGCAACTTCAAATCCGCACGTGAAATCGCTTGCTGACGACGTCGAGGATGAGCTTGCAAAGCTCGGCGTGTTCACATCGCACATCGAGGGCCGCTCAACAGGCTGGATTCTGCTCGATTACGATGACGTTATCGTCCACATTTTCCTCAACGAAAGCAGAGAATACTATAACCTTGAGCGCCTCTGGGCAGACGCCAAACAGGTTGACATCTCTCACCTCATCACAGAATAATTAATTGCATTTGCAAAGGATTGATAAACTATGGCTAATTATGATTTTAAATCTGCCGAACAGAAGTGGCAGGACAAGTGGGAAGACGCAGGCGTTTTTCACGCTCAGGACGGCTCCGACAAGCAGAAGTTCTACGCTCTCGTAGAGTTTCCGTACCCCAGCGGTGCAGGTATGCACGTCGGTCACATCAAGGCTTACTCCGGTCTTGAGGTTGTTTCGCGTAAGCGCAGAATGGAAGGCTATAACGTCCTTTTCCCCATCGGCTTTGACGCATACGGTCTGCCGACTGAAAACTATGCTATCAAGACCGGCATCCACCCCAGACAGGTTACCGACAACAATATTGCAAAGTTCACCTCTCAGCTCAGAAGAGTCGGTTTCTCCTTCGATTGGAACAGAGTTATCGACACAACCGAAGAGGGCTACTACAAGTGGACACAGTGGATTTTCCTCAAGATGTTTGAAAACGGTCTTGCATTCCGTGACAAGACACTCGTCAACTACTGCCCCTCCTGTAAGGTTGTTCTTTCAAACGAGGATTCGCAGGGCGGCAAGTGCGACATCTGCCACAGCGACATCGTACAGAAATCCAAAGACGTATGGTACCTTCGCATAACTGAGTATGCAGACAAGCTTCTCGAAGGTCTGAACGAAGTTGATTACCTCCCCAACGTCAAACTTCAGCAGGAAAACTGGATCGGCAAATCAACAGGTGCTTTCGTCAACTTCACAGTTAAGAACACAGACGAAACGCTCCGCATCTACACAACCCGTCCCGATACACTTTTCGGCGTAACGTTTATGGTTATGGCTCCCGAGCATCCTATGCTTGACAAGTATAAGGATATGATAAAGAATTTCGCTGAGGTTGAAAATTACAGAGCAGAGTGTGCAAAGAAAACAGAGTTTGAGCGCACACAGCTTGTAAAGGACAAGACAGGCGTCTGCCTTGACGGATTTGTCGGCATCAACCCCGTAAACGGCAAGGAAATTCCCATTTTCATCTCCGACTACGTTATGATGGGCTACGGCACAGGTGCCATTATGGCTGTGCCCGCACACGATCAGCGTGACTACGACTTCGCAAAGAAGTTCGGCATTGATATTATCGAGGTTATCAAAGGCGGCGACATCGCGGTTGAAGCCTACACGGGCGACGGCGAAATGGTCAACTCCGACTACCTCAACGGATATACAGACAAGAAGTCCTCTATCGCACGCGTGCTCGAAGAGCTTGAGAAGCAGGGCATAGGCGAAAAGGGCGTTCAATATAAGATGAAGGATTGGGCATTCAACCGTCAGCGCTATTGGGGCGAACCGATTCCGATTGTCCACTGCGACAAGTGCGGAATGGTTGCAGTACCCTACGAGGAGCTTCCGCTCAAGCTTCCCAAGGTTGAAAACTTTGAGCCCGGTCAGGACGGCGAAAGCCCCCTTGCAAAGATCGATTCTTTCGTCAACTGCACCTGCCCCAAATGCGGCGGCGCAGCAAAGAGAGAGACCGACACAATGCCCCAGTGGGCCGGCTCATCCTGGTACTTCCTCAGATATATCGACCCGAAGAACGACAAAGCTTTTGCAGATATGGAAAAGCTTAAGTACTGGGGTCAGGTTGACTGGTATAACGGCGGTATGGAGCACGTAACCCGTCACCTTATCTACTCACGTTTCTGGCACAAGTTCCTTTACGACCTCGGCGTTGTTCCCACGGCAGAGCCTTACGCAAAGCGTACCGCTCAGGGCCTTATTCTCGGTCCGGACGGCGTAAAGATGTCCAAATCCAGAGGCAACGTTATTGACCCGAACGACGTTGTCGAAGCATTCGGCGCTGACGTACTTCGTACCTACGTACTCTTTATGGGCGACTACGAGAAGGCTGCACCTTGGTCTGAAGACAGCGTTAAGGGCTGTAAGCGCTTCATTGACAGAGTATGGAATCTCCAGAATCTTCTCAACGATTCCGAAGAATATTCCGCAAAGCTTGAATCCGCTTTCCACAGAACAATCAAGAAGGTTTCTTCAGATATTGAAAACCTCAAATACAACACAGCGATTGCTGCACTTATGACTCTCCTTAACGAGATTTACGATGCAGGCGCTGTCACACGCAAAGAGCTTAAGACTTTCATCACTCTTCTCAATCCCTTTGCTCCCCACGTAACAGAGGAGATCAACGAGGCTCTCGGCAACGGTATGCTCGCAAACGGCGAATGGCCGACCTATGACGAGGCAAAGTGCGTTGACAACGAGATTGAAATTGTTGTCCAGATAAACGGTAAAATCCGCACAAAGATGATGATTGCCGCTGATATTGAAGCTGCAGACGCAATTGCACTTGCAAAGGCAGACGAAAAGATTGCCGAAGAAATTGCAGGCAAAACAATCGTTAAGGAGCTGTACGTCAAGGGTAAACTCGTCAACATTGTTGCAAGATAAGCAATTCGAAGAATTGCAGTGATATAAATCCCTTACGGAATTTATCGAGCCTATATCGCACAGGGGGTAAATATAATGTTTTCAGAATATATACAAGCTTTTCTTAAATTACTTCAGACTAACGAAGCAGAAAATCTTTTAGAACATTTACTTGAAACTTTTAAAACTAACCCGTTAGGCGGTTTGCTGGAAACAATAGTTACATTTGTTATAAGTTTCCCTACAACGATATTCCCCGGGCTTGTTGCTTTGCTTATGGATTTGGGATTGATAAATTAAATGATTCCTGATTGCAAAGAATAAAGGAGAATGGTTATGCTTAAAAGGTTAACTTCGGTTTTGTTGAGTGTAATTCTTATGGGTGCTTGCATGATTTCTCCCGCCTATGCTTCCGAAATGGAATATCCGCGCAAGCGTGAGGACATCGTCATCCGTGATCCTTGCATACTTGTCAGCGATGGCAAATACTATATGTACGGTACGGGTGCGGCTTGGCCGGGCTACGGCTGCTACGTCAGCGAGGACCTTGATAATTGGGCAGGTCCCTTTACGGTTTTCACATTCCCCGAGGAACACACCGCAGACGGTGATTTCTGGGCACCCGAATGTGTCGAGTACAAAGGCAGTTTCTATCTTTTTGCCACCTATCACGACCGTGTTTTAAATCACCGCGGCACTGCCGTTTTTAAGGCTTCAAGCCCGCTTGGCCCGTTTGAGCATATAAGCGACGGCTTTGCAACACCTGATGATTGGGATTCGATTGACGGCACACTTTACGTTGATAAGGACGGTCAGCCGTGGATGATTTTTGTCCACGAGTGGACAAGCACTGATGACGGTATCGGCAGAATGTGCATTGCAAAAATGAGCGACGATTTATCTTCGCTTATCTCCGAGCCGAAGGAGATTTTCCGCGCGGATGACGGCAAGTGCGGTATGGACAGACAGGTTACCGACGGCCCATATATCCACACTTGTGAGGACGGCAAACTGATAATGCTCTGGTCAAACGTTTCCGACAGCGGCTATGCTGTCGGTATGGCTGAAAGCTATACAATTGACGGTGAATGGAAACAGCAGCCGAGACTTCTTTTCCACAGAGGTATAAGCGGCACGAATTATGACGGCGGCCACGGTATGCTTTTTACCGATAACGACGGCAGACTTCTCCTCTCCGTTCACTCGCCCAACTCCTCAGGTGAGGGCTACCACGAAACGGCGGTTTTCCACGAGGTTGTCGAGGTTGACGGCACATTAAGACTTAAAACCGAGCAGGAAAAGCTCGATAAAACACGCTCCGTGCTGACCGCAGCGTTTGAAGCTTTAAGAAAAATAACAAGCGAAGTATGGAACTTTTTAATCCGCATTTTTTCGGTAATTATTAATTCAATATAAAGAGGTAATTTCAAAATGGCATGTAATGGTAACTGCTCAACCTGTTCATCAAACTGTGACAGCAAAGAGCAGAAGCAGGATATTCATCTTGCACAGAACGAATTCAGTAACGTAAAAAAAGTAATCGGCGTTGTAAGCGGCAAGGGCGGTGTTGGTAAGTCACTTGTTACCTCTCTGCTTGCTTCCGCTTTTCAGACAAGCGGCAAGCAGACGGCAATTCTCGACGCCGATATAACAGGTCCCTCAATCCCCAAAGCGTTCGGAATCAGCGCAGGTATTGAGCAGAGCGCTATGGGTCTTATCCCCGCAGAGAGCAAAACCGGAATCCGCGTTATGTCGGTTAACCTTCTTCTTGAAAAAGAGGATGCTCCCGTAGTCTGGAGAGGTCCTGTTATTTCGGGTATTATCCAGCAATTCTGGAACGAGGTTGCCTGGGGTGATGTTGACTATATGTTTGTTGATATGCCCCCCGGAACCGGCGATGTTCCGCTGACTGTTTTTCAGAATCTTCCCGTTGACGGTATTGTTGTTGTCACAACTCCGCAGGATCTTGTCACAATGATTGTCAAAAAGGCATATAATATGGCAAACCTGATGAACGTGCCGATTATCGGACTTGTTGAAAATATGAGCTACTTTGAGTGCCCTGATTGCGGTAAAAAGCACTCGATTTTCGGCGAGAGCAAGATTGAGGAAGTTTCTGCCGAGCTTGGTCTTCCCGTGCTTGCACGCCTGCCTATCAACACAAAAACAGCAAATCTTGTAGATAAGGGCGCTGTTGAACTTGCAGGTGAAGACGATATAAAGAACGCAGTTGAATCAATTGAAAAATATTTTGCAGAGTAATAAAATACTGTAAAAAAGTTTAGCAGAGCTGCACCGTTTCAGGCGGTGTGCTCTGCTTTTTTATTATCTGCATACCGTATAAATGTTCCGCTGATAACGGCGGCATTGTGCATAATGATTTTTATTTTGCTATCCAAACGGATTCAAAAAGAAAAAGGCAGGTGCGGAAAACCGCACAAGGTAAAGCTACCGTCCTCATGCTTTTCGGCGGTCGAGCCGTAAATGTTCCGAAAAGGCTCCACGCCTGCCAGCATCAGACCCGGTGCGGCAAGATCGGCAACATGCCCGATGCAGTTGACGCTGTATTCCTGTCCGACACCGAGCTCGCAGGGAAAGCGCGAAGTCGGATCGTAGCCATGTCGTTCTGTGAGCCAAGGAGTTGATCATTTGGTTTGTCTTCCTAAGACCGCTTGGCCTCCGACTTCCTGCCAGCATCAGACCCGGTGCGGCAAGATCGGCAACATGCCCGATGCAGTTGACGCTGTATTCCTGTCCGACACCGAGCTCGCAGGGAAAGC
>JAZSOM010000060.1:0-23498 GCA_045536955.1 Acutalibacteraceae bacterium
ACTTCAGCAACAAACTCCTGAAGAGCAGGCTCGTCGGACGGTCCCATACCGATAACACGGCCGCGACGCTTTGTGATATCGCCCATGATATCGCCGAACTTTGACTCGGGCATATAAACCTTGAGAAGGCCGACAGGCTCGAGAATTGTGGGCTGTGCCTCGGGGATAGCAGCCTTGAATGCAAGAGCAGCAGCAGTCTTGAATGCCATTTCTGATGAGTCAACGGGATGGTAAGAACCGTCGTGAAGAGCAGCCTTGATACCTACCATCGGGTAGCCTGCGATAAGACCCTTTGCGATACAGTCGCGAAGGCCCTTTTCAACTGCGGGGAAGAAGTTCTTCGGAACAGCACCGCCGACAACTTCGTCAGATGTGAATACGAAATCCTCTTCGCCCATATACGGCTCAAAACGAATCCATACATCACCGAACTGGCCGTGACCGCCGGACTGCTTCTTATGGCGACCCTGCTTGTCAATAACCTTGCGGATCGTTTCTCTGTATGCAACTCTGGGAACAGTGAGATCAACCTCAACACCGAACTTGGACTTGAGCTTTGACTTAACAACATCAAGGTGCTGCTCGCCAAGGCCGCTGACGACCTGCTCACGTGTTTCCTTGTTTATCTGGAACATAATGGTAGGATCTTCTTCGCAAAGACGAATCATACCGGAAGCAACCTTTTCCTCTTCACCCTTCTTGCGGACGTTGACTGCCATTGAGAAGCAGGGTGCGGGGAACGAAACGGGGTCGAGAATAACCTCGTTCTTGGGTGCATAAAGTGTATCGCCTGTGATTGTGTTTGCAAGCTTTGTTGCAGCACCGATATCACCTGCAGGGATGCAAGCTGCATCTTCCTGCTTGCCGCCGCGTACGGTGACAAGCTTGCCCATACGCTCAGGCTCGCCTGTGCGTGAGTTGACAGCAGCTACGTCTGATGTGAGCTTACCGGAAATAACCTTGAAGTATGACTTCTTGCCTACGAACGGGTCAGCAACCGTCTTGAAGCAGATAGCTGCAAGCGGACCGTTTTCATCGCACTCAACGCCGCCCTCGCCTGCGTTTGTAGCATCGGGAGCGAAATTTGCAATACAGTCGAGGAGCATATCGACAGCATCCATTGTGTAGCCTGCGCATGCAAATACAGGCACAACTGTACCGTCAATAATACCCTGCTTGAGACCTCTGACGATTTCTTCCTGCGTGAACTCTTCGCCCTCGAAAAACTTTTCCATAAGTTCATCGTCTGCAGAAGCAACAGCCTCTGTGAAGATGTCTCTCATAGCGTTGACTCTTTCATCATCGGGCATAGCAATTTCGTTTGCGTTGCCGTATGTGTATGAATAAGCCTTGTTTGTGACAAGGTTTACATAGCTTGCAATCTTGCCGTCAACAATCTGAGGAACAATCATCGGGCAGGCGGAAGCACCAACCTGAGCGACGATAGTGTTGAATGTGCGGTAGAAGTCGTTCTGCTCTGTATCAAGTCTTGTGACTGCGAACATCTTCGCAATGCCGCGCTTGTCAGCAGCCTTGAGAGCCTTCTCTGCACCGACGTCAAATTTTTCCATGTTACCGCCGACAACGATAAGTGCGCACTCTGCAGCGCGTACACCCTCTGCAATGCCGCCTGCGAAGTCAAACATACCGGGAGTGTCAAGAAGATTTATTTTGCAGCCGCCCCATTCGAGCGGAGCAACAGCAGTAGAAACGGACGCTGTGCGGCGCTTCTCTTCTGCGTCAAAGTCGAGAACTGTGTTTCCGTCTGCAACGCGGCCGAGACGGTCGGTTGCCTTTGCGATATAAAGCATAGCTTCGGCGAGAGTCGTCTTACCTCTGTCACCGTGGCCTGCAAGTGCAATGTTACGGATGTCTTTTGCGTTGTACGCTTTCAATGTGGTTTCCTCCTTGCAGTCGGGCTTTATCGGGCACCGGCTGATGTGTGTTAAAAATTAAGCGATATCCGCTCAAAAAGCGAATACTATGGTGAATTATAACATAACCTTTTCCCATTTTCAATAATTTTTTTAGAAATTGCACAAAAAAGTTATATTTTCACCTTTCCTTTTTATCAAATTCTTTTTTTGCGATGTGGTCCGAAAACAATTGCCTTATTGCCCGTAATGATATATAATAGATATGTTGTTATGTACCCGATACAAATCCACAATATAAAGCGAGTTGCTGAAAAAATGACAAAAACCGCGTTTAAGATAATATCCGCCGCGCTTGTGATTGCCGTCGCCTGCGGTTCACTTTTCGGCTGTTCAAAAACAGTTAAAGATGCGGAGCTCAGATGCCCGATGGCGAACGAACCTACCTCCGTTGACCCGCAGATTGCCGACACAAGCGAGAGCATGACTATTGCCGCAAACTGCTACGAAAGCCTTATGAAAACAGATGAAAACGGCAAAATTGTGCCTGCCGCAGCATCGTCTGTGCAGGTTTCGCCTGACGGACTTGTGTATAATTTCAAGCTTAAAGAAAATAACAAATGGCACATCAACTCAAACCACGAAGACGTTTTCGGCGAAGGCTACGAAACGGCAATTGACCTGCGTGTAACTGCGCATGACTTTGTTTTCGGAATCCAACGCGCCGTAAACCCCGAAACAAAATCGTCTCAGGCGCACCGCCTGTTTATGATCAAAAACGCTCAGAAGATCAACCGTGGCGAGCTGCCCGTGAGCAGCCTTGGCATTGTCGCGGTTGACGACTACACGGTGCAGATTCAGCTTGAATACGCAAGCTCCGAATTTATGCAGATACTCACAGAGCCCGTAACCGCACCGTGCAACCGCGCATTTTTTGAAGCCACAAAGGGTCGCTACGGACTGAGCGCGGAATACATACTTTGCAACGGTCCGTTCTACCTTTCGCGTTGGTACAGCGAAGAAAACATTGTTCTTCGCCGCAACCCCGACAATGAATCCGCTCAGGCGCCGGTATATTCGCTCACATACGCATTCACGCAGGATGAGCAGGTTATTCTCAACAACCTGATTGACCGCAAATATGCCGCCGCACCGCTCACCGCAGCACAGGTTGAAGAAGCCGAAAAAGAAGGCTGTACGGTATACGAAATCCAAAACAGCGTATGGGGACTGGTTTTCAACTGTTCCGATGAACTGATGATGAATCCGAAAATGCGCCTTGCACTCACAATGTCAACAAACCTCGATACGCTCCGCTCGGGTATAACAAGTATGACGGAAACGGCAACGGGAATAATCCCTCCGTCGTGCACCGTTGACGGCACCCCGTATCAGGAGGTTGCTCCGCCGCTCGGCATTCTTGCATACGACACAGCAACCGCCAAGCAGTACTATGACGAGGTTACGCAAGGCAAAGGCTGCACCTTCACCGTGCTCTGCACTGCAGAAGAAGAAGCTGCCGTGCGCAAAGTTATACAAAACTGGCAACAGCTTTTCGGCATTATGCTTACAGCCGGCGTTGAGGTTGTCGAGCCGAATGAGCTTGAAAAGCGGGTAAACGCAGGCAACTACCAGTGTGCACTTGCGCTGATAACCACAAACGCACAGACGGCAGTTGAATTTCTCTGTTCCTTCCGCGGCGGTTCAAACATCTGCCGTTTCTCATCAACAAATTTCGATACGCTGCTCGATCAGCTTCTTACCGCAACCTCAACACAGAGTGTTATTGACGGTTGCACGGCGGCACAGACATATCTTATCCGCAACGGCGTTATCTGCCCGCTGTTTTACACAAGCAGATATGTTGCAACTGCTCCGAAAATAACGGGAGTCAGTTTTCTCCATTCAGGCAATGTAATGCAGATGACACGTGCCGAACAGCTAAAATAAAAAGCCAAAGGAAACACCAATGGAAACAAAAAGAAAAATAATCGTATCGATAAGTTGGTTGCTTGTTACAGTTTGTATGGCAGTAATCTTCGCGCTGTCACATCAGCCTGCTTCACAGTCGAGCGAACTGAGTATGAACGTTATGGGCTTCTTTGCAAAAATATTCACCCGGTTCGCAGAAGCCATAGGCCACGACGTATTCCGAACAATTGCACACGCGCTTGAATACTGCGGACTCGGTCTGCTGCTTTTCAACGCGCTTTATCACACGGCACAAAAGCCACTTGTCACCTCCGCCTTTATCATCGGCGTTTTCTATGCGCTGACCGATGAGATACACCAACTGTTTATCGACGGCAGAGCTTTTCAATTCACCGACATTCTGGTTGATGCCGCAGGCGGTGCGGCAGGTGTTGCGGCAGGATACGTAATATATAAGGTTATCATAAAAATAACAGAGCATCGCAGAGGTAAAAAACTTGAAAAAGAACGATGAATTTGAACTTCTGATAACGGGTATGACCGCGGAAGGCAGCGGAGTGGGACACAAGGACGGAATGGCTGTTTTTGTCAGCAACACCGCTGTCGGTGACACGGTGCTTGCCCACGCAATCAAGGTAAAGAAAAGCTATGCCGTTGCAAAGGCAATGAGCATATTATCACCCTCGTCCGACAGAATCGAGGCAGACTGCCCTGTGTTCAACCGTTGCGGCGGCTGTGTTTACCGCCACATAAACTATGACGCAGAGCTGAAAATAAAGCAACAGAAGGTCGCCGATGCCTTTAGACGTATCGGCGGTCTTGACGTAATCCTCCGCCCGATTGTCGGCAGTGAGCGTACGGATTACTACCGCAACAAGGCACAGCTTCCCGTCGGCAAGGAAAACGAAAAAACAAAGCTTGGCTTTTACTCTTTCCACAGCCACAAGATTATTGACTGCCGCAACTGCCGCCTTCAACCTGAAAAGTTTTCCGTTATTGCCGATGTGCTTCGCAGTTTTATCGACGAAAACGGCATATCCGTATACGATGAAATTTCACACAGCGGACTCGTGCGCCATCTCTACATACGCGCATCAAAGGACTGCAGAGAGATTTCCGTATGTATTGTTATCAACGGCAACTCACTGCCCCTCGCCGAGGAATTATGGCAACTGCTCAAGCCGCTCGGTGTAACGGGGCTGAGCATAAACATCAACAAAGACGACACCAACGTTGTGCTTGGCGAAAAGACAAAAACGCTTTTCGGCAGGGCGGAAATAACCGATACCCTGCTCGGCACACGGTTTGAGATATCACCGCTCTCGTTTTATCAGGTCAACCGCGACCAGACCGAAAAACTCTATTCAATTGCAGCTGAGTATGCCGCACTCACCCCCGACACGGTGCTTCTCGATATGTACTGCGGTGTCGGCACAATCGGTCTGACGATGGCAAAACGGGTAAAGGAGCTTATCGGCGTTGAGATTGTTGCGCCTGCAATTGAAAACGCAAAGAAAAACGCCGCGCTCAACTCAATCACAAACGCACGTTTTATCTGCGCAGACGCTTCTCAGGCCGCACAGCAACTCAGAGACGAAGGAATAAGCCCCGACGTAATAATTCTCGACCCGCCGCGAAAGGGCTGCGATGAAGCACTTCTAAAGACAGTTGCCGAAATGTCTCCCGAGCGCGTTGTTTACGTGTCGTGTGACCCGGCAACACTCGCAAGGGATTGTGCGATGTTTGCAGCCCTTGGCTATACCGTAGAAGAAGCTGATGGCTCAAGCTGTATCACCCCCGTCGATATGTTTCCCCGCACCGCCCACGTCGAGACTGTTGTTTCTTTAGTCAAACTTCCACCGGATGATGTTATCAACATTGAACTTGACCTCACAAAGCTTGATATATCAATAAATGACGGCAAGCCCACCTATGACCAAATTAAGGCATATGTGCTTAAAAAGTACGGCTTGAAGGTCTCAACTCTCTATATTTCCCAAATAAAACGCAAATACGGCATAGTAGTCGGAGAGGCATACAACAAACCTAAAAGCCCTGATTCAAGAGTTCCCCAATGCCCCAAAGAAAAAGAAGACGCAATCGTTGATGCTCTCAAATATTTCAAAATGATATGATTACAGCCCGCAGGTTTTGATGCCTGCGGGCTGTCGCTGCTTTATTCGGTTATTTGTGTAAAAACCTCTAAAGCAAAATTCGCTCCGTGTCTAAATCCTGTTTTGTAGCTGTCGAATTCATATGATTCCCCACAGGTATACATATTCTAAAAACAGCTTTTTCTCGCCGCCTGTGAGCTTCGTTCCGAGCTCAGTTCTGTCTCGCGAAGTCTGTTGAAGTCCTTTTGAAAGCCTGAATTTCGCTTGATATTGCGTATTTGCGGTTCAATGTTGCCGTAATAAAAATATTGCACTTTAAAATGTTTTTTTGCACCGACTGCTTTATTCTTTTGTAAATGTATGTTATAATTGAACTAATATAAAAGTACATTCTCTTTTATACATTTGAGGAGGTATAATATATGAAATCTTTCAAGCGTTTACTTGCTGTATTTATATGCGTTGTTCTGACTCTTAGCGCCGCACCTCTCGGTGGATTTGTCGGACTTGAGCTGCCGAGTTTGTTCGATTTAAAGGCGGAGGCTGCAACGTATTCCGGCACTTGTGGCGATAATCTCACTTGGTCGTTTGATGGAGATACAGGTGTGCTCAGTATTACCGGCACAGGTGCGATGTATGACTACTCAGCTTTAGTGTCTGAGAATCCTCCGTGGAGATCCCAAAGACCAAACATCAAATCTGTTGAAATCGGTAATGGTGTAACGACTATCGGCAATTATGCGTTCGCTCATTGCTACGACCTCACAAACGTAACTATTCCCGGCAGCGTAATAAGCATCGGAAGCAGTGCGTTCAATTATTGCAGTAGCCTTGCAGGCGTAACTATTCCGTACGGAGTAATAACCATAGGTGATTATGCGTTTACTGATTGTCAAAAAATCCCGAACCTGACACTCCCCGACAGTGTAACAACTATTGGTAAATCTGCATTCCAAAACTGCAGCAGCTTAGTAAGTGTAACAATCCCTCATAGCGTAATAAGCATAGGAGATTATCCGTTCAGCGGTTGTTACGAGCTTACCGGTATAGTTGTAGACAGCGATAATGAGTATTATTCAAGTGATGACCATGGTGCGCTGTTTGACAAAAATAAAACTGTGCTTATATGTTATCCTGCCGGCAACACGGCAACAAGCTATGTAATCCCTGACAGCGTAACAACTATTGGCGGATATGCATTTTCTAATTGCGACATCACAAGTATAACAATCCCCGATGGAGTAACAGCTATCAATAGTGAAACTTTTTCTTATTGCTACAATCTTACAAGCGTAATAATCCCCGATGGCGTAACAAGCATCGGATATAAGGCGTTCTTTTATTGCTACAATCTTACAAGCGTAACAATCCCCGACAGCGTAACAAGCATCGGATATCAGGCGTTCTACGAATGCAGCAAATTGTCAAGCGCAACAATCGGCAACGGTGTAAAAAGTATCGGTCTTTATGCGTTCTATGGATGCAGGAATTTAACAAATCTAACAATTGGAAACAGCTTAACAACTGTCGATAATTATGCGTTTCAATCTTGCGACGCTATTTCAAATGTTTATTACACAGGTGACGTTGCAAAATGGTGTGCAATTGAATTCGGGATTAATAGATCAAACCCCATTATGCGCGCAAAAAGATTTTATATCGGCGGCTTGTTACTTCAGGGTGACCTTGTAATTCCTGACGGTGTAACAAGCATAGGTGCTTATGCGTTTTATGGCTGTGACGGTATTACAAGTGTAACTTGTTCGGATAGTGTAACAAGCATAGGTGATTATGCGTTTTTTGACTGTGACGGTATTACAAGTGTAACTGTTTCGGATAGTGTAACAAGCATAGGCTCTTATGCGTTTTATGGCTGTGACGGTATTACAAGTGTAACTATTCCGGATAATGTAACAAGTATCGGTGAAAACGTATTCAGGAATTGCACTAAGCTTGCAAACGTAAAAATCGGCAAAGGTTTAACAAGTATAAGCAAAAATGCATTCAGTGATTGTACCGGCCTCACAGAGGTAACTCTGAGCGATGCTGTAACCAAGATGGAGGAATATGCATTTTATAATTGTAAAAATGTCACAACCACATATTACGGCGGTACACCGGACCAATGGAAAAAAGTTTGGATCGTAATGAATGACGGCAGCTTAAGCAACAGTAATATAGTCTATGAATGTGACTCGGAGCGTCCTTACTATTACGGAACTTTCGGAGATAATTTCACATGGAAGCTTTATACCGACGGCGAGCTTGCTGTAAGTGGCACAGGTGCAATGATGAATTGGTCATCTTATTCTGCTGTTCCGTGGTACAAGTATCGTTCGTTAATAAAGTCTTTGACAGTTTCCGACGCTGTGACAAGTATAGGGAATTATGCTCTTTATGATTGTGATAACCTTGTGAGTGTAACTGTTTCGAGCAGTATAACAAGCATCGGAGCTTACGCATTTTACAGTTGTGACAATCTTGAAAATGTTACAATCGGTTATGGTGTATCAAGCATCGCTGACGGTGCGTTCGGCCTTTGTAATAATCTTACAGATGTTTACTACCGCTTGAGCGAAGATAAGTGGAATAAAATATCAATCGGATCAGAGAACGAGCAACTGACTTCAGCGACAATTCACTGCTTTGAAGCCGGCAGTATTATCGCTTCGGGTAAGTGCGGTGACAATCTTACCTGGACATTTTACGAAAACGGTTTGCTGGAAATCAGCGGCACTGGCTGTATGACAAATTGGTCGTCTTCATTGCCGGCTCCGTGGTATGAATACCGTTCATTGATCTCTTCGGTAACATTTTCCGACGGTGTTACAAGTATAGGCGATTATGCGCTTTATTCTTGCAGTAACCTCGAACTTGTTACAATCAACAACAGTGTAACAAGCATAGGCAAAAGTGCGTTTGGCCTGTGCAGTAGTATTAAGAACATAACAATCCCGGATGGTGTAATAACCGTCGGCGATTTCGCTTTTGATTCTTGTTCAAATCTTATCAACATCAAAATCGGTAAAAACGTAACTTCCATCGGTGATGGCGTGTTATTGCATTGTGACAAACTGTTAAGCATAATTGTAGATGAAAATAACAAGTGTTACTCAAGCGATGGCGGTGGTGCTTTACTGGATAAAGAAAAGTCGAGGCTTATACAGTATCCTGTAGGCAACGCCCGCACAAGCTATACAGTTCCTGTTACCGTAATGTTCATTGGTGATTGTGCGTTCCGTGATTGCCGTAACCTTACAAGCGTAAATATTTCCGGTACGGTAAAGAGCATAGGTGATTACGCTTTTTATAACTGTGATGTGCTTTCGGATGTTTACTACAGCTCAACTCAAGCAAATTGGAATGACATTTCAATTGCATCTAACAACGTGTCTCTGACCGATGCACAGATTCATTTTGGAGAAGATGAGCCCGTTGTATGTTCCGGTAAGTGCGGAGATAACGTTAATTGGACTCTGTATGAAAGCGGTTTACTCGAAATAACCGGCACAGGTGCGATGACGAATTATACATCTTCATCAGATGTGCCGTGGGAATTTTACCGTGATTATATCGAAACAGTCGATATTGGCAGCGGCGTAACGACAATCAGTGATTATGCGTTCGGCGGTTGTTACAGACTCACAAACGTAACAATCGGCAACAGCGTAACAACCATCGGTGTCGGGGCGTTTGATTATTGCAGATCACTTGAATGCATCATAATTCCGGAAAGCGTAACAACTATCTGTGCAGGGGCGTTTGTTTTTGAGGAGGATGAGAAGGACTTCCGCCTTACACACGTGTATTATACAGGAAGCCTTGCAAATTGGTGTGCAATTAAATTTGAAAATTCTTTTTCAAACCCTAATAGATGCGCAAATAATTTTTATATCAACGGAGTGCCGGTTAAAGGTGCTCTTGAAATTCCCGACGGTGTAACAAGTATAGGCGATTTTGCGTTTTATGGTTGCAACAACATTACAAGCGTATCAATTCCTTACAGCGTGAAAAGTATAGGTAGATCTGCATTTTATTTATGTGAAAATATTACCAACGTTACAATACCCGAAAGCGTAACAAACATTGGTGATTACGCATTTTCATATTGCAAAAACATTACAGGCATAACAATACCCGAAAGCGTAACAAGCATAGGTGGTTGCGCATTTTACAGTTGCGATATGATTGAAAGTATAACTATTCCCGGTAGCGTAAAAACTATTGCTTCAAGTGCATTTTCCGACTGCGACAATCTGGTAAGTGTAACGATTCAAGACGGTGTAACCGCTATAGCTTCAAGTGCTTTTGCTTATTGTGATAGCTTGAAAACTTTAACCATTCCTGAAAGCCTGACAAATGTTGGTGAAGATGCGTTCTACTGTTGTGATAGAATAAACGCTGCTTATTATCCCGGTACACCAGAGCAATGGGGGAATGTTGAAGTTGTCGGAGCAAAATCTACCAACGGATATTTTGCAAGGAACATTGTTTATGAATGTAATTCAGAGCGTCCTTATTATACGGGTTCTTGCGGAGCAAAAATTAATTGGAAGCTTTATACCGACGGTGAACTCATTATCAGCGGAAAAGGTACGATGAACAGCTGGAACGGTTATGAAAATGCGGGGTGGTACAATCACCGTTCAATAATAAAGTCGGCAACAATTTCCGATGGAATAACAAATATCGGAAACCACGCCTTCTATTCCTGCTCTAACCTTGAAAAAATTACTATTGGTAAAGATATTGCAAAAATATCCACGACTGCATTCCATATTTGCAAAAGTCTTACGGATGTTTACTATGCCTCAACTGAAGAAAATTGGAATAAAATTAATATTGATTATTCGTACAATGACGCCTTGTTAAATGCCACAATTCATTACCACGAGCATAAGCATACTTCCACAATTACAACTTCTGCAACCTGCACAGATCCCGGTGTTAGGACATATATTTGCGATTGTGGTGATAATTACACAGAAACAATTGATGCTACAGGTCACAGCCACGAAAGCAAAGTGACAAAAGAACCCACCTGTGAAGATGACGGTGTCACAACTTTTACATGCCATTGCGGTGACAGCTACACAGAGGTTATCAAGGCTAACGGTCACACCAAGGGTGAATGGGAATACATCGGCGGCAAGGAATACGCAAAGTCCTGTACAGTATGCGGTGATAAGTTAGAAAGCAAGATTGTTACGGTAGATATGTTCTTCAACGGCGAGAATGTGAACAAAAAGCAGGTTCTCAACAAGTCAACTGCTACAGTTACAGCAACCGTTACAGATAACTTTGTAAACGACCTTGTTTTTGCTTCAAGCGACAACAGCACAGTTTCTGTTGATGCAAACGGCAACGTTGTTGCAAATAATATCGGCAAGGCAACGATTACCGTTACAATCAAGGGCACAGCAATTTCCGACAGTATTGAAGTTGAAGTTCTGCCCAGAGATTTCACAGTCACATGGAATGTCAACGGTAAGCAGACAAAGCAGACAGTTAAGGAAGAAGCAAAGTTTACACCTAACGTGAACACAACCCTTAAGGGCTACAAGTTCATCGGTTGGGACAAGACTGTTCCCACAACAATGCCTGCTGAAAACCTGACATTCACGGCTCAGTATGAGCTTATTGTAAAACAGCTGAAGATTAAGAACCCGTCAACCTCAACAATCAACTACGGCGAAACTCTTGTAATGCACACTGATTTCGGCGGAGTTGAGCTTCCCGAAGGTTGGAAGATTCAGTGGACAGTAGAAGGCGCAGGCTTCAATATGGCTCCTGCAGTAGATGGCTTAACCTGCAAAATGACATCCGTTGCAACCGGCAACGCAACCGTTAAGGCGACACTTGTTGACGAAAACGGCGAGGCTGTGCTTGATACAGATGGCAACGAAATGTCCGACAGCAAGCAGCTTACCTCAAAAGCAGGCTTCTGGCAGAAGTTTGTATCCTTCTTCAAAAATCTCTTCCGAATTTCGAGAATCATCCTTCAGTCAATCTGAAAATCAAATAGCAATATAACCACCAATGCCCGACTTGAGCTATAAACTCAGGTCGGGTGTTTTGCTGTCTGTTGATACCGAAAAAACATTATAAAATCAACTGAATAAACTCAACAATTCAGGCTCCCTGTACATCAAATTTTTGGTGTATGGGGAGTTTTTTTACTTTTTTGCTCTCTGATATGACATATTTTAAAGGGTTTATAAATTTTATCAGCTTGTGAAAGGAGCGTATTTGAATGAAAAAGCAGTTGTTTACCACGGTAGGAAAAAGGCAGAAATTGAGTTTTTTGTATACCTATACCAATATATCAAAACGCAATTTCAAAGCGGCAATGATAGTCGGTTTATATTCTTTGCCGCGTGGTCCGCCGTGCCCCTATGCCCCTCCGGCATGAGGAGCCCGTTCATTTTTGGAACAAAAATGGTATAACGGGCTATACCAAATTTTTGCGGAGCAAACCGTACGGAAAGCTCCAAATTATAGAAAGGAATGATGCTGTATCCATATGGAAAAATTCACAAAAAATGCTATGCCAAACGTGCTTGATCACAACGGCAGGAGCGATTCCGAAAGGAAGCCAAACAGAAGTAATGAAGCCATTGATCCATCCCGTTCGCACCTCAATTACAATCTGGCGGCAGATGCTCAACCATTGCCACCGATGGCTTTTTGCAGAAATCGTCTGAACGAAATCAATATTCACGGTAACGCGAATGTGTATATGATCGGTTGGGTTGTAACCGTACCTAAAACCTTGCCCGAAAATGAGCATAAACCGTTTTTCAAAAGCTGCTATGATTTTTTTGAAAAAACTTACGGCAAGGAAAATGTGATTTCTGCATATGTACATATGGATGAAACAACACCACATTTGCACTATATGACAATTCCTGTTACACAGGGAAAAAAAGGCGAAAAGCTTTGTGCAAAAGAAATCACAAGCAGAGAGCATTTGAGTATGATGCACCCGGCAATGGAAGCATATGTTTCAAACGAGCTCGGTCATCAGGTGGATATAATCAACGGTGCAACCAAAGAAGGTAACAAATCACTCAAAGAGTTCAAAGCCGGCAAAGCCAAAGAAGATTTGGAAAAGGCTAAAGCTGAGGCTGAGAAGATCATCGAAGAAGCTAAGCAGAAGGCTGAGAAGATTGTTGAAGCGGAAAGAGAAGAAATGAATGAAGAGTTTCAAAAAAAATTCGACTTTATCGAAGAAGTACTTAACAGTGAAAAAAACTATCCGCAAAAAGGTCTGAAATTGTATCAGCGAACCGAAGAGTACCCTGAGGGATATTATACAGTACCTGCACCTGTGGTGTTTACGCAGTTTTTAGCTCGCGAAATAGTAGCAGGATCACTTGATGATAAAAAGGAACTTTTTAAAGCACACGAACAGCTGACGGAAGTTAAAAAGGAAAACAGAAAGCTTGCTAACGAAGTGCTTCATCTTAAAGAAAAGAATAATAGACTTAAGAAGGCATTGGAGATGGCTGATAAGTATATTGACAGAATTAAAAGAGTTCTTAATCGTTTAAACGAAAAGATTCCGGATTTCAAGAATGAGTTTATTGAAGCGGTTAGAAAAGTAAAAGAGGAAGATAAAAATGAAGATATCCCCGAAAGCTCTTTCAGAAATGTTGATATCAATGATGATTACGAACGTTAAACTACCGGCACACCCCACTGAGGATACGGGGAAGATTTGACGCTGCCCGTTTTGATTTAAATTCTCAGGATGAACACGAATATAACTCACTATGAGTTCAGATAAACAAATCCTCAAAAAATAAACCTATGAGGATAAAACCAATGTTTACTCCCGAAAACTTCACTCCAAAAGAAAGGGCAGATTTTGTTACTTTAATTAATTTTATGATGGAGATGATTGAGAAGTACGGTGACAAGGTATCCGAAGGAGACTCGGATAATAAGGCCTTGACACCGGAATAATTGTGCGCTAAATTTAAATTAGTTTGACCTGAAACAACACTTATAATCGGAGGTGCTTTTTGAAACGAACAAATTGTTATATCTATACCAGAGTTTCAACTTTTATGCAGACTGAAGGCTATAGTCTTGATGCACAAAAAGAAGCTTTGATAAGGTATGCTACGGCTAATGATTTCAGAGTTGCAGGAGAATACTGTGATGCCGGAAGGTCCGGAAAAAGCATCTCCGGTCGCCCTCAATTTATGCAAATGCTTGAAGATATTAAAAACAAGAAGGATGATATTTCTTTTGTTATTGTTTTTAAGCTCTCTCGTTTTGGAAGAAACGCAGCGGATGTTTTAACATCGCTGCGTACACTCCAATCTAACGGAGCAAATCTCATTTGTGTAAACGACGGTATTGACAGTTCCAAGGACACCGGAAAGCTTATAATAACATTGCTTTCAGCTGTTGCAGAAATAGAGCGCGAAAACATTTTGGAACAAACCATGGAAGGCAGAAAGCAGAAAGCTCGTGAGGGAAAATGGAACGGTGGCTTTGCTCCTTATGGATACAAGCTTGTTGACGGAAAACTTGAAGTAGCTGAAGATGAAGCAGAAATTATTAAGCTTATATACAAACAGTTTATCACTACCAATATGGGCCTGAACGGTGTTGCTAACTGGCTTAATAACCAAGGATATAAAAAGAAGCTTCGCCAAAATCACAAGTACGAAGGTTTTAAAGTCAGCTTCATAAAGTGTGTTGTTGACAACCCTGTATATTGCGGAAAAATTGCTTTCGGCAGAAGAAAGACGGAAAAGATTAACGGAACAGAAGACAAAACTCGCATAGTAAATTCCGATGAATATATTTTAAGTCAAGGTATACATGAGGCTATAATTTCTGAGGAAGATTGGAATATAGCTCAGGCGAAGCGAGCTGAAACGGGACACGCTTATGAAAAGAAATACAACCTTGACAGGCAGCATATTTTAACAGGCCTTATCAAGTGTCCGATTTGCGGTGCAGGTTTAACAGGTAACTTTTCACGAAAGCACAGCAATGACCTGTATGACCGGTTTTATTATCACTGCAAGCACGGCAGATTTCTTTCCGACGGCAAGAAATGCCACTATAAGAAAAACTGGCCGCAGGAAGATGTCAATGCAGCTGTAGAAAAAGTTATTTGCTCACTTGTTAACAATCCCGATTTCGCTAATGCAATGAAATCACAGATTGGCGAAAATCTCGATATAACAAATCTTGAAAACGAGATAAAGAACCTGAAAGCACAGCTCAGAAAAAAGGAATCAAATAAAAATTCACTCATATCTCAGATTGACAATCTTGACCCGGATGAAGTATATTATGATAAAAAGTACAATGATATGGATGCGAGGTTAAACAACTTCTATTGCGAAATGGAAGAACTTGAAGAACTGATATCCGAATCTGAAAAAAGACTTGAAAATATACGGCAACAGTTGATCAATGAAGAAACCGTTTACAACTATCTGATATTCTTCGAAAAGTACTACAGTCAATTTACCGACGGCGAAAAGAAAGCATTTATGCAGGCACTGATTCAGAAAATTGAAATCTTTGAAGAAAAGCAGGAGAACGGTCTTTTCCTCAAGAGTATAACCTTCAAATTCCCGATGTATTTCAATAGTAGATATGTGACGGATTTAAGTTTGACTGATGAAAACACAGTCGAGACTGTTGTCCTCTTGTCCCGACAAAAAGATGATACAACCACCGGCTCATAGCCGTAAAAGCAAAGATAAAACCCCTTCGCATCCGAAAGTTTCGGTGTGAAGGGGTTTTGCATATAAATCGGTTCTTATTTTTTGCTTTCAACAAACTCTGCGAGCTTGCCGACAGCAAGACAGCTTCTGAAATCGTCAGCCGTAAGCCTTACGCCAAACTCGTTGAAAATATCATCGCCCAGACAGATAAAGTCGAATGATGACATTCCGAGGTCTGTTCTGATATTTGTCTGTTCGGTTATATCACCGTCAGGCTCAACGTAATTTAAAAGCAGCTCAACAATTTTTTCAAACATCTTTAGCCTTATCCTCTCTTATTTTGTCAAGAATTTCGCCGACTTTCATATCAGGGTTTTCCATACCGAGTATGAGCGCATCGTGAATTTTGTCATAAAAATGAATCAACTCTTCGCCGGGGTTGTTGCAGATTCTGTACTCAAAATTGAAATCCAACCCATTATCGTAACTTCTGTGCATTACCGTCAGATAAAGCGGCTGAACGGAAGCATCGTTATTATACCAGAAGCCGCGGCTCGATTTTTTCATCTCCTCGCCGTAGTACGGCATTGGAAAATACGGATGATATGAAAAAGTTATGCACTCATAAGTATAACGCATCGAGCACTTCATTGCAAGATGTCTGTGAATAACTGCCTCCATCGGGCTGATGTTTGAATGTGCAAAAATTTCATTCTGTGCTTTTTCAATAACCCTTACGCCTTCCTTGAAGGTCATTTCAGGCTCTACAATGTTGCGCATTGAGAAGAAGTGCATCCTTACGCCGCCTGATTTTTTATCAAGCAGAGTTGCTCTTCTGTTTATCATCAGTTTATATGATATATCCTTCTCATCATTGTTAAAGGAAGAAAGCGCACTTCTCATACCCATCATAAGCACACAGGGAACAGAAAGCGAATGTTCCTCGCACATCTTCATAAGCTTTGCGGAAGTTTCTGCATCAAGGCTGAACTTAAGCGTTCTTGATTCGGGATTGTCACCGTCAAGCACCTTCGCCTTGCGGAGATTCGGCTTTTTGGACTGAAGCCTCTGCTCAATAAGTCTGCTGGGGCGCACGTAATCTGTATAAATCGGCTCACTCGTGTCCTTTATTGTACTTTTCCAGAATTCTACGTCCTTCTTGTGCTGGTCTGAGCCCTTGTATTCAAGCTCCTTCTTCACCATATCGAGATAGCTGCGCATCGGCTTGGGGTAAGGCGTGCCATGCTTTTTGTGCAGGTAAATTGCAATTATATCACCGAGGAACACCTTTGACGAATAGCCGTCGAAAGCAAGGTGATGCAGCTTCATATAGATGCCGTTATAGTTGTTTTCAAGGTGTATAATACGTATTTCATTTACAGGTTTGTGGAACATATCGATAAGGGAGTGTGAACGCTGCTTGAGAAATTCGTGAGCATCATCCCACGCCATATTCGACAAATCCTCTTCGATAATTTCAATTTCGTGCTTGTCCGCCAGATATTGAACAACCTTTTTTCTGATGATGCCGACCTTTGCAAAGCGCAGACGAATACAGTCACACCTGTCCATTGCCTCATAGATAGCCTGCTTCATAACTTCTGTGTCAAAATCACCCTGCCAGTAATAGCCCGTGACAACATTAAGCACGGGAGCATCGGTACTGTGATGCTCTGAAAGATAGTACATAAGATGCTGTGCGGGAATAACGGGATAGGCTTCTTTTTTTGTGCCATCGGGAAGTTTGATAATCTGCACCCTTTACACTCCTTTTACCGAATTTCAGCGATAGGTTACACTTGTACGCTTTATTTTGCCTGTGGTGGTTTTTGGGAAGGGAGTTTCCCTGATACGTAACTGCGCGATTTCGCGCTCTGTACGCTCACCTTTGTTTGCCTGAGCAACCTTTTCCTCAAGGTATGCCTTTACATCTTCAATACCTGCCGCAGCAGCATAATCGGCATCGGGGAAAACCTCTGCCACAATTCTGTCGTTTTCTGCGCTGACAACAATCTCTTTGATAACCTTTTCATCGACAAACTTTTTCTCAAGCTCTTCGGGTGAGATGTTTTCGCCATTTGAAAGTATAATCAGATTTTTGATTCTGCCGGTTACGTAGAGGTGGGTTTCATCATCGCTGAATCTGCCGAGATCACCTGTTTTAAGGTATCCGTCCTCGGTAAAGACAGCCGCCGTTTCCTCGGGCTTTTTGTAGTAACCGAGCATTACGGACTTACCCTTAACCTGAATTTCGCCGTCAACAATACGCACATCGCAGATGCTCTTGAGAAGTTTACCGCTTGAATCCTTATTGACATCGGTAAAATCTGCCGTTGTGATTTTCGGGCTTGTTTCGGTCATACCGTAGCCCTGACGGAGCATTATGCCGTACTTTTCGTACTCTGCAACCAGACCGGGGCCGAGATATGCACCGCCAACACCGATCCAACGGATATTTTTGCCAAACACCTTTTCGGCAACCTCACGGTGTCTTAATTCAGGGAAGCGCTTATGAAGAATATTCACCTTGCGTATAAGAGCCTCACAAATCATCGGAACAAGCCGCATTGTTGTAGGCTGGAAGGTTGCAAGGTTTCTGCCGAT
Source organism: Acutalibacteraceae bacterium (assembly GCA_045536955.1). Lineage (GTDB taxonomy): Bacteria > Bacillota > Clostridia > Oscillospirales > Acutalibacteraceae > UBA8612. Next base: position 18,223 of record JAZSOM010000060.1, read on the forward strand.
GTTTGCCATATCACCGTTGAGACAGACCGTAAGTCCGTCAATAAGCGGCTTGAAATAGTCGCAAGAGAAGCAGAAAATGTGATGCATCGGCAAAACAGAAAGATAAACATCGTCGCTGTCAAGCTCCAGCTCGGGATAAGTTACGTTTGCGATAAGATTTTCTGAAGAAAGCATAACGCCTTTTCTGACGCCTGTTGTGCCAGAGGTGTATATGATTGCTGCACATTCATCGGGCTTAAGCTCAACCTCTGAAAGCTCGGCATACTCGGAATCGGAACCGAATTTTTTGTAAATATCGGCAAACCATGCCTCGTCGCCCATATTGACGCACACCTTAAGTCTTGGATATCTCTCTTGTATCTGCTTTGCACTCTCCGCGTAATCGTCCTCGTAAAAAAGCGCCTCAACGTCACCATCCTCAAACAGCTCAACTGCCTCATCAACCGTCATATTGGGAGCAAACGGAAGAAAAACGTTGCCGCTGATAAGTGTACCGGTGATTGCGGTAATGTATTCATAAGAGGTCTTTCCGATAACGGCAATATGCATTTTTTCAGGGCAGACAGAACGTATATATCTGCACAGTGCAAGGCTGTTTTCGCGCAGGACGGTGAAGCTTTTTTCTATAATCTGCTCACCTTTGAGGTACTTTATAAAGGCCTTTTCCGCATAAAGCTGCGCACTGTTATCCAGCAAATCCCTGACAGTGTGGATGTTGGAGTAGAGTTCTTTTTTCTGGTTGATATTTTCCATAAGCCTGATTTTTCTCCTCACACTTTGATTAATAGAAATTCAAAAACTAATTAACAATTTGTTAACTTAGCATACCATAGTTAAAAACAAGTAAACTTCGTCTTTACTGCATCAAATCAATTTTTTCCGAAAATTGCAGCTTTACACATGCTGTATTCGTCACCAATCACCTTCGCATAACGAAGGTACAAAAGCCGACTGCCGTCAGCCCTGTGCATCCTGGCTCATACTTACGCCTGAGCTTGGGACAGAGTCAGCGGTCGCTGCCATAAAGACAGGAGAAAAGCGACCTGTTGAAGCCATTGAAAAGGCTTCATTATCACTGATTATAATATGATCCGAAACTCGTATATTAATAAGGCTGAGGGCGTTTATAAGCAACTTTGTCGCTTCAACGTCATTGCGTGACGGCGAAGCGAATCCGCCCGGATGGTTGTGCGCAATAATTATGCTGTCAGCATTATTCTGAAGTGCAAGCTGAGCAATTTTACGTGTATCAATCTGCGCCAGCTTGAGCGACCCCTCGGAGACAAAAACAAAATTATTCACTCTGCCCTGAGTATCAAGACAAATTATGCCCACGCGCTCACTCTTAAGCCCGAAAAAGCGCGGCACAAGAAAGGATTTTGCATCGTCCGGCGTAGAGATTGTCCCGTTTTTATCAGCTTTGTCCGCGGAATATCTGCGAAAAAGCTGAGGCACCATTGTGATCAGTGTTGCCACCGAATCACCTACGCCGTCAACCGAAATTAAATCGACATAGCTTGCCTCAAGCACTGCCGAAAGCGAACCGAAGTGTTCAATCAGCCGATGCGCAACCGGGTTTGTGTCACCTCTTTTGTTGGCATAAAAGAGGAGCAGCTCAAGAACCTCATGATCAGCAAAGCTGTCAAGTCCGTTTGTGTTGTACCTTTCACGCACTCTATCCCTGTGACCGGTATGAAGCGACTTGTTCTTTTCAGTTTTGTCGTTCTTAACGGACATTGTAAACCTCCGGATATGATATATTAAATACGTTTTAAATCAAAGCTCACCAGTATTGATAGTACCACAAACATCTGCAAAAGACAAGCATTGTTCAAAATTTGTCAACGGAAGAAAATTTTTATGCCGCCTCTGAGTTGGTTTTTTCCGCAAGCTCGCACCATCTTGTGTCTTCAGCCGCGGCGGAGCGCAAGATGTGCCTAAACACAAAAAAAGGTTGACACAGGGATTGTTTTTGTTATATAATAGCACCTTGTAAGGTCTAAAGTGGGGTATAATGCCAGTATACTTTTCACCGCTTTAGTCATAAATTACACCTTGAATGGAGGTTATGCACAATGAAAAGGACTTACCAGCCCAAGAAGCGTCATCGCAAGATGGAGCACGGCTTCCGCAAGAGAATGGCGGACAGAAACGGCCGTAAGGTTCTCGCCCGCCGCAGAGCAAAGGGCAGAAAGCAGCTCTCTTACTGATTCGGGTAAGAGCTCACAAGGGCAACGGTTATGGCTTCAACTATTACATCTTTAAATCGTAACATTGACTTTCGCCGTGCATACAGCCGCGGTAAAGTCTATTCAAACCCTGCACTGGTTACTTACGTAGCTAAAACCCGTGCGGGCATTTGTCGTGTCGGAATTACAACAAGTAAGAAGATCGGCAACGCAGTTGAACGCAACCGCTCCCGCAGAGTGATAAGGGCGGCGTTCCGCACGTCACTACCTCAGGTAGAAGGCAGCTGGGACATCGTTTTTGTCGCAAGAAGCAAAACAAAATACCTCAAAAGCACTCAGCTTGAAGCGATTATTTCAAACCACTTGAAGCAGGCGGGTGTTATACACTGATGAAAAAAGTTCTGTTGCGGTTAATACGCTTTTACCGCGAAAAAATTTCGCCACACACGCCACCGATGTGTCGCTACTATCCCACTTGCTCCGAATACGCGATGCAGGCGTTGGAGACACACGGTCTGTTTTTTGGCAGTCTGCTGGCAATACGCCGGCTTTTGAGGTGCAATGTTTTGTTCCCCGGTGGGTACGATCCGGTGCCCCCCAAGAAAAACCACACGGAGGACGATTAATGGACGCTTTAAGAGACATACTTGCTGTACCGTTCGGCTTGCTGCTCGGCCAGTTTTACAGCTTTGTTGAACTGTTCCTTGATTCCGGTACTTACTTTGTTGCCATTGCGCTTTTTGCACTTGTTTTCAAGCTCGTTATGCTTCCCAGTGCAATCAAACAGCAAAAAAGCACCGCAAAGCAAGCAAGACTTCAGCCTAAAATCCGCAGAATCCAGGAGAGATATAAGGGCGACAAGAACGCTCAGCAGAAAATTCAGGAAGAGCAGCAGGCTCTTTATCAGCGCGAAGGCTTCAATCCTATGAATCAGGGTTGTCTTCCCCTGCTTATTCAATTCCCGATCATTATCGGTCTCTACGGCGCAGTTTACAGACCAATGGAATACATCCTCCAAGTTCCGGAAAAAATTATCAACACCTTCTCCGAAGCATTTAAGGCTATTGCGCCCGGTCTCGAAATAAAAGTCAGCGACTATCAGATTGAGCTCCAGATGGTTAACAACATCGAAAAAATCAAAGCACACGTATTTTCCGGTGATCTCCTCGAGGAACTCATCGAAAAAGGCTTCAGTGAAGATTACATCAACCGTACAGTTGACGAAATACAGAATTTTGCAACTTCACAGTTCCAGTTCTTTGGCGTCAACCTCGGTGATGCCCCGAGCTTTAAGACTCCTAATATTCTTCTGCTTATTCCCGTTCTCTCATTTGTCACATCAGTGGCAACTTCACTTATCAGCCAGATGCGCCAGAAGCGCAACAACCCCGGCGCCACAAACAACGCTATGATGGGTTGCATGACCTTTGGTATGCCCCTTTTCTCTGCATACATGGTCACACTGTTCCCCGCTGCAGTCGGCATTTACTGGATTATCAATAACATCTATTCATTCATCCAGACACTTGTAATCGGTCATATTTACAGCCCCGATAAAGTTATTGCAGAAAACATGGTAGAAGAAACCATTTACCGCCGCTCAAAAGAAAACAACCAGAAAATCATAGCGGAGAAAAAGAAAGACGAGAAAAAATAACACTTAAGGTGGTAAAACAACTTGATTAAAGAAGCAATCGGCATCGGCAAAACGGTTGATGAGGCACGCGAGAACGCATCAGTTCAGCTCAACGCACCGTTTGAAGCAGATGTTCAGTTTACAGTTGTCGAAATGCCCAAGAAAAAGGCTTTCGGCATTTTCGGCAAAGAAACCCCTGCAAAGGTTAAAGCATTTTACGAAATCCCCGACGAGAAGCCCGCAGCAAAACCTGCAGCAAAGCCTGCAGAAAAACCTGCAAAGGAAAAGAAGGCAAACAAGCCTGCTCCCGCTCCCAAGGCTCCTGCAGCAGCTCCCGCAGCAAAAGAAAAGAAGCCCGTTGCAAACCCCGGTGCTTTTGAAGGCACTAATGCATATATCACCTCTATTCTCAAAGGTCTCGGCATCGAATCCTGCGAGATCTCCTTCTCAGAGGAGGATGAAGGTCTTGCAATCGAGCTTGACTGCGGCGAAAACTACGGCGTAGTAATCGGACGCAGAGGCGAAACTCTCGACGCAATCCAGTACCTTGTACGTCTTTATATGAACAAGGGCAAGGAAAACTACAAGCGTGTTTCCGTTAACATCGGTAACTACCGTGAGAAGCGTGCAGAAACACTTCGCGAGCTTGCAAAGCGCAACGCTGCAAAGGTTCTTCGCAACGGCAGAAACGCTGTTCTCGATCCTATGAACCCCTATGAGCGCAGAATTATCCACACAACAATCCAGGAGATTGAGGGTGTTGAATCTCACTCTGTCGGTTCAGACAGCGAGCGTAAGGTTGTAATCACACTTGCCGAAGGCGTTAAGCCCACAAACCCCGACTCACGCCGCTACAACAACAGAGGCGGCAAGGGCGGCTATAACAGAGGCGGCAACCGCGGCAACAGAAACAGCTCCGCACAGTCTGCTCCTCAGCAGGCACAGCGCGCACCCCGTTCTGATATTTCCAACGCAAGCCGCTACGGCAAGATTGAGCCGAAGAAGCCTGCAGCAACAGAAGAATAAAAATTATGACACCTTCATTTCGAGGGTGTCATTTTTTGTTGCCTTGTTATGTTTTCTGCTTTGATTATATGTTTTTAAGATTCTTCGCTGCCGCTCAGAATGACAACGTTTTTATGTTTATGCAAAATAAACTGGCGGCAGGTTGCCGCCCCTACGTTGTTACGCATAACAAATCAATGCAACCCTCAGTCTTTGCCTGCGGCAAATCTAGCTCCCTTCAAAGGGAGCTTAAAAACCCCTTTTGAAAGTGATTTTTATCAAAACCATTTACCAATGTCATCCTGAACGGAGTGAAGGATCTTAAACTCCCTCAGTCAGCTTCGCTGACATCTCTCTCAAAGAGGGAGCCGGAAAAAAGATTCTTCGCTTAACGCTTAAGAATGACATTATTTTTATGTTGATAAAAAACATAAAAACATTATCCC
>JAZSOM010000028.1:0-15293 GCA_045536955.1 Acutalibacteraceae bacterium
TAGCCCCTGCAGGCAAAAAGATTCGCATAACAACGGAAAACACCTTAATCGGCGCAGTTTCAACCACATACATAAGCAAAGAGGGCGAACAGGAATTTGAAGCTTTGGGCTGGTTTAACGGTGAGCATATCACCTATAAAATACCCAAAGGTGTTACGGTTGTTTCTCTCAAATACCGCGAAACGGGATATGACAGTGAATTCTGCGGCGACTTTAAGTGCGACGATGAATTTATGAATTCTCTGTGGCAAAAATCCCTTCGTACTCTCTATGTTACAATGCGAGACAGTTTTATGGACTGTCCCGACAGAGAGAGAGCTCAATGGTGGGGCGATGTGACAAGTGAAATGATTATGACAATGTACTGTATGGACAGCAATTCCTATCTGCTGTATCAGAAGGGTGTTGAGGCTATGCTCTCACACATTGATGACACAAAGGTACTGCAGACCGTTGTACCTATAAGCGGTGACTATTTCGAGCTCCCCGTACAGCAGCTTGCAGGAATCGTAGGCTTCCTCACTTACTACGAATACACAGGTGATATGGCTTTCATTGAAAAGGTTTACGGTGCATCCCTCGACTATCTCAAGCTTTGGGAAATAGGTGAAAACAATCTTGTTGTTCACAGAAGCGGCTCCTGGGATTGGCCCGACTGGGGCAAAAAGGCAGATATGACTGCAATCGAAAATGCCTGGGTTTATTATGCACTTTCAGCCACCGAGAAAATGGCAGAGCTTCTGGGTAAGGATGAGGATATCGCATTTATTGCCGAAAGAAAGCAGACTATAGCAAAGGGCTACGAGTCACTGTGGACAGAAGAAGGATATAAAAGTGCCGATGCGAAAGAGCCTGATGACAGAGCAAACGCCCTTGCAGTTTTGTCTTCTCTTGCAGAAAAAGACAAATATGACACCATTTTGAATGTACTCACCACCACCAAAAACTCCAGCCCCTATATGGAATACTATGTTCTTGAAGCCCTTTGCAAAATGGGTGAATACGAAGCGGCAAGGGACAGAATCAAGGACAGATATGAGGATATGGTGAATGAGGATTATTCTACTCTCTGGGAATTCTGGGACGCTTGGCGTGGCACTAAAAATCACGCTTGGAGTGGTGGACCTCTTGTTATAATGAGTAAGCATTTTGCAGGGATTACTCCCCTTTCACCAGGCTATGAAAAAGTTAAAATCGACCCTCAATACGCCCTGTCCGATAATATAAACTGTACCGTTCCGAGCGTAAAAGGGTTAATCACTTTGGATTATGAAAAATCTTCAAATAATTATATTATCAACCTTACCCTCCCACAAGATATGAATGCTGTTTTATATGTACCATCCGGTGCTGCAGTAAACATCAATTCCCAACCTTATTACCAAAACGGTGAGTATGCAAACAACGAAATCACTAAGGTGGAGATTGTGGAAAAAGCACTCTAAAAACTTAATAAATCAACAATAAAAATACGCCTATGAAGTTAGCATTTAACCTCATAGGCGTATTTAGTTATTATGTTGTCCTGATGTAAAACTTGTTAAAAAACATGCTTACTGGGAGTAAGATTTAAGTCTTCACAATTTTATATTAAAAGCATTGAGCATAGCTAAACTCCTGTCACTCCGACCAACATACTGCAAGTATGTTAATACGATAAAGACCTTAACTCCGGTTAGGGTATTTATTGTTTTTCGCACGAAAACACAAATTTAACTTAAAAATTAATTGTAAAATAAAATTTTAGAATATATTATGTTTTAATGATATTTGTGATACAATGTTATAGTATAATAGATATCTTTATAAATAAAGTATACAACACAAAATGACGAACAGTTTGAATTACGACTTAAAGAGTGGACTAAAATTGAGCACCGCCTTGTTGACAGAAAAGGCGAACTTAGCAAGTTATATCAAGATGGATTGTCTATTGCTTCGGAACGCATCCGTTTTTTATATTGAAGTGGTGTCATTTTATACTTTCGTAAAAATATTTTTCCAAAGTAACTTGAATCAGAAAATCCACACTCTGAGGCAATTTGTGTCATTGATTTGTCGGTTTGTACCATTAAATGTATAGCTCGTGATAAACGATATTCAGTTAAATACTCAATAGGAGTTTTGCTTGTGTATTGTCGAAAACAACGAAAGCATCCACTTCGGCTTGCTTTGGCATACTTAGCAATCTCATCAATTTTTATATCTTCATTATAATGATTGTGAATATAATTTAGTATAATTTTTGCCTTTCTCTCATCTTCCTGATCTATATTTTGTAATGAAAGCGTATCCTTGTTTTCTTGAAGATATGCCAAAGTCGAGCGCCAAATATTGCTAATATAGTCAATACATTTTAGTTCATAATCATAATTTTGTTTATTATGTTCTATGAATATTTTTGTCAAATACTCCAAAATATCTTTGCTGTTTTTTTGAGAATCCGTTATCAGAAAACTCTTAACTGGAGACTGTAACACCGGAAGAAAAAACCTTCGATAAATTGTATTTCCTTCAGCGTTTGCAAATATAGTCGGCAAAAAACTAACTGTATACACTTTTGCGTTATTTTGGCTAACCTGTGTGGCAAAATGAAGGGCATTGGCATTAACAAATATTGCTTCGCCTTGTTTGGCTTCTACATAGTGCCCTTCGATTGTGAAACCAACAATTCCGGATAAAACAACACAATACTCAAATTCATTATGCCAGTGATATGCCAAACTCTTATTAATGAAGTTGCGAAAATTACCCGTCCATACAACTAAAGGGAATGTAGGATCAGTATATTCAAATAATTCTCTCATCTTATCATTGAAGGAAAATTGAACTTCATTCATAGCGGTCTCTCCTTATATTGACACTAAACTACTAAAAATAAAAAACAATTATCATAGAAGATTAAAATCATCGACATTATAATTATATATTAGATAGAATTACAAATCAATAACCAGGAGAGGAATTATGGAAAAACTCAAATATAAAAAAACCAAACTTACGTGTTATTTTACATCTCTTGCAATGTCATCGGTATTCGGCTTGCCGCCGTTGTTATTTGCCACATTCAGAGAAATCTATGGCATATCATATACTTTGCTTGGAACACTGGTTCTTGTTAATTTCTGTACTCAACTCGGAATTGACTTGATTTTCAGTTTTTTCAGCAAGCATTTCAATATTCACAAGACAATCCGGATTATGCCACTTGTAACCGCATCGGGTTTGTGCATTTATGCTCTGATCCCTACACTGTTTCCTCAGTATGCGTATGCCGGTCTTATTATCGGAACGGTTCTCTTCTCAGTTGCAGCCGGGCTTGGCGAAGTATTGATCAGCCCCACCGTTGCAGCACTACCCTCCGAAACGCCTGACAAGGATATGAGTATTCTTCATTCTCTTTATGGGTACGGTCTGGTAGGTGTTGTACTGATTAGCACCTTGTTTCTTAAATTTCTTGGTAATCAGTATTGGATGTATCTGACGTTTTTCTGGGCGGCTCTCCCTGTCATTGCTTCTATTCTGCTGTTCACCTCAAAACTGCCGAATATGAACGTTGACCACAATGAAGAAAAAGCTATTAAATCCACATACAGAACAAAGGGGATCTTCCTCTGCATGGCGTGCATTTTTCTTGGTGCCTGCGCCGAGAACACTATGTCAAACTGGATTTCCGTTTATACGGAAAATGTGCTCTACATTCCTAAAATGTGGGGTGATCTTTTCGGTATGTGCTTATTCGCAGCACTCCTTGCTCTTACACGAAGTGCTTATGCAAAGTTTGGTAAAAACATCTCCCGTGTCCTAATGATAAGTATGCTCGGTGCTGTTACCTGCTATGTTTTGGTTGCATTCTCATCCAATGCAGTTCTTTCTCTCGCCGGCTGTGTTTTGACCGGTATTTGCACATCAATGCTATGGCCGGGAACTTTGATTCTTATGGAAGAAAAAATTCCTGCTGTCGGTGTATCTGCTTATGCTTTGATGGCGGCAGGTGGCGACTTCGGCGCTTCATTTGCACCTCAGACAATGGGAATTATCGTTGATAAAATTTCCGCTACTGAATGGGCACAGACTTTTGGGAGCAGTTTATCCTTGTCTCCGGAACAGGTAGGATTTAAGGTCGGTATGCTGATCGCAGCTGTTTTCCCGATTTTAGGTGTACTTCTTTTGTTATATATGAAGAAGTTTTTTAAGCGTGATATAAAATAAGTTAGCTAAGCCCCTGAATTGGCAGCCATTTTGAAGCTGCAACCTAAAATTGCAACTTACCTTAATTTTGCATTAAAGGTGGAACAGTTAGACAAAATCATCAACATTCGTTGAAATAAAGAAAAGTCCTTGAAATCAGGGACTTTTCTTTGTTTTTATACAAAATTTTGCACCTCAGTTTTAAATAACTCCACCTGAAAAACGAAACCCTCACGCTGAACTGTCCCAAATTGTACGGATAGCAAAAACACACCTATGCTCGATTTTATTCGTTTACAGTTGGTTTCATCTGCTTTATATCATATTTTTGTTTCTGAACAGTTATTTTGCTATATTTTTTGATTTAACTTTAACACTTGCACTTTGGAACAAGTGTTTATTGACAGAAGCCTGCTGTTTAGCTATACTGAAACCGTAGCACTTGCTTTTTCACCCCACTGAAAGCCAAGACGGCTTCTGCGCGGGTATTTTTAAAAAATTAACATCGCCGGAGGCATTGATTTTGATTAAAGCTGAACTTTTATATCAGGAATACCTGAAAACCGAGATTATCACCAGCGAAACGGGCGAATGTCACGCAGCTACCGTCGCCATCTGCGACGGCAAGCCCACAGCTGCCTGGTTCTGCGGAACAAAAGAGAAAAATCCCAACGTGCGCATCTGGTTTTCAAGGCGTGACGGTGAGTGGAGCACACCGATTGCCGTAACACCCGATGACGGTATTGCCGACTGGAATCCCACACTTTTTTCAGAAAACGGTGTGTTGACCCTCATATACAAAAGCGGTATTGACGAGGGCCATTGGCGCTCGATGAAAATTGTTTCAGAGGATTCAGGTAAAACGTGGACTGCACCGGTTGAGCTTGTGCCCGGCGACGTCGGCGGCAGAGGTCCTGTCAAAAACCAGATGATAAGGCTGTCAAACGGTGCGCTTCTTGCACCCGGCTCAACAGAAGACCTGGCTGACCGTTGGGAATCCTGGACAGATTACAGCGAAGACAACGGCGCAACGTGGAAGCTCTCTGCGCCCGTTGCTTTTGAGCTTCCCGACGGCACGGTATGCAACCGCAAGGAAGAGCTTCCTGACGAAGGCGAAGGACTTATTCAGCCAGCAATCTGGGAAGACCCCGCTCACGACGGCAGAGTTTATATGCTTGCACGAACAAATCTCAACTGGATTTACCGCAGTGAATCGACGGATTTCGGCAGAACCTGGTCTGTCGCCCGCCCCACCGATATGCCGAACAACAACAGCGGCATCTGCGCTACGCTTTCAGATTGCGGCGTTTTAGCTCTGGTTTGCAACCCCGTAGGCGAAAACTGGGGAAAAAGAACTCCGCTTTGCCTCTTCCTTTCAAGCGATAACGGCGCAACGTACCCGATAAGCATTGTGCTTGAACAAACTGACCATGCGGAAGGAATTGAATTTTCATATCCCTCAATCGTTGCTGACGGTGATATGCTTCATATTGTTTATACGGTCAGCAAAAAGAAAATAGGCTATGCAGTTGTAAAGGTTGAAAACAAATAACCGAACACTGAAAGGGGTTATTATATGGAAACTCAGAATACATTGGCGTTTATTGCCATAAGTGTACTCGCAATGTGCTTTGGATGGGGTATACGCGGCTCTGCAATCGGCGGCGAAAAAGGAGCAATGCTGCCGGGCGCATTTATGGGTATACTCTGCGTCTGGTATACAGGCTCGGAGCTTCTGATGAAAAACGTATTTCTCTTTGCCGCCGCCTGTGCGCTCGGCTATTTCTACGGCGGTATGGAGCCTTACGGTTCAACGATGGGGCTTGTGCTTGATCACGACAAGCCACGCTACAACCCATCCCTCGGCTACCTTGCGCTTGCATTCAAGGGCTCAATCTGGAGCGGACTCGGCGCAGGCTTTTTGGGTGTCAGCTTCTCCGCAATGAGCGGTAAGGTTTACCAATGGTACGATTTTGTTATTTTCTTTGCCCTTGTGCCGTTGCTTCAGGAAATCGGCTACCGTGTTTTCAACACACCCTACGCCCCCGCAAAAGGCAAAATGCCGAAGATCTGCTTTTCTGAAGAGAGCCGCGAGGAATGGGGACGCAACATTGTTATCGTTGCAAGCCTGCTTATAATGATGGTAATCCGCCGCGATATATTCGGCATCATTATGTGGATTGGCGGTGCCCTTGCAGGCTCGGTAGGCTGGGTTGTTGCAATCACATTCTATGACAAGCAGATACATCCGCTAAAGAACGGCAAGCGTTTGTTCGGAAAACTCGATGAAGATAAAGTAATTGACGGTTGGAAGATAATGGAATTCACCCAGGGTTGCTTTAACGGATTTGGTATAGCAACTGCATTTGTTCTCGGTTGGCCTATCGCCGCCGCAAATCTCGAGCAGGCTGAAGCAACAGGTAAGCTGTGGTATATGCTGCCCGAAAAGGTTGACACCATACTTTCGTGGGTATTCTGCGCGATTATTATTCTCACGATTTTCCTCTTCATTATCCCTTACCGCAGAAACGGTAATAAAATAACCCATGCCTTCGGCGAGGTTGATATGAACATTGTCGAGGTTTTGGAAAGACCGTGCTATATGGTAGCTCCGCTTGCGCTGATTATGCTCGGCTCAACCAGAATGGCAGGCATAATCTGCTGCTTTACAATGTATTACGTCATTGCTCAGCACGACGGCTTGGAACGCTATTGCGACTATAAAGGCATCAAATTCATCCGCGCTTTTCTTATTCTTCTCGGTGCGGCTATCCTTGTCATTCAGGCAATCAGAGGATATACGCTTTGGGAAACATGGATATTCTACTGTGTCGGTTACGTACTTTTCGACCTTGTGGCTTTCGCGCGCCCGAAAAGAATCAAGGAAAACTGGAAAAAATCCAATTCCTTCAAAAAGTTCCTCATTTCCTTCGGCGGCGACCTTACCGTGCTCCCCTTCTTCTATATCCTTATGGCAGGCTTACTCGTCTTCGGCTATATAAACTTCAGCCATATCGCTTAAACGCCGCTCTGTTTAGTTTGAAAAAAGCCCTCTGACAAAAAAGTCAGAGGGCTTTCATATTGCTTTATTATTTGAGTGTCTTTCCGTCTGCAAAAGCATTGCCAACCTTTTCGCCGAGCGTAATATAGCTGTGGTGAATGGGATCAAACGTAATTGCATCGAGCTTTGACGGGGCAATCATACCATCTTCGCCGAGCACCGCTTCATCCGCGCTGACGTTTGCTATCTCACCGATGCAGATACCGTCTTCGTTGAATTTGATAAGTTTACATTCCACCGTCATAGGAAGCTCTGTTATGATTGGTGCATTGACAAACTCCGATTTAACCGTTGTGAAGCCTGCCTTTTCCATTTTGTTCTGCTCGTTATTACCTGAAGAAAGGCCAACGTAATCAGCCTCAACAACGTGCTTTGCATCCGCAATGCTGACGGTAAAAGCGCCGCTTAGCTTTATATTTTTCGTTGTCTTGTGCGAATGTGCAAGGCATAACATAATCTGCTTTTCTTCGTATATTCCGCCCCACGCGGCATTCATACAGTTAGGCTTGCCGTTTTCATCATACGCCGCAACGATAAACACGGGCATAGGGTATACACTTGTAAGTGCACCGAAATTTTTACGCATTCTATTTTACCTCCGTAGGTTAAAATCTTATCAACAAATGCCGTAAAGGCACAAAATATTGCTTTATATCCGTTCTTTCTTTCTGTCAAGACGTCTGTTGCGGAAATACAGCACAAGGTCTGCGCTGACCATAATAAGGTTGAGGAAATAAAAGAAAAGAACGTACCACTTTTCATCGATTGCCGCCATATACGCTTCGTTCATAAATTTTGCTGCAATACCTGCTATATAACCAAAAATAATCAGGCACAAAAACACCGGACTTTTACCCTTTGCCGTGCGCGCCCTATATGACCTTACCACGTTGAAAGGCCACGACACGCCAAAGCTGACAATCATTATCACTTCTAAAATTTCCGACATTATATTTCGCCTCCGTTCCCATTATATCACAAGCGCCGCACATTGCAAATACATAAAAAGGCAGGAAAAATCCTGCCTTTCTCTTATTTTACCGTTTCGTATTCCCAATCAATTATTCCGCCGAATTCTTTTACGTTTGTATAGCCGAGGTCAACCAATGCCTGCGATGCAATTTTACTGCGTCTGCCGCTTCTGCAGTAGACGAGAATAAGTCGGTTTTTGTCAGGCAGCTCTTTTTCCGCTCTGTCTGCAACCTCATATTCGGGAATCAGCACCGCTCCCGGAATATGTCCCGCGTCATACTCTTCCTGCGTACGTGCATCGACAACGGCATATCCTGTTTCGCTGTCCATAAGAGCTTTTGCCTGTTCGGCTGAAATCTGCTCGTAAGTATTATTCACCTGTGTATCTCCCGTATCAGTGTTATTAGCGCACGAAGCAAGACCAATTGCCAAAAGGCAAAGCAGCGCAAGCCACAGCAACTTCATTTTATTATTCACAATAACACTCCTTCTTATACCTTGCTCGGAGTATTATAACACTATTTACGCCTCTATTTCAACCGCTGAGTTTTGAATTGAATTTTTTGCTTGTTGCCTTGACCGAAAAATAAACGGTTGCCCATATCACAAAAAAAAGCACGGTGAATACAGCGGTGAATATGACCAGCACCATCGGTTCAAACGGAATCCACGAATTCACAACATAGCAAACCGAATAAGTTACGTGAAGCATTGTGAAATGGCAAAGCAACGATTTAACTATACTCCAATGTTCAATCTGATTAAATACGGTGGCGCCTGCCTGAACAAACGCCAGAACATAGGTTGAAATAACCGCGAGCAGAACCTCATTTGCGCTGAGCGAAAAATTCTCAACAGAAAAAGAAATACACAAAAAAACAATTGACGTTACAATCGGACCGAAGCCGCCGAAAATAAGACCCCTGTGAAAAAAGCTCTTAACATACCTGTTCATAGTTACAAACCCAACCTTTCTTTAACTTTACTCACCTGCCGCCTTGATACGTAATCCGTATAACCGTTTTTGAAAACAATGCGCATTGTGCCGGAAACAGAAGCATCAAACTGCTCAATCAGCCTGATATTCGCAACACAGGACTGATTGATTTTTACAAAAGATTTCTCGGTAAGCTCCTCTATCTGATAAAGTCGCATTTTAATCTGTAATTTTTCTTTTGCCGTGACAGCATAAATCCTGTTACTTTCCACGGTAAAGCAATAAACCTCGTTCAGATTAATTCTTACAGCTGTTTTGCCATCATATCCCATAATCTCTGTTTTGCCCGAAACAAGCTGCTCTATTGAATCTGTAATCGCATTCCTTTCGTGAGCGTAAACAATAACCTCTTCCTCACGGTTGCGATCAATTAAAAGCCTGAATTTCATATCATCCCTCCCGCAAAGACATCATAGCCTTGTCGGTTTTAAAAATCAACATTTGTAAAGCATTCGGTTTATCCGATGATTTAAGCGGTAAAAAAAGCAGCCGTAAACTGACTGCTTAAGCTTTATACATTATCCTGCGGGTAAACAATACCCGTCATTTTTCTTATTTCATCCATCAGCGCCGTAATATACAGCGTTTGCTCTGCGGTGACAACAGGGCTTTCGGTAAAGCCGTCTGCAACACACTGACAAAAATGAGCAATCTGCTCTTCAAAGCCGTTGCCGGCATAGGGTGTTTCTATCCTTTGCTTCGTTCCGTCGTTAAAATTGAGCATAATCTCCTGCGGTGCATAGAAGCGAGGGAGATAAGCATATCCCTTGCTGCCGTAAACAAAGCCTTCGTTAGGCTTTCGCAGAAGAATTGCGGAGGATATATCCGCAATTGCACCGCTTTTATACTTCAATATCACGCAGGTGTGGCTGTCAACTCCGCCGTATACGGAGCATTGCGCATTGATTGCCTCGATATCCTTGCCGAGATACCAGCTTGCAAAGTTAAGCCCGTACACACCGACATCGAGAAGCGAGCCACCGCCGTTTTCCCGCTTGAACACGTGATGCCCCATCTCATCCTCATCCATAGTATAACAGAACTTGCCTTCTGCACCGAGAATTTCGCCGAGCACACCCGACTTTACTATATCGAGCATTTTCAGAGTGCCGGGCACAAGACGCGCCCACATCGCCTCCATAAGCATAACCCCGTTGCTCCTTGCACATTCAAACATCGCATGGGCTTCATCAAGGTTTAATGCCATAGGTTTTTCGCAAAGCACGTGCTTGCCGTTGTTCATCATCAGGCACGAGCAGTCCTTGTGCCCCGAATGAGGCACAGCAATATACGCGGCATCAATCACGTCGGACTGCGCCATTTTTTCATAGCTGTCGAATCGATGCGAAATACTGAATTCATCGCCGAATTTTTTCGCATTTTCTGCCGACCTTGATGCAACGGCCACAAGCTCAGCACCGCTTACGTTTACTATCGCCCTTGCAAATCGGTGAGCGATAGTACCTGTGCCAACAATACCGAAACGAATTTTTTTCATAAAACATCACCCTCTCTAAAATGATTATATACCGAAACTGTCAAATTGCAAACAAATAATTGAAATAATGTTTTGCTTCTGCTAAAATCACCTGCGGAGGAAATTATTTATGGACTACTTTTTTATATTGGGCGCAACTGTTCTTCTGGCGGTTGATTTTGCCTTTTCAAAATTATATCAGAAAAAATCGGGCACGGGCATTGTCGCAGGACTCAGTTTCAACGCGCTCAGCGGCATTTTCACCGCCGCCGTTTTCTTTGTGTTGGGCGGCTTCAGGTTCACATTTTCTCCTTTTTCCGTAACTATGGCGTTTGCAATGTCACTGTTTGCACTTTGTTACAGCCTTATCGGTTTCCGGATTCTGAAAATGGGAAATATGGCAATGTATACACTGTTTCTTATGACAGGCGGTATGATTCTGCCCTACCTTTACGGCTTGATAGCGTTGGACGAGCCGCTCAAATTTATACGAATCGCAGGTCTTGCGGTAATCATATCGGCTGTTGCCTTATCAAACAGCGGCACAAAAAAGCCGACTGCGCTTCAGATAGCTCTGTGTGTTGCGGTTTTTCTGCTAAACGGTACGGTAAGCATAATATCAAAGGCACATCAGACAGACACGCTTCACTCTCCCGTCAGTTCAACCGAATTCGTTATGCTTTCGGGTATTGCGAAGTTCATAATGAGCAGTGTGGCCTTGACTTTTTTAAAGCTGAAAACCAAAGAAAAGCTCCCCGCACCGGTAAATATTTTTCCGATTGCGCTTGCGTCCGCAATTGTCGGTGGAGTTTCATATATGCTTCAGCTTATCGGCGCGGAAAAATTGCCCGCAACCGTGCTTTACCCTTGCATTACAGGAGGAAGCATCATATTTTCGGCATTTGCAGGCAGAATATTTTTTAAAGAGAAAATCACAAAAATGCAGTGGTTAAGCATTGGTCTGTGCTTTGCAGGCACCTGTATGTTCCTTTAATTTCATAAAGGCTTGTTTATTTTTCCGCTTTCGAATCAAAAATAGGGTATTTGAAAATTTTGTCAAATAATTGCGCAAAAAAATGTTTTATTATACTTTCTTAACATTGACACTGCCACCTTTTCGGTATATAATATTTTTGTTACTTTAATTTTACTTTAGAAAATTATCAGCATAAAATTTGCAGGAGTAAGTTAATGAAAAAGATCGCAGACTTTATTGTATCCAAAAGATACATCGTGCTTATTGCGGCGCTTGTACTGAGCATAGTATGCGCAGGGCTGTCACTCAAAGTCGAGATAAACACAGACCTGACAAAATACCTGCCGGACAGTTCGGCAATGAAGCACGGTATGGACATTATGAACGAGGAATTCCCTGCCATAGAGACGGAGCCAAGCATCCGTGTAATGGCAAAGGACCTTGACGAAAACAGTAAGGCAGAGCTTCTGCAAAAGCTGAAAAGCATCGAAAACGTCAGCAGCGTAACTCATAACAGCAGCAGCGACTACAACAAAGACGGTTATTCGCTTTTCGTTCTCAGCACACCGTTTGCATACGGCTCTGACGAAGAAAAAGCGATTGAAAACACGCTTGCGACGGAATTCACAGACTACGGCATACAGTATAAAAACGATGACTCAACAGACATTGAGCTGCCAATGTGGTTGATACTGCTTGTTGTCGGTATTGTCATAGTAATTCTGGTGCTGATGTGCGGTTCTTGGTTTGAGCCGCTGCTTTTCCTCGCTACGATAGGCATTGCCGTAATTATGAACGCGGGCACAAACATTGTTCTCGGCTCCATTTCAAACGTAACACAAACCATTTCGGCAATATTGCAGCTTATTCTTTCAATGGATTATTCCATCATTATGATGAACCGATACCGCCAGGAGAAGAGTAATACACCCGACAAGCTTGAGGCAATGAAAAAAGCAATCGCCAACTCCTTCACCTCTGTCGCAGGCAGCGCTCTCACAACAGTTGTCGGTTTGCTGATGCTCGTATTTATGCAGTTCAAAATCGGCTTTGACATAGGTATTGTTCTTGCAAAGGGCGTATTCATCAGTATGATGTGCGTGTTCACTGTTCTTCCCGCACTTATTCTGCTTTGCGACAAAATAATCACAAAAACATCAAAGAAAGAGCTTGCCGTTCCGATGGGTGCTCTTGCAAGATTCAGCAATAAATTCCGTTATGTGTTCACCGTCCTTTTTGTCGGTATGTTCATTGCATTCGCTGTTATGCAGGGCAACACGCAAATTTCTTACACACAGGAAATGCAAGACCCGATAGCAGACGTGTTCCCGCAGTCAAATACGGTAGTTATGATATATGATAACGATGACGAAGAAGCTGTCGTACAAATGGCAGAAGAACTTGAGGCGGATCCGAACGTCAGTCAGGCGCTCGGCTATCCAAATCTTCTGGGCAAAGAATTTACCGCAACCGAAATGCTCAGCTCAATAGACAGCCTGAGCTCCGCTTTCGGTGTGAATATGACGCAGGGTATGGAGCTTGACGAGTCCATGCTCGGTCTCATATATTACAGCTATTACGGCGGCGAAATTCAGGACGTAACGATGGGCGATTTCATCAAATTCCTGACAGAAGATATTGCAGGTAACAGTGCGTTCAGCGGATTCATTACAGAAGATATGCGCGCACAGCTTGACCAGCTCAAGTCCTTCGGCAATTCCGATAACCTCACAAAACCCCTCAGCGTAAAATCACTTGCCGACTTTTTCGGTATGGATGAAGAAGCGGCAGAGGGTATGATGCTCCTCTATTACAGCGAGAGAGGCGGCGTCGACTTCGGCAAAATGACTATGGCAACCTTTGCCGACTTTATAATAAACGATGTTTCAAAAAATGAAACCTATGCTTCAATGTTTGACGAAAACACGATGGAGCAGATAAATATGCTCAAAACCTACACAGACAAGGCTGCCGTAACAAAACAGAGAGGTTTTGAGGAAATGGCAGATATACTCGGCATTGAACCGTCGCAGATGCGTATGCTTTACGGCATCTATTCTGACGAAAACACCTCTGCCGATATTTTAGGCGGCGCATCACGTCAGCTGAGCATTCAGCAGGTTATCAACTACGTTGTTGACAACTCAGGTATGTTCTCGGCAATGATGTCGGAAGAAAATATGCAGCAGCTTCCGCTTGCACAGAAGATAATCAACGGCACGGTTGAGGGCAAATCGTACACGCCCGACGAGCTTGCAAGCCTTATCGGTATGGATGTTTCACAGCTCAGACAGCTCTATCTGCTCTACACAACACAGCACGGTGACACAACAAGCTGGCGCGTATCAGTCAGCAACCTTCTCAACTGTCTCAACGGCGGCGCTCTTGATAAACCCGAATATGCCGCTATGATTGACAGCGAAATGAAATCACAACTTGCCGGCGCACAGACTATGGTCAACGCAGTTGTAAGCGGCAACAAGCTTAACAGCACTGAAATAATGTCAATCCTCGCCCCGCTCGCAGGTGAAGGTGTTATTAATAAAGCAACGGTTGATCTTATCTGTCTTTTCATTTCAAGCGACATAAACGGCAACCCCGAATGGAAGCTCAGCATTGAGCAGCTTTTCAATCACCTTTCAACCGATTTTGTCAACGACCCGGCGTTTTCACAAGTAATAGGCGATGACGTCAAAGCAGGTCTTGCCGGTGCGGGTACGGCTCTTTCATCCGGAGTTGATATGCTCAAGGGCAAAAGCCATTCCCGTATGATACTCCAGACCTCATATCCGCTTGAGAGTGAACAGACAACTAATTTCCTTGACAAAATTTCGGCAACGGCAACAGAAACCATGAGTAACGAGCTTTACCTTATCGGTAACTCACCTATGGCATACGAAATGTCACACACGTTCAGCCGTGAACTGGTGTTTATCACCATACTGACCGCAATTGCAATTTTCATCATCGTAGCAATCTCATTCCGCTCGATGATTATTCCGGCAATTCTTGTTCTTCTCGTTCAGTGCGGCGTATTCATCACAATCACCGTTATCGGCTGGCAGGGCTTCAGCATCTACTTCCTTGCGCTGCTGATTGTTGAATGTATTCTGATGGGCGCGACGATTGACTACGGTATACTTCTCACCAACTATTACCGCGAAACACGAAAGACAATGTCCAAAAAGGAAGCACTTGCCGCATCCTACAAGGGTTCGATGCACACGATTATGACCTCAGGTCTCATTATGGGACTTGCAACGGGAATAATCTCCGCTTTTTACAGCGACCCGATGGTTGCGCAGATATGCCGCACAATTTCAATCGGCGTATTCTCTGCGGTGCTTCTCATCATCTTCGTCCTTCCTGGCATCCTGGCAACGCTTGACAAGGCAATAACAAAAGAGAAAAAAGCACTCAGAATAAAACCAAAAGCACAATAAACCCAATAAAAGGTAAAGAGCCACCCGGGGACAACTGCACAGGACCGTAAAAAACGTACAATGAAAAAAACACCCTCCTATGGTAGAATCAAGATAACTATCATAGGAGGAATTTTTATGCCCGGAAATTACAGACACATCAAGCAATATGAAAAAGAAATAAAAGAATTAAGAGA
>JAZSOM010000010.1:0-115926 GCA_045536955.1 Acutalibacteraceae bacterium
AGCCCTGTGCAGTCATCTCCGCCGTTGTGGATCACCGTTCCTTTCTTCACCGTGCGTGTTATCAGTGAGCCAAGGATCTGTTCTCGGTGAACAGTATTTAATTTATTCCATATGGGGAAATGGTTTTGAAATTCCATATAATCCATCCTACCCTTATCCGCTTATAAGTATGGAGCAGATAAGGAATATACTTTTTTACCATTATACACGATTTGCTCCGAAAATTCAATACGAATATGATTGATTGTAATTTAGCAATAGATATCTTTTAGATTCAAACCATACAATTTGTAAATTAACGAACTATGGTTCAGAATTGGGAAGTAAGGCCCAAAATCGACGAATTTCGACAGAAGTTCGTCGATTTTACTTCTTCACTATTCACTAACTTTTGGGTCGATTTTTGGAAAGTAATAAGTAAGAAGTAATAGTGAATATGTGCAGGCGAGACACCCGCACCCGATTGTAATTTAGCAATGGATATGTTATAATCGTTTCGACAAATAAGAATTTATCAAGTTCATAAATACATTTTTCAGATACATCACACTATAAGGAGCTGACTATGACAGCAAATTTTGAATTACATACAGATGTTTTGGTTCTCGGAAGCGGGCCTTCGGGATTTGCTGCGGCATATACAGCGGCAAAAAACGGAGCCAAGGTTATTCTTGTTGAGCAAAGCGGCGATGTGGGAGGAATCTCTACTTCAGGGCTTATGAGTCATTGGACGGGAAGCTGCGGAAGTCCGCTGTTTAATGAGATATTAATGCGAAGCGCCGAAAATAACGAAGGCGAACTTAAAAATAAAATAACCAATATAATTGACCCCGAAAAGCTGAAAACGCTCTATCTTGAAATGCTTGATGAGGTTGGTTGTAAGGTTATGTTTTACACTTTTGCAGAGAATGCAATCTGTGACGGTGACAAATTACTCGGCGCATCCGTTATAAACAAGTCGGGAAAAACCGATATTTATGCCAAAATCACTATAGATGCCACGGGTGACGGCGATATTGCCGCAAGAGCAGGCGCAGAATTTGTTCTCGGCAGAGAAAGCGATAATAAGATGCAGCCTGCAACACTTATGTTTAAGGTTGGCGGTGTTGATTACGAACGAGCCGTATTCTTAGGCTCATTTGAATCTACTTACGAAACACCCAACGGCGAACTGCAGGCACTTGCAAAGCAGCATATTCCTTATCCCGCAGGACACATTCTCACTTATAAATCAACCCTGCCCGGAATTGTCACCTGCAATATGACAAATGCCATTGAAATTGACGGCACTTGTGCAGAGGATTTAACTAAAGCAACTCTTACCTGCCGCAGACAGATGGACGATATTGTCAAATATCTACGGGAATTTGTGCCGGGCTATGAAAAATGTTTTATCATCAGCTCCGCGTCACTTATCGGCATTCGCGAAACAAGACATTTCAAAGGTAAATACACTCTTAATGAACAGGATATTCTTGAAGCGAAAGTATTTGACGATTATGTCGTAAAAGATGCTTACTTCAATTTTGATGTTCATAACATCACGGGTGCAGGACTTGACAAAACGGGCGTGCAGAAGCACTTTAAACAGACAAAAGGATATACGATTCCTTACCGTTGCCTGATTCCTGAAATCAAAGAAAATCTTCTGCTTTGCGGAAGAAACATTTCAGGTACGCATATGGCACACTCCAATTTCAGGGTAATGCCTATCTGTGTCGGTATCGGCGAAGCTGCAGGTGCGGCGGCGTATATCTCGGTTTCGCAAAACCGCAATCTGAATGATATTGACGCAGAAGAAATAAGAGAAATTATCGGAATATAAATTCCAATTTACGGAGATGTTTTATGCGCGAAATTGGTTTGCAGATGATAGATCATCATATTTCCTCATTTTGTTGGAAAGAGCTTGTTAAATATTCGTTCAAATAGGAGACAACTTTGAAATCAGATGTTGGAAAGAAGAAGTTGCTGAAATTCAACAAGCCTCCATATATGGAAATCCTACGGAAGATAATTACGAGATTTATGCAAAGGTGTCGTTTCCGAAGAATTAATTTCAGAGCTGCTGTCTGAAAATCCAACAGACAAAAGCATATACAATAAAATGACAAAATATTTCACAATCAATGTTGAGTATGAACAGCGCAAATTTTGCAGTGCGCATTACGGCACAGAGATGTATTTAACAGATGTATCTGATGACGATGTTGTGTTTTTTTCGAAAATGCAATGAAAGCCTATACAGAAGAAGATTTCATGTACATATAGATAAATAAACTTCTGTTTAACAAAGGAGTGTGATTGTTATGAGTGCATGCAGATTTATTGCTTCTGATTCACCTTTGACAGAGTTTGCACCGTCGCAGGATTATCCGCTTGAAATAAATATTGATAACGGCACTATATATGATGGCGGGGCTGATGATAA
The DNA here is from genome assembly GCA_045536955.1 of Acutalibacteraceae bacterium. Classification (GTDB taxonomy): domain Bacteria; phylum Bacillota; class Clostridia; order Oscillospirales; family Acutalibacteraceae; genus UBA8612. The sequence goes on from JAZSOM010000010.1 coordinate 2,432, forward strand.
CTATTTTCTGAATTTCTTTGAGAGTGTGAAAGATTACACCAACAAAAATTTTGGTGTTTATCTTGAATGGAATTATACTGACGACAGAGCAAAACAAATCGTTGAATACATAAAAACTGCCTTGCAGAAATCGAATAGCATTGAATTATGGCTCGTATGGTTGGATTACTATGAATTTGAGAACAGACCTTTCGTTCACAGAAAAATGATCTCCGTTAGCGAATTAACAACAGAGCATATCAAAGAGATTGATAGTGCTGCGATTTGGAATACTCCCGATAAGATGTATCCCGAAAGACCATCGTTCTATTGCTTGACAATAACACGATAAAGAAAAACAAAATCCAATTTGTTGAACTGTGGTTCTAAAATGAGACGTACTCCCAAAAATCGACGAATTTCGACAGAAGTTCGTCGATTTTACTTTTTACTTCTTCGCTATTCACTCTTCACTAATCTTTGGGTTGATTTTTGTGAAGTAATAAGTAAGAAGTTAAGAGTTAATAAGTGGTGGCGGGACACCTGTACCCGATTGTAATTTCGCATCAGGTGTGATATAATCAGTTCGACAAATAAGAATTTGTCGATATAAGCAAATGTTTGCGTAAAGAATAGGGGAAAAGACAATGCAAGCTATCGTTAAATTTTTAATTACAATTTTCACAAGTGTTTCAATTCTTTGTTCAAATCTGTTGTTTCCTGCAACGGTTTTTCCCGAAAGTGAGAATTTTGCTTTTTCGTATCTTGAATATCCTGATGAAGCAATAATCACTCTTGAAGAGGCAGGTCTTACCGAGCAGGAGCTTGTAGGCAGAGCCTCAGCTCAGCTGCCAGAATATGTGCAGTCCGGCGGATATGACGATATAAACGGCATAACAATATCGCCTTATTACACGGCAAAGGTAAGCGGGGAGGAAATCCCTGTTTATGCTTCGGTGGTTTTTATACGCGTTGACGATACGGGTACGCTACACTCATTCTCCGAAATTTATGTTGATTCAAGCGAAGAGTTTTCATTCAACATTGAGATAACCGGTGCTGATGTTGTGCTTGAAAATGCTGTTGTGTTACCTGAATCATACGGTGTAAAGGCGCAGTGCAAAGACAATACCGTAACCGCATCAATCAATAAAACAGGAATCTATACCTTCCTTTTTAACAATGCAAATCAATATTACGGCTACACTCTTATGGTACGCGAAAAGGTTGATGAGGAAAAAGAAATTGCGACATACATAGAGAAATACGGAGAGGATAATGTCTGGGTTATTGATAAAGGTGTGTATGAGTATGACTACGTTAACCTTGTTGCACACAATGATCTGGTTATTTATCTTCGTGAAGGGGCTTACGTGATTGCAAACCACCTTTATGATATTACCTGTGCCGAGGATGAAAATAAATTTTATGAGCCTACTGCACCGGGAGATAATGCTATTGGACTTACAAGGTATCCGTTTATAAATTTTTATAACTGCAACAACATAACTCTTGCAGGCAGAGGTGTAATAGATATGACCCGACTTGACAGGCGAGAGAGAAGGGGCGTTGTTTTCACCAACTGTAATAATGTAAATGTCAGCGGTGTAAAAATCATAAACTCACCCGAATGGTCGTTTATCTCCTATTGCTGTACCGATGTCAGTATTGATAATGTAGATATTATCGGTAATCGTGGTAACTGCGATGGCTTTGCAATCTGTAACAGCCACAATGTAACTGTTGATAACTGCTTTGCTAGAGTGGCAGATGACACCTTCGAGGTAAAGGCTCTCGGCGGCACAATGGACAGCAAAAATATCACATTCACCAACTGCATTGCCTGGGGTGGATACGCAAGATGCTTCGGTATCACGGGCGAAGTCAACAAGAGGATTTCCGATGTGACTTTCCGTGACTGTGCCGTAATTTACCGTGATGGTATATGGGATAATGACAGAATCGGCTCACTTGTTGTTGTAGCAGAGCAGACCGAAGGCAGTATTGACGGTGTTCTTTTTGAAAACATCGAGATATTCCGTGACGAAGGCAGACCGATACTTGTAAAGATTTATGATGAACAAGCGGAGAATTTTGAGATTAAAAACGTTGTATTCAAGAACATTTCTTACACTTCATATATGAAACCGAAAATTGCAGGTACTGACAGTAGCACAAATACAGTTCAGGTTGAACTTGAAGGTATAACCGTTCACGGAAAGAAACTAAAATTCCCGAAAACAAGGTTCAGCATCGGCAAATATTGTGAAGTAACTTCTGAATAGTGTTTATGAGGCTGGTTTAGAATTATCTCAATAATAGAAATTTGTCGCAAGGAGATTTTTATATGAGCAAATATTTTAAACATACTCCTGCAGTTTTTGCAGTTGACAAACACTATCAGATTATGATGCCCTGCGAAAAATCCTGTTTTTTCTTTGTTAAAGTCGGCGATAAAATTTATTATGACGAATCAAACGGAATTATGTGTTCAAGGAATAAAATACACAGGGTTGAAGTGCCTGCCGATGAGCTCGATAATGCCAAAAAATATACGGTTTGCATCCGACCTATCATCATAAGAAAAGCATATTTTTCTAAAACAAAAAAGGTTCTTGAAAAAACATATAATTTTTACCCCATCCCCGAAAACAACATCAGAGCATATCATATCGCCGATGCTCACAACAATATCGAAGAGCCGATAAAAGCTGCAGAAACTTTCGGTAACATTGATTTTCTGATTTTGAACGGTGATGTTATCGAGGACAGCAGTAATCCGAAAAATTTTATGAACATATATGTAATCGGTTCCCGTTTAACAAAAGGTGAAAAACCTATAATCTTCTCAAGAGGCAACCACGATTTAAGGGGGAATTTTGCCGAGAAGTTTGCGGAATATACACCTACTCATCAGGGCAACACATATTACAGCTTCCGTCTTGGCAATATCTGGGGAATTCTGCTTGACTGCGGTGAAGACAAGAGCGATGATCACGCAGAATACGGTTACACCGTTGCCTGTCATGTTTTCAGAGAACGTCAGTCAGATTTCCTCAAAAATATAATTGAAAACAAAGAAAGCGAATACGAAGCAGAGGGGGTTAAACACAAGCTTGTTATCTCCCACAACGCTTTTGTTCATAGATATCACCCTCCGTTTGATATTGAGCAGGATCTTTTTGCCGAATGGTCAAAGCTTCTCAGAGAAAATGTAAAACCTGAAGTTATGATTTGCGGTCACGCGCATGAGTTAAACGTATATTATCCTGAAAACAGCGCCTGGAACACCAACGGCAGCGTTTGCCCCGTTGTGATCGGCAGTACAATTATAAAGAAAAAACCCGTTTATTTTGCAGGTTGCGGTTATGTTTTTAATGATAAAAATATTGAAATTGTTTTCACAGACAGCAACGGCGAAACATTAAAAAAAGAACAATTGAGTTTTGGAAATAAATCGTTATAAACTTTGTTAGAGAACAGCCCGTATTTTTAAAACCGTTTTACGTTTTAAGGTTTGAAACTAATGATTGAAATCTGTCCTGAGCTTGTGGAATGCGGCTGCACACCCGGTTATTACGGCTGCAGTGAAGAATATCTCCGTCAATATTACAAAAACGCAAAAATGTGTGAAAAGCATTACGGCACTGAGGGTTATGAATTTGGCTGTGAGGCTTTTGAAGATAATGTTATCCGCGCAGAAAAATTGATTTCTTACATCAAAAACAGATTTTCTTTCGGTGACCGTGTTACGGTTTTCAGCCACCATGGATTTCTTGAATATCTTATCCCCATAAAAACACTAAACCACTTCATATCGCTGCCTGTATCGGCATTGATTGAAGTGGTTTGCCATTTCTTTGTGAAAGAATGAATCAGCTCATAAAATCAAACAAAAAACGTGATTCCTATTCATTTAGTTAAAAAGCTTTTTAATTTTTATTTTCAACCTTACCAACGGCTCACAGCCGCCGTAATCAACCGACAAATCGGGTCTTTCGGCCCATTTGTAATCAGGACCGAGCTCGTAATTCAGCCATTCCTTAACGACCTTAACAAAGTAGAAATCCTCATTTTTCACATAGCCGTAAGCTCCCTTTTCCTGGTCATAGCCGTAAACGGTAATCAACTTCGAGTTGCCGAGCAGGCTTTCCTCAAAATAAGCACGGCAGGTTTCAACATCATCATAATGAGCGTAACCCTCTGCGTTGGCGTATTCATTTCTGCCGTTTTGCGCTAAGTGCATATAAAGAACATCAAGGTCATAAGGGCAGGTCTTGGGGCTCATTGTCCAGCCCGGTGTGCAGTAATCATTGATGCAGACCCATGTTGGCGGACGCATTGTGCTGTATTCTTCTGTATAAGACGAAAGTGAAACGATATGTGAAATTATTTTATGCCGTTCAATACCCGCATCATAAAAAAGCTTGCAGGTAAACTCGATATAATCAGCGAGCACACCGTAAAGGAGCTGCTTTGTATAATCCTCAACAGACATCAAGTTTTTATAAGCTTCTTTTTTGAGCCTTTCTTCATTATAGCCCATATTGTGCAGAGCATGCATACCGTATTGTGCACGCTCAAAATCTTCCATTGAAGCGTAATCACTGCCGCTGTAATCGGGAATCTGCGTTTCCCAACCGGTGTTGATGCCTGCAAAAAGATATGCCTTGCCCTGAGATTTAAGCCTTGTGTAGTTTTCAACAAGCGGCTCTATAAAGCCGTTTTTAACCTGATTTGAGTACCAATTCAGATATTTTTCGGAATTAAAGCACGGAAAACCGCCTGCTGTTGCAAACGGAACGCCGCTCCAATCGCAATGCCATCTCGGCAGCATACCGTATGACTGACCGCCCCATTCTTCATCTTCTTCGGGGAAAGCAATCCATTCGCACATCTCGGGGTCATTATAAAATTTATTGCCTTTTTCATCGATTGTTGCACCGTCACCGAAATAAGTGGAGTAATTTGTGCAGTCATCCATCTGGAAATAAACCGGAACATTATATTTCTCTGCAAGTGAAAAAACGTAGTTGACTTCTTCGTTCATCTGCTCAATGGACTGAGTCAGACACATAGGACCAATAACACCGAAAGCATACATGCGCTTTGAACCAGGGTTAATTTCACCGTGAAGTTCAACCATCTGCTTTACATAAGGTTCAAGGTTCAGGTAATGCACATTTGTTACCATAAATACAACGTATTGCGGGTCATCCTCAAAATATTCGGGAACTTCGGGCTTTTCACCAATTGACGGAAAAACCGCAATTATCAAGGCTGTTAAAAAACTGATTATTCTGTTAAACAGGGACACAATAACACCTCATTCATAACATAAAATTTATTCAGACAGATATAACACACATTTTTATGTTTATCAATAATCTTTAAGTCCGTCTGATTCACGGATGATTCTGTTAATCAGGTCCTTGAAGAATCTTATAATTTTTTCGATAATATTTTCGCCTTCGTATTCAGCGTCCTCACCGTCTGCGCCGTAGCAGCCGATGTTGTTGCCCGTTATTTTATTGCCGAAAATATCGGTTGTCAGGTCGTTGCCCTCAACTTCAATTCCGGCACCGATAAGCGGTGAGTCTGCCGAAAGCATAAAACTTTCAAGCGATGTCAAATCATTGCCTACAAAGCCCGGAACGGTGTTTTTTGAAAACAGGTCGCAGAACGGATTTGCGGTGTTGTAGTAGCAGTTGTTTGCAAAAACATTGCCGTCACGGAAATAATCCGCCGTATCGCAAACCACAACGTAGCCGTCGGCAGGGGCGATAATGTTGTTTGCAATAACCGAATCATACATATCTATCATATAAAAATCGGCACAGTTAACTATTGTGTTGTTGTAAAATTTAAGTCCGTGTTCACCGGGATTAGCTGAAATTCTGCTTCTTCCGCCGTTATCGTTAACGGACAGGCAGTAGCGTACAGTATTGTTTTTATGCCCGCTGTGGAAGGGACAGTTGCAGATAAAGCGCATATTGTCGTGGGAATAGATATACTGATATGTGCAGTTATGCGAATAGGAATCGAAATCAATCGCCATACCGTCGCCGACATTTTTCTGACCTGCAATTTCGCAGTATTGAATTGTGCTGTTTACGCTTCCCCAGAACCACATTGCGGCGGTGTAATAAAGTATTTCACCGTTTTCGTTTGTTCCGGGACCCTGACAGCAGTTGATGGCGCGGCAGTTTGTGACCAGCGCACCGTCACACATACCGACAAGCACTGCTTCAGCATCCATTTCGTGTAAATAACAGCCTTCAATCAGCAAACCTTTGTTGAATACAGGGTCGATATCCTCTTCGTTTTTGGTCCACCACTCCTGCTTATCGTTCCATGAGCCCCAGATTATAAAGCCGTTGCCGCAGTTGTAAACTTCACAGTTTCTTATTGTAAGGTTATTTACGGCATATCTCGACCTTGCAGGTAAGCCTTTGACCATAACCGCCGCTCTTGCACCTGACGCACCGTTTGAAAAATTGTCACGGCTGTTTACTCTGTGGTTCTGCATATCTGTGAAATAAACATTGTCAATAACAATGCCTTCACTCGTCTGATTAAGGGTATCAATCCATATTCCGCCGCCGTTGGGTGCTTTGATGTGCAGGTTTGATACCGTTATGTAAGAGCAGTCAAAAAAGCGGAAAACTTCTGTTTTTTCGTTCGTTTTCAGTATTGCTTTTTCGCCCTCACCGTAAGAAGAAATAACAATCGGGTTTTCCTTTGTGCCGCTGCAGGTGAGCGTTACGGCGCATTCATATTCGCCGCCGTTTTTGAAAAGGAAATGGGTGCCTGCATTAATAACAGGATCTTTAAGCCCCGATAAGGTTTTTATGGGGCTGTCTATATCGGTGCCGCTGTTTGCATCGTCACCGTTAACGGAATCGATATAGTAATAATTTTTTTCGCCTTCAGTCGCAAAAACGAAAAATCCCATAGATGAGAAAACAACCGAAAGCGTAAGCAGAAAGCATAAAATCTTGTTTGTTTTTTTCATACATATCTCTCCTTGTGGATTGAATTATAGTATTAACAATGCTTATTGTAGCATATAGTAAACTCTTTATCAACTCTTCATATTCATCTGGTACAAGCACTCCTGAAAATTCGGTAGCCACCATTCTTTATAACCCGCTTTAGTCGGGTCAGAGACTGTCAACCGGATAAAGATTTCTTTGTTCGTCAGAATTTTATCTCTTCATCGTTCGGTGCAATGAGATTATATATCTTGTTAAACATCAGTTCAAGTGTTGCAAAAACAGCAGGAGGGAATTATAATGAGATTGACAAATAAGAATTTGTCGGATTGAGACTATCTTTTAGCAGAACAGCAACCAAGATCTTTATAATCAAACATAACAGAAATCAAAAGGTGAAAATATGGAAAAACATAACTCATTACAAATTATTTTTATCAGACATGCCGAAACAGATTATGATGATATCGGAGACCGAGATCCGAGTGATGGCGAGCTTACCGCAAAAGGTGAACAGCAGTGCGTTGAGTTAGGCGAAAAGCTTAAGGATTTGCCGATAGATGCATATATAACAAGTTCTCTGTTGCGCAGTTTTAAAACTGCTGTCGGCGTTTGCAATGCAAAGCCTGACAAGCCTTTGATTGAAATCTGTCCTGAGCTTGTGGAATGCGGCTGCACACCCGGTTATTACGGCTGCAGTGAAGAATATCTCCGTCAATATTACAAAAACGCAAAAATGTGTGAAAAGCTTTACGGCACAGAGAGTTATGAATTTGGCTGTGAGGCTTTTGAAGATAATGTTATCCGCGCAGAAAAAGTGATTTCTTACATCAAAAGCAGATTTTCTTTCGGTGACCGTGTTGCGGTTTTCAGCCACCATGGATTTCTTGAATATCTTATCCCCACAGCCGTAGGGGTTAAACCGCATATCTTCAGATTTTCTCTTGATAATATTTCAATAAACGTTGTTGAATTTTGCCGTGACGGCAATGCAGTGCTTCGCTGTGTTAATAAATAAAATAACCGATATTACACAAATCAGCAAATTCCAATTTATCGAGATTCGATTCTGAAACAAGAAATGACGCTAAGGAAAGAGCACTTTAAGCGGGCACCTTCCATAAAACATAGTTACCTGCGGCAAAATCAAAAGGAGTACGGACATTTTTGTTCGTACTCCTTTTAACAATGTATGTTACCGAATGGGAATTTTCAGCTTGTTCAGATTATAAAATCTGCGATAAATCCCGAAGCGGCAGCCGCCAAAGCGACAATTATCAGTGGCTTTTCAAAAAAAGCTACAACAACTGCAACAACTGTACCGACGACTGCACTTTTTAGATTTCCTGTTGAATAAAAAATCGCAGGAACTGTCATTGCCGCAAGTACGGCATAAGGTAAATAATAAAGGATGCTTTTGATAAATCTGGACCTGATTTGCTTTCGGATTGCCGCAAAAGGTATCATTCTGATAAGGTATGTTACGCCTGCCATTACGGCTATATAAATTATTATGCTCATAATTCTTCTTCCTCTTCTTTAACAGGGAATAAAGCTGCGCAGATGACGGCGGCAATGACTGCGCTTATAATTACTGAAAATCCGCTGCTTATAAAGGGAAAAAAGTATTTCAACAATACACTTGCAGTTGCAGAAATGATTACGGCAACAAGAACGGATTTGCTCTTTTTGGCGGCAGGGATAAATATGGCAATAAACATACCGTAAAGCAGAATTCCCATATTGTTTGCTATTATTTCAGGCAGCAGCTGATTGGTCAGTGCGCCTGCAATTGTGCCTGAAGTCCAGCCGATAAAAGGTATTACTATCAGTCCCGCCATATATGATGCGGTAATCTTACCTTTCTGTGATATTGCTACGGCATAAATTTCGTCGGTGATACCGAAGGCTAACAAAAGCCTTTTTGGTGTGGTGAAGCTGCTGTCGAGTTTCTGCGTCAAAGAAAAACCCATTAAAGAGTATCTTAAATTTATAACAAGCTGTGTAAGAATCATTTCTACGATCGTACCTGATGCAGCTATTATTTCAACTCCTGCTACCTGACCTGCGGAGGTAAGGTTTGTTGCGGAGATAAGCCATGCAAAAAAAGCAGAAATATTGGAACTCATAGCTAAAATGCCAAAACCGAAAGAAACCGAAAAATATCCTAACCCGATAGGTATACCGTCTGAAAATCCTTTTTTAAATTCCTTTTGCATAATGTTGACCTTTCTTTAGTCGCTGCCCAACAGTATAGCATATACATATATTCAAAACAATAACATAGCTGACGATTTGAATGTTGATTTTAGCTTTATATATGTTAAATTTATCACAACAAATAAGAATTTGCAGGTGATAATATGAAACACATAACTAAGCCCTGAAGCTGTTGATATGTCAACAGCTTCAGGGCTTAAACTACAATTTTGTCAGAAATCAAGAAATTTTATAAAACGTCAATATTCTATTCTGATTATTTCGATGATTTTACCTTGATTTATGTTTTCTTTGTTACTTTTTTTATCCAGTTGAATCTGTTGACCTTCACAACTGCAACTGCGCATTTAAGCACCTGGTCTGCTTTAAGACAGGCGAAGGTGACTACGACCGGGAATTTGAATACAAAGGCGCTGAGTATGCTGAGCGGCAATACTATAAGCCACATGAAAATTATGTCGTTTTTCAGAACAAACGATGTGTCGCCGCCGCCGGAAACGATTCCGCAAAGGCTTGGTGCTTCATAGGAGGTGCCGATAATAGTGACGGCGAGCACCCATATAAACTTGTTAGTGATTTCCACTGTCTGTGGAGCCGCATTATAAAAATCAATTATCAGATTCTTGGTAAGCAGAAGAATGCCGCTGGATATTACTCCTATAAGCAAAAATATAAGCTGAAGGTTTTTACTGCGGCGTTTGATAAGTTCAATCGGTTTGTTTTCTCCGATGGTTTTACCGATAAGCACGCAGGCGACGTTGCTTGATGCATAGGCAATAACTGTTGCAACCTGAAAAATAGTTGTAGCAATACTGTTTGCTGCAATGGCGCTTTCTATAAGCCTGCCGATGATTGCACCCTGAATGCTCATCGCAATTCCCCAGGAAACGCTGCTCATCATAAGCGGAAGACCTGTTTTGAAGTAATCCTTGAACATCTGCTTATCTGTTGCAAAAAGGTCGCGGAGCTTCATTTTCAGCTTTTTATCAATAAAGAGTATGTATATTACCACAACTGTAAGCTCAATCGCTCTTGCAGCTAATGTTGCAATTGCGGCGCCTCTTATTCCCATTTCCGGTGCACCGAATTTGCCGTAAATCAGCATATAGTTAAGCAGAATGTTAATTGCAAATGATGAAAGAGATACGTAAAAGCCGATTTTAACGGTTTCAACACTCCTGAGAATTGCGAGCATTACGGTTGTTACTGCAAACATAAGGTATGAATGTTTTATAATATCAAGATAGAGCACAGCCTGCTCGATAACTGATTCCTTGTCCGTAAACAATCTGATGAGAGTTTCGGGTGCAACAGCCGCAAAGCCGAAGATAAGCAGAGAAAAAACAATACTTATCCATATCGCAACTGCCGATACCTTGTAAATGGTTTTTTTATCTTTCTGCCCCCAATATTGTGAGGCAATAACCGTCATACCGGAGGCAATGCCGGAAGCGGCCATATTAAGAAAGAATTGGACGTTATTGCATATACCAACGCCGCTTAGTGCAGTTTCGTTGTATGCGCCCATCATAACGGAATCAGCAAGGTTTACTCCGAAAACTATAACATTTTGCAAAGCCATCGTAATTGTCATTGCAAAAAACACTCTATAAAATGCACCGTCTTTAATTTTGCTTTCCATTATTTCAATTCCCCGTTTTTTTGCATATTACAGCATCTGTTTTTTGAAAAGTTTATACCTTTATAACAGCCATCTGATGTATATCAACCTTAGGTACGGTGAAGTTTACGAAGGTACCGTCATAAGTGAAGTCAATTTTTTGACCTTCAGGGGCCAAATAAACCTCTGACGGTTTATTTTCTGATTTTACGGAACAGTGAACGTTATAAAGCGGTACGGTATCTTCGATAACCTCTGTTCCGCTTCCTCTGACCGTTGTGTGAGCAAACAGAAGGTGAAGTATATTCCGCTTGTGTTGTGCCTGCTTGGTGTAGGTTACAACTGCTTTGTCGGGGATGTCAACCTTTACCGTGTATTCATCTGCCATCATTCTATCAAGCACGCTTGTGAAAAGCTCCTTGAAGCACAGATGACCGTGGGTTGCGTATGCCGTGAAAATGTCCCAGCCGATATAGGCGACATTACTTTTTATTGATGCACCGATAAAAGTTTCCTGCGGATTGTTGGGTGCATGAGCGTGAGAGCAGAAATGTTCACGCGTTCTGTTGAAATACGGGTTTTGCATATTTGCGACAGTTTCTCCGTTCGGAGCATCAAATTTGTAGGAGTTGCAGCGCATAATGTATTCGGTAACTCCATCGGCTGTCTCATATTCGGGGATAAGATATGTTGGCTCAAATTCGTTTCTGCCGAGATAATCCATACCGATATCGATCATAAACTTACCGTCTTTTACAAGTGATTCACCGCTTGCTATAAGTTTGCCGCCGTTTTCGATGTACTCCTTGATCTTTCCTGCTGTTTCGTCACTGATACCCGGTACATCGGGTACAATAAGCAGTTTATATGCCGAAAAATCCATTGTACTGTCGACGAAATTATAGAGTCGGTTTGCTTCAAGCAACATTCTGTTGACTCCAATGTCTGCTTTAACGTTGTTGCTGCCTGTGAGCGGTTCTGCGCTCAAAACAGCAATATCCGCTATGTTAACAGCGTCTTCAAGCCACGGCTCTTTTTCTTCGATAAGTGAATATGCTTTTCCGATAAGGCCGTATGTTGCCATATTCATTTCGCCAAGAGGATGCATCTGGTCACCGATAGAGCATCCGGCGCCGTTTGCAACGCTGAGTGAGGTTTCGTATATAAGGGCATTCGGATGCTTGAATCCGCCGAATTCACCCCAGCTTTGATGGAATTTGCCTGTCATTCCAAGGTAATCTTTGTTACCGAGTGTGCGAACATAAGCGGCGGAAAGGGGAAAATGGTCATAACCCCAGCCACCCGTGGGTAGGCTTTCAAGCTCAAGGTGAGTATTTGCTTCGATAAAGCCGTAATTTCCTTTGGGTATGTGACCGCTGTTGTGGAAAATTGTTGCCGTGTCGCTGTGTTTTCTGACAGCGGCATTCGTTTTCTTCAGGTAATTATCGAGTACAGTTTCTGCGAATTTATTTCTGTCAGTTTCGCTTTCAATATCAAGACCGTATTTTTTCATATCTGCAATGCACTTCTCGCAGTAGCAGACTCTGGGCGCAATAATATCGAGAAAAATTCCGCAAGGGTTATACTTTACCATAACCTCTTCAATCTGTGCGCACAGAAAATCGAGGTATCCTGTGTTGAAGCAAAGAGTGTGGAAATGTGTTTCGTTGTAGTATTCCTCTTGCTCTTTTTTATCGGGTGAAAATTTCCAGCGCCATTCCGGACGTTTTTCATACTCTTTTTCGTCATAACCTGCCGAAATGTATACGGGGGCGTTCACGTTTATTTCCTTACACGCTTCAAGCTGTGCGCCAAGCAGGTCAAAATCAAGCTCAGGATGCATTTCGTTAACTTCGGTCGGATGGTAAGACCAACCGTGGTGGCATTTTGAAAATACGGTTATCGAGTTTACGTGGCCGAGTTTAAGTGCAGTCTGAAACTGTTCTTTGGAAAAATTCTTTCCTATCGGAAGTGTGCCGTTTGTATGGAAATCAAGATGTACCTGTCTTTTTTTGAGCATAGCTTTATCACTCCGTTACTTTTGATGTTTATATTTTAACACTTGACGGAAAAGGTGGCAAGTAGCAAAATGCGGTTTGATGTTGATTTTGTGCGGTGTTTTATGATATATTGGTTACGGTGATGAAATTGAAGAAAAAACCTTTAGACAATAATGACCTTAAATATTTTGCGCGTATGGCTGCGGAGGCTTATGTTAATGATCCCGTACACAAATACGTTACCAAAAGCGAAAAATTCCGCAAAAGATTTGTTTATCACTTTATGATTGAGCGTCTTGCAACCTCAAACCGTGAGGACTATATCTATATCGATGAAGAAAAACGCGGTTTGTGTGTTTGGCGTGAAGCACATAATGAATACGGTGTTATAGATTTTCTTATGTACCCGAATTGGTTTTTTCTCTGGATGTATTGGCCTAAAACGCTAAAAACTCTTATGGCTTATTCTCATCTTGACGTTAAGGTGTTTCCGGAGAATACGTATATTATTTCGCCTGTTTTTGTTTCACCTGAGCATCAGGGGAAAGGAATTGCAAGCAAGCTGATAAAGCAGGGCATTGAAGACTTGACCGCCAAGGGGTATAAATTGGGCTTGGAAGCGCAAGATCCCCGAAACGTGAAATTCTACGAGAAACTTGGCTTCAAGGTGATTAAGCACGATTTTTGGAAACGTGAGGGTATAGATAACTATTATATGATGTATGACCCTGAAGGCTGACGGTAAGTTAAGAACGGAGGCGCGGATTTTTGAAGAGGCTGATATGTTTAATTATGCTCACAATCGTTATTTTGAGTATGTCGGCTTGCAGCAGCAATGTAGTTGCAATAGAAGATTATGAGTGGAAGATGCGAGCTGTTATGAACGAAAATGCTGATCCTCTTCAGGAAGACGAGTTTGTTATTGCTGTCGGCGAAGCAGATGATATACACCCGGATGCCAAAATCGTCAACATTACGTTGACAGCCGATAACGGTACGATAACGGTTAACGATACAACAAACAATAAAACTTACAGCGGAACTTATAAAGTGCAACAGAAAACACCCAGAGGAACAGATTATGAAATTATAATCGACGGTATCAAAGGTTATGCCACAGTTGCTCCGACAGAGTATTATAACGGAACGCAAATTCCTACTTTGCCTGTCAGTTTAGATGGTTACTCCTTATATTTTATTCCCGTTGAAAAGTGATTGTATCTCGTCAAAGTCAAATTTCACTTAAATATATTCGAATATCGGGAATTTATAAAAGGCTTTCACAGTTATATCTGTGAAAGCCTTTTGTGTTGCTTGTTATCAGTCGCCTATAAGTCCGTAATATCTGCCCATCCAGTAGGGAAGGAGGTAGATATAAGGCATCATAACTCTTGTTCCGTTCGCTCCGGCAGTGCCGGGAAGGGTGGATGTGCGGTTGACAACTTTTGTGTTTATGTTGATAAATTCCTCAGCGCCCGAATCGCAAACAAACGGATTACCGTCGTAGTGAACAAGCACTCTTGAAGAATATTCGACAGGGTGTTTGAGCTGAGGCGGAATTCCCATTGCTTCCTGTTCTGTATCCCAGACGATATCTTTTCTGTAACTGTTGAAAATAGGCCATCTGACAAGATCAAGATTCATTTCAGAAAGTGATTTTGCCGCGTTTTCAATGTCACAGCAGTTTTCGGTAAGAGCACCGTATACTATGTTGAAGAAGGGAGAGCGCTCTACTCTTTCATATTCCCAGTGGTGTGTGAGTCCCATCTTGAAAATCTCTTTATGTGAATTGTTATCGGTATAAACGATGAGCGGATAGATGTTTGTGAAATCAAGCTGATCATCAATATGTGCTACGTGAGCATCCTCGCATTTGTACTGCATACAGTTCATTGCATAGTGATGCTTCTTAATAAGCATATCAAACACCTGATTGTATTTCTCGTCACCTGTTACGTGATATGTTGTCTTGAGGAATGAGAGAATCTCAAGTGAATTTGTGCCTTTTTCGTAGTACCACCTGTCATCGTTGTTAAGAAGGTCGGGCTCCCAGTTTGCCCAGGTTGTGGGAATGCCGTCAACATCAGTGAGATGGAAGTTGTTGTCGATAATATGATCTGTGATTGTTTTTACGGTGTTTGCTATCTTTTTCTTTTCATCTTCGTCGGCAACGAGATCATAATAGATACCGTATGCAAAGTAGTGCCCCGTCATTTCATCACTTGAAGTTTCGCCAAGCCATTCGCAATCGGGGTTGTCCTCGCAGATATGCCATTCTTCGCGGTTCCCCGTGCAGAAATTTTCTTCGTGTGAGTATCTTGTGGCTCTTGCCGTAAAGCCCGGCTTACCTGTGATTTCGGTAAGCTTGATCATTGCTTCAACGGCTCTCTTGGCGTTTGCTTTTGCCGTTTCGTCGCCCGTAACGCTGTAACGGAAACACTGACTTGCGCAGTAAAGACCTGTGAAAAGGCCGTCGTTATCGGAGTTGGGAAGCCAGCCCGATTCGATGTCACCGTATTTGCGAAGCTTGCGTGTTACCTGATAGCCTTCGTTTCTCATAAAATACTTGACAGCCATCTCATCATAATGAGCAGCTTTCTCTTCGAGAGTCATAAGCTTTGACGTAATAATGCTGATTCCTCTGGGCGTTACAGCGGCGATTGTGCCGTTATCAGATACGGCGATTTTTGTAACCGTCGGATGCATAAGCCAGGCGCCGTATGAGAAATAGGAAATTTTGCCCTCAATAAGTGTGATTACACCTGTGTTTGTTGCGAAATACTTCTTACCGTCAGCGGTGAAATACATATCATTAAACGAGCCATCGGGCACGGAATAGAAATCGTTGCCGTTAAACCAATAATTTCTGCCGTCATATATGTTGAGACCGTTATCTGAGCCTACCCAGAGGTGTCCGAGACCGTCGAGTGCGATGCAGTTGATTTTCTTGCTGAGAACACCTGACATATCCGGTGTCATTTCAGCCCAATGGCGGCGCTTGCCTTTCATTGAGAGAAGGCCTTCCTCTTTGCAGCCTATGTAAACTGTTTCGGCATACCTTGAAGCGTTGTCGCGTGCTGCGAGACAAACAGTGTCTTCCGGTACGTCTACGATGTGCTTGAATTCATTGCCGTCCATAAGGTAAAGGCTCTTTTGGGTAATAAGCCAAAGCGAACCGTCAAGGGCAACGGAAATATCAACAACCGGAGTATCAAAATCGGCAATTTTTATGAGCTTGCCGTTTTTGAGTTCTGCAAGTGTATTTTCGGTACAGGCAAAAAGTCTGCCACTTCTTGAGAAAATTTTGCTTACGTTCGCTACGGTCTTTTTGAGTTTTCCGTCTTTGACTTCAACAAGGCAGTCAGGCTGTGCGACATAAAGTGTTTCACCATCAAACGCGACGGAACGGACGTTTTCTGTGTCGATTCCGTGCTCAGCAGTGAGAAAGATTTTGTCATACTGTCTGAATTCGCCGAAGTAGATTGCAGGTTTTTTCATAGTTATTCTCCTGTAACTTTATTTGTTTTGAATTATACTTTATACTTTATACTGTTTATCCGTGTCAACCGTAATTATATATCTTCTGTTGTTATTCTTTCAATTTCAATTGACTCGGTAAAAATTTTGTCGGGATTGTTTTCATCGAGTATTATCAGCCTGCCGCCTCTTTCTTTTCCGTATGTGAAATATCCTGCGCCGAGTGTCTGATAAATATCAATACCGTCTATGTTTATATGAAAATCGTTTATGTGGTCATGACCAAAAAAAGCAGCTTTTATATCGCCCGTTTTTTTCCAGCTTTCCAACTGGTTACGGTGGTCAGATTCCATATTGGGAGGGCAGGGGACTTCCCTGATTCTTCCATCGATTATTTTGTGACCGAATTTGTAATAGTTCCCATCACGTTCAAAGGTAAATTCGTCCTTTGATGTAACGGTGGCGAAACCGTCAAGCTCCTGCTGTACGGGTATATGCTGAAAAAGTATTGCAGGCAGAGGTTTGCCGCCGTTTGCTTCTTTAAGCTTGGCTGCTTTTGATTCGTACCATTCAATCTGATCGTCGTGAACGCAGTCATAGCGAAGCTCACCGTTTTCAATTCTCTGATAATCGTTTGAGTCGATAAGCCAGATTGCGTAGGCATCTTTTTTACCGTCACTGCTTTTTATTGTTACACAGCAGTTACCGCATCCGTAAACATCTGCATCGTTAAGATTTGAGCGGCAGTTGGGATATTCCATATACTGCATCATCTGAAATTCAGTGTGGTAGCCCTCCTCACCGTCGTGGTTGCCGAAAACAACACAAAGCGGGATGTTACGTTTTCTTATCGGCTCTGTAATTTTTTGTATTGTGCTTTGAACGTAGTTGTAGGTGAATTCTTTCCAGTATCCGCTGATATTGTCTCCGCCGAAAACAACAAGGTCCGGATTGGTTCTTTCAACAAGCTTTTCGA
Source organism: Acutalibacteraceae bacterium (assembly GCA_045536955.1). Taxonomy (GTDB): domain Bacteria; phylum Bacillota; class Clostridia; order Oscillospirales; family Acutalibacteraceae; genus UBA8612. The sequence continues at coordinate 19,700 of JAZSOM010000010.1, forward strand.
TTACGTTTAGCGTTTCAATATCGCAGCTTTCCGGAATTGCTCTGTTTTCGTCGTCGTCCATAATCGGCTCAACGTTGTGTATATCCGTAATGTGCAACACTTTGAATAAGCCGTCTTTATTGAACTTTAGCGGTTCGCTTTTTTCTCTTTGAAACTTACCGGAGCTGAATTTGTGCGGATATCCCATTGCGCTGATACACGGCATTGAAAGTCCCGTTAAAAACATTCTCAATATTTTTTTCATTGCTAATCTCCGTTCAGTTAGTGTCAGGTTTGAATATACTCAGGTCTATGTTATCGGCTACAAGCTTGCCGCCCGCCTTATTAGGATGGAGCTTGTCACCTCCGAGGTATTCAAGCCTTGAACACCCGGGTTTATCGGGATTTACGGTCAGACTTGCCTGGTCGTAAATTGCGTGGAACAGATTTCGGTTGTCATAAATCATCTGATTGAACCGGGCAACGAGGGCTTCTTTTTCCGTGTTTGAATCAAAACATTCGCCAAAATTCATAACATTGAAAATAATCATTTTCTTGCCTTTGCTTTCAAGTTTTGCAGCTATTTCCGTAACTTTATCGAAAACTTGTTTTGCGGTCGGCTTTTCTGATTTAGGCGCGGAAATTGTTCCGTACTGAAGGAAATCGTTTGTTCCCAGTGCAAAAATAACATATTCACAGTCGTCATAATTGAGAACGTCACGCTCGAGTCTGTTAAGCGCACTTATACCGAAAAGACCTTTGCAGATAAACATTCGATGGAAATCAAGCCGTATGCGGTTGCCCATTATTGATTTGTTTACAACTGAATATCTGCCGGGAAATTCTTCTGTTATTCGCTTGGCAAACGCATTTGTCCAATATCCCTGCTGACTTATTGAATCGCCGAATACGATAATTGAAGAGGCGTTTTCCTCATTAAGAAACTGTATCGACTGAAACAGTGGTATCGGTTTGTGAAAATACATGCCAAGCACATTTGAGGCAAATTCGCGTACAGAGTCGCGCGGTCTTCGTTGGTTTTTTAATGTTTTACTGTGAGTTTTGTTGCCCCTTGCGGTAATAAGTTCAACGTTGTCTATAAGATTACCGCTGCGGAGTGCTCCTTTTTCAACATAAATGCTGATGCTCAGATATTCACCGCTGTTTATGTTTATTGCGGTATTGTCTGTTGTTAGAATTTCGCCGGCTTTTATGCGGAATGCAGTTTTACCTTTAGCCGATATTCTGTGAATGTTATCGGTTAAAGTACCGTCTTCTGAGCATTTCGCCACCGTGATTTCACCGATAAAAACGTCGGTTTTTGCATACTCGTTAGACAATTCCATTCTGATTTTTTTGCCTGAAACGTCAGCCCGCAGTATCATTCTGTAAGTCTTTTTAGAGGATGGATAGTAGAAAAAAGAAAGTGCCGAGTGGGCTTGTCCCCACGCCTGTAACCATTTTTCCGACATTTAAAATCCCTCCGATCAACGTTTTTTTCAGTATATCATAACATACATTCAATATCAATTGATAAAATCATTATTGCGGATATAATATCTGTTTGTTTGGTAAAAACAATTATTTGGGTTGACTTTTACCGTGGTCAGAGAATATAATATAACAAAAATAATGGGTATGTTACTTTAGAATAATTGTGCGTAAATAAATATCAGATTTGGATTGGTGACAGATTATGAGAAATAAAGACGTATTTATAAGCTACAAAAGTGAAGAAATAAAAGAAGCTGAATGGCTCAGATCCAAGCTTGAGAAAAGCGGTATTTCTTGTTGGATGGCACCTTCTTCGCTTTCCGATGTCTCTGCATATTCATCAGAGGTAACAAATGCCATCAAAAATTGCAAGTCTCTCGTTTTTGTTATGTCTGACAAATCACAGACGTCCAAATGGACTCTGCGTGAGCTTGATTATGCAGTTAACGAGGATAAGACAATCTATCAGTATAAAATTGAAAAATGTGAAGTTAAAGATGAATACAGATTTTATCTTTCCAATACAAAAAGTTTTGCTGCTTATGAGAATAAAGCGGCGGCAGTCGAAAAGCTGATTGACGAGATTAAGGAAAAGTTTTCATTGAATCAGGATGATGAACCGTTTATTATTCCGGGTGTTTCCGAAACTTCCGCAAAGGAAGAAAAAAAACCGGAACCGCTTGATATAAAGAAGGATTCTGACGGAACATCATTACAGTTCGATATTCCTGAAATCCTCAGAGAAAAGGAAGTGCCCCAGAAAAAGAAGAGTAAATCCAAAATTGTCTGGGGTGCACTTGCCGGTGCTTTCGTTCTTCTGGTTTTGTCCAGTATTGTTTTTTCACGTCTGAGTGAGGTGAAAATTGCCGGAAAAGTATATGACAAAGACGACAATTCGGTTTACGTAAGAGATTACAAGGTTACATCCGAAGATATCGAAGCAATACAAAAACTCGAAAACGTAACGTATATACAGTTTACCGGCTGTACGTTCCCCGATGAAGACCTCAGTTGGATTCCCGAGTCTGTTGATACTCTTATGCTCAACAACTGTAATCTCAATGATAAACATATTGAAAGTATTGATTTTGAGTCTGCAAAATTATCTTCCGTCAATGTTGACGATAACAAGCTTATTACGGATTTGAGTGAATTGTCAGCTTTGGGTGACTCGATGACCGCTCTTTCTTTCTCGGGTTGTTCGGTAAGCGATATTTCCTTTGCATCGGATCTGAAAAAACTTTCGTCGATTTATTTCGATTCCAACAAGGTTGAAGATATTTCAGCATTATCCTCCTGTACCAGACTTCAGATAATCAGTATGAATTACAACAATATAAAGTCGCTCGATCCGTTGGGTAAATGTACGGCACTCACTGATGTTTATGCAAACTCCAATAAGATCAGCAGTCTTAACGGGTTACAGGCCGCAACCAGATTAAAGATGTTGGAAATTGATGACAACAGGGTTACGGATTGCAGTGCTTTAAAGGCCTGTAATTACATTTCAAAGCTCTCCATTAAATCTAATTCAGCTGAAAAAGCCATAGATTTAAGCTTTGTTTCGAATTCGTCAAATACACTCACTGAGCTTTATATTGACGGAAATGCAGTCAATGATTATTCACCGATTGGTAACTGCATAAAGCTTAAAAAATTATCTCTTAACGGTTGTAAAAATGTCAAGTCTTTTGATTTCGTAAAGAATTGCACAAAGCTTACAAACCTGTATGCTTCCGGCTGTGATATTGAATCACTTTCAGGTCTTGAAGACCTTACAAGAATTTACTACCTTGACGTTTCATCAAATAAGCTGACTTCAGTTGAATCACTGCCGACTTTTAGCAGCTCAACTTATCTTGATATCAGCAATAACAATATAAGCTCAATGGTAATGCCTAATTGCAGATTAAAATCGTTTATCATTTACGGAAATCCCATTACAGAATTTGATTTTAGCAAAATATCAGGTAAATCGATAGCAATTGGATATTATCCTGGCTTTGATTATAGCTCGATTCTCGGAAATTTCAGCGAATATTATCTGATCGATTGTCCGAGTGATGCACAGACCTCCGTTACTTCAAAGATTCCGAAGGCAGTGTTTATGACTGCATCTGAATATGCAGAATTGAGAGCATAGTGATAGCTTAAAAAGCTTGTAGGGTTGAGTTGCTCCGTGTCGAGCGGGCAGACTCTATGGCAGAAATATTTTACTAAAACATACTGACTTCGTTTTTCGAGCGGAGTCAGTTTTTGTTTAGGTTGGATTCGCTGATTATTTCTGAATGAGGTGTATCGGTCTTTGAAAACGGTCTTACTTTGTTGTCGGTTTCAGTAATTTTTAATTCGATTTTTCTTTATAATCTTGTATCTGTCTGAATACTCCGGATAAAAAAACTCCTATGGTAGTTTCTTTAATTCTACCATAGGAGTTTTTTTATGGTTGATAAGCTGTGCCTGAAACTATTGTTTGCTGTCTGTATTGCTGTGAGAAGGCGCGATTTCAGCATCGTTTGGTTGCGTTACCGTTATTGTTTCGAGCACGGATGAATCCGAATATCCTTTGAGTATGCCCGCAACCGTCTTTTGCTTTCTGAGGATTAACAGCATAAGAACAAGAGCAAGAATGGTTACAGCGGTAATAATGCAACCGATTATCAGTCCTCGCGGCATATACTTCATCTCGATACTATGGTTGCCTGCCGTGAGGTAGAATCCGATAAAGCCGTTGCCGATTTTGCATTCCTGCATTTCTTCGGTGCTGATACGATTTCCGTCTACATAAATCTGCCAACTTTCGTCGTAGGGAATGGATGTGTAGAAAAGGCAGTCTTCCTTGGCTGTGACGGTACCCTTAATTTCGGTTTCATCAAAAGATTCTATTTTAAGTTCGCCTTCTTTGAGAATGTTGTAGCCTTCAACAAATTTGTTGAAGTTAAGTGCATTCATAAAGACATCGATATAGCCTTCGTTGCCTGATGCGATGGGAACTTCTACGTAAATTGTTTCACCGGCATTGACAAAGCCTATATCTACAAGATGTCCTGAGTCAAAATTGTGGTCGTACACAACGTCACCGTAAGAAATTGTTACGTTTTCAACGCTGTCGGATTCAATGAAGAGATAATAGTTTTTGCTTTCGTTAACAGTGTATTCAAGTGTGAAGCTTGCATCAGAATCGTTTATTCTGCGTGAGAAATACAAGTCACCGGTTTCGTAACCGGGGAAGAACTCATTAACATTGTTATAAGCAACGGCATCTATGCTTACAGGTGTGAAGACGTTTTCAATACCGGTTGAACGTTCAAAATAATCGTTTTGCACAAGGAAGGGATTAGACTCGGAATAGACCCAACCAAGAAGGGCATTGTTTACGCAATAGCCGATATTGAGATGGTAGTTGTTTTCATAAGGCTTGAATTTGCTTATCTGGCCATGTTTCGTGTAAAGCGTTTCGGGAGGAGTGGGTGTGGATGAAGTATTGTCAACAACATATTTCAGCGAGGTCATCATATTGAAAACGGGTGTCTGGAAACCGTTATACGTATAACTGTTGATGAAATTACCGTCAACACCGAGATAGTTTATGAGGTTTGAAGTGCTTTCGTAAGCCATTGATGAGAATATCGACACACCGTTGTAATCGTACCAGCAGGGATCCATTCTTGTGCGCAGGTCAGTGAGCTCCATACGGTAGAATTCACCGTTTTCCTTTTTATCAAGGCTTTTCTTAAGGGCTACGAATTTGTCGTAATCGTTGGTGTAGTTAGTTTTGGGCTGCTGCATAACGTAGTGTGAGGTGTTGCCGATGGCGGCTTCCGATACAACACAGCAGAATAGCAGAAGAGCGAGCGCGCTTGCCTGGTATTTGTTACTGTTCATCAGAATCATAACGAGAGTGTATAATGCGACGAAAATAACCGAAATGATAACTGTTTCATCAGAAACGTTCTTTGAACCGAGCTCTTGAGTGATGATAATAAATGCTAGCGATGCGATTCCGGTTGTAAGGAGAATTTTGGGGTTGTAGTCCTCAATGTGTGAAAGTGCCTTGAAAGCCATTACGAGCAGGATGAAAGAATAGATGTATGACAGTCTGTAAGGCAGGTCGTTCGGCGAATGGAAACCGTGCCAGATAAAGTTGATTATATTGAAATTGAAACTGATGAAAAGTATTGCAAGCAGGATGACATAGCTTGCTTTTTCACGCTTTTCATAATGCTTTGAGTAAAGGAAGAGGGGAGCAAGCATTGCTGAAATTACGCCGCAATAAACGTTCGGAAGAACATCAACGCCGCTGCTTCTTATTGTCGGGTCAACTGAATTGAGGTGGTTTGCAATAAAATCAAATATTTTGAAAGTGATTTTTAATTCACTCGGGAAAGTGTCAGACGTTGCGGAGGAATTTTGGAGGATAAAGAAAACGGGTAAGAGCAGCGCGGCGGCAATACCTGCAGCGGAGACTGATGCCAATGCAAAACGAAGACCTGAGTTGAAGAAGCGGGAATTTCTGAGAGTAAATATTAAACCCTTATGGGCCTTCTTTTTCTGTACGGCTTCACCGTTTTCATCCACAAATAACGTTACTGTGAATTTGTCTGTTATCGAGTAATGTGCAAAGTAATAAGCAATAAAGTATATGACGGAGAATATGCACACGATATATGCCATATAGTAATTACTTATCATAACAACTGCAAGAGAGAACAGGTAAAGTCTGAATTTGCCGTTTTTTATAATCTGTTCAATGCCGAGCATAACAAGTGGAAAAAGAGCCATCGCATCAATCCACATAATGTTCCAGTAGTATGCGATGAAAAATCCGCAGAAAGAATAGAGAACACCAAAGGCGGAGACAAGGAAACCGTCTTTGTTTGTGGATTTTCTGAGATAGTATGAGAAAAATGCGCTGGCAAAGGCCGCCTTAAGCAATATCATAATAGCAATTGCTTCAGGCATATTTTTATGACCGCATATCAGCATTACAATGGCGAGAGGGCTGGCAAGGTAGTTGCCGAAATTCCCGAGAAAGCTTGAGCCAAGGCCGGAATTCCAGGAATAGAGGAGGCTTTCTCCTGAAGTAATTCTGTCATACAGCTCAGCAAAAAGCGGACCGTACTGATGGTAAAGATCCATTCGCAGAACGGTAGAATCACCAAACGGGATTACATCAAAACAGTAAAAGACGATAATCATAATAAAGGCTGACGCAACAAAAGCAAGTAAAGAATATCTGTTGTGCAAGCCGATCTGAACAAGTTTGTTCTCTTTAAGTTTCACTTCCTTATAACACTCCTTCACGTTATTACGAACATATTACCACATAAGCAAAACCATTTCAATATATTTATAAGATTATATTATTCAGTCGGAACGCCGATATTCATTGTGCGGTGTTCTATTTTCGGACAAGAGTACATATATTGTGTTAACTGCAGGAAAGGAAAAAGACAATGAATGATTTGATAAGACGTTTTGAGAGCGCCGCAAGGTGCACAGGTGCACGTGTCAGAAGAGCTTTACTGAATCTTCCCGAAAGCATCAAGGAAAACACTTGTGAGATCAGATTGCGATGCGGCAGACCGATAATGCTGAACGGCCTGTACGGTGAGGTGTTTCTGACAACGGCAGGCAGAGAAAGCTATATTGTTACACCGTCGGTTATGAAAGCAGCCATTTCTGATATTGAAGAATGCTTTAAAATTATTTGCGGATATTCCGTGCATACACATCAGAACAGTATTTGCAACGGTTATGTGACGGTTGCAGGCGGACATCGCGCCGGCATTGTCGGCACAGCGGTTGTTTCCGGCGGAGATATAACGGCTGTAAGGGATGTTTCGTCTATTAATATCAGAATAGCCAAAGAGTTTAAAGGTATTGCCGAAAACCTGTATGGGCGCATAAAGGAGAATGGCTGGAAGAGTGTTATTGTTGCGGGTCCGCCTTCCAGCGGTAAAACAACTGTTTTGCGTGATCTTTCAAGAATACTTGCCGGTGAAAGCGGCGGATATATGAAAACGGTAGTTATTGATGAACGCGAGGAAATTGCAGCTTGCTGTAACGGAGTACCGCAGAATGACATAGGCATAACCAGTGACGTTATGTCAGGTTACGCCAAGGGTGAAGGAATAATGATTGCGCTAAGGTCGCTCTCACCCGAAAATATTGTTCTTGACGAGGTGGGTACGGATGAAGAGGCCGAAGCGATAGAAGCAGGGCTGAATTCAGGAGTTAACTTTTTTCTCAGTGTTCATGCATCCAATATAAATGAGCTTTTCAGACGCAGACAGATTGTCAGGCTGTTGAACAGCGGCGGTTTTGATGCAGTTGTTTTTCTTGACAGCAGAGAAAATCCGTCACGAATAATTGACTATATTGCGGCAGGTGATGTTATTGATAAAGCTCGCAGGTGCGCTGCTGATAATGCTTTCAGCGGTGTCGGCAGGGTTTTATGCAGCGTCAAGGATAAAGGGCAGAGCTGATATTCTGGAGAGCTGTATAAGGCTGTTGCAAATGATGAATGCAGAAATAACTTATGGCGCGGAGCCTTTGCGTAAGGTGATATGTAAAGCTTGTGATAACAGTGAGTTTGACCAACTGGTGTTTCTTAAAAAAATTGCTCAATCAGATAACGAGGATTTGACACGGCTGTGGACGGAGTGTGTTAGAGATTATTCTAAAGTTTCTCCGCTTACAGGCGATGATGCCGCACTTCTTGCTTCTTTCGGTGAAAAACTCGGTGCGAGTGACAGTGAACATCAAAGCAGATTATGTGAAGAGTATATTTCGCTGCTTCACCGTCGGCACGATTCAGCCCGGAATCGTATGAATGAACGTATTAAGCTTTGCAAAGTGTGTTCGGTTATCAGTGGTTTTGTTGTGTTGATACTTTTGATGTGAATGGAGAAGATATGGATATAATTTTGGTTTTTAAAATCGGAACAATAGGAATTGCCGTTGCTGTGCTTAATCAGATTTTATCACGTTCCGGAAGAGATGAATATGCAATGCTGACAACCATGGCAGGTGTACTTGTTGTAATAATGATGCTTGTACCGCATCTTGCCGATCTTATCTCCACGCTCAAAAGGCTGATGGATTTTTAAATATGCTCGTAACGAAAATATTGATATTGGCCGTTTGTTCGTGTTTTCTCACAGTGATACTCAATCAGCATAAACCTGAGTTTTCACTTGTCATAAGACTTGCAACCGTTTTGCTTGCTGCAGGTATGCTGCTGCGTCCGTTAGCGGATATTTCCGCCGACGTTTCAACTTTATCGTCAGATCTCAAATTAAACAGTGAGTATATTTATTTACTGCTCAAAGCGCTGTTTATCGGCATAACCTGCAAGGTTGTTTGTGATATATGTAACGATACGGGAAATAAGGCGATTTCTACGTGTGTTGAATTGGCCGGTCAAGTGGCGATAATGCTGTTGGCAATACCTTTGATTACTGCGTTGGCAGGCTTTGCCAAGGAATTTTTGAATCAATGAATAAAAGAGTTATTACATACGTTTTAACAGTTGTATTATCTGTACTGCTTTCATTTAATGCCTTTGCTTATAGCGGTGATATATATGAAAAACAAATGGAATCAAGCGGTGCAAAAGAGCTGTTCAATCATTTATCGGATGAGCAGCTTGAAATGCTGGAAGATTTGGGGATAACAGAACCTTCTTTCGATGCCTTCCTGAATGTTTCTCCAAGAAAAGTATTTGATCTGTTTTATCAAATTCTGATGAACGAATACAAATCTCCTCTCGCTTATACTGCGACTGTAAGCGTTATGATTATTGCTGTTTCACTTATTTCACAGTTTATGTCGCAGTCCGAGAGGCTGATGCGGCTTATATCGGCTTTTTCGGTAATTTGTATATCTTTGTGCGTTATTGTACCGTTGGGAGAATGCTTATCGCGTGTTGTTTCCGCAATCAGAATGAGTGCTGATTTTATGCTTGCGCTGATACCTGTGCTTGCAACGGTGATTACAGTCAGCGGAAATCCTACAGCAGCACTTACTTATAATTCCTTCTGCTTTTTTGCGGCGCAACTTGTTGTTATGCTTTCGGCAGATTTTATAAGACCTTTTATCCAGACAACGCTCGCTCTGAGTATGATGAGCGGTTTCGGTGATTCGGTCAATTTTGAAAAAATAGTTGTATTCATAAAACGTCTTACTATGTTTCTGATGAGTTTTTCATCTACCGTGTTCATAACGATGCTCTCATTGAAAGGTATGCTTTCTGCCTCAGCAGATACGGTCGCCGTGCGTGGAATACGTTTTATGATAGGTAATCTTATTCCGGTGGTAGGCGGAGCTATAAGCGATGCTTATACTTCAATAAGCGGAACACTGCTGTTGGTGAAAAACACTGCCGCCGTAATCGGCATTGTGGCCGTTGCTTTTATTAACCTTCCCATACTTATTGAATGCGTGTGTTGGGTGTTTTCTTTTTCGTGTCTTTCAATGTTATCGGAGATGTTTTCTCAGGACAAAACAGCATCACTTATCAGGTCGGTTTCATCATGTGTGGTAATGATGACGGTTATGCTTTTATTCATTGTGATCGTTTTTATATTGAGCGTTGGGCTTGTGATGCTGATGAAAGGTAGCTGAATATGGAAACTTTTAAAAGTTGGGCTCTTTCTGCCGTAACGGCAGCAACTGTTGCCGCCGTCATAAGTCTTCTCACTCCGTCCGGCAATTTTGAAAAGACAATTAAAATTTTGATTACTCTTTTTGTTTTGGCAGCTTTTGTTGTTCCTTTTGTCAAATCAGATGTTTTTGCTGATTTTTCAGGTGTAACTGACGGCATAAAAGAGGTAATTGAAGATAATGAACTTGAAAAAGAGGTGAGGGAAGAGGTTGCCGACTCGCTGCAAAACGCTGTCAAAGCCGAAATTTCGGCGTATCTTTTACAAAATAACATTGATGTTAAATATATTGGAATCAAGGTATGTGTAGAAGATGATAACAACATTTTTGTTGAGAAAATAACCATAGCTTTGTCAGAATACATCCAAACAGAGGAGTTTGAAAAATACATAGCAACGCGTTTTGGCGTTGCGCCGGATTTTGTTCTTGAACAGGAGGTGTCTGATGAATAAAGAACAGATTTCAAACGTTGCAGACCGATTACGTAAAGACAAAAAAATGCAGATAATAATATCAGCTCTTGTAATAGGCATTATACTGATTGTAATATCTTCTTTTGGAGGCAGAGACGAAAAAAAGCAAGAGATACCGTCCGAAATTCAGGAAAATTTCAACGAATCGGAATATACAAAAGCACTCGAGAATAAACTTGAAGAGATGATTTCTCTCATTAACGGTGCAGGGGAAACGAAAGTTATTGTGACGCTTGAGTGTGATTACGAAACGGTTTACGCAAAGGATGGAAGTTTTGCAAAAGATGATAATTCCACGGATGAAGACAGCGAATACATAATTATTGATTCGGCAGATACTCAGGGCGGGCTTGTGCTTAAAACAGTAACGCCTAAGATTAGAGGTGTTGCCGTTGTGTGCAGCGGCGGTGATTCATTATATGTCAGATCTGCCGTTACGGAATTGCTGTCTGCCGTGCTTGACGTCAGTTCCAACCGTATCAGCGTATCAAAATTAAGATAAGGGAGTTTTGTAAATGAACGTTATAATCAAAAAAAGACAGATAATTATGTCTGCGCTTGTTTTGGCGCTTGGCTCCGCTGTGTTTGTTAACTGGTATTTCAATAAGCCGGATGCGGAACAGACTGCAAAAGAGGAATCTGTCAGTTACTCTGTAATAGGCGATGCTCAGTATGTTTCGGCGAAAACCGATAACCAGACTGTTACGCAGCCTTCGGGGAATGATTTTACTGCGGTACAGATGTCCCGCCGGAAAGCTCATGATGAGGCTTATGACAAACTGAAAAAAGTAATCAACGATGCATCGGCATCGAAATCGGCAGTTGATAAAGCTGCTGAGGAATTGGCAAGACTGACTGCGAACATAAAGCTTGAGGCAGACATAGAAGCACTTGTGAAATCCAAATGCGGCTTTTCTTGCCTAGTTATAATCAACGCATCTTCAGCACAGGTTGCGTGTGAAAAAGGGTCTCTTGACGATACCGTAATTCTGCAGATTAAGGAGCTCTTTATAAATCATACAGATATAAAGTCAGAAAATATTACAATATTTGAATTAAAATAGTTGTTTATTTATTTTTTTGTGGTATAATAGCTGCAAAAGGAGGTTGTGAAAATGGATAAACAGCCCAATGACAACACAGTAGCAACATCACTTGTAATTTCGGATGACGTTATAGCTTCAATTGCTATGAGCGCTGCGAAAGACATCAACGGCGTAGGTAAACTTGTCCAACGCCCTGCCGATATACGAAGTGTGATGAAAATTTTCGAAGGTGCTCTCAAATACGTTGAGGTTTCTTCATCAGACAAAGTGTATACACTTAAGGTTTACATCACCATTAAAGACGGTGAAAAAATTCCGGCGGTTGTTTCGGAAGTTCAGAAAGCCGTAAAAAATGCCGTTCAGGGAATGACCGGTTGCGCAGTTTCCAAAGTTAATGTTTGTGTTGCAGATGTGGAAATCACAGAAAAACGTACCTAATCAAGAGAAAAGAAAGTTTAACTGATACACCCTCTGCCGAAGTTTTCGCAGAGGGTTTTATTTATATTAAAACGGAGGAATTCTTATGACACGCAGACAGGCGAGAGAGCAGGCATTTATTCTGCTCTTCGAAAAATCATTCAATTCCGAAGCCACGGTTGAAGAGCTTCTCGGATTGGCTAAAGAATTGCGTATGCTTGAAGACGATGAGTTTGTTGCAGCGTTGGTTAATACAACTTGTGACAACATCGAAAAGATTGACGAATACATTACAACTAACTCCAAGGGTTGGAAGATAAACAGAATTCCCAAAGTTACGCTTGCCATCATCAGAATGGCTCTTGCAGAAATCCTCTATTTTGATGACGTTCCTGACGGTGTTTCTGTTAATGAAGCTGTTGAGCTTGCGAAGAAATATTCGACACCCGAAGATGCTTCATACATAAACGGCCTTCTCGGTACTGTTGTGAGGTCGAAGTAAATGTCACAGTTTCTTGGCGTTGATACCAGTAACTACACTACGTCGTTAGCTGTTGCGGATGCAGATAATATGACGGCGGTTCAGTCCAAAAAACTGTTGCCTGTCGCCGAAGGTTCACTTGGCCTGCGTCAGTCGGATGCGGTTTTTCATCACACCGTTCAGCTTCCTGTTCTGTTTGAACGACTCGCGGATAATTGTGACCTTTCTTCCGTAAAGGCGGTGGGGGTTTCCGTCAGTCCGCGCAGTGAAGAAGGTTCATATATGCCGTGCTTTCTCGCAGGAGTCAGTGCCGCAACTGCGTTTGCTTCTTCATCCGGCGTTAATTTGCATCGCTTTTCACATCAGCAGGGTCATATTGCGGCGGCTCTCTTTTCTGCGGAAAGGCTCGATCTCTTGGGCGAAAAGTTTCTGGCTTTCCACGTGTCAGGCGGCACAACGGAGGCTGTTATTGTCAGCCCTGATGCTGATAGTATTCTTCAGACAAATCTTGTTGCCTCTTCGCTTGACCTTAAAGCGGGACAAGCAGTAGACCGTGTGGGTGTTGCTCTCGGCCTTCGCTTTCCTACGGGAAAACAGCTTGATGAGCTTGCCTGCGAGTGCAATGAAAAAATTAAGGTGAAACCTGTGTTGCGCGGTTGTGACTGTTCACTTTCCGGTGTTGAAAACAAATGCAAGAAGATGATTGCTGACGGAGTTGCAGCCGAAAGTGTTGCGAAATACTGCATAGAATATATCTGCGCATCTCTTGACGCAATGGCTCAGGCTCTCATTGAAAAATACGGCAGAATGCCACTTGTGTTTTCAGGTGGCGTTATGAGCAACAGTATCATCAGCAAAAAACTTAGCGAAAAATATGGCGCAATTTTTGCAAAGCCCGAATTTTCCTGTGATAATGCGGTGGGAACAGCAGTTCTTGCAGCAATAATGGAGAAAAGTTTATGAATATTCCCGTATTGACAGTAGGGCAGATTAATACTTATATAAAGTCGCTGATTGACGGCGACCCGAACCTTAGTAACGTTTTTCTTGTCGGTGAAATTTCTAATTTTACCAACCATTACCGAACCGGACATTTCTATTTCACGCTTAAGGATCAGGATGCAGCTATCAAGGCTGTTATGTTTCGCGGTTCTGCACAGCGTCTCCGCTTTGTGCCTGAAAACGGTATGCGTGTAATTATCAGAGGAAGAATTTCGGTTTTTGAACGTGACGGTCAGTATCAGCTTTATGCCGATGATATGCAGCCTGACGGTGCGGGTGCACTTAATATAGCTTATGAACAGCTTAAAGCAAAACTCGAAGCCCAGGGGCTTTTTGATGTTTCGCGCAAGAAGCGTATTCCTGAAATTCCTGAGCGAGTCGGTGTCATTACATCTCCGACCGGAGCAGCGGTAAGGGATATAATTAACGTTCTTACAAGACGTTTTCCGTTAGCGAAAATTGTTTTTTGTCCTGTTCAGGTGCAGGGTGCTGAAGCTGCGGATCAAATTGCGCAGGCGCTTGATTTATTTAATGCCTTTTCGTCGGCTGATGTAATCATTGTTGGCAGAGGCGGCGGATCAATTGAAGATCTTTGGGCATTTAACGAGGAGAAAGTTGCTCTTGCTGTCAGCAGAAGTGAAATTCCCGTAATTTCGGCGGTAGGTCATGAAACAGATTTTACAATCTGTGATTTTGTTGCCGATCTTCGCGCTCCCACTCCTTCGGCTGCCGCTGAACTCGCAGTTCCCGACAGGCGTGAACAGGCAGCTTACATCAGAGGATTGAAGGCGCAGGCATCTTCGATTGTTAATCGCAATCTTACAGAGAGGAAAGCTTATGTAAAGTCAATTGCTGACAGCCGTGTTTTGCGCAATCCGTTGGCAACTGTTGAAAACGGCAGACAGATTCTCGATATGCATCTCAACCGATTGCTTTCCGCAGAAAGAGAAATATTCAACGGTAAGTCAATTGAATTTGCTTCTTGTTGTTCCAAACTTGATGCACTTAGCCCGCTCAAGGTTCTTGCCAGAGGTTACGCTGCTGTTTATGCTGACGGAAAGGTTGTCGGCAGTGCATCGGAAACAAATTTGAGTAAAAATATCACAATCCGCTTTCACGACGGTGACGTCGAATGTAAGCCGATTTCAAAATCGATTAACGGATGAGGTGAATTTCCGATGGAAAAGATGACGTATGAAAAAGCTCTTGCCAAGCTTGAAAAGATTATTGACCAGCTTGAGCAGGGCAGTATTCCGCTTGAAAAATCACTTGAATTATACGAGGAAGCAAATGTGCTTGCTCGTTATTGCAAAAATTGTCTTGATAATGCCGAGCAGCGAATTGTGAGGCTTACCGAAGACGGTACGGAGGAAGAGGATTTTGAATAATAACGAAACGGCGAATTCATATATCCGCCTCATTAATTTATCGCTCGAGGATTATGTTCAGTTTACGGGTGGCGAAGAGGATAAAGTGACCGAAGCTATGCTTTACAGCCTGAAAAACGGCGGCAAGAGGGTTCGGCCTATGCTTGTGCTTGAATTTTGCAGAGTTTGCGGAGGAGACGTTAAGGCGGCTCTGCCTTTTGCGTGTGCTCTTGAAATGATTCATACCTACTCTTTGATACACGATGATCTTCCTTGCATGGACAACGATGATTTCAGGCGCGGTATGCCGTCGTGCCACAAAAAATTCGGTTACGCAACTGCATTGCTTGCAGGTGATGCCTTGTTGACGCTTGCTTTTTCCGTTGCATCGCGTGCTGATATGAAGCCTGAAAGAATCGTTGAAGCAATCCGAGTTCTGGCTGACTGTGCAGGCTATCGCGGTATGATAGGTGGTCAGACGATGGATCTTCAGCACGAAGGAAAGAGCATAACCGCAGAGCAGCTTCGTAAAACCGATGCGCTTAAGACAGGCAGGCTTATTTATGCTGCTTGTGTGCTTGGTTGTATTGCAGCTTCGGCAGATGAGAAATCTGTCAGGTCAGCTGAAATATACGCTGAAAATATCGGTCTTGCCTTTCAGATTGTTGATGACCTTCTTGATATCACGTCAACAGCTGAGGAGTTAGGTAAGCCGATTGGCAGTGATGAGGAAAAGTGCAAGTCAACTTATCCTGCACTTCTAGGTTTTGAAAGCTCTAAGGAACTCATCTCCAGATTGACCGATGAGGCCATTGAAGCGGTTTCTGTATTCGGTGATAACGGTGCTTTTCTTGCGGATTATGCAAGACAGCTTTCTGTTCGTACAAAATAAAAGCTTTTCGGAGCGTCAGATATATGGATAATTCGATTCTTAAAAATATAAAATCGCCTGACGATATTAAAAAACTCAGCTTTGAGGAGTTGGACGAGCTTTCGTCGCAGATAAGGCAGGAGCTCATAGCTACTGTTGCAAATAATGGCGGTCACCTTGCGTCTAACCTTGGTGTTGTTGAGCTAACGATTGCCTTGCACAGATGCTTTAATTCCCCGAAAGATAAATTTGTTTTTGACGTCGGTCATCAGGTATATACTCATAAACTTCTCACTGGTAGATATGAGCGCTTTCATACGCTTAGAACAGAGGGCGGTATTTCGGGCTTTCCGCGTCCGTCCGAAAGTGAGCATGATATTTTTTTTACCGGCCACAGCAGCACTTCTATTTCATCGGCTTACGGTATAAGTGTATCTGAGCTTATCAAGGGTACGAAGAATTATACGGTTGCTGTTATCGGTGACGGTGCCTTTACCGGTGGTCTTGCCTACGAGGCAATCAATAACGTGGGAAGAAACAGAGATGCGAAGCTCATTGTCATTCTCAATGACAATGAAATGTCAATCTCACGTAATGTTGGATCTGTATCAAAGTATCTGACTAACATACGTACTACAAAGCAGTATTTCAGGCTCAAAGCCGGTCTTGAAAGAGCACTTAATCATATTCCGATAGTCGGCAGAAAACTTTCTGCGGCTGTTTATAAAATCAAAACCTCGGTTAAAAACAGACTCTACAACAGCAATATGTTTGAAGACCTCGGCTTCAGATATATGGGACCGGTTGATGGACACAACCTCAAGAAACTTACTGAAGTTCTTGAAGAAGCGAAGAATATTGACCGCCCTGTATTGCTTCACGTTCATACCAAAAAAGGTAAGGGCTATGAACTTGCGGAGCAGAATCCGAGCGTTTTTCACGGTATTTCAAAGTTCGATACCGATACAGGTGAAACCGTTGCAAAAGGTGCTAATTTTTCTGACGAATTCGGTAAATATCTTTGCGATCTCGCTTCAAAAGACAGCAGAATCTGCGCGATAACTGCCGCGATGTCACTCGGTACGGGCTTAAGCGAATATGCTCAGAGTTTTCATGACCGTTTCTTTGATGTAGGTATTGCGGAGGAGCACGCTGTGGTATTTGCTTCGGGTCTTGCAAAGGGTGGTATGGTGCCGTTTTTTGTTGTTTACTCCACTTTTTTGCAGCGGTGTTATGACCAACTTATTCACGATGCTGCGTTGCAGAAACAGAAGATGATTATTGCTGTTGACCGTGCGGGTTTTGTCGGCGAAGACGGTGAGACACATCAGGGAATATTCGACGTTGCATTTATGAACACAATATCAAATTTCACAATTTATGCACCTTCAACTTACGACGAATTACGTAAAGATATGTTCAAAGCTGTTTATAAGGACAGCAACGTGGTTGCCATACGTTATCCCAGAGGCGCAGAATGTGAGATTCCCGAAGATTTTGTGCCCACCTATGATGTTTTTGACGTATACGGTGATGAAGATTCGGCTGTTTCTCTTGTTACTTACGGTAGAATCTTCGGTAATGCCTGTAAAGCATATAAAATGCTTAAAGATCAGGGTAAAAGCATACGGGTAATTAAACTAAATAAGATCAAACCGCTTGATACTTCGATAATTGAAATTTTGAAAAACAGCCGAAATGTATTCTTCTTTGAGGAAGGAATCCAGAACGGTGGTGTTGGTGAAAAACTTGCACTTCGACTGCTTGAAGCGGGATACGGCGGTGAATATAAACTCACGGCAGTTGATTACTGTTTCGTAGAGCAGGGCAGTGTTGATTCAACAATTAAAAAGAACAATCTTGATGTTCAGTCAATGGTTGATATAGTCGGAGGTGCTTTTGATGAGTGAAAAAAAACGACTTGATACTGCTTTATTTGAGCTTGGTTTTACCGAGAGCCGCGAAAAAGCCAAAGCTTTGATTATGGCAGGTCAGGTTTACGTCAACGGTATGAAGTCATTAAAAGCAGGCGACAGTATCAAACCCGATGATAAAATTGAGGTTCGCGGTGAAAAAATGCCGTTTGTCAGCCGTGGCGGTTACAAGCTTGATAAAGCAATGAAATCATTTGGCTTATCTCTTGACGGCAAAATTTGCATGGATGTCGGTGCTTCGACCGGTGGATTTACTGACTGTATGCTAATGAACGGTGCGATAAAAGTTTATTCGATTGACGTCGGATACGGTCAACTTGCATGGAAGCTCCGTAGTGACAGCAGAGTAATCAATCTTGAACGCACTAATTTTCGTTATGTAACGCGTGAGCAAGTTCCCGATAACATAGACTTTTCGAGTGTTGATGTTTCTTTTATTTCTCTCAAACTTATCTTACCCGTGATGTATACACTTTTAAGTGCAGCAGGTGAAGCTGTGTGCCTTGTTAAGCCGCAGTTTGAAGCCGGCAGGGAAAAAATCGGCAAAAAAGGTGTTGTGCGCGACAGAGACGTGCATCTTGAGGTTATAGAGAAATGCATTGGTTACGCTCGTGAAAACGGGTTCAAAATCAAAGGTCTTGACTTTTCGCCTGTAAAAGGTCCTGAGGGTAACATAGAATATTTACTTTATATAACTAAGCAGGATATTGAAGAGCCTGAAATTCAGCCTGATGCTGTTGTTGAAAGTTCTCACAACGATCTTGATAAGGAATAAGGTGACTGATATGAAAATTGCGGTCATACCGAATTTGACCAGAGAATATGCGCTCAAGACAGCAAAAGAGGTTGTTTTGCAGTTGGAAAAGTATGATGCACAGGTTATTGTAGCCGACTGTGCTAAAGAAGAAATGGCTGAAGTTGAAAACGTGAGCTTTATGTCAGTTCAGTCGGCGGTTGAAAGCTGTGATGCCGTTATTGCAATCGGCGGTGACGGTACAATTCTTCATTCAGGTAAGATTGCAGCTTTACATTCAAAACCTATACTCGGCATAAATGCCGGCAGACTTGCCTTTATGGCAGGCCTCGAGCGGCACGAGCTGGATTTACTCGGTAATCTTATCAGCGGTAATTATACGGTTGACAGGCGAATGATGCTTGATGTTATGATTTTTGATGAAGACGGAATGTGTACAAATCGTTTCAACTGTATAAATGATGCGGTTTTTGCAAGACATATTAACAGAACCATTATTGAGGTTACCGTTGAAAATAACGGCAGGCTTGTAAACAACTATTGGGGTGACGGTGTTATTTTTGCAACGCCTACGGGTTCAACCGCTTACTCTCTTTCAGCCGGCGGTCCTGTTGTTGATCCTACAATTGAGAGCATTATTCTCACACCTGTGTGCACCCACTCGCTCTTCAGCCATACGATTATATTCAGAGCCGGAGACAGAATGCGTGTATATGCAACTAAAGAAGATGAGAGTGAACTTTGCGTTTCCTGCGATGGAGAACCGCCTGTGACAATTGGTGCCGGCTGCAGTGTCATTGTCCAGAAAGCTTTGATTACAGCTGACTTTATACGAATCAAATCCGATAGCTTTATTGAAATTCTCAACACAAAAATGCTTCATCCGTAAGGAGATTTGAAATGAAAAAGAAGAGACTTGAACTGATACTGAAAACAATTGAACAGCAGGATATTGCGACGCAGGAGGAATTGCTTGTTGCACTTCGTGAGCATAACCTTGACGTTACCCAGGCAACGGTGTCGCGTGATATAAAAGAGCTCGGACTTATTAAATCTATGGGACATAACGGCAGATACCGCTATTATGCTCCGAAATCTACGTCTACTGAGGCTGTCAAGAACTTTCACAGTATAATTGCGCCATCTGTTCTTTGGGTTGATTATGCACTCAATACGGTTGTTATCAAGTGCTATGCCGGTATGGCTCAGGCTGTTTGTGCTGCGATTGACACAATGGAGCTTAACGGTGTCGTGGGTACGCTTGCAGGTGACGATACAATATTTGTTCTCTGCAGAAGCGAAGAACTAGCTGTTGAGCTTATGCACAATGTAAGAAATATGATTTCTTAAGTAATTAATAAATGAGGTGGAGAAATGCTCCATAACCTTAAAATTGAAAATGTTGCCATAATTGAGAGCGCAGATATATGCTTTAATGACGGACTCAACATTATGACCGGTGAAACAGGTGCAGGTAAATCTATTATCATAGATTCGATTAATGCTGTTCTTGGTGAACGTACATCACGTGAACTCGTAAGAACGGGTTGCTCAAAAGCGTCCGTTACGGCAACTTTCAAATCTGCGAATAAAAATATTGATTCTGTGCTTGATGAACTTGGTGTTGATATTGATTCTGACGGTATGATTATTGTTCGCCGCACAATATCGACGGACGGAAAAAACAGCTGCCGCATAAACGGCACTCCGGTTACGGTCGGTATGCTAAAAACGCTCGGTCGCGAGCTTATTAATATTCATGGTCAGCACGACAGTCAGAAGTTGCTTGACCCTGAAAGTCATTATGTTTTTGTTGATGAGCTCGCCGGCAATGCTGAGTTGCTGTCAGAGTACCGCGATTGCTATGATGAACTTATAGCTCTGAGGCGCAACATATCTTCTCTTATAACAGATGAGGAAGAAAAAAACAGAAAGACTGAACTTCTCAATTATCAGATTAACGAAATTGAAAATGCTCAGTTGACCGTCGGTGAGATGGATGAGTTGCGTTCAAGCAAAACATTTTACCGTAATATAGAAAAAATCTTAACCTGTGTTAATGAGGCTTATCTGCTTATCAGCGGTAATGATGAAACGGCAGGTGCGTTGCAGGAAGCAAAAATGGCTGCTTCAAGATTGGATGCGGTTTCTGAGTTTTCAGCTGATTTGGGAGAAAACAGCCGGCTTATGCACGATGTTGCTTATCAGCTTGAGGATATGGAGGAAAGACTTCGATCATCACTCGCTGAGCTTGATTATGATCCGGAATATGTTTCTCAGATTGATGCACGACTTGATTATCTCAACAGACTCAGCAAAAAATATGGCTCTGATGAAGAGGCTATGCTTGCTTACTGTGAGCAGTGTAAGGTCGAACGGCAGAAAATTGAAAGTTCGGATGCAAGGCTTGCACAGTTGCAGGCGAAAGAAAAGCAACTCTTAGCTCGGGTTACCGATTCAGCTGAAAAACTAACTCAGATTCGTGCTGAAACATCAAAGGATTTTGCTGCCAAAGTATGCGATGAACTAAGTTTCCTTGATATGCCGGGTGTTGTTTTCCAAGTTGTTATCAACAGAACTGATTTCAATGAGAATGGCGCTGATGAGCTTGAGTTTCTGATTTCACCAAATGCGGGCGAAACTCCTAAACCGCTTGCGAAAATTGCTTCCGGCGGTGAGCTTTCACGAATTATGCTTGCAATTAAAAATGTTCTTTCAGACAAAGACGGCACGGAAACATTGATTTTTGACGAAATTGATACCGGTGTAAGCGGCCGTGCTGCAGTGAAACTGGGTAAAAAGCTTTATGAAGTATCTAAAGGCAGACAGGTTCTATGCGTAACCCACCTTGCTCAGATTGCCTGTCAGGCAGATCATCATTTCGAAATCAGCAAAGCCACGTATGACGGAAAAACGTTTACAAGTGTTACTCCACTTGATACAGATGGCAGAAAGTATGAGCTGGCAAGAATAATCGGTGGTGAAACCGTTACGCAGACACAGCTTGATATGGCGGCAGAAATGTTGACAAAGATTTAATTTTGGTATATTATCAATTAGTATTTTTTTCGGAGGATTTTTAAAATGACAATTTATGATGAACTTGTTGCCAGAGGACTTATTGCTCAGGTAACGGACGAAAAAGAGATCAAGGAGCTTATCAATAACGGTAAAGCAGTTTTCTATATCGGTTTTGACCCAACTGCAGACAGCCTTCATGTAGGACATTTTATGGCTCTGTGTCTTATGAAGCGTCTTCAGATGGCCGGCAATAAACCGATTGCACTTCTTGGCGGTGGCACAGGTATGATCGGCGATCCTTCCGGAAGAAGTGATCTTCGCCAGGTGCTTACCAAGGAGACAATTGAGCATAACGTTGAATGCTTCAAAAAGCAGATGAGCAGATTCATTGAGTTTGGCGAAGGCAAAGCAATGATGATAAATAACGCAGACTGGCTTCTTGACCTCAACTATGTTGATGTTCTTCGTGAAGTCGGTGCTTGTTTCTCTGTCAATAATATGCTCAGAGCTGAGTGCTATAAGCAGAGAATGGAAAAAGGTCTCAGCTTCCTTGAATTTAACTATATGATTATGCAAAGCTACGATTTCTATCATCTCTACAAGGAATATGGCTGTAATATGCAGTTCGGTGGTGATGATCAGTGGTCAAATATGCTTGGCGGAACAGAACTTATCCGCAAAAAACTTGGTAAAGATGCTTATGCAATGACAATTACTCTTCTTCTCAATTCTGAAGGTAAAAAGATGGGTAAAACTGCTTCCGGTGCTGTTTGGCTCGACCCCGAAAAGACATCACCGTACGAGTTTTATCAGTATTGGAGAAACGTCAGTGATGCTGATGTTCTTAAGTGCATCCGTATGCTTACCTTCCTTCCTCTCGAAGAAATTGATGAGATGGATAAATGGGAAGGCAGTCAACTCAATAAGGCAAAGGAAATTCTCGGCTTTGAGCTTACTAAACTCGTTCACGGTGAGGAAGAGGCTGTCAAAGCTCAGGAAGCAGCTCGTGCACTTTTCTCAAACGGCGCAAATACAGATAATATGCCCACGACAGTTCTTGCTGATGAGGATTTTGTCGACGGCAAAATTGGTATCATTGATATTCTTGTCAAAGCTGGTCTTGCAAAGTCAAGAGGTGAGGCACGTCGTCTTGTTGAGCAGGGTGGTGTCTCTATTGATGACTGCAAAGTTCCTTCCATCGATGTCGGCGTTGAGGCAGCTCAGCTTGCGGATGGCGGCTTCGTAATCGTTAAAAAGGGCAAAAAAGCTTTCCACAAGATTACAAAATAATTTACTTACTGTATAAATACCGATGAGGAATCATCGGTATTTTTTGATTCCGTTTGCCAATACTAATGTGGGTAAACGGAGGAGTTTTATGAGAAAAATTATTAAATTCAAAGCAAACACCTCTTCTTCCACAGGTAGAAGAGGTGTTGGTGTTTATTGTTTGATTATGCTTGGTTTTTCAATCTGTTTTCTAAAACTGTTGATGATAAATATTGATGATTATGCTTCTGTTGCTGATGTTAAAACGAGCAAATCGTTGATTTTGGGGGAAAGCAGAGGAGTTATATATGATTGTAGGCTTAAAAGGCTGGTTGGTCGAGAATACGATTATGTTTGCGCCGTAAAACCCGGCATAAAATCTGCTGAGGTTTTGCGACGAGCTTTGGACACAAAAACCTATGTAAATGTTGTCGATACGATTTCGAAAGGAAATCCTGCAGGATTTATTTCACCTTGTTTGATTGAGAATGAAGATATAGTTTGTGCGAAAATATACAAAAGGTATAATTCTTCGCAGTTAGCAACACATTTAATCGGATACGTAAATTCTGAAAACGTTGGTGTTGCAGGCATTGAAAAAGCATACGAATCGTTACTGGAATCATATTCAGGCAAATATCAGGTTCGGTTTTTTGCAGATGGAACAGGCAGAATTATGGACGGTACTGAGTTTGATGTTAATTCGCAAGGATATAACAGCGATGGCGGAGTTGTTCTTACGGTTGACAGTGAATTCCAGTTTGTGCTTGAGAATGCGATGGATAGCTCTGAAATAAAAAAAGGAGCTGCTGTTTTGATTGAAATTGAAAGCGGCGGAATAAGAGCTATTGTCAGCAGACCTGATTATAATCCGTCTGATTTGGAACGGTATCTTGATGATAATGATTCGCCGCTGTTTAATCGATCACTTGCCGCATATCCGGTTGGTTCGGTGTTTAAGCCTTTGGTTGCCGCTTCCGCGCTTGAGCAGGGCTTAAATCCTGAAGATGAATATGTTTGTATGGGTGCTGTAAGGAAGAATAATGCCGAGTTTAACTGCACAAAGGCACACGGAACTGTGAATATGGCAACGGCATTGATGTATTCGTGCAACTGCTATTTTGTCAATCTGATTGATGAAATTGATTATGCTCAAACTCTTGATGATGCTTCGTCAATAGGTTTTGGACGGAGTCAGGAGCTTTGTGACGGCCTTGAAACACACAGAGGCAATTTGCCTGCGGTTGAAGAGTTGAATTATTTTGCTGCTCGAGCCAATTTTTCGTTTGGTCAGGGTTCACTTAATGCAACGCTTCTGCAGGTTGCCTCTTTGTATGCAGCTGTTGCCAATGGCGGTGAGTACTATTCTCCTTACATTGTTGAAGGAGAATGTGATGAAAACGGTGTGTTTGTTTCGACACATAAACATCGTTCTCCCCACAAGGTTTTCAGCAAGAAAACCGCCGACACTATTGCTGCCTGTCTTGAATTAACGGTAAGAGAAGGTACTGGGGAAAATGCTAAAACAGAAAAGTTTGACGTTGCCGGTAAAACCGCAACTGCACAGACAGGAGACTTTTTGGACGGTGAAGAAAGACTTGTCACTTGGTTTGCGGGCTTCTTTCCCTATGATGCTCCGAAGTATGTTCTTGTTGTAATGTGTGAAGACGGAGAGTCCGGGTCCAACGACTGTGCTCCTGTTTTTTCGAAAGTAGCGTCAATGTTCGATTTTGGCGATAAATAGTTCTGTAACCCCTTTACTTTATTATAATAATTATGATATAATATGACGATAAAATCTGTGATGGAGCATTATGATGAGAATTTTAGGCATTGATCCGGGTTATGCGATAGTCGGCTACGGAATAATTGATTACAATGCAAATCATTTTTCTGTTGTTGATTATGGTGCTGTTACAACAAAGGCACATACACCTTTTGAGCAAAGACTTGTCGTTATTAATGAGGGCATATCGCAGCTTATATCTGCATATAAACCCGATGCAATGGCTATCGAAAAACTTTACTTTAATACAAACACTACAACTGCTATCGATGTGGCGCAGGCAAGAGGCGTTATTGTTCTCTCAGCCGCCCGGAGCGGGTTGGATATAGCTGAATACACACCACTTCAGGTCAAACAGAGTGTTGTGGGCTACGGTAGGGCTGAAAAAAAACAGGTGCAGGAAATGACCCGGCTGATGCTCAATCTCAAAACTGTGCCCAAACCGGATGATACGGCAGATGCTCTTGCCCTTGCAATCTGTCATGCACATTCGGCTGGCTCTATGCTTGGCAGAATTAAAGTTAACGGAGGCTAAAATATGTTTTATTCACTTACCGGCAAGGTTGTACATACCGATGAATCAAGCGTTGCGCTTAGCTGTTCGGGCGTTGCTTTCCGATGCTATACAAGCTTTAACACTCTTTGTAAGATAGGCTCTGTCGGCGAAACGGTAACTCTTTATACATATCTCAGTGTCCGTGAGGATGCGCTTGATTTGTTTGGATTTGCAGATTCCGCTGAGCTTGATTGTTTTAAAATTCTTATCGGTGTTTCCGGTGTAGGTCCAAAGGCAGGTCTTGCTGTCCTTTCTCGTCTCACTCCTGACAAGCTCTCGCAAGCTGTTGCCTGCGGTGACGTTAAGGCAATTACTGCTGCGCAGGGTATCGGCCCGAAAATTGCCCAGAGAATTATCGTTGAGCTTAAAGATAAGCTTGCTCCTTTTTCATCGGGTGTTTCTTCAGTCGGTCTCTCCGATGTTGCCGGTAATGTATCGGGCGGTGCGGAAAATGATGCGGTTGATGCGCTTATGTCACTCGGCTTTACACGCTCGGAAGCAAGCCTTGCAATAGGCAAACTCGATAAAAATCTTTCCCTTGACGATATGATAAAAAAAGCATTGCTCAGCCTTTCCGGCAATTTGTGATTGAGGTGAGAATTTATGATAGATGAAATGGATTTTGAAAATCGTATTGTTGCATCAGGTTATACTCCCGAAGATAACGATATTGAGATTTCTCTCAGACCTCAGCATATTGACGATTACATAGGACAGGAAAAGGTTAAGGAGAATCTGCGTATATATATTGAGGCGGCTAAATCAAGGTGTGAGCCGCTGGATCATGTTTTACTCTACGGTCCTCCCGGACTCGGTAAAACAACGCTTGCAGGTATCATTGCAAACGAGATGGGTGTTAATTTTCGTGTAACTTCTGGTCCCGCTATTGAAAAACCGGGTGATCTTGCAGCCCTTCTTACAAATCTGAGTGAAGGTGACGTGCTTTTTGTTGACGAAATACATCGTCTCTCCAGAGCTGTTGAGGAAGTGCTTTATCCTGCGATGGAGGACAATGCACTTGACATCATAATCGGAAAAGGTCCTTCTGCAAGGTCAATAAGGCTAGACCTCAAACGCTTTACCCTTATCGGTGCAACCACGCGTGCAGGTCAGCTCAGTGCTCCTTTGCGTGACAGATTCGGTGTTATATTCAGACTTGAATTATATACTCCGGAGGAGCTTGCCGGTATAGTCAAGCGTTCTGCGGGCATACTCAACATAGGAATTGATGAAGAGGGAGCTTTGGAGATTGCCTCACGCTCAAGAGGTACTCCGCGTATAGCTAACCGTTTGCTCAAGCGTGCAAGAGATTTTGCTCAGGTGCTCGGTAAAGGTACAATCGATCTTGAGAGTGCACAGCTTGCACTTAACCGTATGGAAATTGATGAGCTTGGTCTTGATAATATTGACCGACTTTTACTTTCGTCAATTATCAAGTTCTATAAGGGCGGTCCGGTAGGTCTTGAAACCATTGCTGCGGCAATAGGTGAAGAGGCAGTTACAATCGAAGACGTATATGAGCCATATCTTATGCAGATCGGTTTCCTCAGCCGTACTCCGCGCGGCAGAATGGTTACGCCTGCAGGATATGCACATCTCGGTATTCCTGTGGAGGGTCAGCAATCTTTGTTTTGAAAGGGTTGATTTTTATTGGGCAGACTTTTCGGAACCGACGGTGCAAGAGGTGTTGCTAACAGCGAGCTTACATGCGAGCTGTCTATGCAGATAGGACGCGCAACAGCAATGCTTCTTACAGACGTAGCCCGAAAAAGACCTCGTGTTCTTATCGGTACAGATACGAGAATATCATCACAGATGTTACAGTCTGCTATTGCAGCGGGATTTTGCTCTATGGGTGCTGATGTTTTGATTCTCGGTGTTGTGCCAACCCCGGCAGTAGCTTTTCTTGTTAAGGAATACGGCTATGATGCCGGTGTTATGATTTCAGCATCGCACAATCCTTGTGAATACAACGGCATCAAGATATTTAAATCCGACGGATATAAACTGCCTGATAAATTTGAAGAGAAGATAGAGGCGATTATTCTTGACGGTACAATAATCCCTGAAGTAAAAATCGGTGGTGATGTAGGGCGCATACGTTCGTCAGATACGCCGAGATTGGATTATATCGAACATCTTCTCGAAACAGTTGAAGACGATTTTTCGGGTATGAGAATTGCGCTTGACTGTGCTAACGGCTCTGCTTCATTTACCGCACCCGAGCTGTTTACAGAGCTTGGGGCTGATTTTGAGATTCTTTCCGCTGTGCCCAACGGTATTAACATCAACCGTGAGTGTGGCTCGACAGATACGAGATCACTTCAGAAATTTGTCCGTGAAAACGATTGTATTGTTGGATTTGCCTTTGATGGCGATGCCGACAGACTTATGGCAGTTGATGAAATAGGTAACATTGTTGATGGCGATAAGGTGGTTGCAATATGTGCAAAATACCTGAAAGACCAGGGCAAGTTAAAAAATAACACTGCTGTTGTCACCGTTATGACGAATCTTGGCTTTCACGATTATTGCAAGAGCAACGGAATTAACGTTGAAATAACTGCCGTCGGCGACAGATACGTTCTCGAAAGAATGCTTGAAGGCAGCTTTTCCTTGGGTGGTGAGCAATCAGGTCACGTAATTTTTCTTGATTATGCAACGACAGGTGACGGACAGTTAACTGCAATTCAGCTTCTCAGAATTATAAAGCAAAGCGGCAAAAAGCTCAGTGAGTTGGCGTCGGAAATAGAGCCTTATCCCCAGGTTATGATTAACGTAAAAGTTTCAAATATCGGTAAAGCTCGTTACGGTAACGACGACGAAATCAGAAAAGCAATATCTAACGCCGAAAAAGAACTTAACGGAGTCGGCAGAGTGCTTGTGCGAGTTTCTGGTACGGAACCGTTAATCAGAATTATGGTAGAAGGAAAAGATGAGAAAAAAATCAAACAGATTGCCGATGAGTTGGCAATTGTAATAAAAGGACGTTTAATTTAACGATTTCAGAGGAATTGATATGAGAATTTCAAGTGATTGGAAAGATTATGAACTGCTTGACTGTACGGACGGTGAACGACTCGAACGTTGGGGCGATGTCATCTTAATACGCCCGGATCCGCAGGTAATTTGGAAAACCGGCAGACGTCATCCTATGTGGCGTAAGGCTAATGCCAGATACAACCGTTCACAGACAGGCGGCGGAAGATGGGAAATACTGGGCAAACTTCCTGACAGATGGGAGATTTCGTACGGTGATCTCACATTTAATATCAAAACAATGGGTTTCAAGCATACGGGTCTTTTCCCGGAACAGGCCACAAACTGGGATCTTGTTCGCTCAATGATTGAAAAGGCCGACAGACCGCTCAGGGTTCTCAACCTTTTCGCTTACACAGGCGGTGCCACCGTTGCAGCTCTTAAAAGCGGTGCACAGGTAACGCACGTTGATGCATCAAAAGGTATGGTCCAGTGGGCAAAGGAGAATGCCGCGTCAAGCGGTGTGCTTGACGGCAAGGTTCGTTGGCTTGTTGATGACTGTATAAAGTTTGTTCAGCGTGAAATACGCAGAGGCAATAAATACGACATCATCATTATGGATCCGCCGTCTTACGGCAGGGGTCCTGGTGGTGAAGTGTGGAAACTCGAAGATGAGGTCTATGATTTTGTAGCTCTTTGCGAACAGCTTCTCTCAGATGATGCTGTTGCTATGCTTATTAACTCCTACACAACGGGCTTGTCGCCGTCTGTGATGGAGTACATACTCGGCTCGGTTGTTGTGCCCGGTCACGGTGGCAGTGTTTCAGGTCAGGAGCTTGGTTTGCCTGCAATGCTTTCAGGTATGCCATTGCCTTGCGGTGCAACTGCAATATGGAGTAATCAGGAAAGTTAAAATTATGGGAAATATAATTGAATTTGATAATGTCAGTTTCCGCTATGAATCCGATAACGAAGGTGAAACTTTACCTTTTGCAGTCAACGGCGTAAGTATCGGATTTGAAGAGGGTAGCTTTGTTGCTGTTTTGGGTCATAACGGCTCTGGTAAATCTACTCTTGCAAAACTAACGAATGCGATAAACGTTCCCGAAAGCGGTAAGGTAACCGTTGACGGTATGGACACTTCTGACGAAAAGCAGACCGATGCAATACGCAGAACGGTAGGTATGGTGTTTCAAAATCCAGATAATCAGATTGTTGCAACAATTGTTGAGGATGACGTTGCTTTTGGTCCCGAAAACCTTGGTGTAGCTCCTGCGGAAATAAGACAGCGTGTTGACGATGCGCTCAAGGCTGTCAATATGTACGAATATCGTGCAAGCGAGCCGCATAAACTTTCCGGTGGTCAGAAACAGAGGGTTGCAATTGCCGGTGTAATTGCAATGCAGACGAGCTGTATTGTGCTTGATGAACCAACAGCTATGCTTGACCCCAACGGAAGGCGAGAGGTTATTGCCACAATTAAGAAGCTTAACAAAGAAATGGGAATTACTGTAATTCTGGTCACTCATTTTATGGATGAAGCTGTTCAGGCAGACAGAGTTGTTGTAATGGATAAAGGAAAGATCATAATGGACGGCACGCCGCGTGAAGTTTTTTCCGATTCTGAGAAGCTTATTTCTGTCGGTCTTGATGTTCCTCAGGCAACGCAACTCGCTTTTGCTCTGAACAAGCAGGGCGTAAAAATTAAGCCGGATCTGCTTGACGAAAATGAATGTATTGATGCTGTATGTGCACTATTAAGGAGTAAATGATGCCGATTATTTCACTTAAAAATCTCACTCATACGTACAGTGCGGGTACACCCCTCAGTGTGAGTGCGATAAAGGACATAAATCTGGATATTGAAAGCGGCGAAATGGTTGGTATAATAGGCCATACCGGTTCGGGTAAAAGCACCCTTGTCCAGCATCTTAACGGACTTCTTAAGCCTACGAGCGGTAACGTATTCATAGACGGAGAAGATATATGGTCCAACAAAAAGAAAATACGCTCCGTCAGGTTTAAGGTTGGTCTTTGCTTTCAGTATCCCGAATATCAGCTGTTTGAAGAAACGGTTTACAAGGATATTTCTTTTGGCCCCAAGAATATGGGAATGTCAAAGGATGAAATTGACAGCAGTGTGCGTAATGCAGCTGACTATGTTGGTCTCAGACAAGAGCTTCTTGATAAATCACCGTTTGATTTGTCAGGAGGAGAAAAAAGAAGGGCAGCCATAGCGGGTGTTATGGCAATGAATCCGAAAATACTTATTCTCGACGAGCCTACGGCGGGTCTTGATCCGAAAGGCAGAAGAGAAATTCTTGATATGATAGTTGACTATAAACGTAAAACGGACAGTACCGTGCTTCTTGTTTCGCACAGTATGGAGGATGTTGCAAGTGTTGCAACGAAAATTCTTGTTATGAACAAGTCGCAGATAGCTATGTACGGCACTGTTGAAGAGGTTTTTTCGCGTGCTCACGAGCTCGAGGCAATGGGGCTTGATGTTCCGCAAATAACAAAAGTATTTCTCGGTCTGCGTAAACGCGGTGTTGATGTCGGTGCAGATGTTTATACTGTAAACGAAGGGTGTAAACGTCTTGTTTCGCTTCTGAATGGAGGTGGACACTGATGAAAGGTATCGCAATCGGTCAGTATTATCCCGGTAAATCGCTTCTTCACAAAATGGACCCACGTGCAAAAATTTTGTTGACACTTGTGTTCGTTTTCTTGATTTTTTTCTGTAAAAACTTTTGGGCGCTCGGACTTATGGGCGGATTTTTGCTGGTTGGTATGTTAATATCGGGTGTGCCGCTGAAAATGCTCATAAAGAGCCTTCGGGCAATCTTGTTTATTGTCCTTATAACTGCTGTGCTTAATCTGTTTTATGTTACGGACGGTAATGTGCTGTTCCCCAATACATTTCTGAAAATTACAGATAAGGGAGTTTTTACGGCGATATTTATGACAGCCAGAATTGCCTGTCTAATTATAGGCAGTTCCCTTATGACGTTTACAACAACGCCTACGATGCTTACTGATGCAATTGAACGGTTACTGTCACCGCTTAAGGTTTTCAAGATCCAGGTTCACACTCTTGCGATGATGATGACGCTTGCGTTAAGGTTTATTCCGACACTTATGGAAGAGATAGAAAAGATAATGAACGCACAGAAGGCGAGAGGTGCTGACCTTGAAAGCGGAAATCTTATTCAGCGCGCTAAGGCTCTTGTGCCGATTCTTGTTCCTCTTTTTATATCTTCGTTCAGGAGGGCATATGAGCTTGCCTTTGCAATGGAATGCAGATGTTATACGGGCGGTAACGGACGTACAAGAATGAAACAGATGAAATTTTCGTGGCTGGATTTGCTCTTTTTCCTCGGTATGGCTGCAATTGTAGCAGGTGTTATTTTGCTCAATATTAACTTTGAACATTTAATTTAGTTTGGCAGGGATTTACTTGAGAAATTTGCTTCTTACAATCAGTTATCTCGGTACTGCTTACAGCGGTTGGCAGGTGCAGGCGAATGCACCGTCGGTCCAGCAGACTTTGCAGGACAGCATAGAAAAGCTGTTTTGCAAAAGAGAAAGTGTTATCGGCTGCAGCAGAACGGATGCGGGTGTCCATGCGATTAAGTACTGTTGCAACATCAGGACAGAATCAAAGCTTACTTGTGATGTGGTTGTTAGAGGTCTCAATGCTTATTTGCCTGATGATATATCTGTTATTTCATGTGTTGAGGTTGATTATGATTTTCACGCAAGATATGACTGCAAGGGCAAAGAATATGTATACATCATAAGAAATTCCTCTGTTCCGGATCCGTTTATGTACGGCAGAAGTTGGCAATTCAATAAGCCGATTGATGCCGCGCTGCTTAACACTTACGCTCAGTCCTTTTGCGGAACGCACGATTTCAAAGCGTTCTGTTCTTCGGGTAGCAGTGTTCAGTCCACCGTAAGGACGGTAAGCAGTTTTTTCGTTGTACGTGAGGATAATGACATAATCAAAATGTCGGTTAAAGCAGATGGCTTCCTTTACAATATGGTTCGAATAATGGTAGGCACACTTACTGATGTTACGTTAGGAAAAATAGAAGGGGATAGCATACCACGCATTATCGGGTCGCTTGACCGTAATATGGCTGGGGTTACCGCTCCGCCTCAGGGCTTATACCTGAATAAAGTTTTTTACTAAGGATGTGAGATAAATGAATCAGACTCCTAATGATCGCGATTTTACCGAAGAAGACGAACGGCGAATGCGTGAGCGTGCTGCAATGCGCGCTAAGGAACGTGAAGCAAAACAAAAATCTGAACGAGAGAAAAAGGAGAGACAGAAGAAAACTTTCGGCAAAATGAGCCTGGCGATAAGAATATTGCTTATTGCAGTTGTAGTGATTTCACTTTTGTTTATCGCAGCGAATGCGTTTGGAAATGTCACTTTTTCAAACGTTATTGATTCAGTGAAAGACGGTTTTACAAATATAGAACCCGGCGAAGGCTATCCGCTTGAAGTCGGTTCCGGCACAGTAAAAGATTTAACAATGATAGGCGATACGCTGGTTGCTGTCCGTAATGACGATATTTCCGTTCTGAATAATACAGCAAAGAAAACCTCAATGTATCTTCATTCGTATTCAAAGCCGATGACTTCGGTTGCTAACGGCAGGATGCTTGTTTGTGACAGGGTGACGGGCAGATATATGATTGTCAACCGTACAGAGAGTTTGTTTACATCAGAGCTGGCTTCGGAAACTTATGCGTGTACGATGGCTAAAAACGGAAGCTATGCTTTTTCTCTTGAAACGGAAGGAGCATCAAGCATAGTAAGTGTTTTCAGTTCAGATTTCACTAAGCTTTTCGATTTTAAATGTGTAGATGAATACATAATTGGTCTTTCTTTTTCACCTAACGGAAAGAATATTGCGCTTATCGGTATAGGCTCAAAAGATGCTTACCTCTATTCCAAGCTGTACGTGATTAATGTGAAAGATCAGACGGTTACGTCAACCGTTGATTTTTACGGAGAATCACTGAACAGTGTTTTTTACAGCGACAATAAGACGATAATTGTTGTTAGTGAAAACTCATACACAGTTGTTACAGACGGAAAAAATAAAGAAAGAGTCAATTTTGGATATAATACGATTTCACGGTTCAGCAGCGATTCAAACGGCAATTTTGCGGTTGTTCTCTCAAAATACGGAAGTATTGATTCCGGTACAATAGCATTGCTTGACAGCAAAGGAAAAGAGCTTTTCAGTCTTGATATTGACTGTAAAATAGAGAGCTTGGATTATGACGGGAAAACCGTTTGTATCGTTGATTCAAACAACGTTGTAAGGACTTACAATAAAAAAGGAAAACTTTTGGGTCAGACAAAGCTTGATGCGGCGGCTCAGGATATAACGGTCGGTGACAGTTATTGCTATGCTCTATGTTACGGATCAATAGTACAGCTTGACATTAAAACAAAACTTTGACCGTATCTGTAACGGCTGCGAAGGAGGCGTTTATGGAGCTGCTGATAAAATACGGTGTTGATATTGCACTGATAGCAGTTTTTGTTATATGTGTTGTTACTTCGATGAAAAAAGGCTTCTTGCAAGGAATACTTTCTCTTGCCTGTGTGATTATTTCTTTTGCGGCTGCAACTTCATTGAGCGGTCCGATTGCAGAATGGTGTTATGATACGTTTCTTGATGGTATGGTTGCTGCAAAAGTGGAAGAAGCAATGCTCGACGGTTTTAAAAGTATTGACGAAACCGTTTCTCAAGCTATTCCACAGTTTCTTCTTGAAAGCGTTTCTCAGCTTGGTATTGATATCGGTACCGTAACCGAATCTATCGAATCGCTCGGTCTTTCAACGCACGATACTGCGCAAAAAATATCCGTTCAGATAATAAGGCCCGTTGCGGTTGTTATTTTGAGAATATTTGCTTATATGGTTATATTTGCTTTTGTCAGGTTTCTAACAGGAGTTATTGCAAAGGCGCTGTCGCGCATTGCAAACCTGCCTTTTCTCAAAGAAGTCAACAAATGGTTTGGTGCTGCGTTGGGTGTAATCAAAGGTTTAATTTTGATTTTCTCTGTTTGTATGGTGTTCAATCTCTGTTCAGATGTTATGAAAAATACAGACGTGTTTGTCGAGGCTATTGAAAATTCAAATATTTGTGGTATTATAGGTAATGTTGATTTTTCCGCTCTTGTAGCGGTGAATGATAAAAACTAAGAATTATTTATTAAAGGAGTGTACTGTTATGGATAAAGATATGGTTAAACGCTATCTCTCCAACTGGAAAACAATTCCCAATTTCATCTCATTCGTCAGAATTCTTCTCATTCCTGTATTTGGTGTTCTTTTCTACAAAGGATACCTTCTGACTTCCCTTATCATTATTGTTCTTTCCGGTCTTACAGACTTTGTTGACGGTAAGATTGCCCGTAAGTTCAATCAGGTAAGTGACCTTGGTAAACTGCTTGATCCTCTTGCAGACAAGCTTACACAGATTACTCTTGCAATTCTTCTTTTCCTTGAGTTTAATCAGTGCGAAGATACACTTATGAGAACATTCAGCTGGGTTTTCCTTGTTTTCCTTGCTAAGGAGGCACTGTTTGTTGTCGGCTCCGTTATTATGCTTTCTCTCGGTATGATTCCTTCAGCAGCAGAGATATTCGGTAAGATCTCAACCTTCTTCTTCTACGGTGTTATGGTTGTTCTCTTCCTTTTTGGTCCGGAAGTAGGTGTCCTTACAGGGGTTATCGGCTTCACACTTCCCAGTGTGGTTTGTGTTGTTCTTATTGTTATATCGGTAATACTCACTCTTCTTGCTTTTGTTTCTTATGTTCCTGACATCGTAAGACAGTGCAAGAAAAAATTCTCTAAGAAATAATATCGGAATTCTTTAGGAGTAAATAATAATGAAAAGAATGATGTGCAGTAAATGCAATCAGCGCCCGGCTGTGATTTTTATTCAGCGCGTTGAGAACGGTCAGTCTACCCCGGAGGGTCTCTGCCTCAAATGCGCTATGGAAATGAACATAGGACCTATTAAACAGATGATGGAAAGTATGGGCATAACCGAAGACGATGTTGATGCGGTAACAGAGCAGCTTGATGCTGCGATGGAAGGCATTGATGAAGGCTCTTTCGAAAACGGCGGTGCACCAACATTTCCATTTATGCAGAATTTCCTCGGAAATATGAACGGTTCAGCACCTGACGTTGAAGGCTCGGAAGATGGCGAAATACCGGATGTAACCGAAGAAAAGAAGAGCAGGTTCGGCAAAAAGAAAAAGAAGCCCGATGAAAATAAGAGAAAGTACCTTTCTCTTTATTGCACCAATCTCACAGCGAAGGCAAAAGATGGTAAAATTGACAGAATCATTGGCAGAGATAATGAGATTTATCGCTCAATCCAGATTCTTTGCAGACGTTCAAAGAATAATCCCTGTCTTATTGGTGAACCCGGTGTCGGTAAAACTGCAATTGCAGAAGGTCTTGCACTTCGCATCGCAAATGGTGATGTTCCTGCAAAACTTTCCGATAAAGAGATACACCTTCTTGACCTTACTGCGCTTGTGGCAGGCACTCAGTTCAGAGGTCAGTTCGAAAGCAGAATCAAAGGTCTTGTTGACGAAGTAAAAGCAGAAGGCAACATAATTCTCTTTATTGACGAGGTTCATAACCTTGTCGGTACCGGAGATGCAGAAGGTTCGATGAATGCTGCAAACATTCTAAAGCCTGCTCTTTCCCGTGGAGAGATTCAGATAATCGGTGCAACAACCTTTACTGAATACAGAAAATACATCGAAAAGGATGCAGCTCTTGAGCGCAGACTTCAGCCGGTTAAAGTTGAAGAGCCTTCAATTGAAGACACTTATAAGGTGCTTTTAGGCATTAAGGATTATTATGAGAATTATCACAGGGTGAAAATCAACGACTCGCTTGTTTACAGTGCTGTTGTTCTTTCGGAGCGTTATATAAACGACAGATTTTTGCCCGATAAAGCGATTGACCTTCTTGATGAAGCTTGTACCTGCGCAAATCTTCGTAATAAGTATATTAGTATGCATGAGTTGGCAGAAAAGCGTCTTGCGGCGTTAAAGGTTCAACATCAAACCCTTTCTGAAGAAAAAGAGATTGATTACGAAGCCGTATCAAAGGTTAAGTCCGAGATTATGGCTTGTGAGAACGAAATCAATAACCTTGCTGAGCTTGCAAAAGATAATAACGTAACCGAAGATGATATAGCGAAGGTTATCCAGCTTTGGACAGGTATTCCTGCCCGTAAGGTTATAGAAAGTGACCTTCGCAGGCTTGCTGACCTTGAGGACAAGCTTAAAGCAAAACTTATAGGTCAGGATGAAGCAATAAAGCTTGTTGCTTCCGCAATCAAGCGCGGTAGGGTACAGATAAGTCCAAGACGCAGACCGTCTTCCTTTATTTTTGTCGGACCTACCGGTGTTGGCAAAACCGAGCTTGTAAAGCTTTTATCTCAGGAACTTTTCGATACGCCTGAAACGCTTATTAGACTTGATATGTCTGAGTTTATGGAAAAACACAGCGTTTCAAGAATCATCGGCTCACCTCCCGGCTATGTCGGATATGATGAGGCAGGTCAGCTCACCGAAAAGGTCAGAAGAAAGCCGTATTCCGTAATACTTTTTGATGAGATTGAAAAAGCTCATCCTGACGTTATGAATATTCTTCTTCAGATTCTTGATGAGGGTAAGATTAACGATGCTCAGGGCAGAACAGTAAGCTTTGAAAATACCGTAATTATTATGACATCAAATGCAGGCAGTGACCGGAAGGATGGTTCGCTCGGCTTTGCAAAGAGTAAATCCGACGCAACAACAGATCGCGCTATGAAAGCTCTCAGAGAATTCCTTCGTCCTGAGTTTATCGGCAGAGTCGATGAGATTGCGGTTTTCAATGATCTTACGCCTGACGATTATAAAAGAATAGCAGTTCTTATGCTCGAAGAGCTTGTTGAACCGCTTGAAAATAAGGGTA
Source organism: Acutalibacteraceae bacterium (assembly GCA_045536955.1). GTDB lineage: Bacteria > Bacillota > Clostridia > Oscillospirales > Acutalibacteraceae > UBA8612. The sequence goes on from JAZSOM010000010.1 coordinate 56,818, forward strand.
TCAAGTTTATGTGGAGCGACGATGTTCCCGCTGTTCTTGCATCAAAATGCGAGAACGGCACAAGAGGTGCGCGTGACCTCAGGAATGCGATACGCAGAAATGTCGAGGATAAGATAGCGAACCTTATTGTCGACAACGCTTCAACACCGCTCAGCTCGGTTGCTTTAAGTGTTGATAACGGTGAGATTGTTCTTACATCAATGTAAAAAAATAAAGACGTCAGCGGTAATCTTGCTGACGTCTTTGTTTTTTCAGAGTGTTACGGTAGAATTGTTTTTATTGGAAATATAAGCGTTTTCAAGAAGTTCTGTCAATGCGGTTGCAGCTTCAAGGTCAAGCCCGTCGGGAGTGCCTGTCGAATTAATACAAGCATCAATAAACTTATTAAGAGGGCTTGAATCTGCCTCATCTGCCTTAGGCTCGATATATGCATCGCTGATTTCGGCAGTGTCTTTGGTTTTGATTTTCAGTTTCCAGTCTTCTTCGATAATTGTACCGTCAGTGCCGTAAACTTCGAGTTTATGTGGAGAACTGTATGAATCAAAGCCTGTTTCGGATATGCCGATAATTCCGTTTTCAAATTCAATTATTGCTACTGAATTTTCATCTACTTTGGAGCCGAGAGGGGAGTTGAAAAGCGCTGAAATGCGTTTCGGTTTACCGCAAAGGTAAGCTAACTGATACATGGGATGACAGCCGAGATCCATCATTGCACCGCCGCCTGCGTCCTTTTCTTCAAACCAATATTCGGGAAGCCAGCCTCCGCTTACCCCACTGTGCGCGTTGCGTATTCTGACGGTTGTTACAGTGCCGAGTTTGCCGGAATCGATGCTGGCTTTTATGAATTTGGTGGATTTGTTGAAGAGCTGAGGGTATGAGATTGTGAATGTTACGCCGCTGTTTTTTATTGCATCGGCAATTTTTCGGCATCCTTCAACGGTTGTTGAAAGAGCTTTTTCTGTGAAAATATGTTTACCTGCGTTGGCTGCTTTGACAAGCACTTCGTCGTGCAAAGTTGTCGGAGTGCAGCATATTACGGCGTCAATATCGATTCGGTTAAGTAGAGTGTCCAAATCTGCTTCAAAATCAACGTTTAATTCCTCAGCCCATTCTTTACCTCTTTCGATGTTTTCGTCCCAAATTGCTGTAATTTCTGCTTTGTCTGATGCTGCGATATCACGTGCATATCCGGAGGCATGCACGTGCCATTTCGAAAGCATTGCAACTCTTAACAATGTTAATCACCTCATTCAGATTTCTGAAACAATTTCGCCGCAGCCGTTAGACTTTTGTTCCGCTATAAATGCTTCGATTTCTTCTACACTCGGCATTGCTTCCGAACAGCTGTGTGCAGAAACAAGCATAGATGCTGATGCTGTTGCAAATTCCAGAGCATCTTTGAGGTTTTTACCGCTGAGCAGGGAATAGAGGAAAGCTGATGCATAACCGTCGCCGCCGCCGAAACCTTTAAGCATTTTGACTGGGAATATATTTACCTTGTAGTTTTTACCGTCAGCTGCATAAGCATAAGAGCCTTCTTTGCCGTGCTTGATTATTATAAGCTTGGCGCCGAAGCCGTGCCAGAGTTTTGCTGAAGCTATATCATCGTTGCCACCGCCCATAATTGCTTCAGTAAGGTCAAATTCCTCTCTTGAACCGAGAATAATATCTGCATTCTGTGCAACAAGATTATAGTAGATAGATATTTCGTCTTTGTTCTTCCATGTATAGTTGCGGTAGTCGATATCGAACACAACGATTGTACCGTTCTTCTTTGCCAGGAACATAGCCTTGAGTGCAGCTTCGCGGCTGGGTGAAGTGCAGAGGGAAGTTCCTGAGATTACGAGCATTTTAGCCTGTTTGATGTAATCTTCATCAATATCCTCTACATCAAGCATAAGGTCTGCAACACCGTCACGATACATAAGGATGCTTGATTCGGTAGGACTTTTGATTTCCGTAAATGTAAGGCCGAGGTTTTCACCGTTCTTGCAACGGACTATGTGAGAAACGTCGATGCCGTCGTTCATAAAGTAATTTGTGACGTAATCGCCGAACTGATCATCTGATACACGTGCAAAAAATCCGCATTTGGCACCAAGACGTGCAAGACCGACTGCGATATTAGCGGGTGAACCGCCTACATACTTGTTGAAGTTACTGCTTTCCGAAAGCGGTTTGTTCATATCAGTGGGATTGAAGTCGATTGCGACTCTACCAAGAGGAATTACGTCAAAAGGTCTGTTGCTATCAAATTCAAAGTAATTCATTTCTTTAACCTCCGTTATTTAAATAGTTCTGACTTGTTGTTACAGTCGAAAATTTTAATGTGCTTCAACGCGTTTTGATATGCTCCTTCAATTTCAGCGTTGTGCAAATCATAATATCCTTTTATTTTTTCGCAGGTGTATGCATTGCGTGCGCTTGCTTCGACACTATCAAAAGTTGCAGTGGCTATGTTAATCTTCTTTATTCCGTTTTTACGGCATTTTATGAATTCTTCGGGCAGAATACCTGTACCACCATGAAGCACAAGCGGTAAATTTACGCTTTTTTTAACTTCGTTGAGAATGTCAAACCTGAGATGAGGAGTTTCTTTATAATTGCCGTGTGCGTTGCCTATCGCAACTGCCAAAGCGTCGATGTCGGTTTCGTAACAGAATTTTATGGCATCTACGGGAGATGTGCAGTTGATAGCAATATCTTCGCTGCCGTCTTCGCTGCCGCCTACACAGCCAATCTCTGCCTCAACAGATGCACCGTATTTTTGGGCGAGCTCAACGGTTTTGTTTGTTAAGCTGATGTTTTCGTCAAGCGGAAGATGAGAGCCGTCGAACATTACGCTTGTGAATCCGATATCGAGTGCAAGTTTGATTTTTTCAAACGTAAGACCGTGGTCAAAGTGCACGGCAACCGGAACTTTCGAATTCTCGGCTGCTGCAACCATCAACGGTCCGAAAATTTCAAGAGGAGATTGTTTGAGCCTTACCTCTGCAATCTGAAGAATGATGGGGCTTTTTGTTTCTTCTGCCGCTTTTATAATGCCGAGCACCATTTCAAGATTTGCAACGCTGAAGCTTCCTACTGCCCAATCACCCTTTTGGGCCTCGTTGAGCAGTTGTTTCATATTTACAAGCATATTTAGTTTGTTCTCAACTTTCTGACGTATTTGCTGAGTGGTTTGTAGACGAGGGGTACAATAATAATCGCTGAAATAAGCTCAATTGAGCCGTTGAGTGAAATAATGGTCGTAATTATTGTGTTAAATAAATCAAAGAAAGACTGATTTCCCATGCCGAATATGTATAAAGCCGATAAAACCAAAACAGTGTTGGTCAGTGTGCCGACAGCCGCGGCAATTGTGGCAGAGAAAATGTCGTTGAGCTTTGTTTTTTTGAGGGCGCAGAATATCAGTGCTGCAACTAAACCTACCAGGATTCTCGGTACAAGCGAAACCATGGGATTAAGGAAAGGCTTGAAAATTTCACTGCCGGCTCCCAATACAAATGCTCTTACAATACAGGTAATGCCCCATACACCGCCGACAACGGCACCGTATTTGACACCAAGAAAGAGCGAGGCGATAATAACAACAATGTGCAGAGTTGTTATTTCAATGGGTCCGGTTGATATATATCCTAAATTCGGGACCAACGTGAATACAATTACAATCGCACTGAAGAGTGCAACCAGAATGAGGTTAATAAGGCTTGATTTCTTTTTCATTGTTGATTGTTTCCTTTCGAGGAGTTTTTTTCGTGAATGCTTTTGAGGCCGTAAAGGAGCATATTTTCATCAAAAATAATTTCTCTCTTACAGTGTTTTATTATCGGTTTTGCATATCCGCCTGTGGCAACGATTGATTTGAACGAATATGCAAGCTCGCCTTCAAAGCGGTCAATCATTCCGTCAATCATACAGGCAGTGCCGTACACTGCACCGGATTGCATACAGCCGATTGTTTCTGTGCCTATTGTTTTTGCAGGTGCTTTGATATTAATGGCAGGAAGCTGTGAAGCACCGTTTGCAAGTGCATTCAGAGAAAGACCTATACCAGCCGATATTGTACAACCGAGGAAAGTGCCGTTTTCATCAAGCACGAACATCTTTGTTGCCGTACCAAGGTCAATAACAAGACAGGGCAGGGGGTATTTTTCTATTGCTGCAACTGAACCTACTATCATATCGGCACCGAGCTGTCCCGGAATGTCCGTAGCTATTTTCAGGTCTGTTCGTATATCTTTATCGATGTATCTCGGTGTGCAGCCTGTTGTGAGCTTTATTGCGCTTCCGACATCTCTTGTTATCTCAGGTACAACGGAGCTGATGATTGCATTACTGCAAAGTTGCGGATTAAGTGAATTGAGATTGAACATATTCAATATTTCAAAAGCATATTCGTCCCGTGTACGTACTCGCTGAGTTGCAAGACGGCTGACAAAACAAAGCTGGTCACCCTTGAATAAACCGAGCGTTATGTTTGTATTGCCGATGTCGATTGTTAGCAACATATCAATTACCTCCGCTATTTTCTATTATATTTTTATCATATTTTAATTTAATAGTCAATTACAACTTGAAATGTATTTTTTTGTATGATATAATACCCAAAAATGATATTTGGGATGTGTTATTATGAGCAAAAAATCAGGTTTCTTATCGGAGTTTAAAGCGTTTATTATGCGCGGCAACGTAATTGACCTTGCAGTTGGTGTTATCATCGGTGCCGCTTTTCAGGCAATTATCAAATCACTTGTTGATGACCTTGTAATGCCGATTATCAGTCTTGCAACAAAAGGCGTCGACTTTGCAAATATGTTTATTATTATCGATGAAAATGCAGCTGTTGAAGCCGGACTTAAAGCAAGCGCAACCCTTGCTGAAGCTCAGGAACTCGGTGTTGCTGTGTTTGCATACGGTAACTTCATCAACGCAGTTCTCAACTTCCTTATTATGTCATTTGTTATCTTTGTTCTTGTCAGAACAATCAACAAGCTTCGTGATAAGGCTTCCAAGAAAGAAGAGGTTGTTGAAGCAGCTCCCACAACAAAGAAGTGCCCCTTCTGCAAGAGCGAAATCGATATCGAAGCTACCAAGTGCCCCAACTGTACTTCTGACGTAGAATAATTTCTTAAGAAGGTAAATCCAAATGAAAATCGGTTTTATAGGCGCCGGCAATCTTGCTACTGCGCTTGTCGGCGGTTCTTCTCAGTCTGATTTTTTTAAGCAAAATCAATTTTTTGTTTACGATTTATATCAGCCTAGTCTTGACAGGATTTCAGCTTTCGGTGTAACTGCTGTTGCGGATGTTTGTGAGCTTATCAATGTCAGTGACATGGTCATTCTTGCTGTTAAACCCAAAGATTTTCCAGCACTTCTCAGCGAAAGCTCTGAAATATTCAAAGCAAATAACCCTTTTATTGTTTCTGTTGCTGCAGGCACGGAGCTTGCGTTTATTAAATCTCTCCTCGGATATGATGCGAAACTTGCCCGCATTATGCCCAATATCAATGCCAAGGTACGTGGTTCAGCCACAGCAGTCTGCGTCCGTGATAATGTTACGGCGGAAGAAAAGAAAACTCTTATTGATTTCTGTAATTCTTTTGGCGGCACGTTTGAAATAGAAGAAAGCCAGTTTGCTGTGTTCGGCGTTATCGGCGGCTGTTCGCCTGCGTTCAATTATATGTATATTGATCAGCTTGCGCGCGCTGCTGTCAAGCTTGGTATGAGTAAGGCTGTTGCGCTTGAGGTAGCTGCTCAGGCTGTCAAGGGCAGTGCTGAAATGATACTCAGTGCTGAGGCTCATCCGTATGAGCTTGTAGACAGGGTCTGCTCACCCGGCGGTACAACAATAGAGGGCGTTACGGCATTACAGCAGAACGGCTTTGAAAATGCCATCAATTCTGCTGTTGAGGCATCATACAACAAAGACTGCAAAATGAGAGCGAAAAAATAACTGAAAGGTCGCAAAATCAATGAACATCATTACAATACGCGAACTGTTCAAGAACACAGAACAGTATATCGATAAAGACATAGAGGTCTGTGGTTGGGTGCGCAGCGTACGTGCATCAAAGGCTTTTGGCTTCATCGTGCTCAATGACGGCACTTTTTTTGAACCGCTTCAGGTCGTGTTTCACGATACTATGTCAAATTTTGAAGAGGTTTCAAAGCTTAATGTCGGCTCAGCGCTTATCGTAAGAGGTAGGCTTGTTGCCACACCCGAGGCTAAACAGGCATTTGAAATTCAGGCTGTTGAGGTTGAGGTCGAAGGCTCTTCAACACCTGACTATCCGCTTCAGAAGAAACGACACAGCCTTGAGTATCTTCGCACAATTTCCCACCTGAGAGCACGCACGAATACCTTCCAGGCTGTTTTCCGCGTTCGTTCTCTTATTGCTTTTGCAATTCACAGCTTCTTTATGGAGCGTAATTTCGTATATGTTCACACCCCCATTATCACAGGCAGTGACTGTGAAGGTGCAGGCGAGATGTTCCGTGTTTCCACTCTTGATCCTGATAATCTTCCAATTACTGAAGACGGTAAAGTCGATTACAGCGAAGATTTCTTCGGCAAGCCTACAAATCTTACCGTAAGCGGTCAGCTCAACGGTGAGACCTATGCAATGGCATTCCGTAATATCTATACGTTTGGTCCGACTTTCCGAGCTGAAAATTCCAACACAACCCGTCATGCTGCTGAGTTCTGGATGATTGAGCCGGAAATTGCATTTGCGGATTTGAGCGATGATATGCAGCTTGCGGAAGATATGCTCAAATATGTTATCAATTATGTGCTTGAGCACGCTCCTGAGGAAATGAAGTTCTTTGACAGCTTTATTGATAAGGGACTTCTTGAAAGACTTAATAATGTCGTAAATTCGGATTTTGGCAGAGTTACTTATACTGAGGCTATTGAGATTCTCGAAAAGAATAACGATCAGTTTGATTATCCCGTACATTGGGGCAGTGACCTTCAGACTGAGCACGAGCGTTATCTGACCGAAACAGTATTTAAGCGTCCTGTTTTCGTTACTGATTATCCGAAGGAAATAAAGGCTTTCTATATGAAGCTCAATGAAGACGGTAAGACAGTTGCTGCTATGGACTGCCTTGTTCCGGGCATCGGCGAAATTATCGGTGGCAGCCAGAGAGAAGATGATTTTGATAAGCTTGTAACCCGTATGAACGAACTTGGTCTCAATCCCGATGATTATGATTTTTATCTTGATCTTCGTAAGTACGGTACGGCACGTCACGCAGGTTTTGGTCTTGGCTTTGAACGTTGCGTTATGTACCTTACAGGTATGTCAAATATTCGTGATGTTCTTCCTTTCCCGAGAACGGTTAATAATTGCGACATCTAAAACAAAAATCGGAGCAGTTGAAAACTAATCATCTGCTCCGAAATTTATTTGAGTTTTTTCAAAAAAAGACTTGATTTTTTTGTTTATATAATGTAAAATATTGAGCGTTGACTTATGGAGAGTTGTCCGAGCTGGCCGAAGGAGCACGATTGGAAATCGTGTAACCGTCAAAAGCGGTTCGAGGGTTCGAATCCCTTGCTCTCCGCCACTAAAGAAACAACCTTTGTCTACCAGACAAAGGTTGTTTCTTTTTAACTAAATCCGTCCTTTCGTTCGGAATAAATCCAACTACGACGGATGAAATCACTTCGTGATGAAATCCGACTTTGTCAGGAGATAGGGCGGATTTAATTTCATCTGCGAAGCAGATTTCATCCGAGCAAGGCGAGGATTTCATCGCGCTTGCGCGATTTCATTGAAATGATTTAAACCCTGTGGTATAATCAGTTCGATAAACAAGAATTTAGCGAGGTAGCTATTATGAATCCTGTAATCATTGACTATGAAAAGTGCATTGGCTGTGGACTGTGTGTAAAGGACTGTCCCGGTTCGCATCTTTATTTGGATAACAAAAAAGCAAAAGCAATTGAAAAAGGTTGCATTGAGTGTGGACACTGTTTTGCAATCTGTCCGATGAACGCTGTCAGAATAACAGGTTACGACTGCACGGACGAATCCATCACCTCAATGACTGAATTTGACAGCGATAAACTTTTGTCAGCTATGAAAAGCAGACGATCCATTCGCCATTTCACAATGCAGGTTGTTGAAGAAGAAAAACTGCAAAAAATACTGGAAGCAGGACGCTATTGTCCTACAGCTGCAAATGCCCAGAATGTGGCATTTACAATTTTAGGAAGTAAGCAAAAAGAAGCAGAAGCACTATGTGTAGATTTGTTCCGAAAGGGTAAAAAACTGGGCTCACCTCTTATAGATTATTTGAAAAAGATTGATATTTCAGATGACTTCTTTTTCAAGGGTGCTCCAGTGGTGATTGTTCTGTCAAGTAAAAGCAACATTAATGCAGGGCTTGCAAGTTCCTATATGGAGTTGATGTCCTATAACCTCGGACTCGGAGTGCTTTACAGTGGTTTTTTTGTTGCCTGCACCAAACTGAGTAGAAAACTCAGAAAACTTTTGCAGTTACCTAAAGGCCATGAAGTTATCTCTTGTATGGTAATAGGTTATCCTGATGTAAACTATCATAGAATCGCACCGCGAAAAGAGTTGCAGGTTAAAAAATTATAGAAAATGTCATTTGTAATTCCAATTTATGAAACTGTTAGATAAATTTTAATTTGTTGAATTAAATGAAAACATTCAAGTACAATGGAGATAAAATCCTATTGTACTTTTTCTATAAAATAAAGGAGTAATCGAATGAAACAAGCTTTGTGAGGGGGGATTCGGTAAATGAATAGACAAAAATTATATATTTGTGTTTTAATTAAAAAATAGTATAATGAAGTTATAAATCATCGGAGGTTTGAAATGATTTATACTAAATCTTTGAATTATAAATATGAAACCGATGTATTTGTTGCAGGCGGTGGTCCTTCTGGTGTAGCGGCGTCTGTTGCTGCTGCACGAAGCGGGAAAAAGGTTTTTCTTGCCGAAGCAACGGGTTGTTTCGGTGGTTTGGGTACATCCGGACTTGTCCCTGCATTTGCACCTTTTGATGACGGCGAAAATATTCTTGCAAGCGGAATCGGTTATGAAATCCGCCAAAGACTTGCCCGAAGTACTCCTTTAAAAAATTGGACAACACTTGATGTTGAGGAACTTAAAAGAGAATACGATAATATCATTGTTGACTCCGGCGTTGATTTTTCGTTTTTTACATCTGTTTATGACGTTATTGTTGATAATGGCAGAGTTGAGAGCGTAATTCTCGGTTCTAAAAGCGGTCTGTTTGCGGTCAAAGCTAAAATTTATATTGATTGTACTGGTGACGGTGACTTGTGTGCCTTTGGCGGTTCTGATTTTGAAATAGGCGATGAAAACGGAGAGGTTATGCCGCAGACTCTTTGCAGTATCTGGACAGATATTGATAAAGAGAACTGCAACGAACCATGGAACAAATATGTTGAACAAGCTCATCATGACGGAGTGCTGACTAATGAGGACAGACATATACCGGGCTTCTTTCATAGAAAAGACGGTATTAGCGGCGGTAATATAGGTCACACATTCGGCGTAAATCCAATTGATGAAAAATCACTTTCCTCCGCAATGGTTGAGGGCAGAAAATCAATGCTTGAATTTGATAATTATTTCAAAACATATTTTACGGGATATGAAAATGTGAAACTTTGCTCAACCGCATCTTTGCTCGGAGTTCGTGAATCAAGAAGAATTGTTTGTGATTATATGCTTAATGTGAATGATTTTATATCACAAGCCGTATTTGAAGATGAAATCGGTCGTTATTGCTATCCTGTTGACATACACGTTATGAATACCAATAAGAAAGAATATGAGCGCTTCAGAGAAGAATATCAGCAAAAGCTCCGCTATAAGAAAGGTGAATCCTACGGCATACCTTACCGTAGTCTTATACCTGTTTCATTCAAAAATGTGCTTGTTGCCGGCAGATGCATTGGTACTGACAGGCAGATGCAGGCATCCATAAGAGTTATGCCGGGATGTTTTATAACAGGTCAGGCAGCGGGCGTGGCAGCTTCTCTGGCGTGCGAAACCGAAGATGTCAGAAAAATATCTGTTGTAAAACTGCAAGAAAATCTCATAAAACTCGGTGCATATATTCAAATTAATCAATTAAAAATGATAAATAAATGATAAATAAAAAGGTGCAACGGGATATAAAATCTGAAATGATAAAATGATGGTAGACACAAAAAAGTGTCTGCCATCATTTTTTATGTTAAGATAGAGGAAAGGAGATGAAAGAAATGGGAAGACCCAAAGGCGGAATAAACAGAAATCATAGTAAAGAAGAAAAATTAGCATTGGTATTACGGAATTTGAATGGAGAAACGATAGCGTCATTGGAACGAGAAACCGGAATACATAATTCACAAATTCGTAAATGGATAAAACAATATTCAGTTGGTATGAAGATATTGATATCCTTGTCCTGTACGATGTGTCCCAATTTGGTTATCACTTGTCTCAACGCATAGCAACACTTAACCCGAATATCTGTGCCTAAGTTTACGATATTCAGCATTTTGTAGAGCTGAAGAAAAAATATAAACCTTATATTAAAAACTCAGGTGCAACGGGATTCATTTCCTGCTGCATCTGAGTTTCTTTTTTACCGGATTTGAACGTATAAATCCATTGATCGCTAAGACAAACACCAAACATTTTCGAGTTTGAAATCAACACTATTGTATCGCAACTAACAAAGTTGACAAATTATTCTTATTTTGATGAAATCAAAATCAAGGGATTCGAAGCCTGAGAGGGTGAGAAGTGTATAGAAAACGTCCTGTGGAGATTTATGTTGAGCTGATGTTTATCTTCAGACAACTAATATTTATTCGTCGATTTTTTCAATAATAACCGCGTTACCGTTTGCAGTTACGCCAAAAATATAAGGCTGATATGTTGTGCCGCCTGTGAAATTGGCTGTTTGCGGATCTAATGTTAAGTAGTCAAAGTCAACACCTATAACTGCGTTACAGCCGAGAGCGTACGCTGCTTCTTTTAATTCGATAAGTGCGTTGCGCCTTATAACAACGAGTGAATCCATAAGTTTATCTTTTACATTGACACCACTACCGAAAATTGCCATACCTCTGTCGACAGAAACGGCATCGTCGCCTGAAATATATCCGGAATATTTTGTGATTTTATATCCGTCAAAGCTGAAACCTGATGTAATGAGCATTTCGGACATTGCTTTCCTTTTTTCCATTTCAGCTTCTTGCTTTTTCAATTCAGCTTCTTTTTTTGCCAATTCCTGCTGTTCTTTTGCTTCTCTTTGCTTAGCTTCGTAATTTGCTTTTGCCTGTTGATACAGCTCAACATACTGTGCAACATAGGCATCGGGAATATCAAAAGTACTGTCATATCCTGAATACTGAAGTTTGTTGCTTGTGATAAACCAGATAAAGTCGTCCTTGTTAATTTTGTATGTAGCTACAATGTTTCTGATGTTCATATCTTTCCTCCTGATTTATTAGAGATATTTTAGTGCTTCTTCATTAAATGGGTCTAAGTCAAGTACCAAATTGGCATACCGTACTGCATTGCGTGGATCAAGCCTGCATTTTTCAAGCAAAACCTCAATGTCGCTCCTGAGCGAAATATCTGATGTTTTAACAGGTAAATCTTCATTTGTTATTGCGTATTTTGTGCCGCAATAATCGCATATCAAAAAACCGTTGCATTTGCTGAGTTGATTTGCGCCACATTTTTCACAAAAAAGAATTTTCAAATCATACACCCCAATATTCTGTTTTAATAATTGTATCAAAATTGTTTTAAAAATTCAATCCGATTTTTGAAATATATGTATTTCTCAAATAAGTATAAAGAAAAACTGCGATTTTTATAAAATTGTGGAAATATGAAGTACGATGGTGTATAATTAAAGAATATCTTGAGAATAGGGGGGATTTTGATGAAAATTATTGTTATACTTGTTGATGGTATGCGATCCGATTCTCTTCCTTATATCGAAACAGCGCAGAGAATTATAAACGAATCAGCCTATACACTTACAGCAAAAACCGTATATCCTTCGGTTACTCTGCCGGCTCATATGTCGCTTTTTCATAGCGTTAATCCTGAACGTCACGGTACAACTACAAACATTTATATGCCTCAGGTAAGACCGATAAACGGTTTGTGTGAGGTGCTTAAAAACTTCGGAAAACACAGTGCTTTGTTTTATAATTGGGAAGATATCCGCGATATAACCCGCCCAAATTCGCTTACACGTTCAAGCTTTTATGCCGGTAAAAAAATCGGTTATAAACTTGCAGGAGATTTGCTTGCCGACGAACTTATAAGCTACCTTAGAGCATTTGAAACCGATTTCACTTTCTTCCATTTGGGGTATACCGACAACGAGGGCCACAAATTCGGTTGGATGAGCGAAGAATATATTGAAGCTATGAAATGCAGTTGGAATAACATAGAGAGGGTTATGACGGAGCTCGGTGATGAGTATACATATATCATCCTTTCTGATCATGGCGGACACGATAGAACGCACGGCAGTGATATGCCTGAAGATATGAAAATCCCCGTAATTATCAACGGTAAGGATATCGCAAAGGGCGAAATAAAAGGGGAAGTAAACATAATTGATATTGCACCTACCGTTGCAAAACTTCTTGGTGTTATACCTGATTGCGAGTGGGAAGGAAAACCGTTGCTTTAATTTCAGATGAAAAGTCGCAAGTGTATTGCGGCTTTTTTATGTTGCGCTCTTGATAATTTACAATAAATTTGTTAATATGAAGAATATTTTACAAGGAGATTGTTATGAAAAGATTTATTTCAGTATTTTTGGCTTTAGCGATTACTGTTGTTACAACAATTGTTGCTGCACCGGTTTCTTCGGCGGCTTCAACCGGTGCTGATGTGCCGATAATCCACGTTTGCGGTTACGGCTCACTTCTTGTCAAGGATAATCCTGACGGTACTAAAGAGCAGATTTATCCTTTTAAAATCGAAGACAGCTTTATTGAAGAGAAAGCAAAAGAAATTTTGCCGGTTTTCGCAAAAGCTTTTTTAACGCAGAAATGGGATGAGTTTTCTGACGCGCTTGTTGATACTCTTGTTCCGATATTTGAGCCTATTGCACTCAATAACGACGGTGAGGCTGATAATAATACACGCGCCGACTGGACGTGGAATGTAAAAACGCTAAAAAATAAAGCGGACAGCAACGGACAGTACAATGCAACTGCATATAAATTCCACTATGATTGGCGCCTTGATCCTATGGTAACGGCAGACACACTTCATCGTTATATTAAGGATGTTCTGTACGTGACGGGTGAAGAGAAGGTTGTTCTGTATGGCAGGTGTCTCGGTTCAAACGTTATTGCCGCTTATATGCAAAAATATGACGGCGAGCTTGTTCAGGAAGTAATCCATTATGCAAGCAGCGTTTACGGTGCAACACAGTGCAGCAAAGCTTTTACGGGTGAATTCTATCTTCATGCGGACGGTACAGAGCGACTTGTATACGATTTTGATCTTGGCCTTGGTGAGTTCTATTCTGAACTGATTAAGTCATTAGTCAGCCTTATGAATAAGAATTATTCACTCGATATTACCTGTTGGGCGGTTAATAACGTTGTTGAAGACATTTATCTTGATATATTTCCGGAGATTCTGATAAACAGCTTTGCAACTTTCCCGTCTTATTGGAGTATGGTTAGCATAGATGATTATGAGAGAGCCAAAGAAACCGTATTTTACGGGTCTGATATTAACGAATATAGAGGCCTAATGGAAAAAGTTGAGTATTACCGCAATAATGTTCAGCTTAAGTTTGAAGAGATTTCAACTGATCACATCGAGCGTGGCATTGAGTTTACAAATATTGTAAAATACGGTATTCAACTTCTTCCGTTTACGGCAAATTCCGACGAACCGGCAGACAGAATTGTAACAACCAGAGAAAGCAGTTTCGGTGCAACAGTTGCACTTGTAGGTCAACATTTTTCGGATGAATACATTACGCAATCAGAAGTAAAGGGGACTATGAAATACATTTCGCCTGATAAGCAAATTGATGCGTCAACCTGTTTTTCTCCGGATACGACTTGGTTTATTAAGAATCTTGAGCATAATAATTTTCCTGATTGCGTAAGCGGACTTGTTCACGAAATTGTCAATAACGATGGCTTTACTGTCAACTCATCTGCCGAGTTTCCGCAGTATTTGGTTTATGATTTGAAATCAAGTTCTATTTCACCGATGACCGAAGAAAATTGTTTTACCGAAGACTATCTGAACGTAACTTTTTTTGATGCGCTTTTCAGATTTTTTAAGTATTTGTTTGAAGTGATAAAAGAGGCAGTTATGTCTTTATAAGAGCAGGAGCGAGTATTTATGTTTTCAAAGAATTACGGAATAAAAATAGAACAAGATTATTATAACAAAAATGATTTCAACCGTTATCCGTCTGATTTGCTGTTGGAGTATCAGCAGTGCATCGAAGAGGGTCTCGATGTTGAAAAATACAAAATGCTTTTTGAACAAGCAGCGGTGCTTGAAAATGGAGAAGAAAAAACGAAACGAAGCAATGAAATATTTTCTCTTGTAATCGGTGCGGATATGCGCACTGACTATAAATATGAAGAACCGACAACGCTTAATGAAATCAGAAAACTTCGAAAGGATTACAAAATTGATGGTATTGAGCCTGAAAAGGAGCTTCTAAGACGCAAAATAAAAGGTGCGTGGCTTGGCAGAGCGGTTGGTTGTCTGCTTGGGAAACCGGTTGAATGTATCAGAAGCAACGAGTTTATTCCGTTTCTCAAGGAGTCGGGTAATTACCCGATGCATCGCTACGTGCTCAGTTCCGATATAACCGAGGAAACTTACAACAAATATAAATTTTGGTTTCGCGATAAGCCCTATGCTGATACGGTTGACGGTATGCCTGTTGATGACGATACAAATTACGTTGTTTTGTCTCAGAAAATTATTGATGATTACGGCAGAGGTTTCAAAAGCGAAGATGTAGCTCAATCGTGGCTTAAATATCAGTCAGTCAATTCATATTTTACTGCCGAAAAAACCGCTTACGTCAATTTTATCAACTGTATAAAACCACCTGCATCTGCTGTATATAAAAATGCTTGCCGTGAATGGATAGGTGCTCAGATAAGAGGTGACTATTACGGCTACATAAATCCGGGTAACCCTGAAAAAGCTGCAGAAATGGCATATAATGATGCGCGTATTTCACACATAAAAAACGGCGTGTATGGTGAGATGTTTGTTTCGGCAATGGTTGCCTGCGCTGCCGTAACAGACAGCGTTGAAGATATTATACTTGGCGGTCTCGGGCAGATACCATGCACCTCAAGACTTTATGAAGCAGTGACAAAAATTATGTCGGATTATAATAGCGGAGCTTCGGTCGAAGATTGTTTTGATTATATACATTCTCAGTATGATGAGCATACCGACTACGGGTGGTGCCATACTATACCAAACGCAATGATTGTCACTGCAGCCTTGCTTTACGGCCGGGGAGATTTCGGAAAGTCAATTTGCTGTGCCGTTAGTATGGCCTTTGATACGGATTGTAACGGTGCCACTGTTGGTTCGATTATGGGTATGAGAGGTACTGACAGTTGCATTGATAATGTGTGGTCAAAACCAATAAACAACAAAATTCATACCTCAATATTTGGTTATGAAGTTGTTGATATTGATAAAGCTGTTGAGCATACGCTCAAACATCTCGAATAAATTAAAAAACCATTGGAAAGTTTATTTCCAATGGTTTTTTATTAGTCAAGTTCAATTTCAGCTGTGAGCCTTATGTCCTTTGAAGAAGAAGCAGCACAAATTTTGAAAGTGCCGGGCTCGACGACCCAATTATAATCGCGATTCATCAGCTTGAAGGCATCATATCCGAGGGTGAATTCAACTTGTTTGGTTTCTTCAGGCTGAAGAGTGATTCGTTTGAAGTCTTTTAGAAGCAGGAGAGGGGTAACAACGGAGCTTTCGCAGTCTTCAACGTAAATTTGAACAACTTCGTCACCGGTTATTTTTCCTGTGTTTTTCACTTTAAGTCTTACATTTACGTCCGTTTTGCCTGTTTTTGTAACTTCGAGATCGGAGTATTCGAACTCGGTATAACTCAAACCGAAGCCGAAGGGATATAATGCATCACCGTTACCTTCGTAATATTCGTTACTCGCACCGGGAAGAATTGAATAATAGCAAGGTATCATAGTTGAACGGCGGGGGAGTGAAAAAGGTAATTTTCCGCCGGGATTGACCTTTCCAAGCAAGACGTCACATATTGCCTGCGGACCGCTTTCACCACCAAACCAGCTTGAAATAACAGCATCACAGATTTCACTTTCATCGCTGATGGCAAGCGGTTTACCGTGAATCATAACAAAAACAATGGGTTTCCCTGTTTTTGAGAGTTCTTTTATGAGCCCTCCCTGTCTGCCGCAAAGTGTCAGTTCGCAACGGTCTCTTCCTTCGCCGCTGGAAATATTATCATCTCCGCCGCAAAAGATTATTATATCGCTTTCTTTTGCTGCCGTAATTGCTTGAGTAAAGTTTTCTGTTTGCTCTTCTGCCTTTATGTCTTTGAGATGATTCTGATCCGACAGAGCAAATTCAAAGCTGCTGTCACTGATTCCGCAGCCGTCACACTGTATGATTTCGCAATCGGGAAGTTCTTTCTTGAGAACATCATATATAGTTTTCAGGTTTCTGCCAACGGGTTTTGCTGAGTATCCGCCGAGCCTTATCTTGTCGGATGAAGGTCCGATAAGCGCAATTCTTTTGTATTTGTTTCTGTCAAGCGGAAGAATACCGTTGTTTTTGAGCAAAATTATTGATTTTTGAGCAATTTCAAGCGCTTTGTTAAGATGAGCATCACAATTTATGATTTTTTGGTAAGCATCTTCGTCGGTATAAGGATTTTCAAATATACCAAGTCTGAATTTAAGTCTCAAAACTCTTCGGCACGATTCGTTGATGTTTTCAATGTCGATCTTGCCTTCGTTTACAAGTTCCTCAAGTGAGTCAACCCACAGCTTGTTCGGGTATTCGTCACCGCCTTGACAGTCAAGACCATTTTTCTTTGAGAGATAGATTGCATCTTTTTCATTTTTTGCCATCTTATGCAAATAGTGAACTCTGCGAAGTCCTCCCCAATCGGAACGGCAGATTCCTTTTAGAGCAAAACGTTCTTTGAGTACGGTCTGCAGATAGTGCTTTGACGTCATCATAAGGTCACCGTCAATTGAGTTGTAGCTTACCATAACGTCATATGCGCCGCCGTCTTTGATTGCAGCTTCAAAAACCGGTAGATAGCAACTTTCGATTTCGCGTATGCCCACTCTTGCCGTGCCGCAGTTTATACCTCTTTCGGGCATACCGTGTATGCAATAGTGCTTAGGCTCTGAGATGACAGAATCCTTGGCGGAAATATCTCCGTTCTGGTGACCGCTTACTATACCGACAGCCATCTTTGTTGAAAGGCATGTGTCCTCGCCGAACGTTTCTTCTGTGCGTCCCCATCTTGGGTCACGCGCAACATCAAGGTTAGGGGCAAGAACCTCGTAAATACCAAGTGATCTTGCCTCTGTTGCAATTACACGACCTGCTTCAAACGCATATTCAGGTTCGAATGTTGCAGCCCATGCAGTGGGAATGGGGAGTATAGTTGCTCGTGTTCCGCATATTCCGTGGAGCGCTTCGCCTGTGAATATGACGGGTATACCAAGCCTTGAATTTTCAATAAAAAATTTCTGAAGCTTGTTCATAACCGAAGGTACGGAGTAGTTATCGTGAAGGTAACCGAGACCGTCGGGAAAATCTGCTTTTAACTTGTCCCAGTAATAGTCGGATTCGGGTGTAACTGAGCAAGAATCAGCAGGGTCACGTTCGGTGCAGTAATTGTTGCCGAATTTCATATCAAGTTGAGCAATTTTTTCGCGCAATGTCATACGTGACAGTAAGTCTTCCGCGCGTTCTTCAGGGGTGTATTCGGGATTTTTGTAAATAATTTCGTTGGACATATAAGTAACCTCGGTTGAATTTTTGAAGAAATTATATCATACGGAGCTTTGCATTGCAATAAAATACGCGAATGAGTTATATTCGTGTGGTGAGTATACTTAGTGCAAAAACAAGTCCCTGAGTAAAAAGCTCAAGGACTTAAGTGCGTTAGTATAAGGTTCTCAGACCTTTAGGGTAGTGGTTTTTTGCCCTTCCATGGCTTACTTTTGCGCCTCCGACAGCGCATCCGTCAACCGTAATCACAGCCCAACCGTTTTCACAGTCTGAAAGAATTTCTTCGCCGTGAAGATATTTTTTTATGTCTTCTGATTCGGATGCCAGTTCGATTTTTCTTTTGAATAAGTTGCCGAGTGCCATAAAAAATTGATGGTGGGGGAGGATATAACCTTTTTTAATTTCACCTATTGTTACACCGCACGAAAAGGCGACACCGTTGTTTACTGCGAAGTCAGGTGTGAAATATATAGGGTTTCCGTTATAAATCCGTACGTTTTTTTTATCATAATCCGTTAACGTGTCATCAAGAAATTCAAAAACCGAGTTATCGACCTTTTCTTTCTGAGTTTGCTTTTGGATTAACGAATAATCTGCTTCACTTTTGCGATGAAGAATAGCCATAAATTGACCTTCTCCCGGAGATCGGTGCGGATAAAACCTTCTGCAATAGCTTATGTTTTCACATTTGCATCCGTCAAATTCAATGCCGTCAGATGTAACATTTTTCACACTCTCCGTAACAGGTAACAGCTCAAAATCGTTGTGTCTGCTGAGAAAAGAATCAATAGTCATTTCGTTTTCTTCAAGCGAAAATGTGCAGGTGGCATAAATTATGTATCCGTCAGATTTAAGAAGCTTTACAGCATTATCGAGAATTTCAGCTTGCCTTTGGGCACATTTAATTACATTTTCTGTGCTCCATTCATCAATTGCCGTGTCGTCTTTTCGGAACATTCCTTCACCTGAACAGGGTGCATCAACCATTATCAATTCAAACGTTGCCGGGAAAGTTGAGGCAAGTTTTGAAGTGTTCATACAAGTAGTCACAGTGTTTTCAAAACCCAGACGTTCTATATTTCCGGTTAATATTTTACATCTTGAGGAGATGATTTCATTAGAAACAAGCACGCTGTCTTTATTCAATTTGTTTCTGAGCTGTGAACTTTTGCCGCCGGGGGCGGCGCACATATCGAGTACGGTCCATCCGGGATCTATATCTATACATTCAACCGGAGCCATTGCCCCGGGTTCCTGAACATAAATCATACCGGCGTGATGATAAGGATGATTGCCTATTTTATCATAACTAAAATAGTATCCGCTATCGACATAAGGGATTTTTTTTGAAGGAAATACATTGATTTTTTCGAAGTCTTCAACGCTGATTTTATCTGTGTTTACTCGGAAAGCACGTACGGACTGTTCGGATAAGGCTTTTTCGTACTCGCTGTATTCTTCGCCCAACAGTTCTTTCATACGGTTAATATAGTCAATCGGAAGATGTTTCATTGTTTATCACCATTCAGTTCAGTTTCGGCATAAAGCATACATATGCCAACGGCTGTAATTGCTGCAGTTTCAGTGCGGAGAATTCTTTTTCCTAATGATATTATTTTTGCTCCGATTGTTTTGATGTGTTCTATTTCTTTTGGCTCAAAGCCGCCTTCAGGGCCGATAAAGATACCGATGGATGTATCGCGTTTTATCTTTTTTAGTGCTGAAACGGTAGATACCATACCGTTTTCGTTCTCGTAGGGGACAAGTATGAGATCAAGCTTTTGGGCAGATTCTGTTGCCTGCATGTAGGGGACTGCTGTGTGCACACAAGGGATGATATTACGTTTGCTTTGTTTTGCGGCGCTTTCCGCTATTGTTTGCCAACGCGCCTGCTTTGATTGCTTCTTTTTTTCTTCAAGCTTAACAACACATCTGCTCATTTCAACGGGTGTGATATCGGTGACACCGAGCTCTACGCATTTTTGGATAATAAGTTCCATTTTATCGCTTTTTGGCAGACCTTGAAAAAGGTGTATTCTGACAGGAAGCTCATTATCAGAACAGTTTTCTTCAATAATTTCGGCAATGGCTGTTTCACCGTCGTACGATTCGAGCCGACAAAGGTCGGTTTTGCTGTTGCAGCTGATGAAAAACGTGTCTCCTGCCTTCATACGAAGTACGTTTCTGATATGGTTATAATTTGTTCCGACGATATAATATCTGCCGTTGTTACAGCATTCTTTGTCAACAAAAAAATTGTACATAACCTCACGTCCTTTTCACAGTATTATATCAGACAAATTGAAGTATAACAACTGTTTTGTTGATTTTAAGTCTTGTTGCAGATCTAATAATTCATTAAATTTTTCTAATACTATGTAACGGCGTAAAGCAATGATTTACTTTTGAGTTCTTAATTGACATCAGATGGTTTGTCTGATATATTGAGAGCATTACGGAAAAATAGGAGATGAGTAGTTAATGAGCAAGTCAAAAAACTCAGCCAAAGCTATAAGACCTTTCGGTTGGAGAGATAAGCTTGGTTATGCAATGGGTGATATGGGCTGTGGATTTTCGTTTCAGCTTTTATCAACATATATGCAGCTTTTCTATATGCAATATATCGGCATATCCGGAGAGGCTTATGCCGTTATAATTACTCTTTCAAAGCTGTTTGACGCTGTTAACGATGTTGTTATCGGTAACCTTGTTGACACAAAAAGAATAGGTAAAAAGAGCAAGTATATGCCATGGATTCTTCTTGGTGCAGTAACTCTTGTTATTTTTAATGTAATGGTGTTTGTTCCCATTGTCAATTTCCCTGATTGGGGCAAATATGCCTGGTGTCTCGGCTCTTACTGCCTGTGGTCAATTTCTTATACGATGGTTAACGTACCTTATGGCTCACTTCATTCAGTTATAACAGATAATCCGCAGGAGAAAGTTTCGCTTTCGACCTTCCGCAGTGTTGGCGCTGCTCTGCCCGCACTTGTTATTATGGTTATCCTTCCGGATATAGTTTATGATAAGAGCACAGGTGAGGAAATTTTAAAGGGCGAGGTTCTTCTTCCAGTAGCACTTGTTCTTTCTGTTATTGCTGTGATTGTTCTTTGGGGCACTACAAAACTTGTAAAAGAACGTGTTAACCATAAGGATTCAATTGAGAAAGCTATCGGTTTAAGGTCAATGATATCTTCGACAAAATCGTTCTTTACAAACCGCGCTATGGTTGGCGCGACAATTGCTTCGGTCGCTTCGGTTGCTTTTTTCAATTCCACTGCTTCATTGAATAATATGGTTTTCCAATATTTCTTTAATGACACCGATAAGATAAAAATTGCAATGATAGGCAGCTATGCTCCAATGATTATATTCATGCTGTTTATGGGCAAGCTCACAAAGAAATTCGGTAAGAAAAACGTAATTGTGAGTACAATGCTTATTGGTGCTCTTTCAGGCGTTGCCGCAATTTTTATTCCTTTATCCCAGGATTTGACTGGTATGATCATTTATGTTATCTGTCTTATGGGACTTAATCTCGGTAATGCGGGTTTTCAGATTTCCGTATGGGCTATTGTTGCAGACTGTATTCAAATCAGCTACCAAAAAACCGGCAAGAGCGAAGAAGGTTCGCTGTATGCAATTTATTCTTTTTTTCGCAAGCTTGCTCAAGGCATTGGTCAGGGTATTGTTGCACTTAGTCTCGGTGCTGTCGGTTTTGTTGAGGGCAACAATGCAGTACAGCCCGATACGCTTGGAAGAGATGTAAAAACACTCTATTTCGTTTTGCTTGCCGGCGGCTCACTTATAGCCTTCCTTTCAATGAAATTTATCTACAATATCGGTAAGAAAGAAGAACTTGAATTTGCTCAGCAAACCGCTGACGGTAATTGACAACCGCTTATACAAATTGTTCGGGTATCTCCTTGCGGGGGATGCCCGAATTTTTTATGGGTAATTTTATATAAAAAATTGTCTTA
Source organism: Acutalibacteraceae bacterium (assembly GCA_045536955.1). Classification (GTDB taxonomy): domain Bacteria; phylum Bacillota; class Clostridia; order Oscillospirales; family Acutalibacteraceae; genus UBA8612. The sequence goes on from JAZSOM010000010.1 coordinate 78,869, forward strand.
AATTTCGGCATTTCTTCGGTAAGTTCTTTCAAAAGTTTATTGAAAATATAACGCGCGTATGTTAAAATTATACAAAAAGAATATAGGAGGATTATTTATATGTCGTTACCAGTTGCATTACAGTTATATACGGTGCGTGATGAGATGCAGTTGGATTTTGAAGGCACTTTACGTAAGGTCAAGGAACTTGGTTATGATGGTGTAGAATTTGCAGGTTTGTTTGATTATTCTGCAGCTCAGGTTAAAGCTCTTTGTGCCGAGATTGGCCTTGTTCCGATTTCAGCACACGTTCCGCTTGATGATATGGTTGCAGATCCGAAGGGTGTTCTCAGTGTTTATGCTGAAATCGGATGCAAGTACGTTGTTGTGCCTTATCTCACCGAGGAAAGACGCCCCGGCACAGACGGTTGGGCAAAAACAATTGAAGATATACGTACGGCTTGCGAAGCTGCAAAGGATCTTGGTATGACAATGCTCTACCATAACCACGATTTTGAGTTTATCAAAGTTGACGGTGAGTATGCTCTTGATATCCTCTATGCTTCTGTTCCTGCCGATCTTCTCCAAACGGAGCTTGATACTTGTTGGGTGAATGTAGGCGGTGAAGATCCTGCATCTTACGTTGTTAAGTACTCGGGACGTGCACCGGTTGTTCATCTCAAGGACTTCATTATGAAGGGTAAGGGTGGTAAGCTATACGAGCTTATAGGCATTGAAGATGAAGACGAAACCGCAGAAGAAGGTTCGTTCAGCTTTGCTCCGGTAGGCAGCGGATGTCAGGATATGCCCGCAATTCTTAATGCGAGCATTGAAGCAGGTGCACAGTGGGTTGTTGTTGAACAGGACAGACCGGCAGATGGTCAGACACCGATTCAGTCGGCGCAGCTCAGCCGTGAATATCTCAAAACACTTGGCTGGTAAAAAACAAATCAACCGCGTATGCGGCTAAATATTTTATTAAAGTGAGGTAACTCAAAATGGCAAACGCAATTCTTGATAAGTTCAAGGAAGAAGCAGTTGAAACAAAAACTTACGACACCGACAAGAAGATAAAAGTTGGTATTATCGGTACAGGTTGGATTGCTGAGGCTCATCTTAAGGCTTATCAGCAGTGCCCCGATGTTCAGTTTGTCGGTATGGCTGACCTTATACCCGGAAAGGCAGAGGCTTTCTGCGATCAGTTCGGTGTTGATAAAACAGGAATCAATTTCTATAACAGTCACAAAGAACTTATTGATAATGAAGAACTTGACTGTGTAAGCGTATGTACTTACAACGCAACTCATGCTGAGTGTACAATCTATGCACTTGAGCATGGCGTTAACGTTCTTCTTGAAAAGCCGATGTGCGTTACTCTTGAAGAGGCTGTTGCAATTTGCAAGGCGGAAAAAGCAAGCGGCAAAGTGCTTTCAATAGGCTTCCAGCCCAGATTTGATCCTAATATGCAGATGGTCAAGAAGATTGTAGAATCCGGTGAGCTTGGAGAAATCTACTACATCCAGACGGGCGGAGGACGTCGCAGAGGCATCCCGACTCCTTTTGGAACTTCCTTTATTGAGAGAGAAACTGCAGGTCTCGGTGCGCTTGGCGATATCGGCTGTTACTCACTTGATATGGTTCTTAATGCTATCGGTTATCCGAAGCCTCTTACCGTTTCGGGTTATAAATCTGATTTCTTCGGTAAGAGCACAAAGTATTCCAACAAGCCTGAATATGCGGATATCTTTGGTGTTGACGATTTTGCAGCAGGTTTTGTTCGTCTTGAAGGCGGTATTATTCTCGACTTCAGAATTGCATGGGCTATGCATCTTGATACATCGGGTGATACAATCATCCTCGGTAAGCACGGCGGTCTTCGAATTCCTTCAACAGAGTGCTGGAACGGCAGTATCGGCGGCCCGATGACAATTTATCATGATGTAGCAGGCAAGCAGGTTGAAACGGTTATTCCCGAGCTTGATAATCCTTATGATAATTTCTATCTCAAAATCCGCTCATTCCTTGATGCTTCAATGAACGGTGGCGAGCCTCCCGTACCCTCAAGTCAGATCATTTACAATCAGGCTATTATTGACGGTATTGCAAAATCTGCTGAACTCGGTAGGGAAATCGAAATCGAAATTCCCGAAATCTGATTTTATTGAATTTGTCTTGGCGTGTCCTCGACACGTCAAGACTATGCCTTTTGTGCAGATGTCAATCTCTGCACGAAAGGGATATTTTTGAAAGGGTGAATATAATGAGCGATATAAAGATAGGTGTTCAGCTTTTTACACTTCGTGACTATATAAAAAATTATGAGGATACCGATAAGACATTGGCATACCTGAAAAACGAACTCGGTGTTGATGTCGTTCAGATTTCTGCAATTGGCGACTTCCCGGCAGAAGATCAGGCAGAACTTATCAAAAAATATGATTTGGAAGTCTGTGTAACTCATAAGCCCTGGACAAGAATTGTTAACGATCTTGATAGGCTTATTGAAGAACACATTATGCTCGGTTGTGACCAGATAGGTCTTGGTTGTGTTCCCGATGAGTACCGTGTTGATCTTGCTTCGGTTCGTGAGTTTATAAAGCTTGCAAACGAAGCAGGTCGAAAAATGAAAGAAAAAGGTCTTACGTTTGCTTATCATAATCATGCCATCGAGTTTGCACGTCTTGAGGATGGCAGAACAATTTTTGATGTTCTTATTGAAGAAACCGACCCGGAAGTTTTCTATTTTATTCCCGACACATACTGGATTCATATGGGTGGAGTGAATGAAGCTGAGTTTCTTCATAAACTTGACGGCAGAGTTAAGGTTTGTCACTTCAAGGATTGGAAAGTTAACTTCGGCGAGAACGTAGGTTCTATAACAGAACTCGGTTGCGGTAATCTTGACTTAGACGCTTGTTATAAGGCTTGTCAGGATATCGGAGTATCATGTATCGTTTATGAGCAGGATAACAATTATGCTGTTGATGCTCTTGAATCTACGGCGATCAGTTATAAAAATCTCAAAGCTATTCACGAAAGAAACAGATAACTGTCAGTTACTTATGTTGGAGGATAAGATTATGGCTGAAATTAAAAAGAATTGGTACAAGGAAATGTCCGTATATCAGATATGGACGCGCAGCTTTTGCGACGGTGACGGTGACGGAATAGGCGACCTTAAGGGTGTGCTTTCAAAGCTTGACTATATCAAGAGCCTCGGCGTTGATGCGATCTGGTTTTCTCCCATCTATAAATCTCCTCAGAAGGATTACGGTTACGATATTTCAGATTACAGACAGATCGCTCCCGAATACGGCACGATGGACGATTTCAAAGCAATTCTTGACGGTGCGCACGAGCGTGGACTCAAGGTTATAATGGATCTTGTTGTAAACCATACCTCTGACCAGCACGAATGGTTCAAGGAAAGTCTTAAAGGTGAGGATAATCCCTATCACGATTATTATATCTGGCGCAAAGGCAAGGGCAAGAATCCTCCCAATAACTGGAAATCAACTTTCCCGGGTCCTGCTTGGGAATATAATGCTGATCTTGATAAATACTATCTTCATCTCTTTGCTGTTGAGCAGTGTGACCTCAATATGGATAACCCTGCCGTAAGAAACGAAGTCAAGGATATTATGAGATTTTGGCTTGATATGGGTGTTGATGGTTTCCGTGAGGATGTTATAACCTATATCTCAAAAAAAGAGGGTCTCCCCAACGGATTCCCGCTTCCTGTTGCCTGCGGTATGGAGCATTTTACCTGCGGTCCTCATCTTTATGAATATCTTCAGGAATTTAACGATGAAGTTCTCAGCAAGTACGATATTATGACGGTCGGTGAAGCACCGATGATGACACCTGATCTTGCACTTAAGTTTATTGATGAGCGTGACAGTTCAAAGCAGGTTCTCAAGATGATGTTCAATTTCCAGCATATGGAAGCTGACTGTATCATTACAAGCTTTATTACAACAAAATTCAGCCTTAAAAAGCTTAAAAGGGCTATGACTAATTGGCAGACAAAGCTTTACGGCAAAGGTTGGAATGCACTTTACCTTGAAAATCACGATCAACCAAGAATTATCAGCCGTTACGGCAGTGAGAAATTCCGAGTTGAATCCGGTAAAATGCTTGCAACAATGTATATTTGCCAGAGCGGCACTCCTTTCATTTACCAAGGACAGGAAATCGGTATGACAAATATCAATCTTCCTGAGCTTGATATGTATGTTGACGTTGCAACTTTTAACACTTATGACATCTGTAAAAAGCTCGGATTCAGCCATAAGGCTATTATGAAGCGCTGTATGCGCGCGTCACGTGACAATGCAAGAACTCCCGTTCAGTGGACTTCGGGTAAAAATGCAGGCTTTACTACTGCTGACAAGCCTTGGTTCTATATAAACAAGAACTATACTGAGGTCAATGTTCAGGATGCCGAAAACGATCCCGATTCAATACTCAACTATTACCGTAAGCTCCTTAAATTCCGCAAGGAAAATGAGATTGTTATTTATGGTGATTTCAAAGAGCATTATCATGACAGCGACAAACTGTACGTTTACGAGCGTAATTACGAGGGTAAGAAAATGCTCGTTGTCTGCTCTTTCAGTGATAAAATCGAACGTTTCACCGCTCCCAAAGGCTTTGATCTTTCAAAAGCAACAACAGTTCTCGGCAACTATGATTGCATTAATTCAGGCTTTGATTCATTTAATCTCAGACCTTATGAAGCAAAGGTATTTCTTTTTGACTGAGGGTGTTAAAAATGCCGTATATTGAAACAAAAACAAATGTAACTATTTCAAAAGAACAGGAGACTGCCCTTAAAGCCGCTTTCGGTGAAGCAATCGGTATAATTCCCGGTAAATCGGAAAATTGGCTTATGATAAGTTTTTCGGATTCTCAGCGTATCTGGTTTGCGGGAGATGATGCTCCTGCCGCTATGATTGAGGTTGAGATTTTCGGTTCGGTGTCTGACAGCACTTATGATGCATTGACTGCTGAACTGACGGAAATTGTCAGCAAGCATTTGGCAATTGCACCGTCAAAAATTTACGTAAAGTATGAAGAGATAAGTCAATGGGGCTGGAACGGTAATAACTTCTGATACGGAGTATTGGTTATGTGGAAAGTGTTAGTTATTGTTCTGTCTGTTTTTGTGTTGCTGTTAATTCTGTTTTGTGTTATTGTTGCTGTTGCTGTCAAACAGTGCATAATAAGACCCAAGAACAAAACAGTTGATTATGAAAAACTTACGGAAAAGTACAAATTGCGCTATAAGGTCAGGTTACGTAACAATCAGCATCTTTATGATATGAATCCGGAAGACCTTTCGATTGTTGATCCGAGGGGAAATGCACTGCGTGCCTGGTTTGTTCCCAAGCCGGAAAGTAAAACGTTTGTTATCTGTGTTCACGGTTACAAATGTAACGGTCCTGATGAATGCAGTCATCTGTTTCCGTTCTATAACGAAACTCTCGGTTTTAATTATCTCCTTCCTGATCACGTGGCACACGGAAGAAGCGAAGGCAAATATATAGGTTTCGGTTCTTTTGAATCGGATAATCTTCTTCTTTGGGTAAATTATCTTATTGAAAGATTCGGAGAGGATATAGAAATTGTACTTCACGGCATTTCAATGGGGGCGGTTACCGCTATGCTTGCTAATCAAAGCAATCCGCCTGATCAGGTCAAGGCAATTATTGAAGATTGCGGTTTTACAAGTGCATTTGAAATCATTGATCTTGTAACAGCAAAAAAAGTAGGCTTCAGGTGTCCTCACATAACAAAAGGAATTTTCTTTGTTGCAAAGCATTTCTTCGGTTATGATATGAAACGTTCTGACTGTATCAGACGTATGCCTGATTCCAAAAATCCCATTTTGTTTGTTCACGGAACTGATGATAAATTTGTTCCGTTTTCAATGGGAGAAAGGTTGTATGAAGCCTGTAACAGTGTTGAAAAAGATAAACTTTTTGTCGAAGGTGCTGTTCACGCATACAGCTATTACGATGCTAAAAGCGAATATGATGCGAAAGTTACTGAGTTTCTCGATAAATATCTTTCTGTGTCACTTAAAAATTAACGGTATGGAGGCAATTGGTATGGCTTTGTATCTCGGAATTGACGGTGCCGGCTATAAAACTACGGCAATTGTTGCAAATGAACGCGGTAAAATTCTTGCGAAGTTTGTGGGAGATTCAATTGATTATAGGACAATTGGTATAACCGCTGCACGTAAGAATTTAAAAAACGTTATAAGAGAACTTTGTAACAAAACGGGGGAGACCTCGTTCAGGTGTGCCTGCATCGGCTCGACAGCGTTAACATCAAGGGCAACAACAAAAGAAACTGAAAATCTAACCTCGGGCATCATTGAGGCTGATAAGATAGTTATGGACAGCAGCATATTTACGGCGATGGAATGTATGCTCGACGGCGGTCCATGTGCTCTTGTTATAAGCGGAATAGATTCAATGGTTGCTGCGCGTAACGCTAAGGGCAAAATGTCTAAAGCGGGCGGTTGGGGCTATTTGCTTGGCAACGAGGGTAGCGGATATGCAATTGCAATGGATGCTATAAGGTATGCAATTCGAGCATACGAAGGAAGCGAAGAATCGACAAAACTTCTTGATGAAATGCTCGAGTTTTTTGATGTATATAATCCTGCCGAACTTAAGGATAAATTTTATGATCCCGTTACAGAAAGAGCTAAGATTTCTGCTTTTGCGGGCAGAGTATTCTCTTGTGCATCTGCGGGAGATAAACAATCGATTGAGATTATTTCAAATCACGCACGTCTGCTTGCGGGAACAACAATAAGTTTGTTAAAGAACTTTCCTGCAGAAACATCAATCGGTCTTTGGGGCGGTGTGTTTATTTATAATCGTCGCTTCAGGAATGAGTTTGCGGCTGCAATGTATTCACAGAGTCACGATTATAATATAGAGCTTCTCAACTATCCGGCGGAATGTGGTGCACTGTTTGCAGCGTATAAGATGGACTCTATCGAAATTGATAATGAACTTATGAAGAATATTGACTTATATAGGGGCGTTCGCGTATGAATAAGGCTGCGGCTTATATAGAAAATGTTCAAAAGCTTATAAAAGAGGTGCTGCTCACACAGTTGACATCAATTGAATCGGCATCTCATGAGCTTGCCCGTGCAATTGAGCAGGATAGAAAGGTATTTTTGTTCGGAACAGGTCATTCGCATCTTCTTGCTGAGGAGATGTTTTTCAGGGCGGGTGGACTTGTTAAACTGCATCCGGTGTTGGAGGATGCGCTTATGCTGCATACTTCAGCTTCCAAGAGTGCGGAGCTTCAGCAGTTAAGCGGTTATGCGAACATAATATTTGAGCATTACCAGATGAAAAAAGGTGATGTGCTTATTATCTTTTCTTATTCTGGTCTAAGTGGAGTTTGCATAGACCTCGCAAAACTTGCCAATGAACGCGGACTTATACTTATTGCACTTACAAATACTAAGCGTGCAAGGTCAGGCACAGCTCATCATTCAAGCGGTAAATGTCTGTATGAATTGGCAGATATAGTGATCGAAAACATTGGTTCGTCTGCTGATGCAAGTGTTGAAATCGACGGCTTAGATACACCTGTTTCACCTACTTCTACAGTTATAGGTGCTACGATTATGAATTCGGTTGTGGCACGTACCGTTGAAATACTTGTGCAAAACGGTGTCAATCCTGAAATTTTTGCTGGCGGCGATTCTGAAAACAACAGCGAAATTGATAACCGCTACATTAAGAAATATATCGGGGATATTAAATTCCTTTAATTTATTTATATAAGGCTGTCTATGACAGCCTTGTGCTTTGTTTTGTGGGGAGTAATTAATGTCAGTTAAAAATCAGCATCTCGGAAATGTTTATTGGCTCAGTTGGCTTGTGTATACTTGTGCATATCTCGGCAGATATAATTTTTCTGCTGCTGTTGCGGGTATTGTTGCTGACGGCGTTTTTACAAAGAGTGAAATGGGACTTGTAGGTACGGTTTTCTTCTTTGTATACGGAAGCGGTCAGTTGATAAACGGTTTTTTGGGTGATAGGTTTTCACCCTTTAAAATGATATTTTTCGGCTCTTTTGTTTCGGCTCTTGCTAACATGGGTATGAGCTTTGCTTCTACTATGCCTGCAATGATAATAGTATGGGGTATCAATGGCTTTGCTCAGTCGATGCTTTGGTCTCCGATTATTTATATCGTTTCAAATTCTTTCTCAGGTGACATATTGAAAAAGGCTCAGGCAAATTTGCCTGCAACATTGCCTGTCGGAAGTTTGACGGCTTACGTTTTATCAATGCTTCTGATGAAATATCTATCGTGGAAATATATTTTTATTGTAGCTTCAATAATTCTTTTCACAGTATCAATCATTTGGGGTGTCTATTCTGTTTCAATAGGCAAAGAAGGTAGGAAAATCAACTGCATAAAACAAACCGAAAAACCAGCATCAAAGGCACCTTTGGGTAAACTTTTAATTGTGTCGGGTGTTATTATGATGTTTGTTCCCGTAATGCTTCATGCAATGCTGAAGGATGGTGTTATGACGTGGGTACCTACAATGGTAACCGAGCTGTTTAAGGTGTCACCGTCGTTCTCCGTTATGCTGTCGTTATTGCTTCCTGTTGTTAATTTCTTCGGAGCACGGATTGCAAGCGGTTTACATAATTCAGGAAAATTCAGTGAAATGAAAATTGCTTGTTTATTTTTTGCATTTACCGTTTTGCCTTTAGCAGGTCTGCTGTTTATTTCTCGCCTCAATGAAGTTGTGAGTGTAATATTGCTGGCACTTATTACATCATCAATGGTTGCTATTAATCATATTTTCCTGACACTCGTTCCGGTCAGTTTTGCCTCTTACGGAAGGAGTGCGACAATGGCTGGATTACTTGATGCTGTTGCTTATGCAGGAAGTGCTGTATCGTCTTACGGGTTCGGTGCAATAGCCGATAACATCGGTTGGAATAAAACCATATCAGTTTGGCTCGGAATTTCTTTCGTTGCGCTTGTGCTTTGTGCATTCGTTATACGCAGATGGGAAAAATTTAAGAAAGCGATTTGAAAAAACAGCCGATGAAAGTGTGAACTTTCATCGGCTGTTTTTTAGTTGAGAAGGTATATCGAAAAATTCAGATAACCTGCAAAAGTAACCCACAGAAAATACGGTACTTGGATATATGCAGCTGTTTTATCCTTTTTGTAAAACAAAAATATCATTACTGTAATTGTAATCAGTAACAATAATAACCATATAAATGAAAACAAAAAAGCTTTATAGTTAAAGAAAATTATACTCCAGAAAAAGTTTATCACAAGTTGTAATGCCCATATTGTTAATGAACTATTCCATTGATATCTATTGGAAATGTATATACGCGTGGCTGAAACACCCATAAGAACATATAGTATGGTCCACACAATCGGAAATAACAAAGATGGCGGTGAAAGCGGCGGTGTGGTGACAAGGTCATAAATATTCATATTCTTCATTGTTAACAGAGCCGATATAATGCCGGTTAGCAGTGCCGCTGATATAAAAGCGGCATAACTGATTTTCTTGTTCATAAATATCACCTCGTTAAATATTATGTTGGCGAATTCCGATAATTTCACTGTTAATAAAAAATTACCTTTTTAATGTGAAAGATGCTTTTAGTTAAAATATAACAAACCCCGTAATACTTTGAGTATTACGGGGTTTAATATATTATCGATAAAATTTATAACTTATCAGTGCTTTTTGAACCGGATGTAACTTTTAAAGTAATTACATAAGGCTTCTGTAAAGTGCTTCTATTTCTTCAACAGTTATGTCGCGGGGATTACCTGGACGGCAAGCATCTGCGAATGCATCTGCTGCAAGCGCTTTGACATCTTCTTCTTTAACAACCCCCTTGAGACTGGTTACGATGCCAACATCTTCAGCAAGCTGACGGACTGCTTCAACAGCGGCGTTTCTTGCATCATCAATGTTCATTGCGTCGACACCTTCTACACCCATAGCCTTGGCAATATCGCGATATTTTTCTCCCGTTGCAGGAGCGTTGAAAGCCATTACTGCAGGAAGCAGAGTTGCACAAGCCTTACCGTGAGGCATATCGTAGTATGCAGAAAGTGTGTGTGCCATTGAGTGGTCAACACCGAGACCAACGTTTGAGAAGCCCATACCTGCAACATACTGACCGAGTGCCATACCATCGCGACCTTCTTTTTCGTTGGCTACGGCACCGCGAAGGCTCTTTGCAATGATTTCGATTGCCTTGATGTGGAACATATCAGAAAGTTCCCAGGCGCCTTTTGTGATATAGCCTTCAATTGCGTGCGTAAGAGCATCCATACCTGTTGCTGCGGTAAGACCTGCAGGCATAGAAGCCATCATATCGGGGTCAACAACTGCAACAACGGGAATATCGTGGACGTCAACACAGACAAACTTACGCTTCTTTTCTACGTCGGTGATAACGTAGTTAATTGTAACCTCAGCTGCTGTGCCTGCTGTTGTGGGCACGGCAATAATGGGGGAGCAGGGGTTTTTCGTGGGAGCAACACCTTCAAGGGAACGTACGTCTTCAAATTCGGGATTTGTGATAATTATACCAATTGCCTTTGCTGTATCCATTGAAGAACCGCCGCCAATGGCAACGATACAGTCGGCACCGGCTGCTTTGTAAGCTGCAACACCGTTCTGAACGTTTTCAATTGTGGGGTTCGGCTTAATATCTGAATAAACAGTGTAGGGGATTTCCGCCTTGTCAAGAAGGTCCGTTACTTTTGATGTGATGCCAAACTTGATAAGATCGGGGTCGGATGCAACAAAAGCCTTTTTGTATCCTCTTGCTTTGATTTCGTCAGGAATTGCATTGATGGCACCTGCACCATGATATGATGTTTCGTTAAGCACAAATTTGTTCATTGAATTTCACCCTTTTAAATTATTTTGAGCCAAAACAGCTTTACTATATTATAAACTTAAATCATACATATTTCAAGCGATTTTTTTATTAATTGGTTATAAGAAAATCACGGATAAACAAGTGTTATCCGCGATTTTCTGTTTGTTTATTCCAGTTGTTTTTTGTAGCCTGTTATCTTGCTGTCAATCTTTTGGATCTGAGTGGAAATATCAGCTATACAGGTGTCTAATCCTGCCATTGCCTGATCAAATACAATACTGACCGCAATATCTGCAGGACCGTTTGCATAGTCAATAAGACATTTTACGAACAGCCATATTTCATTGTAACCAAACAATGTGTCCCCGATAGCAAATACGGGATTGGTCACAAAGTCGTAAATAAGCTTCACATCGGGAGCATTATCTCTGATGAATTGAATAGTTTCCAATGTCAGCTGAAGTGAGGCTTTTGCTCTGTTCAGGTTTGAGATGTTTTGGCGTGCAATCTGTTTTTTGAAAGCCTCAATCTTCTCTTCGCTATGGCCTGCAGCCCTTGCCTTTTCTTCGTTGAGAACAATTTCTTCAACGTATAAGTTGTCTATAGCTGCAGTTTTATTTTCGCAAAGAGCATACAGTGATTCGGTATCGGTTGTAGCTGTGTCCTTGGGACCGGTAACACCGAAAGCTGAATACAACTCAGCAGTGTTTGTTTTGGTAATGCTGTATTCACTGCCGAATAAGAACTGCATCAGTTTGAGCGTTGAAACTTCCTGATCAGAATATCCTGAATAATCTCTGTTGTCTTCAAGCTTCTCAAGCTGCAGATACGTGTTTCCGTTGTAGTACACATATCCGTTGTTGTTTATGTTAACGTGGGCGTTAAGGAGTATACCGGATTCTGTTTCAATATGCTTCACATATGTAAGCTCCAATTCGGAACCGTACATTCCGGTAGTATCGATTACGGAGGAGAATTCCGGCGGCACAAGAACAGATGCAATCATGGCTTTTGCTGTATCAGCCTGATCCATACCTATACAGCTCTGGCAAGAATCCAATATCTGTGCTGTGAGCCCCAAACCAATGGAATCTTCTATATCCATCTTCGAATTGTTATCAGCTACCATTAACATAAATGTAGTAGCATCAGATGATGCATAGCAATCGTTAATTTTTGCTATCATCTTTGTGACATCGGTGGGGATTTCGATCTTTTGTTCTTTTGATTGAAGGGTGATTTTGTAATCGTTTTCTCTCGCAGATGAAATGGTTGAATAATCAGCATCAGATACTTGGAGAGTGAATTTCGATCCGTCTTCAGGGTGGAAGGTTAACATTTCTTCCGATTCGACGTACATCGATGTTACAACGTCTCCTTTTTCGTTGTGAACAGAAACGTTTACGGGCGCTTTCGACTTAATATTAAGTGTAGTAACTGAGTTAGGCTCAGTTGTAATATCGAATGCGTCAACGTCATAAGCGAAATCGATGTGATACTTGAATGAAGATTTTTTCGGTTTAGAGTCGAGAGCAATAACGGATTCGTCACTGATATCTCCCTTGATTCCTACTTTTGAGAATGCCTTTTTAACGTCAGTTATACATGCGCTTATATCATTCTCATTATAACCTTCGTTAGTGAGTGTTTGTTTTGTTTCCTCAATAACAATATCTGAGAATAACTGTTGATTGAGATTGGGAACAAAAGCAATAATTTCGTATACTGATTCAAGAAGAGTTGCGAATTGCTCGTAACTTAACTCTGAATTATCAAATATCAATGCAAGAGCACGAACCGTATCATTATAGCATTCATCAAACTCTGTTGTGTCGTTGTTCTTCTTGGTGAGGGAATCGAGGGTATCTTTTGCTTGAGCGCTGATAAGTTCGATAATATCAAGAACAGCCGACATAATGTTGTTACTTTCGGGTGTGCTGACTTTATAATCGTCTGTACTTACAAAAGATATAACTTTATTGTTGTTCTTATCAACAATAGCTCCGATTATCGGTTTTTCATCTTCAGTGCCGATTTCTGCATAGTATACATCAACAAGTCCATCTTCGGTTTCATACCAATAATCGGTCTTGTTTATTATTGTTGAATTATCGCCGATTACTTCATTGATTGTTAACGAGTTACGCGGTTTTGTTTTTGCGATTTGTTTTGTGCTTGTGAGTTGTGCAGTGTCACCGATGGTATAGTTTGCGTTTCCGTTCTTATCAGTGACAACAACTTTATTTTTTCCGAATATAGGTTTGCCGGAAACAGTCTGAGTCAATGTATAATATGTGTTTCCGTTTGCAAGCGTATTTGTACTCACACATTTGAAATCAAGGTCAGTAAGGTTTTCAGTTTCTTTTAGGACTAAAACGGCATTTTCGGCGCTGTCGACCACCATATTGCTTGTAACGTATACGATGTTGGAGCCGCTTGTATTTGTGATTATGTTTTCAGCGCCGCCGGATTCGAAAAGAAAGCTGAAAGAATCCTCCAGGTAATAGCGAACATTGTCGCACATTGCCATGTTGAACGGATTTAACATAACAAAGGTATAGACGATTGCCATAAAGAAGCTGAATATCGAGAATATAATCTTTAAGGGTTTTGTCCTTACCGGTTTTTCATATTTAACAGGAAGAGGCTTATATTTTTTTGCAGGGTCTTTTTTTCCTGCTAATATTTTGTTAAGCGCCTCCTCTTTGTTAAGTGCTTTGGCGATTGGTCCGGCGAAAAGAAAAACTCCGGCTGTAAGCATAGTGATTACAGCAGCAATCTGTGTCGGGCTGATCGCTGCGGTACCAAGAACAGATTCTCTGATATCTCCGCGTAAAAAGTCTGTTAAGAATCTGAATATGGAATATGAGTAGAGGTAAATCTCAAGCCTTTTGTTAAATGCCAGTTTTTTGAGAAGGAAAAACATTACGAGTGCAAATAATGCCTCAAACTCACGAATAGGAAGGTGGAAAGATATGTCGCCTATTTCAATAAGTCGGCCGTAACAGCAACCGCTGAGGCTGCATCCTATTCGCGCAACGCACTGAGCTAACAGCAAGGGTGGTACGAACAGATTGATGCAGTATTTTATATGTAACTTGTTAATTCTGAGGAGGATTGTTGCAACGCCAAAAAAGCAAAGCATTCCAAAGAAAAAGGAAAATCCGCCTTTTGTGAACCTGTCAACAATTGATAAAGAATTTAACTGTGGATATAGTATCCAATTCGACAAATTCGAAAATAACGCAGCAGTTATACCGGACCAAAAGAAAGTACTTCTGATTTTGCTTTTGATAAAATCCGAAAAAGGCAGCTTTTTCAATGAAACAAAAAACACGATATACGCAGATAAAACGGCTGCGCATATCATCAACATATAGATTGGAAAAGAACCCAAATCTATTCCGAAAATAGGATATAGCATATTTACCTCCGGAAAAAATTATTTGTGTCAGAAACTGAATTTTCACTATAAAAAGACTTTATCACAGTTTTTTTTTATTTTCAATATTTAGGGAAAATATTATCATAAAAAAATCCATCCGACACATCGTCGGATGGATTCTTGTGTTAAAGATAAAATCAGAGTGATTCAGCAATATCTCTTGTGTCGCGGGCAATTGCAAGTTCTTCATTTGTGGGAAGAACAAATACCTTGACCTTTGAGTTAGCTGTTGTGATTTCGCCTTCCTTACCCTTGACGAGAGTAGCATTATAATCTTTATCAATCTCAATGCCGAGGTATGAAAGGTTGTTACAAACATCTTCACGAAGGTCGAAGGTGTTTTCGCCGATGCCGCCTGTAAATACGATAGCATCAACACCATCCATAGCCGCAATATAGCTGCCGATAACTTTTCTGACTTGGTATTTGAGAATTTTTCTTGCAAGCGCAGCTCTTTCGTTACCTTCGTCAATAGCCTTGAGGAGATCACGGTCGTCACTGGAAACACCTGAAACACCGAGATAACCGGACTTTTTATTGAGGACATCACTTGTTGTTTTTGTATCCCAACCTTCTTTTTCCATAAGGAAAAGGATAGCAGAGGGATCAACAGCACCACAACGCGTGCCCATCTCAAAGCCATCGAGAGGAGTAAGACCCATACTTGTGTCAATAACTTTGCCGCCCTTTACAGCAGTGATGGATGAGCCGTTGCCGAGGTGGCAAGTAACAATTTTAAGATCTTCAATGTTCTTACCCATAACCTCAGCGCAACGTGCGCTGACGAAGCGGTGAGAGGTTCCGTGGAAACCGTAACGTCTTATCTGGTACTTCTTTGTGTACTCATAAGGAATGGGGAAAGTGTAAGCTTCTTCAGGCATTGTGCTGTGAAAAGCATTGTCAAATACTGCAACTTCAGGAACGTCAGGACCGAAAACCTCAAAGCAAGCTTTGATTCCCTGAATGTGTGCCGGGTTGTGAAGGGGAGCGAGGTCGCAAAGGCTATCAATACCTTCGATTACTTTTTCGTCAATCAGAACGCTCTTCTGGAAAAGTGCGCCGCCCTGAACAACTCTGTGACCGACAGCTGCGATTTCATCAAGGCTGTCAATAACTTTGCAATCACCTTCTGTGAGAGCCTTTTTAACTTCAACAAAAGCTTCTGTGTGGTTCTTGAGGGGAACCTCATAGAAGAACTTTCTGCCGTCAGCTGTTTTACCGTCAATCTGACCTGCAAAGCCAACCTTTTCGCAGATTCCTTTTGAAATCATCTGTTCTGTTTCCATGTCGATAAGCTGATACTTGAGAGATGAGCTGCCGGCATTGATAACAAGTACTTTCATTTTGTTTGTCCTCCGATGTATATGAATAAAATTTTATCTGACAGATTCGAGAAGCTCATAGAATGCTGTTGTGAATGAAGAACCAGCGGCAGGACCTGCCGTAACGATTTCTTCATTCTCGCAAAGGAATGAACGCCAGCTGTTATCTGTGAGCATATAGCCTGTTTGGTCGTTTGTAATACCGAAAACAATGAGTTTTCGGTTGCCTACGTTATCACAGATGGGCTCAAACTCCCAAGCTTCGCCGCTCCAGGATTCTTCTGCTGTTGTTGCACCGCCGAAAGCGATTTCGGGTGCAAGCTCTCCACCACTGATAACAACAGCAATCTCATTGCCGAGTTCCATATAACCGCATTCGGTAACGATGCTGTACTTCATAAAGCCGGTTTTAACAACGGTGTTTGTAAGAAGACCACCCTTTGCTGCCAACTGAAGGATGCTGTTGTCAACAGGGCAGGTATATGTCTTTGTAGCATAGTTAAGGATAGGTTTGAGCTTCATCGAATCTTCAATAGAGCAGGTGAGTTCACCAAGTTTTGCACCGTAAGCTGCCATTTG
Source organism: Acutalibacteraceae bacterium (assembly GCA_045536955.1). GTDB lineage: Bacteria > Bacillota > Clostridia > Oscillospirales > Acutalibacteraceae > UBA8612. The sequence goes on from JAZSOM010000010.1 coordinate 95,120, forward strand.
TGCATAGCCTTCATCATATTCTTCAACAAGCTTTTCGTCGACAACAAGGTTCTCACCGTATTCAGAGCTTATCGCAAGTTCTGCGCCCTGAATCATAATGAAGTTGGCGTTTGCTTTTTCGTTGATGTACTTTTCGAAATAGTAAGGATAGTCGCCGCTGACTGTTGTTCCGCCTGCACCGAGACCGACAGCGTGAATACCTGCGTTGACAATCCATGTTTCTTTGCCGCCGTCAGCAGGAACAAAACGGAAACGGTTGATATTGGGGTCGATAACCTGAGGATCTCTCTTGTCGCGTATATACTCGGAAGCGTCAACAGCTCCGTAATAGAGGTCACCCTCTTCCATTGACTCAACAGCTTCTTTAACAGTTGATTCAACCTTAGCATAAAGGTTGTTCATAAAAGTGTCGTTGAGACCGCTGGGGTTTTTGATACCGAAAATGTTTCTGATGGGGCTGAGGAAGAGTGCAGCAACAATATCACCGTTAAGACCGAGCGTGTCGACACAGCTGTGCTGATGAAGAGCAGAAATATTGATGCTTGTGATGTTGTTTTCTTTGCAGTAATCGGCGAGCATAGTTCTGATTTTGTATACTTCAGAGCTTGCGAGACCAAATGCGTCAAGAGATACGAAAACAGAGATTCCTCTGCCGTCTGATATGGCAACTGTTCTGATGCGCTGATCATCCCAAACTTCAGTAGCAAGCTTCTTGCTGACTGAAAGGCTGCCGCCTACGTAGCACTCAAGCTCGTTACCTGTCTGGAGTGTGTCACTTGCATATCCGACTGACCAATATTCACTCTGTGCTTCGTCAACAAATTCGGTTGACGTATCAAAAAGTTCGGTCTGTTCGAAATATTTGTCAACTGAAACCCAGGAGTAGGGGGCTTTGATAAGGGCGGAAATAATACCGACAAGACCTTGAAGTGCCTTTTCGCCGATTGTGTTGAGCATTATCTCGGAAGATGTATACTCATCAGCAGCAAAAGATGTGAATGATGTTGTTGTGAAAATCATAACAACAGAAAGTAATAATGCGATAATACGTTTTTTCATAGTTGTTACCATCCTTTCTCAATTTGTAATATTAACATAATTTTTAACTAAATGCAATAAGCAGATATATATAACAATAAAAAACTGCCGTAAATTTACGGCAGTTAAATCGATTAATATTTATCCATACTGTTTACGTCTAAGACGAATACGGTTGCACCGCCGACTTTAACCTCGGAAGGAAGAGAATTTGTGTGAAGACCTTTGCCGAATGAAGATGTTGAGGGGTTAGATGCTGTTCGAGTCTGTGAGTACTTTTTGATAATCTCTTTTACTCTTGGAATATCGTTATCTTCGGCACCAATGAGGAAAGTTGTGTTGCCGACCATAAGAAAGCCACCGGTAGTAGAGAGCTTTGTAACGATAAAGTTTTCACTTGTAAGAGCAGAGGATACGACTGCACTGTCGTCGTTGTTAACAATAGCAATAATAAGTTTCATAAATAATCTCCTTTAAAATAAATCAGACGTCCGGAAGAATGAGCTTGATACTTCGGCTGTCAAGAGCATATAAATCAGGAATTTCATATCTGTTGTCATTACCGTCTTTGATAAGGATACGTCCGTCATAAAGAATTTTGATCGATTGGTAACTGTTGATGATTTCGAAGGTGTATTCTCCGCGGTCAGTTTCAACTGTCCACATCCAGATAAGGAATTTTTCCGTTCTCTTGACAAGTCGCGTGATTTTAGGAATCATATAGCGCTCGTTGAGGCAGCTGAGAAGAGCTTCTTTTGATTCGGGCAGAAGGTTATCTATATTACGGATAATCATCTGTTCGTTACCTTCTTCATCAAGCAGAGAAATGTACTTCATAAGTCCGCTGACGGGAAAAAGACGGTGCGGTTCAAGCATAGTGAACTTTTCGCCCGTGTAAAGCTCAACGTTGATAAAAATCTTATCATTTACAGTCAATTTAATCTGTTGCTCGTCGATAAAGTTTCTAGGCATATTTTCGCACCTCCTTATTCAAAATTTTCAGCTTCTTTGTCTGCTGCAACTTTCTCAGACATAGATTGAATGTTTATTAGCTTATAGTATTTGCCCTTAAGTGCCATCAGTTCGTCGTGTGAACCGTTTTCGATAATACGGCCTTTATCGACAACAAGAATTCTGTTGGCCTTTTTCAATGTTGAAAGGCGGTGTGCAATCATAAATGTTGTTCTTCCGCGGATAACCTGATCAATTGCATCCTGAATCAGTTTTTCTGTTTCAGAGTCGACTGCGGATGTCGCTTCGTCGAATATCATAAGGTTAGGATTCTTGAGGACGGCACGTGCAATTGAGAGTCGCTGCTTTTCACCGCCCGAGAGACCGACACCGCGTTCACCAAGCGTTGTATCGTAAGAATCAGGCAGGCGGGAGATGAATGTGTGAGCATTTGCAATATCAGCTGCATTGATAACCTGATCGACGTGAGCGCCGGGAAGCGAGTAGGCGATATTGTTGAAAATGGTATCTCTGAACATCAGTGGTTCCTGCTGCACATAGCCGATTTTTGAACGGAAAAAATCCATATCAATATCTTTGATGTTGATATCGTCAATAAATATTTCACCTTCATAATCATCGTAAAAACGCATCAGAAGGTTTATTATAGTAGATTTACCCGAGCCGGTTGTGCCTACAATACCGACGGTTTCGCCCGGCTGAATAACAAAGTTAATATCATTGAGTATCTTTTTTGAACGTTCAAAGGAGAAGTTGACATTACGGAACTCAACCTTACCCTCAAAGAATTTCGGTGCATTGCCTTCACCGAAATTGTGTTCGGGCTCTGCGGTTATAATATCAAGGATTTTCTCTGTTGAAGCAAGAGCATTCTGGTAGCTGTCACTCAAACTTGCAAAGAAGTTGACGGGAGCGTAGAACATACTTGCATACGAAATGAATGAAACGAGAACACCGAGTGAAAGTCCGTTAGTGCCGTTTATAACATAATGTCCGCCTATAAGCCAAATGAGAAGTGAACCGCAGGTTACGAAGAATGTTATTGCATTCGGAAAGATACTTGCTGTTTTTGCGGCACTCTTGTCTTCTCTCATCCAGTCATCAACATATTTGCTGAATTTGTCAATCGTTTTCTTTTCACTTGTGAACGATTTGATAACTCTTATGCTCGGGATTGTATCTGAAAGAATTGTGGATATGGAGCTGGATCTTCTCCAAAGTCTGCGATACATAGGCGAAAGCTTACGTCCGAAGTAGCGGCTGAGCAAGGCGACAATGGGAACGGGAATAAGAGAAAACAGTGCAAGTCGCCAGTCCATAACAATCATGATTATGATAATGCCGATCATCAGGAAGAACTGAACAACAGCCTCCTGCGTAATTCTGAGCATAAAGTTCTGAAGCTGCGCAGTGTCACTGTTGATTCTGTTGATAATTGAGCCGGTTGAAGTTTTGTCGTAGAACTTCATCGGCAAATACTGCGCCTTGGCATATATATCTTTTTTCAGGTCTACGATGATGCTGTCACCCGTAATTCTGAGCAGATAAGCTCTAAGCGCGCCCAGGCCGTACTGTGCCAAATAAACACCCATAAGGGCAAGTATTATTGTGATAAGCATCGACAAATTCTTTTGAGGAATTATGTCATCAACCATCATCTTTGTTATGTACGGGGGTACGAGGGCCATAGCGGTAGTGATAACAGAAAGGATTATGCTGATAATAAGCATCTTGAGGTGTGGCTTGATATAGCTGAAAAGAACTTCAGCCATTTTACCTTTGCCTTTACAGTTCATACAATCTGCTTCAGGTGAGGCGAGCTTTCGTCCACACTTCGGGCAAAAACAACGAAGGTTGTTGTAAGTTATTTTTACAACTTCAAGCTGTTCGTTGATTTCAGAGCCTTCTTTGACTTTTGTAATAAAATCGGAAACAGCATCGCAAAGGTCAGTCGCCGAATAGGTGAATCGCAGAAGGTCAAGTGTTTCTCCGTCATTTTTCTTAACTCTGAAAATTGCGTTACCGTAAAGACGCTTGACAGTGGCTTCCTCAATATCCTCAAAAAGAAGCATCAAACCACCCTCGGGTAGCAACGTGTCAACAGCAATTATACGGTCAGCACAAATGAGTAGTGCTGACTCGCCGTATTTGCCGTCGAGCCTCAAATCACCGACAACGCACATAAGGACGGTTGCACCGCCAAGCAGTTCGGTTGCTTTTTTTTCAAGTTGCGGCGGTAATGGTTTGTTGGTCAGAAATGATTTGCTTTCCGTTTTAATCACCCCGTTTATTTCTCTTTTCGCGGCTATTATTGCAGTATTTCAGTTCAATGTCAATGGTTTTATGAAAAAAACAAAATCAAAAATAAGCCGACAGAAAATCTGACGGCTTATAGATGATATTATTTTTCAGAAATGCTTCCGTTGTTGCTGTCAACAGTTTCCTGCATAAGCTTACGACGTTCGTAAAGTTCACGGTACATTCTCTCTCTCTTCTCACCCTGAAGGTCATAGAAGAGCTGAGGAATAATGCTGAGAATACCTGTAATAACAGGAAGAAGTGTACACATCCAGAAGAGTGCGTGGCGTACTTCGGGTTTCTGAGTACCGTGAGTTGCGTTTGAATCATAACCGAACTGCTTGAGAAGAAGAGGCTGAATTGTGTTCTTTGCCGTGTTAACAAGCTTAGTAACAAGGTTCTTTGCAACACCTGTCATACCTTCGGTTCTGAAACCGTTCTTCCACTCGCCGTAGTCGATCGCTTCGTTTCTCATTTCTTCGGGAATAACCTTTCTGATACCCCAGAAGAACATCCAGATTGTTTCGCGGATCATAAATGCAGGGATCATAACGGCAAGGTTTTCATAACCTTTTTTACCCTTTATGTTGATAAGTTCGCCTGCACCGTAAACACCGAGCATCAGCACGCTGTCAACGTGTGAACCTGCAATCCAGAGAGCCTTTGTAGAGAACTTTTTACGTGCCCAAGGAACGTAAGAATATGAAAGGGGAGAAACAACAGCGCCGGGAATACCGACAACGGTTGCCATTGATGCGAAGTTAAGTACGTTGATGTAATAAAGGTTTGTACCGGAGTTAAGGCTGAATGCACCAAGGAACTCTGAAAGTGTGATAAGAAGCAGAGGCTTGTTGGTGATGACTGATTTGATACCACCGAAGATACTCGGGCGTTCAATAGTCTGCATAACTCTTTCTTTAGCAACAAACGCATAGAACAGAGCAAAAAGACCGGATACGACAGCAGTGATAATACCACCTATAACAAACATATTGTTATAGCCTTGCTGATATTTTACGCTGTCCGCGATCTCAAGCAATTTGTTTTTGTCGCTGTTGATGTACAAATCGATAAGCACACCCATAAGTATTTCAGGAGCTTTTTCAATAAAGCCTGAAAGAAGGTTTGCCATCGTGATCAATCGCGTTCGGTCAACTATGTTTGGCGTTATGGTTGCTGTCATACCTTGACGTACGATAGCGATAAGTGATGTAGCAAGATTTGACAAAAACTGGAGTGCAAGGAAAAATGCAAATCTTGTTAAGTCATCGTTAACACCCTTTGTGCCGAGGAAAATCGGCAAAGCCCAGTAGACGACGGTGAGCAGAACACCGGGCACCGCATAGATAACAAGCCACGGTTTGAACTTACCCCAACGTGTACGGGTTTTGTCAACAATTGCCGCGAGAAACATATCGTTGATGACGTCCCAGATACCGATAACGGAGTTAGTGATTGACTGAAGAGCAAGATCAATTTTGAGAATATCGATCTTGAAAATGTCATCATACTTACCGATGTTGAAGCTCTGTGCGATATCGTCGAGTATGTAAGCAAATGTCTCTTTTGAGCCGACGTAACGTCTGTTGAGAGTTTGCTTCGCCTCTTCGGCAGTTGAAACTGTTGTAGGTTCAGCTGACATCTGAAAACCTCCTAATTCACATTATTAGCTTGAATTATAACATAATATTCCGCACTTGGCAAGAATAAATTTTAATTAAGATGAATTTTGTCTTTTAATGCCAAGCGGCATCGCCGAGCATAAGTTTTAGCTCGAAGTCGGAAATATTGGTATTTCCGTCAATTACAACGCACTCAATGCCTGCCATACGTGCAAAATCAATGATATGTTCTTTGGTAAGCGAATAGCTGAGAACAGAATGGTGAGCACCGCCGCAAAGCAGCCAGGCTTTGACTCCGTCCTTGAAGTTCGGAAGAGGTTTCCACATTGCACTTGCTACGGGAAGTTTCGGCATAGGCTTATCTGCGCTTATACATTCAACTTCGGCGCATATAAGTCTGAGTCTGTTACCTAGGTCAACAAGTGAAACAGCAACAGCTTTGCCCGGTTTTGAATTGAAAATAAGTCTTGCAGGAGGTTCTCTGTCGCCGATACCGAGAGGCTGAACGTCGAGTTTTACTTCACCGTCGGCAATTGTCGGGCATACTTCAAGCATATGTGCACCAAGGATTGCTTCGTTGCCTTTTGTAAGGTTGTATGTGTAATCCTCCATGAAAGCCGTTGAATCGTTTTCGGACATTATCTTCATTGCTCTTGTGAGAGCAGCTGTTTTCCAGTCACCCTCAGCACCAAATCCGTAGCCCTTTGCCATAAGGCGCTGAGCACTCAGACCGGGAAGTTGCTTCATACCGTGAAGATCCTGGAAGTTTGTTGTGAAAGCGGTACAACCGGTTTTATCAAGAAAACGCTCAAGAGCTATCTCATATTTAGCCTGTTCCTTAATTGATTCATAATCATCGGTAACAACGGTATATGTGTCTTTATACTCGTTAACAAGCTTATCAGCTTCTTCGTCGGTGACTTTTTTTATTTCATCAACAAGATCACCTATACCGTAATAATCAACACTCCAGCCAAGTTTTGCCTGAGTTGTAACCTTGTTGCCTTCAGTAACCGCAACATCACGCATATTGTCGCCGAATCTGCATACACGTAATGTGCTGCCCTGAGCGAACGCTTTTGCGGCACTTACCCAGGTGCGTATTTCTTCGAGTGCATCCTCATCCTGCCAGTGACCTACAACTTCTTTGCGACTTTTTCTCATAAGGGCATAGATGTGGCTGTGTTCTCTGTCGCCGTGGGCTGACTGGTTAAGATTCATAAAATCCATATCAATCGTATCGTAGGGGATTGCTTCGTTGAATTGGGTGCTGAAATGAAGAATCGGTTTTGTAATGGTTTTAAGTCCGTCAATCCACATTTTTGACGGTGAGAAGGTGTGCATCCAAGTTATAACGCCGATACACTTCTCATCGGCGTTTGCATCTCGCATTACTTTTGTAATCTCTGCAGCTGTTGTAACAGTAGGGGGGCAGATAACCTCGGCACCGATTTTATCATTGAGGTGAGCTGCGATAATTTTTGAATCTTCAGCTACCAGTTTGAGGGTTTCGTCGCCGTAAAGGTGCTGACTGCCGGTAATAAACCAAACATTGCTCATTTTAAATACCTCTTTCGTTACTTTTTTGACCGTAATAAGCACCGTCACCGTGTTTGCGATTGTAATGCTTGTCAAGGATATACTTATTAATAGGAACTGAATCAGGGTTGATTGTTTTCATAAGTATTGCCATTTTTGCAACCTCTTCAAGCACAACAGCATTGTGCACGGCTTCTGCGGCATCTTTACCCCAGGCAAACGGACCGTGATTTGCAACAACAACGCCGGGTATTGCATCCGGATTAAGTAGCTTGAACGCTTCGACAATAACTCTGCCTGTATTTGTTTCGTAGTTTTCGCGCGTTTCGGCAGCTGTCAACTCGCGTGTACAGGGGATGGAGCCATAGAAGTAGTCAGCATGTGTTGTGCCGTATGCATCTACCGGCATTTTTGCCTGTGCGAAAGCAGTTGCGTGTGTAGAGTGAGTATGTACGATACCGCCGATATTTTCAAACTGACGATAAAGATAAACGTGAGTCGGTGTGTCGCTCGACGGATTCAAATTGCCTTCAACAATATTGCCGTTAAGGTCTACGACAACCATTTTGTCGGGTGTGAGATCAGAATATTCAACACCTGAAGGTTTAATAACAACGTAACCGTTTTTTCGGTCAATTGCCGATACATTGCCCCAAGTGAATGTAACGAGTTTGTGCTTTGGAAGCATAAGATTTGCTTCGCATACAAGTTCTTTCAGCTTTTCAAGCATGTTAAGTTCTCCTTATCTTATCTGACCGTTACCTCTGATAACGAATTTTGTCGTTGTGAGCTCAGGAAGACCGATAGGACCTCTTGCGTGAAGTTTTTGCGTTGAAATACCTATTTCTGCGCCAAATCCGAATTGACCTCCATCGGTGAATCTTGTGCTTGCGTTAACGTAAACCGATGAAGAATTGACAAGCTTTGTGAATTTCTGAGCAGAATTGTAATCGTTTGTGATAATTGCTTCGCTGTGACCTGTTGAATATTTGTTGATGTGAGCAATTGCATCATCTACATCTTCGACAATCTTTACAGACATCTTATAGTCAAGATATTCCGTGCCCCAATCGTCTTCGGACGCAGGGGATATATCGATAATAGAGCAAGCTGCTTCGTCACCGTAAAGCTGCACGTTTTTTTCATCAAGCTTTGATTTAATTGCAGGGAGCGCTTCACCTGCAACGGATCTGTGTACGACAAGGCTTTCTGCAGCATTGCAAACCGAAGGCCTTGATGTTTTTGCGTTGAATACTATGTTAACCGCCATATCAATATCTGCAGTTTTATCGACGTAAATGTGGCAGTTTCCGACACCGGTTTCGATAACGGGTACAGTTGCATTCTGTACGACACTGCTGATTAAACCTGCACCGCCTCTGGGAATGAGCACATCTACATAACCGTTGAGTTTCATAAGAGCGTTTGCAGTTTCTCTTGATGTGTCCTCAACAAGCTGAATACAGTCTTCGCAGAGCCCGACAGATTTGATAGCATCACGCATTATTTCAGCTGAAGCCTTGTTTGAATTAATGGCTTCTTTACCGCCTCTGAGGATAACGGCATTACCTGACTTGAGGCAGAGCGCGGCAGCGTCTATTGTAACGTTGGGTCTTGCTTCATAAATAACAGCGATTGTTCCCATCGGAACCGCAACTTTCTCGATGTTAAGACCATTGGGTCTTGAGGAACCGTTTTTAATAACACCAACCGGATCCGGAAGCGAAACAATTTCGAGTACGCTTGCTGCAATATCCTCGATTCTTTTTTCGTTGAGTGCAAGTCTGTCAAGGAGAGACTCTGACATACCGTTTTGTTTACCTGCTTCAAGGTCAAGCTTATTTGCTTCTATAATTTCGCTCTTGCGGTTTGTGAGAGCTTTTGCAATTGCACATAAAGCATCGTTTTTGAGTGCTGTTGAAGCGTCGGCAAGTGAAGCTTGAACGGCTTTTGCATTTTTACCTAATTCCAAAACATAATTCATCTGAATCAGTCACCGGCTTTCATAAAGTGTGTTCCGACTCTGTGGCCTTCAATGAGTCGGTAGATGTCATCAGGGTTTTCACCGTTAATGATAAAGGTATCAATATTTGATGAGGTAGCCTCCTTGGCAGCGTGAATCTTAGTTATCATACCGCCTGTGCCTCTGTTGGTGCCGCTTCCGCCCGCAAGTGCTTCTATTTCGTCATTTATTTCTCTGATGACGGGTATTAACTGTGCATCTTCGTGCTCCATAGGATTTTTGTCGAAAAGACCGTCTGTGTCGGTGAGTATTATCAGCTTGTCGGCTTTAATAAGTTTCGCAACCTGGGCAGAAAGGTTATCGTTATCGCCGTAAACAATTTCATCAACTGCTACGGAATCATTTTCGTTGATTATCGGGATTGCACCATATTTGAATATGTGCTCAAAAGCGTTGACGAGGTTTGTGTGTCTTTCGTCGTTTTCAATATCACTTTTGGTGATGAGTAACTGTCCTACCGTACAACCGAGTTCACCAAAAAATTTGTCATACATAAACATTAATTCGCACTGACCTATGCAAGCAGCAGCCTGACGCTCAGGTGTTGTTTCGGGTCGGCTTTTGAGACCGAGCTTGCCGACACCCACACCTATTGCACCTGACGTAACAAGGACAATTTCACAACCGCTGTTATGTAAATCCGCAAGTGTTCTGACGAGTGATTGCATTCTGCGGATGTTAGCCTTGCCGGTGGAATATGTTAATGTTGATGTACCTACCTTTATTACAATTCTTTCGTTTTTGTCCATTGGTAAACGCACTTCCTTATATTTATCTTATCTATTATAGCATAGCAATTATTATTGTCAATCGTTTGTATTAAATATCAAAATCGGTAATAATATTTTTGTGGGAATATTGACAAACAAAATGTTTTGGATTTATAATCAATCAAGCAAAGAAAGGAGACTTTATTTATGCGTGAAATTACAAGATCCGATAAACTCCAGAATGTTCATTCCGATATCAGAGGTCCTGTTTTTGTTGAGGCCATGAGAATGAGAAAAGAGGGTATTGACGTTCTGCGTCTCAATACGGGTAACCCTGCGACCTTTGATTTCAAGATGCCGGACAGTGTAAGGAATGCACTTATTAACAACGCTGATAAGGCAGTTGCTTATTGTGACCTTAAGGGTATGCCTGATGCGAGAGAGTCTATTTGTGACTATCACAAAGGTAAAGGTATTCAGGGTATTACACCCGACGACGCTTTTATCGGTAACGGCGTAAGTGAGCTTGTAACAATGGCTCTTACTGCACTTCTTAATTACGGTGATGAAATTCTTGTTCCCGCTCCCGATTATTCGCTTTGGACAAATTCCGTCTGGATTGCAGGTGCAAAGCCTGTTCATTACATTTGTGATGAGCAGTCAAATTGGTATCCCGACATTAATGACATAAAGTCAAAAATTACACCCAAAACAAAGGCACTTGTTATTATCAATCCTAACAACCCCACGGGCGCTCTTTATCCTAAGGAGGTGCTTGAGGAGCTTGTGCAGGTTGCGCGTGAACATCAGCTTGTTATTTTCTCTGACGAGATTTATGACAGACTCGTTATGGATGATCTTGAACACATTTCAACAGCTACACTCGCTCCTGACCTTCTTGTATGCACAATGAACGGCCTTTCAAAGTCTCATATTATTTGCGGCTTCCGTTGCGGATGGATGGTTGTAAGCGGTGCAAAAGATAACGCAAAAGACTTTATTGCAGGTCTTGTTCAGCTTTCCGCAATGCGTCTTTGTGCAAACGCTCTGATGCAGCTTGTTATTCCGGCAGCACTTAACGATCCTGAAAGCACAAGGGAGATGATTGTTCCGGGTGGCAGACTTTATGAGCAGCGTGAAGCTACATGCCGTGAACTTGCAAAAATCGACGGTATTTCTTTTGTAAAAAATAGTGCAGCTTTCTATCTTTTCCCGAAGATTGATGTTAAAAAGTTCAATATTACCGATGATCAGCAGTTTGCTATGGACTATCTTCACAGTAAGAACGTTATGATCATCCCCGGCAGAGGTTTCAGTTGGAAAGAGCCCGATCACTTCCGTATCGTTATGCTCCCTGAGCCTGAACAAATAGCTAAGGCTATGCGCGACCTTGGCGATTTCCTCAAGGATTATCGCCAGAATTAATCGAAAGCTTCAATTAGATACTGAAGTTCAGCATCACTATTGACGTGAATTCCTTTGCGGATGCTTTCTGCGTCTGAATCCGGTAAGGATTCAACCCTGCAGTCGAGTATGGTTTCGGGCAGCTTTTCGCCGTAAACAAAGACTGCGACCTTACCGTTATATTCACAGATAGTGTATTTATAGCCGACAGTTGATGATTCACTGTCGGCTGTTTTTATGTCAGAAGAGTTTGTCAAAAGCAGAATCGATGTCATTATAGGTAATACTGTAAAGAGTAAGATTTTTCTCTGAATTTTCATAGTTGTTACCGTCCTTTCACATTAATTATTCCTCTTATCGCAAAACATAATCAAATATTTTTAAAAATCGCTTTATTTTTTTTAAGTTTATGTTATAATGAAAGGCAGTAAAATAGGATGAACACAGAAAGAGTTTATACCGAGGTGTAATAAATGCAAAAACAACTTAAAAATAAAAAATCGGGAGGTGGTACGGTTTCGGCGTTGTTGGGCAACCTTAAGCCGAAAACCGTTATATTCTCTGTCTTATTGATTTTCATCATAGCAGCGGTTATTATTGTTGGTTATGTGCTTGGTTATATGGTTATATATGCTAACGGTGAAGTTGCTATCGACCTTAATGAGTATCAGGCTAATCAAAGCCAGACTTCAATCATATACGCGTATGACGAAAACGGTGAGATGTTCGAGCTTCAGAGATTGCATGGCGATGAAAACCGTATCTATGTGGGTATTGATGAGATTCCTGATCATCTTCAGAATGCTTTCATTGCTCTTGAGGATGCAAGATTCCCTAATCACAACGGTGTTGACTGGATTCGCTTTGTTGCTGTTTTTGTCAAGGACAGGCTTTCTACCGGAGGCTCGTCAATCACACAGCAGCTTGTAAAGAATATTACAGGTGACAGAGAACCTCATTTTGGAAGAAAGTTCCACGAGATATGTAATGCTCTTAATCTCGAAAAAAATTTCGATAAGGATGAAATTCTTGAAGCATACCTGAATACTCTTTATCTCGGCAGCGGTTGTTACGGCGTAAAAACAGCTTGCGAGAAGTATTTTGGTAAAGATGTTTCCGAAATTAATATTGCTGAAGCAGCCTGCATTGCTTCCATAACAAAAGCACCGTATACTTACAATCCTCTTGTCAATCCGGAAGAGAACCGCGATAGGCAGGTAAATAAGTGCCTTAAGGCTATGCTTGACGAAGGCTATATTACTCAAGAAGAATACGATGAAGCAGTAGCCTATAAGATGGTCTTTACAAACAGCCCCGAATATGTGTCTGATGATGACTCAAAGGAAGAAGAAACATCAAACGAAGTTTGGAGCTTTTATGTAGACTATATCATCGATACTCTTGTCGATGAGTTTATGACTGAATATGATATGTCGGAGCGTCAGGCTACCCAGAAGATTTATTACGGTGGTCTTAAGATTTATGCTGCTCTTGACGTTAACGCTCAGAGTGTACTTGATGATGTTTATACTAACCGTAAAACTTTTCCCGACGAATCAGGCAGGGAAGTTCAGGCTCAGTCTGCAATGACTATTATGAATTATTCAGGACGCATTATAGCAATCTGCGGTGAAGCGGGTGAAAAATCCGGCAACAGATGTCTTAATCGTGCAGCTGATTCGCCCAGACAGCCCGGTTCTTCAATCAAACCCTTAAGTACTTATGCTCCTGCGATTGAAGAGGGTCTTGTTACCTGGTCTACCTATGTTGAGGATAAAGCCTTTGCGTACAACGGTTCTCTGTGGCCCAAGAACTATACCGGTGATAAAGGCTCCGGAGCAAACGTAACTGTTCAGAAAGCTCTTGCTCGTTCACTGAATACCGTTCCCGGACGAATTGTTTACTATAAACTTGGCTTGCAGAACTCTTATAACTACCTTGACAATAACTTTAAAATATCTACTTTATCCGAAAAGTACGATGTTGCTCCGGCACCGCTTGCGACAGGTGCTATGCGTTATGGCATAACAACACTTGAAATGGCTGCAGCATACGCTACCTTCGGCAACGGCGGCAAATATTATGAGCCGTATTGTTACTACAAGGTTACAAACAGTGACGGTTCTGTTGTCTACTTTGATAATGCCGATATTGTCGGTGATCAGGTAATCAGCGAGGATACGGCTGATATTATGTGTGAGCTTCTGCAAACTGTTACTACTGACAGCGTTGGTACGGGTACACCTTATAAAATTGGCAGTTTCCAGACTATGGCAAAAACCGGTACAACAAGTGATGATTATGACCGTTGGTTTGTTGGCGGTACACCTTACTATGTTGCTGCAGTTTGGTACGGATATGACCTTAATAAGACAGTTTCAAACGTAAGCGGTAATCCTTCGGGTAAACTGTTCAAAAAAGTAATGGATGAAATCCACAAAGATTTAGAACCGATGGAGTTCAGAAAGTCAACAATTGTTGCCGAAAAGCGTTATTGCGTTTCAACCGGACTTATTGCAGGTGAAGGTTGCAAGTCGGCAACTGGTTGGTATTCTCTTAAAAATATGCCTGAAACCTGTACTTCGTGCGGCGGTTTCTTTAGTGGTGATGATGGTGGAATAATTGAGGAAGGTCTGGACTTTATAATTGATAATCTTCCCGGTTTTTAACAGTTAAAACAGGAATTTTATGAAAGGAAAAAGGTCGGTGGCAGCAGTTTTATGCTACCATCGACCTTCAATTTTATGGTAATACTTGGAATTGATTACGGAGACGTAAGAACCGGTGTTTCGGTTTGTGATAAAACAGAATTTTTGGCTTATCCTGTGTGTGTTATCAAAGAAAGCTATATGCCAAAACTTCTCGATAAAATTATTGAGATTATTAACTCTAAAAGCCCGGAATTGATTGTTGTCGGGCTACCAAAAAATATGGATGGTTCACTTGGGTTCAGAGCACAGGCGTGCAATGAATTTGCCAAGGAGCTTGAGAGCAGATGCGGCATAGAGACTCAAATGTGGGATGAACGTCTTACGAGCGTTATTGCGCATCGTCAGCTTCGGATGAGCGGTAAAAGAGAAAAAAAGCACAAAAATGTTGTTGATGCGGCCGCTGCAGTGGAAATTTTGCAGAGCTTTATTGATAGCAGAAAGTAGTCGGCTATGAATAAGTTTTTCTCCGATAAGCATATCTTTTTTCAATCAGTTTTTGTGTCAATAGTGCTGATAATCCTGACTGTGCCTTGTTTTGAAATGACCGGTAAGGTAATTCTTCCGGTTTGTATTGCTCTTTTTGGTTCTGTATCGGTTTGTTTTGCTGCGTCATTGTTTCGTAACGTTGAATCTTCGGTCGGCTTTTCACTCATAATATACAATATCGTCTGGTTTGTTGTTGCCGTAATCGGCGAGATACGCACGCAAATTAATCAAGGCTTTATCTTTGAGTGGATTCAGTATTTTTATTTTGATAAATTGTTGATCGTCGGTACAATCTGGTTGGGGTGTTCTCTCTTTTTTGCATTAAAACGAATTGTTTGCAAAAACAAGAATCTTTCAGATTTCGATTCGTTTTTTAGGTATAGTTCGGTTGCTTTCGTTTTGTTTTATGCATTTGTTATTATTTATTCGTTTGTATTGATCAGGTTGCAATCGCAAGTTTATCCTTTCCGATTTCAACCGTTTGTTACCATACGTGAGTACATTGATAAATACGCAGATATACCTTATGAAATAGTAATGAATGTTATGGGGAACCTGTTTTATTTTACCCCTCTCGGTTATATCTTTATGTTGTTACTTAATGGTAAAGGTGTAAAAATAAAAATCGCAGTTAATGTATTCTTTCCGATTCTTGCTTTTACTGTTTTGGAGTTTTCACAGTATGTTTTTCAGAACGGATACTGTGAATTTGATGATATGATGATGAACAGTATCGGGTTCTGGTTTGGAAATCTGCTTTGTTTCGTTTGCGATAAGCTGACGTATTTTTTCAGTAAAGGAAGAATCAATCGCTTCTGGAATTGATATATTTTTTCTTGCTAAAGCATACTTCTTCTCGGGGGTGCTTTTATGAAACGATTGGCTGTTTCTTTATTTTGCCTTGTGCTGTTGATTTGCGTTGCGGTTGCGATGTGTTTTACGTATGGAAAAAGCGTTGATGTTTTTGTTGATGAGGCTGATTCACCTACGGTAATTATAGATGCAGGACACGGGGGAGAAGACGGCGGTACAAGTTCAGCAGGCGGTATTCTTGAAAAGGATATAAATCTTTCAATATCCGGTTATCTTGCGGAAATGTTGGAATGTGCAGGCTATGATGTTGTTATGACCAGAACAACTGATGAGCAAATAGGTGATAATACATTACCTACCATCAGACAACGGAAGATTTCCGATATAAGAAAAAGATTACTGATGACAAAAACTTATCCGGATGCGTTGTTTGTAAGTATACATCAGAACCATTTTTCCGATTCACGCTATCACGGTGCACAAGTTTTTTATTCTCCGAAATCAGCTAACAGCAAAGACTTGGCTGAAGCAGTGCAAAATTCAATTGTTAACCTGATGCAGCGTGACAATGCTAGGCAAGTTAAGAAAATCGGAAGCAATATATACTTACTGTATAATTGTGAAAGTACTGCAATAATGGCTGAATGCGGTTTTTTGTCCAACCCTTCCGAAGCTGAAAAACTCTCAACGGCTGATTATCAGAAAAAAATAGCTTTTTCAGTAGCGTGTGGAATTATTAAATATTTGGAGGAACAAAATGGCTAAAGCGAAATCTCTATATATCTGTTCATCTTGCGGATATGAATCGTCAAAATGGTACGGTTGCTGCCCGGGTTGTGGAGAATGGAATACTATGAACGAAGAAGTTGTCTCCCGGACGACTTCACGTTCTGCAATAACTAAGCCTGCTGCCTCTCTTAAGCTTAATGAAATTGTAAGTGATACCGGTGTCAGATATAAGACCGGACTTAATGAGTTAGACAGAGTCCTCGGCGGCGGTATTGTTAAGGGCTCTCTTGTTCTTTTAAGCGGTGATCCCGGTATCGGCAAGTCAACACTTCTTTTGCAGATTTGTCAATATCTCGACAGTGAATTAAACATACTGTATATTTCCGGCGAGGAATCTGCTCATCAGATAAAGCTTCGTGCCGAACGACTTGGTGTAGCCAATCCTTCGCTTTCCGTTATGTGTGAAATAGATGTACTTGCGATAACTGAGTACATCAGAACAAATAAACCCGATATAGTAATAGTTGATTCAATACAAACTATGGATTATTCAGAAGTTACGTCTTCGCCCGGTAGCGTTACTCAGGTGCGCGAATCAGCAAGTGTTTTTATGCGTACTGCAAAATCACTCGGAATTCCCGTGATTCTTGTCGGACACGTTAATAAAGATGGTAACATTGCCGGCCCTAAAGTTCTTGAGCATATCGTTGACGCAGTGCTTTATTTTGAAGGTAACCGTAATTTTTCATACAGAATTCTTCGTGCCGTAAAAAACAGATACGGTTCAACTAACGAAATAGGTGTTTTTGAGATGCAGGACAGAGGACTTGCTGAGGTTGAAAATCCTTCCCTTATGCTTATATCGGGCAAACCCAAAAACACTTCCGGCTCTTGTATAGCTTGTGTTATGGAGGGTTCAAGACCGATTTTGGCTGAGGTACAGGCTCTTGTAACGCCCACGGGCTTCGGTAATCCGCGCCGTATGTCAACCGGTTTTGATTATAACAGAGTTTCGATGATTCTTGCGGTTCTTGAAAAAAGAGCCGGGTATTTCTTCGGCACATGTGATACATACATAAACGTTGTCGGTGGTCTTAAACTCGATGAGCCTGCCTGTGACCTTTCTGTTGCAATGGCTCTTGTTTCGAGCCTTAAAGATACAGTTGTCTGTGATGATACACTTGCGTTCGGTGAAATTGGTCTTGCGGGTGAAATTCGTGGTGTAAGTAACTGTGAGCAGCGAGTAAGAGAGGCGGTAAGACTCGGCTTTTCAAGGTGCATCATTCCGCGCCATAATCTTAAAAATCTTTCGTTAAAAATTGCAGGTGATACCGAAATAATCGGTGTCAGCAATATACGTGAAGCTTTTGAGGCTGTTACCAAATGACGGGTTTTAAGCCTATATCGAAGCCGAATCTGCCACGTAATAACGTCTGCCACGCTGTTGTGAGCGACAGTTATCCGCAATTGGCGCGTTCTCTTATAAAAAACGGCATTGAGCCGCTTTTTGTCAGCAGATGCAGTGACGTGATGCAACAGGTCGAGGACCATCCTGATATGCTTTTTTCATATTTAGGCGACGGTCATTATATGCTCGAAAAATCACAGAGTTCGCTTGATTTATCGCTGAAAAAACTTGAATTTAAAGCTGAAAACAGTACTGTTAACCTTGCACCGAACTACCCTTGCGATGTATTTCTGAACACTTGTATCATTGGTGATAAAATTCTCGGCAGTGAGTATGTTGCCGATTTTTGGAGTTGCACTTCAAAATCCTTTGCGTCTGTAAAGCAGGGTTATTCCAAATGTTCTGTTTGCGTAGCAGATGAAAACTCACTGATAACCGATGATATTTCGATTTATAACAGATGCAAACAGCTTGATATAGATGTGCTTCTTGTCAGAAAAGGTAATGTGAAACTTGATGGATTTGACTACGGTTTTATAGGAGGCTGTTGCGGTAAAATATCTCGCGATGTTGTGGCTTTTTTTGGCGATATCAACACACATTGTGATAGCTTGAATATAAAATCGTTTCTCAAATTCAGAGGTATCGATACTTTAAGTTTGTGCGCGGGAGATCTTGTTGATGTAGGCTCAATCATACCGATAACTGAATATTGTGTCTGAAGCTTCGGATTTATTGTCTGAAGCTTTATTTTTTTGTTGCATTATAAAATAAATAATGCTATAATGATTAAATATATAGGTAGGTGAATTTTTTGAGCCGTAAAAAGTGGCAGGTAAACAAAGTTGATAAGGCGTTGGCTGCAACCCTTGCTGAAAAGCATACGCTTTTTGCTCTTGCAGCACTCATAGCTTCTTCAAGAGGAATTGATACTGATGAAAAAATCAGAGCATTCTTCTATGATGAGGCTCAGTTTGCTTCGCCCTGGGATTTCCCTGATATGCAAAAAGCGGTTGACGCAATCAATTATGCAATTGACAGATTCGAGCGAATTGCAATCTGCGGAGACTACGATGCAGACGGTATCACTGCTTCGGCATTGCTTTACTCTTATCTTGAACAGCAGGGCGCCGATGTTATCTGCAGAATTCCCGACAGAAGCGAGGGTTACGGTCTCAAAAAAGAGGCGATTGATTATTTTGCCGAACAGAATGTTAAACTCATTATTACTGTAGACTGTGGCATAAGCAGTGCCGAAGAGGCAGAATACGCTGCCGAAAAAGGTATGAAAATGGTTATAACGGATCATCATATCTGCGGTGATGTTTTACCTGTATGTGAAGCTGTTGTTGATCCATATCGAAATGACTGTTTGTGCGACTTTAAGTCTTATGCCGGTGTCGGTGTCGTTTATAAACTTCTTTGCGCACTTGAAGATGGTGACAGTGAATACGTGCTTGATATGTATGCGGATATTATTGCAATCGGCACGGTAGGCGATGTTATGCCGTTGGTGGACGAAAACCGACTAAACGTCAGAAGGGGAGTTGAAATGATCAACTCTTCGGACAGACCCGGTGTGATGGCACTAAGAGAATCTTCAGGTCAAGCTTCAAAATATCTTTCGGCCTCAAGTCTTGCTTTTACGCTTGTGCCACGTATTAATGCTGCCGGTCGAATGGGAAGCCCCACAAGAGCTTTTAATCTTCTGCTTGGTGACGATATTTCTTATTGCCGTGACCTTGCGGCGGAAATTGACCACGCAAATTCACAACGCCACGACAAAGAGCTTGAAATCATTGCTGCAATAAAACAGAAATTTATTGATGATCCGTCTCTCAGATATGACAGGGTTATCGTTGTTGACGGTGAGGGTTGGCCTCACGGAATTGTTGGCATTGTTGCGGCTAAACTTGTTGAAATTTTCGGAAAACCGGCGATTGTTATTTCTGATGACGGTGATATCTGCCGCGGTTCTGGCAGAAGTTTTGACGGATTTTCTTTATATGACGCTATAAAGTCCTGTGAAGATGTTCTGGATCATTTCGGCGGTCATACTCTTGCAGCTGGTGTTGGTCTAAAAGCTGAAATGATTCCTGAATTCAGAAAAAGAATCAATGAATATGCTGCTTCATTAGTTGAAGTTAAGCATCCTGTTCTTAAAATAGACTGTAAACTTAACCCTGTTGCTATAAATAATGAGCTTCTTGATACGCTTGCAACTCTTGAGCCTTTTGGTGCAGGTAACCCTGTTCCTGTATTCGGTTTGTTCGGTATGCGTATTGATGCGGTTCAGGCTGTCAGTGAAGGCAGACATATTCGTCTGATACTCTCAAAAGGTGACGCCCGTATCTCTGCAATGCGCTTTGGCGTTTCACCTGATGCGTTTCCGTTCTATAAAGGTGACATTATTGACGTTGCCGTAACTGTTGAAAAAAATGAATATCTCGGAGAAATCAGGCCGAGCGTTCAGATAAAAGCTGTACGTGGTCACGGAATAGATGATGACCTTGTTCTCAGTTGCCTTGATCTTTTCGAAAAAATCATGCGCGGCGAAGCACTGACAACAGAAGAAAAGGCGCTTGCCTATCCTGACCGTGATTTTATGCTTTCGATATTCAGGTTTATTAAATCCTGCGGATGCTGGACTCACGATTACGAAACATTGTGTTACAGAACTACCGGCAATTCAGCTGACATCTGTAAAATTGCTGTTTCTATCGAAGCGATGGTAGAACTTGGCGTACTTATAAAAAATGAAACGGGACATATTAAGTTGCCTGAGGTTTCTGTGAAAGCAGATCTGGGCTCTTCAAAGTTATTATCTAAGCTCAAGTAAAAAGGAGGTGTGTGTAATGTGTGAAAAAAGTGAGGTCGTTCAGCTGTATGATGAGCTGGTTGGTCTTATTGAAGAAAATTTTACTGATGAAAGTAAGGCTCTTGTTGACAAAGCGTTCAGACTTGCTGAAAGTGCACATAGCGGACAGCTGAGAAAATCAGGACAACCGTATATTGTTCATCCGCTTTCTGTTGCAATTGTCCTTGCACAGATGG
>JAZSOM010000018.1:0-3808 GCA_045536955.1 Acutalibacteraceae bacterium
TACCGTAACCATGAGGAAGATTATCTGAATTATTATGACGATGTGGAAGTCTCGCAAAATGCCGCAGGAGCACATCCGAAGGGTGCCATGCAGATACGCAACCGGGAAATGGTTGACCGTTCCGATCTTGTGATCTTCTGCGTGGAGCTAAACAGCGGCGGGGCGTATCAGACCATGAAGTATGCGATAAAGAATCAAAAAAATATAATCAATCTCTGTTCGGATGATAAGGAGCCGGACAGGCTGTACAGGTAAGCACAAATCCCAAAATCGAAAATTCGCAATTACTGTATGCAGTTCTTCTTCCAAAATTCCCAAGTAATCGCAGATATAGAATACACCCGGTAAGGATGGCAAAGACTTTCCCGACTCGATATTGTTAATATAGCCGGGGTTCTGTCCAATCGCTAAACTCATTTCCCGTGCGGATACATTTTTCTTTTCTCGCAGTTGTGCCAACCGCAAAGCAAAATCCTTTTCGTCCATATCGTAGTGATAGCAGCTCATACAGACGGCAACAATAAGGCACCGCGCCAAAATGACGCGGTGCCTTATTTCTTTATTTATTCTTTATTTCCGTGTAACACCCACTTGGCATCATAGCCGAACTCCATTGCAATTACCTTTGCAAGCATTGGCGAAAGAGTAGTGATTTTATTACTTTCTCCTGTCAGCGTATAAACATAATTCTCGGAAATACCGACCCGTTTTGCAAATTCTCTCTTTGAAATGTTCTTTTCGTCAATAATTTTATTTAGTCTATCTGCCAATGTCATAGGTTTGTGCCTCCTTCTTCGTCCTGTTTCATAATTGCAGCATATAATAGCAACTGTTTCAGCGAGTTTACACCCAGCTTGGAATAAATGTTGCGGTTATGGAAGCGAACCGTTGACTCCTTTATACCCACAAGCTCAACAATCTCCTTAACGCTTTTACCTGCAAGATAATGGTCGAACACCGTTCGCTCCATTTGTGTGAGCGTCTTTACCCCGGACAAGAATTGCTCATAATCGTATGGGTCAACCTCGTTCTTTCGTGAGTATGCCAAACGGGCAATTTCCTGCTTGGCTTCGCTGTGCTCACTGCTCATTTGGTCGAGCGTGGTCTGCATCTTTGCCTTTTCTCTTTCCGTTTCCGCAAGTGCCGCCTCGTTTTTGCGGTCTTGCTCAGCAAGAAAAGCGAACAGGTCGTCTATTTCGGTAATGCCGGACGGTGTGAAATCCGTCTTATTTGTTTTGAACTGCGTAAGGCTCTTTCGGATCGGCTTCATATATTTTTGACTCAGCCACAGGCAAGTGCAGATCGCCACCGCCGCAATAATCAAGAATATTGCAATGTTTTTTAACTGCCCACCACGGACGATGCTTTCATATTGCTGCTTGGGGAACATCATCGCAATCGTCAAGGTGTTGCCGTCAATCTCAACTTCCTTTGCCTTGCCGATGTACTCACAGTTGCCGCATTCATACTCGTAGAAAGAGCCGTGCTCCTTTACGGTAATGCGTTCGCATACCGGAGGCACGTAGCCGGAACGGTTGGAAATAAACTGTCCGATATATCCGCCGTCTGTTTTATCAAGCAGTGCGCATACGGTTTGAGAGCTTTGCGTATCTCCGGCGCTGTAAGCGAGTTGCACATAGAGGTCGCTCAATTCAAAGCCACAGATGCCGATCACCTGACCGTCCTCTCCATATATGGGCGAATAAAGGTATCTTGCCCGTTCCCAAGTGTCGGGGATTTTGACAACCTCGCTCATTACATAGCCTTTTTCGGCAAATATGCTTGTATCAGCGAACACATCTGTTCGCATTTCATTCTGCCAAGTGCTGAAAAGGTTGATGTCATTATTTCTTGCAACCTCAGAGGAGCCACGAAACAAAGCAACCTTTGTGTTTACTGTACTCTCAGCATACAGGTTGGCATATTTAATGTAAATTCCGTTATAGCGAGGGGTATCAAGTGTGTTATTTACTGTCGTATCCAATATGTAGAAAGCACCGCTGCAAGAAGCAATGCGGATATTGGTATACACCGTTGTGTATGCTTCTGCTTGCAAAGCGGTCAAGGCTTCAATGTCGTTTGTGAGGTCGCTAAAAGACATATCGTGCTCTGTCAAATAATCCTCAATAACCGTTTCCATCTGCTCAGAAAAGGACAGCGAATGCGCCGCCAGCTTATCCACATCGTGTTCCATCTGTGCGACGTGAGTATCGAGCTGATCGTCAAGGTAGGTATCTATGCGTCCGTTTACCGGATTGAGAACGCCAAACAAAGAGAGCAATAAAAGCAGCAGCATAACCGATGCAATAACGGCAGAAGCCACATACAGCACAAAGCGACGCCTTAAAGACAAGCCGCCCGACTTGATTTTTTCATAGAATTGCTTACACCCGTTTTTCATTGCGGTTCCTCCTTTCTCACATTTCGCAGACCTTATTTATAAAGGCTGCGGAGCTCTGCAAGAGTTGAGGCCACAAGCTCGTCCATTACCGTGTCGGCGTTTTCACCGTCGGCAACACGGCGCAGGTAATCCCCGTGTGCGGCACTCAAAACCGATTTTACATTCTTTTCAAAAGAGGACTGTGTATCCGAAGCACCTTCAAACACAGGAACCTCGCAATAGGTATATTCATCAGCCATACCGTTTACTGCATTATACAGCAGGCGGTATTTTTCATTTTCAAAGGTATCCGTGTTGGCAAAAAGAGAATCAAAGGCATCGTTTGTTACAGGCAGATAACCGGCTTTCGTTACAAAGCCAAGGCTGTTTTCTTTTTCGGTCAGCCACTTGGCAAAGATAGCCGCCGCTTCGTTCTTTCTGTCGTCCTCGTTCTTTAAGGCAAACAGACCGCCGCCACGGTGAACAACAGTAGCCTCGCCGTTTGCAAAGTGTGGATATGCCAAGATAGAGGTCTCAATATCTTCGGTGGTGTTATCCGCATAGGTCACATAGTCACGCAGATAAAGGATACCGGCGGTTGAACCGATATTGCTGATAACCTCACCCGTTTTCCAACGGTCAGAAGCGTAGCCGTCCCCAAGACACAAACCGCCATGGATACCGGCGTGAGCCATAGGCTCCCATACCTTGCCGAAGGCTTCGCTTTCAAGGTTCAGCTTGCCATCCACAACAAAGTCCTCGCCAAAGGCAGCCATACCGGTCAGCGAGTAATGATAGAAGTCGTTGATCTGGAACATATCCTGCCCATCCGACCAATCATAGTATTTTTCGCAAGCCGTAAACAAGCCTTCAAAGGTAGAAAGACTTTCCGTGCTGACATTTGCCGCTGAGCCGAATTTGTCAAACAGCGTTTGATTGACAAACAGAAGCTCCGTAGATTTCGCCACAGGCAGCATCAGTAATTTATCATCAAAATAGCCTTCTTCGATGAACTCATCCACAAAGGTGTCAAGCTCCTGCTCGGTAAAATAGTCATTCCAATTCAGCAGCTTATCGTACCCGATAATTTCCGCAACTCTCGGATATGCCGTAAACAGGTCAGGCAACGCAGGAACGCCCGGTGTGTTCTTTGCGGCAGCGGTAAGTGCTTCGTCGATAGCCGAAGAACTGCTGACCGATACAACATTGATAACGACACCTTTTTCCTTACCAACGGTACGGTTAAATTCGTTGATGCTGTCGTTCAGTGGGGACTCGGTTTGACTTCCGTACACGTGCCACATTGTCAGTGTTACGGGATCGTCGGGATCGAGTTTTGTTTTTTGTGAGCACCCTGTCAAGCTCAATAGCAGAAGCAACCCTGCCAAAATGAGAGATAATGCCTTTTTCATAATTTTCCTCCTCGGT
>JAZSOM010000063.1:0-32195 GCA_045536955.1 Acutalibacteraceae bacterium
AGCACTTCGATGCTATATGCTTTCCCGTCTTATGTGGGATCCTTATCAGGATGCTGACAAGCTTATGTACGAGTTCTGTGAAGCCTATTACGGTGCAGGCTATCAGAATATAATTGATTTCATCAACGGAATTGACGAAAATAACGGCTTCGGCTTCAATATAATTCAGTACTGGCTTATATTCCCCGAACATATGAATATGGAATACGGTATGGGTTGCTTCGATAAATACTACGCAACAACCGTTCTTGATATTGACAATAAGACACTCAAAGAATATGATGAGCTTTGGGAAAATGCAATAGCCCAAGCCGAAACCGAGTGGCAGAAGGAAAATGTTAAGCGTTCGCAGATTTGCTGGAGATACTGGAAGGCAAATATGAAACGCGGTGAATTCTCCGCATTTAATGAGTTTAAGCGCATTGACGAAAATAAAAAGCTATATAACGATATGGTGCATTTCAATATTACTACACTTATGATAAGCAATCCCCGTCATACCGGCAAGCTCGACGAAAGCCCCGATTTCTACTCCGTTCCTGCAGAATGGGTAGAGAGAAAATAAAAGGTATTTGAATCAGATAAACAGCAGAAAAGGCAGCACACACGTGCTGCCTTAAATTTTTGTGTTGGCTTTTGTCATATTCTATGTAATAGCTCAGACGTTCCCATTCCTCAACGTTAATTTCGAGGTCTGTGTCTATTTCAAAAAGCCTGTTGAGCAACCTGATTTCTCGCTGAACAGAGTGTGACTCTGCTGAGATTCCGTATGCTTCAAGAAACGTTTTTACTGCGTGGTCTTCATCAGAGTATTTCAAAAGATATTGAGCAACAAGCAAAGATTTGAACTTTTGGTTTTCGCTTCGACCGCCCATGTCATTGTTTTTGATTGCCATAATATCACTCTACTTTTTAGAATTCAAAAGACTGTAAAAATTTAGATTAAAAATTTTATATCTGTTGTCTAAATATTCGTAGTAGGAAATGCAACGCAACTCAAAATTATTTAAACTGATAATGCTTCTTTCCAAGCAACACACAGCCCGATACTCCAAATACCTTGTTTTCGGGATGCTTTTTATAATCGATATACGGTGTGCCGCAATGAGGACAATTAAAGGAATTATAATAACGAAAACATTTTCCATCGGTTTCATAAGTCCAGGTGTCCTTGTCAATATCGTATGCCTGAATTTCGCAACAATCCAAACCGTCGTCAGAATAAGCCACATCGCTTTGCGCCATATAGAACGCATATCCATGGAAGCAGAAGGATTTAGCGCAATCAGGGCAAACACCAATCAAACGAACATTGGAGGGCGTGGTATAACCCTGATATTTCAGAGCTTTCATCCGGAGATCTTGTCCTCTGTTCATTTCGTAACGTTGCTTGCCGGGTTCTCCACCACAAGCAAGAAAATGGCCTTCCATACGGTAACCGATATCATCCATTGTCATCCTACGTTCTTCGGGTGTATCGGAAACAAAACCGTCAATTTGAGCAACAGGTACTGCAGGATTTCCCTGTATACTAAGTAGAACAGAGATGTGAAAATATTTTTTTGTAAAATCTTCATCTTCTTCGACCTGAAGCAGATATTCTTGTGTTTTTACATTATCCTCATAAAGAAATATAAGGGGTTCTTTTTCTCTCAGCGGAATAACACCGCAAAATTCATACACCGGGCGCTGTGGATGTTTTTTTAAATACGACACCAAAGCAGCGGAGTCCACATGAATGGCGTTTCCGTCTTTAATGGTGACAGGCTCACGCGGGGGGATGGGTTTTGCGAGCTTTAGTTGGTCGGGAGTGCCGAAACTACGGCGAATAAGGGTTTCTATATAGGCCGTTGCAATTTCTTTGTTTTCTAATGGTAAAAACAACTTCAAGGTTTGGGTCTGGTTGTAGAAAATTACACTTACGAAACTTTTCAAAGATTTGCTTTTGCCGAAGATCTTTGCACAGCCGCGTTCTCTTGCCCATTCCAAGGAAGCATCACCCGTTTTCCTGCCCTTCTTATAGTTTTTGGTGATGTCGGTATAGTTATCAAAGTCTCCAACCGATAGATTAATGGTTCCTTTTTCAAGGTCTTGTGTGAACAGGTGGTCAACGGAATCACGAATATAGTCCCATCCGTAGCTGCCCGTAATGCGGAACGTGTATAAAAATTGCTTGCCAGTCTGAATAACCGAAACCCCCGTGATAAAACTTGTATCATCCAGCATTTCATCGGGAAGTTTTATGTAATATGTGGGCATCCCTTTAACAAAGAAGCCTGTTCGCAGAAATATAGAGCCCATAAGAAAAATTATACCAACACCATAACCGATCATGGCGGGGATAAAAAGAGGTTCAAACTTTAAAATACCGGATGCGAAAATCAGAAACAAACATACTATGGCAAAAACAGAACCCACTTTGCAAAGAGTGTTAAAGAAAACGGAGTGTGACAGTCTGTTCTGAACAGATGCCGCAAAGGAGATTACGGAGAAGTTATTGAGTCCATGTATCAAGAGTCCGAGACCGATGGCACCGAGCATACCGAAAACCACAAAGCCTCCTGCTTCAACAGTATTCTTAATGAGACCGACAGTAATACATAAAATGGCAAAGGCTAAAAGAACAGAACCACCGATAATCTTTGTTTTATCAAGGGTGAATGATGCTTCGGGGTAAAGCTTTAAAAATTCTCTCTTGGCTTGAGCTGTCTTCCCCTCAATTATTTTTGGAGTTACGGGAGAAATATAATTGTTTAATAGTGTTCGAATTTCAAATTCCTCAATCATGATATAGGCTTTTTTTCCGTTTTTCAAACGAATAATGTGCTCTCCAAGATGACCGCCTATGCTGTATATCCAAGCAAACTGATCGTAGGCTACTACCGAACCGGTTCTTTTACAGAAAAAAGCCTTTTTACCACAGTATATTTTAGCTTGCTTAAATGTGGGAGTGGTCAAATCGATATCATCTAAATAGTGCTCATGACCACTTTTTTTCAGAATTCTGAAAGTATGTCCAAACCAAAAAAACTTAACAAAATATGTTATAAAAAGGGTGACCGACACGCAGAAACTTAAAATCGCAAGGGGGGCAGCGAGGTCAGGTGAATGCGAAAAAGAAAAAATGCTCCAGAAGAATGATAGAAGCGAAATGATTGCCACAGCCAATAAAATACGACCGATAATTTTTGTTTTTCGAGTATACTTTTGCATAAAAAACTCCCGATTTTAAAATTGCTATTGATAGCTTATATTTTATCATATCGATGAAATTATTCTTTTGAGAAAAGTTTCATTGTTATTTGAAAGGCTCGAAACAGGGTGGGTTTAAGTCACTCAGCTTCGACTTTTGTATGTTCTATTTTGATGTAATGAAATTTATCTCATTTGCTAAAATGCCGAAGCTCTTGTGTTAAGCGTTTTTTGACAAAAACGAAAGGAACGCAAGTATCGCATCAATACTTGCGTTCCAATATGGTCCGAGTGGCGAGACTTGAACTCACGGCCTCTTGACCCCCAGTCAAGCGCGCTACCAACTGCGCCACACCCGGACAACGATAGATATATTACCACACTTAATTAAAATATGCAATACTTTTTTTAATTTTTTTGAAATTTTTTTAGTCTTCTTTTATGTTTCCTTTTTCAATGTTGCGTTCGATGATATCTTTCGTGTAATTCCAGATAAATTCAGAACCCTTCTGGCTTCTGTTTTGGCGATTTACTACCTGTGATTTATGAACGTTGTGCTCGCGCCAATCTCTGCCGTTGTTATAATCATTCAGTATAAGCGGCTGAAAATTATCCATCGACTTGGCAAAACGTGCCTCAGGGCTCTCCCCTGCCTCAAACTCATAAAACAGAGCCAGCATTTCTTCGTACTGATCCTCGGGCAAGAGGCCGAAAATACGCTCGGCAGCAACACGCTCACGCTCGTTTTGCGTTGCAAGCGCGTCAGTATCGTAAGCATAAGTATCGCCTGCATCTATTTCAACAATATCGTGAATCAATGCCATCATCATAGCTTTTGCAACGTCAAAATCTTCATTTGCATATTCTCGAAGAAGATAAATCATCATTGCCATATGCCAGGCGTGCTCCGCATCGTTTTCGCTTCTTATATAACCCGTCAGATGTGTCTGACGGAAAATGTTTTTTTCTTTATCGGCTTCAAGAATAAACTCAAGCTGTTTTTCAAAGCGTTCTTTATCCAACATTCAACACCTCCGTGCAAATTAAAATATAACACAAGCTTAAGTAAAAATCAAATTGTTATTGCACTTGTAATACATACCGCACAAATGTATAATGTATCTATCAACGTTAAGGAGAAGCTTATATGAATAAGAAAGCTCACGAAGCAGGTGCTGATAACCGAACTCCATCTATTCCGCAATATTTTTCCTGGATTAATAACACAAACGAAGGATCTACCGAGGAACAGACGCTTATAAACCTCGATTTTTTCAAATATCTTAAAGACACTTACGGCATGGAAATAAAAATATACGCTTGGGATGCAGGCAATTTTGACGGCGCAAGTGAAGGATACGGCAACCTGCACGGCGCAAAATTCCGCAGCCAGTATCCCGAAGAATATACAACTGTCGTAAAAAAAGCTAACGAGTTAGGAATACGTATGGGACTTTGGGGCAGCCCCGACGGCTACGGCAACACACCCGAAGAAGAAAAAGAACGTTTCAATTTTTTTGTTCATCTTTGCCGTGATCATAACTTTGCGCTGTTCAAGCTCGACGGAGTCTGCGGACATCTGAGACCGGAAAAAGCCTCTGTTTTTGCTGATATGCTAAAGGAGTGCCGCAAATATTCACCCGACCTTGTTGTACTTAACCACAGGCTTAACTTCTATGAAGCTGAAAAGCACATCACAACCTACCTCTGGAACGGCACAGAAACCTACGTAGACGTTCTGTCCTGTAACAGCAACACCGCTATGCATTCACGCGCGTTTATGTTCACAAGAGGACATACGGATAACCTTGAACGGCTTGCGGAAGATCACGGGGTTTGCATTTCATCTTCAATCGATTATTTTGAAGATGAACTGATATATCAGGCTTTTAACCGTTCACTTATACTTGCTCCTGAAATATACGGAAATCCGTGGCTTATGCGTGACGACGAATTACCGAAGCTTGCAAGAATTTATAATCTGCACGCAAGAAACGCAGATATACTTGTTGATGCAAAAATTCTGCCCGAAAGCTACGGTGAAAACGCAGTTACGCGCGGAAGCAAAACAAAAAAATTCATATCAACAGGTAACAATTCCTGGGAAACCAAAACTATAACCGTAAACATCGGCGAAGAAACAGGAATACTCACCGATAAGATGATTGCGGTAAATATCCATCACCCGTACGAAAAGCACATCGGATATTTCAATTGCGGCGACAGTGTTGAAATTGAGCTTATGCCTTTCCGTGCAACCTTGATTGAGCTTGCAGTAATTGACGAAGCAGAGATCATGCTCAAGGGCTGCGAATACGAGATCATCCGTGAAGAAAAAGACGGCACACCGCTTGAAGTAAAAATATTAACTTCAGAAAATGCTGATATAACGCTTATCAAAGGTGATGAAGAAAAGTATTTCTGTCACACGGAAAAGACTGAAAAAAGAGAAAAAGCCCCTACCCTGCTCGGTTCACTCACTGAGAAAACCGTCAGACCCGAAAACGGTGAAAAAATGTATGAAACAGCAATGTTTTCCATCACGAATGACTGCCTGGAAGCACGAAGCCTGCGCCGATCCGGCGAAACAAAAATCCCGCAGGTCAAGGCCGCAAGAGACGCTTTCTTTGGTCAAAAGCATTATATGCTGCGCGGATGTGAAGCGAACAATATGTTTGACGGTAACGACGACACTTTCTACGACTCGCAAAGTATGTACTACCTTGACGAGGATCACAGAATCTGCGGCGGATGCCTGAGAGTCGATTTCGGTAAAGAGATTGAGTGTGACAGCATAGAGATTGAATTTTTCAGCGGCACCAAAGTCACAAGAGAAGTAGGTGCACAAACAGTGCCGATACTTGCCGAATATTCTGTTGACCTCGATGAATGGAAGACATCCGGACTCGCAAGAACCGAACTTAAATGCGATTATACCGCAACTGTCATCGCATTCACATCACATATACTCTATGACGTGCCGGGTCAAAAGCTCGTTTCTACATATCCCGTTAACGATAAGGTCAGATATATCAGACTGGAAAAGCCCGTTGACAGAATTTATGCGGTAAGAGCCATGAAAAACGGCAAAGAAATCAAGCTTGATAAGCCTTTTGCCAATAATATGCAGGCACATTACAGATACAAAAAAATTCTCATCGACAAGTGGCAGGAATTTGTTATACCCGCGTACACAAGCGGCTCAAGCTTTGCGGTTGCAATTGAAGGAAAGCACGGCGAGGAATGCGTTTATTGCACGGCAGAATTTGACGGAAAAACCACGGGATTCCCTAAAAGAGCGCCTGATTATAAAGCTAACCAGTGGGAACACGTTGTGTGCGGAAGCGACAAAAACAACACATTTTTTATCGAAATCCCGGATGGTATGGCGGGCAAAAAAGTAAGAATTGACGCTTTATTCTCAAGATGGATAAAAGATGACGTTGTATGTAACGTTTACATCTGTGAGAAACATTAAAAAAAGCTACCCTCACGGGTAGCTTTTTTGTGCTAATGATTCAATTATTTCACCGAGTTTATCAGGGCGACGTGTTGTGATATTGTCGGGTGCATAGGACAGCACACGGTACATATCATACTCGCTGTCGACAGTCCAGACAGACACAAGCAATCCGTTCGCATGAAAAGCATCCACCAATTCTTTTGACGCATTCGACTTGTTAAAATTGATACCGATTGCACCGCTTGCCTTAACCTTTTCAACCAGCTCTGCAAGGTATTTTTCTGTATGTTTGCTTTCCGGTTCAACATCAACATTAAGATAATAGCTCACGTTTTTGCCGTCAGCGCGTACGGCATCAACAAACTCATCTTTGACACCGGTAAAGAAAATACGCTCTGCTATACCGTATTTTTCGGCAAGAGGTCTCACCTTTTCAAGTGCAGCTGTGTTTTTAATATCAACATTGACGAGTATATCATCATATTCGCTTACTTTTTTAAAAGCCTCATCAAGAGTTACCTCACCGCCTTCAGGGTCATCGTGCGCAAGGACAGGTTCACCGTTTGCGGTAAAATTAAGGTCAAATTCGACTATATCAGCACTGTATGCCACAGCAGCCTCAATCGAATCAAGTGAATTCTCTTCGGTGCCTATGCAGCCGGTATGAGCCGTGTACGTAAATCCGCTAGGAAGAACTACACCCTGTGCGATAATTTCGTTCATTTTATGCTTGCGTGCAGCAAACACACTACCCGTTACTATCGCGGCAACAGTGAAAACACTGCCTGCAATTGCAATTACTTTTTTCAAATTCATATATTTGCCACCCCATTTTTCATTAATTCTATTATGATAATATCAAATTACAAAAGCTTTATCAACAAAAAACTAACTAAACATTGTATTTTTATTCATTATGATGTAGAATAAATCCCGAATAAAATTAAGTAAAGAGTGGTATTTTTGTATGGGTATGAATTTCGAACGCAAGCTGCCTATTCCATTGGAGGTAAAAACACAGTATCCAATTTCTGACAAGCTTGCAGAGATTGTTAAGAAACGCGCAAAAGAAGTTGAAGACATTTTCACAGGTAAAGACAACCGACTCATTCTTATAATAGGTCCCTGCTCAGCTGACAACCGCGACAGTGTTATCGATTACATTTCCCGCCTGCGTAAAGTTCAGGATGAGGTTGAAGATAAGATTTTTATTATCCCACGTATTTACACCAATAAGCCGAGAACAACAGGCAGCGGTTACAAAGGCATAGTCCATCAGCCCAACCCCAATGAAAAACCCGATATGTATAAAGGCATTGTTGCGATGAGAGAGTTGCATATGAAAGCGCTGCTCGAAACAGGATTTTCTTGTGCGGACGAAATGCTTTATCCTGAAAATTACAGATACCTCAGCGATGTCTTATGTTACGTCGCGATAGGTGCGCGCTCGGTTGAAAACCAGCAGCACAGACTTGTTTCAAGCGGTCTCGACATACCCGTAGGTATGAAAAACCCGACCAGCGGTGATATTTCGGTTATGATGAATTCAATAACAGCCGCACAGCACGGACACACCTTCCTTTATCGCGGATGGGAAGTGCATTCCGACGGCAATCCGATTGCACACGCGATACTCAGAGGTTACGTAAACAAATACGGTCAGTCTATGCCTAACTATCACTACGAAGACCTTGTTCATCTCGCTGAAGCGTACGAAAGCAGCGGCCTTTCAAACCCCGGCCTCATTGTAGACACAAACCACGCAAATTCCGGCAAAAAATATCTCGAACAGATAAGGATAACCAAAGAGGTTCTCCACAGCTGCCGTCACGACGCTGATGTCAACAAACTGGTCAAAGGATTTATGATTGAAAGTTATATTGAAGACGGTGCACAAAAAATCGGAGAAAACATTTACGGCAAATCAATAACCGACCCTTGCCTCGGTTGGAAAAAAACCGAAAGACTTATATATGACATTGCAGATTTGCTCTGACTTTAAACACCGATACGATTCTGCATCCGATAAAGCAGTATCTTTCACCTGCGAATTACACTAAATTAAAATTTCATACACAAGAAAAGAAAACTCCTCCGATATACTCACATAAATCGGAGGAGTTTAATGTATTTTTTCAAGACAACATAAACAATTAAAGATTGAGGAAATCCTTACGGTATTTTACACCGAAGAACTCAGCCAGCTCAACCATCTCACTGTCTTTAATTGTGTTGACTCTGGGCATATGAGCAGTAAGCATATAAATCTGTGCAGCCTTCTCAACAGTTTCGATAAGTCCGAAGGTTTCATCCATATTCTTGCCGGCACCGTAGATACCGTGCATACCCCAGACAACAAGACGGAATTCTTCCATCTTCTTCGCAGTTGCCTCACCGATTTCGTTGGTACCGCAAAGCATCCAGGGAAGGACACCTACACCGTCGGGGAAAACAACGATACACTCCGTGCACATCTCCCAAAGAGTATGTGTGAATTTTTTCTCATCAAGCTCGTGTATGTAGTTCATGGCGAGAGTGTTTGTGGGATGAGAGTGCATAACAACCCTGTTCTCGGGATCGACACGAAGACGTGCCATATGGCTCATAAGATGGGCAGGAAGCTCAGAAGTAAACTTACCGCCATCTGCATAACCCCAGAGAAGCTCTGCTGTTGTTCCGTCTGATGCGATACGAATAATGCCGAGGTTGTTCTCAGGATCTTCCATAACGTTTTTAAAGTATTTACCGGTACCTGTAACGATGAAAATCTTGCCGATAAGATCTGTTGCATCAAAACCGGTGGGAATTGTGCGGATAACATTCTCAAGGTCGAGATATTCCGCAACCTCTGCTTCATCAAGCATATAGCTGATGTTGCCGCCGTTACGCTCGTCCCAACCGAGACGGTACATATTGGCTGTCGTACTCTGCATCTCTTTGACAAACTTTGCTGTTAAGATATCTTTCATTTATAACATCTCCGTTTTCATTTATTACCCGCACATTATAACACGGCTAATAAAATCAATCAAGTAAGTTTTGAATATAATTATTGAATTTGACTCAATGTTGTGATAGTATCAAGATTAAGGGGTGATAAAATGCTAAAAACAAAGAAAAATTCAATTGGATTTCAGCTGTTCACCGTTTTTATCGGTGCTTTGCTGATGGGTTTTTTATGGAGAGTCAGAGGCACACACGGTTGGGGATCTTCTTGGGGACTTCTCAGTGCAGGATTTCTTTTCACAATGTTCATTGTTTTGTTCAAGGGCGAACGAAAAAAGCTTAATTTCGGTTGGCTTGCGCTAACCTCGCTCTGCTTTATGCTCACCGTACCCGCCTGGGGCACATTGCTCAAACAGACAACCGGTGTACTTTTCCAATCAGAAGACCTTCTGAACATCGCACAGTTCAACAGTAATTACCTTAATGACGTTTATTGTTCGGTTCCGTCAGGAATCTACATAATGCTCACTTTGGGATTTGGCCTTGCAAGCATATTCGGCATTATGCTTGGCAGAGCATACAGCGACAAACCCTGGGGAACAAGAGACTACATTATTCTCTTTGCAGTTTTCTTTGCCGCTGACCTTATTGCAAAAGCAACAGTTTCTCATTTGGTTCTCGGCTTACTTCAGCCGGAAGCGGGTGAAGTTTTTATGGCAGGTCTCAAAGGCTATATGCTTGAACTTGTGCCGGAAGAATATTACCAAGCTGTTATTGACTCACTGAGTACAAAGAATCTTGAGGGAATCGGCTTTGATGAACTCAAGAATCTTGTTGCGCAGATACTCAACGAGATGTCCGCGGAAGCTGCGGAAACGTTTGAGAAAGCGGTAGCCAAAAAATCTATCGACGGTTCATCAGCGTGGATGGTTTATCTCAAGCACTTCGATGACGTTTCCTGGGCAAAAAAAGTTACGGGTGGCAGAAACTACTTCCAATCCGTTGAGAT
The DNA here is from genome assembly GCA_045536955.1 of Acutalibacteraceae bacterium. GTDB lineage: Bacteria > Bacillota > Clostridia > Oscillospirales > Acutalibacteraceae > UBA8612. The sequence continues at coordinate 10,611 of JAZSOM010000063.1, forward strand.
GATTTCTTTCGCAATAAAGGCAGTTGCTTGTCTCATAACAACAAGATTCATCATCAAGGACAAACGGGCAGCCAACACAGGCTTTATTGTATGCGGCGCGTTTTCGTTTGCAATAACTGTTGCCAACCTTTTCTTCTTCTTTGAAAACGGCGGATACCATATGCTTGGCGAAAATTACTTCGGTGGTTTTTCAGACAGAATATATGCCTGGAGCTGTTGGGAGTATTTCACCGGCTTCATAGCAGGAGGAATAATAACAGCCTATCTGCTCGGACTTAAGGAGAAGCCTGATGTTGAGGACTATGCATTTATAAAAGTTCCTCCGTTCTTCAAAAGAGTTCTCACCTTCATTCTTTCGTTCGGCTTCCTTGTAGGAGTAAACATTGTCAGACCGGTTCTTGAAAGATTTGACGAAAGCAAAAATCAGATTATTTATGTTGTTGTTTCTGTTGTAATTGCAGTTGTACTTATTGCAATTCTTGCAAAAGCCTGGGGAATCGACGGAGAAAAAGCCGGTATGACAAGGATTTGCGGCACATTACTCCCCTTGTTCACCGCGCTGATATTCATCGCCTACGTCTGGGTTGGCTCACTTGAATACAACAATTTCTCCGGTCTCGGAATGATACACAACTTAATGTGTGTACTTTCGGTACCCGCTGTAATCAGTTGGGCAATCACAAGACGCGAAGCACTGGTTTTTAACAAATAAAATGACACAAAAAAGCGACATCTCACAACGAGATGTCGCTTTTAGCTTTATTTTCAGTTGGATTCTATAAGCTGAAGAACCATATCGGGATAGTCTGACATAATGGCATCTGCACCATTTTCAATAAGATATTCGGCGGATTCAGCATCGTTGATTGTCCAGTACTGAACAGCAATGTCATACTTATGAGCATAGTTGATAAATGCTTTTGTGCCGGTGTTGATAAGGTTAAGAGCACTATCACCGTAAGGAACCTGAAGAGCAACATAGGTAACACCTACATCATTCAGATCCCAACCCATTCTTGAGTAAACATAGAACTGAATTACTTCAATAACATCTGCCGAACGGGGCATATCAGGATAAGTCTTTTCCATATATGAACCGACATCAGGCTGGAATGTGGCCCAGATAACTCTGTCCTTGAGCCCTTTTTCAGTTACTATTTCGTAAAGCTTGTCTGCAGCCTGTCTGCCCTGCTTACCTGTGCTTTTGATTTCAATAATATATCTGTACTCTTTACCGGAGGGATATGACTCGATAAGGTCAAATATTTCTTCACACTTTGCAACACGGAGATTTTCGGGAATATCGTCGCCTCTGAGACCTCTGTAAGGGTACTCACCATTAAGTTCAAAATTTTCGCCGAGGTTAAGCTCACGTGCTTCTTCATAGGTAAGGCTTGAAGCGTAAATGTTCTTTTTTCCGTATTTTTCAACAGCATCGGAAGTAGCGTCAAAAGTGAGGTCGTGGAGGAGAATAAGCTCGCCGTCAGCGGTAAGCTGAACATCAAACTCAAAAGTATCAACACCGAACTCATCATCGTTTTCGAGCATCTTTTCGAAAGCCATAATCGTATTCTGGGGAACAACACCTGCACCTGAACGGTGAGCCGAAACGTCAGGATCGCCATATTCGTTAATATATGCGTTTTCTGCGTTTTCATTAATGATTACTTCTGTGCCGGGAGCATCGTCAGCACCCATCGTGAGAAGAATCGGTATAAGGCATACAACAGCCACAACCGAATTGAACGTATTTTTGAAAGCGAGTAAAATTGTTGCTAAACTCATAACATCTTCATCCTTTTTTCTCAAAGTAACATTATAATTATATCTTTCCCTTTTTAAAAGTCAATAGTTTATGAATAAAATATTAACATTTTTGTGTTTTTAAGGATATTGAAACGTCTGTAAACTTGTGATATAATCGCAAATCGAGACTAACAAAAGGAAGAATATGTATGTCAGAAACAATGATTTTGATTTTTGAGCTTATCGGCACTGTTGCTTTTGCCGCATCGGGTGCAATCACAGGAATCAGCAAAAAAATGGATATACTCGGTGTAGCAACACTCGGCATAGTAACCGCAGTCGGCGGTGGCGTAATCAGAGACGTAGTACTCGGCCAGACTCCCCCTACAACCTTCAGCAACCCTGTGTATGCAGTTATTGCACTTGTGGTATCGCTTATCATATTCATACCTGCTGTCCATAAATTCATTACAAAAAACCACAAAATTTATGACCTTGTGCTGCTTATTATGGATTCTGTGGGACTCGGAATATTTACGGTTGTCGGAATACAGACAGCTATGCACAAAAGCGAATCGCCGGAAGTATTTCTGCTTATTTTCGTCGGTATGGTAACCGGTATAGGCGGCGGTGTCGTAAGGGACGTACTTTCCAAAAGCACACCGTACATCTTCATAAAACACTTTTATGCTTGCGCATCGTTTTTCGGTGCAATAACCTGCATTATTCTTTGGCATTTTTTCGGCGAAAAGTTTGCCGTTATAGGAGGCGCGTCCGTTGTGCTTGTGCTGCGCTTACTGGCAGCGCATTTTCATTGGAGTTTACCAAAAGCCAAATTTGATAACCCATAAAAAATGCCTGAGTCGTCTGACTCAGGCATTTGATTTTACTTTTATTTGCAGAGAATATCCGTTTCTATGTAGCGTACGCCCATATCGTAGAGCATTTTTGCTTCCTCAACCGTGTTTACAGTCCAGAATGAAACGCCGATTCCTGCATCAAGCGCAAGCTGAATTGACTGTTGGTCATTAGCACTAAAGTTGGGTGAAAGCCATACGTTATCGCCTATTGCCTTGGCAGCTGCAATATTTTCCGGAGTGATCTCGTCTATAAGATACCACAGCTCGATTGAGGGATCAATATCATGAATAACCTCAAGCTGATGGTAATCGAATGAAATAACGATTGCACTGTCCTGAAGCCCCTTGGCTTTTACCGCATCAACAACCGTGTAGAGAAGGTCGTAGTTGTCCGCCTTTATTTCAATCTGCGGTCTTGTGTTCGTGCCTACGAAAACATCAAGATACTCATCCAACGTCGGAATTCTGAGATTATCATACTTCCAGAAATTTGCACCACTCTTGTAGCTGAAAGTCTTAAGTTCCTCAAGAGTATAATCCTTAACTTCGCCAACCTGGCAGAATCGCGCGTCAACAGAGTCGTTATGAATTACAACCCATTCATTGTCCTTTGTAAGATGGATATCACACTCTGCGGTATAGTAACCGTTTTTGACAGCTTCCTCAAAAGCGGGAAGTGAATTTTCGGGGGCGAGAGCAGATACACCTCTGTGAGCAGTAAGATACACAGGATCTTCCTCGCTTCCTATATTGTGCTCGGATAGAGAAACAAGTTCTTTCGGCAGATTAAAAAGCTTAGCTATATGAACACAAGGAAGAGCAGGACACATATAAATCGGAACAAGGATTAATGTGATTATTTTGTTGATAAACGGGATCATAAATTAACACCTTTCGCATAAAAATTGTTTGTTAGATTATAACACTTTTCACATCAAAAAACAACACCGCCAGACTTCACTACCGCTTTTTCGTAGCTTTTAACAAAAGCTCTTGTTTTAAATTGTTCCTAATAACGAAATTCAAACTTTCGGTTGAAAACAAATTTGATCAATGATAAAATCGTTTTATTAAAGTATATGGAGTGTGAATTCACTATGACTTTCCTTTTTAAAATTATCGGTTTTCTCCTCGCAATCATCACCCCGTTTGCTTCTTTCATAGTTATCGACCCAACCGTACCCTTCGACGAAGAAATCGCTGTTGTCGAGGATAAAGTCGGAGGATATATGAAAGGCGTTTGCCACGCAGAGCCCCAGTATGACTTGCTTAAAGAAGCTAACATCGGCTGGATTCGTGACGATATTCCCTTCGCTTTCAACAAGGACGGTTCTCTTTCACAAAGTTATATCAACTGGAAAGCCGAAATCCAGAATTATGCTGATAACGGCATTAAAGTTATGGCAATAACACCCTACCCTGAAGACTTTATAGAGTACGGTCTTGACCCGAGGGAACCCGCAAACAAAGAAGCTATTCAAGACGTAGCAAGATTCTATCTCAACGATCTTAAAGATATTGTCGGTGCATTCCAGATTACAAACGAAATGGGCATTGACCGTTTCACATTGCCGCTTACACTTGAAGAGGCAGCTTATTTTATCGGCATACAGCTTGAAGCTATGTATCCCGACAGAGGCGACATCATCATCGGCTATAATCTCGGCGGACTTGCCATACTTCAGCTGCCCGGTCTTATGAAAGATTACCACCAGTATTGCGACTATGTAGGTCTCGATATGTACCTCGGCTGCTTTGAACCCGTACTCAAAAATCCCAACCAGTATATCACAATACTCAACTTTGTAAGACGTATCACGGGCAAGCCCATCATAATGTGCGAATTTGGCTATATCGGTCTTGGCGAGCCAAAGACAAAAGAAGAAAAGCAGGCAATTCTTGAAGGCTACGGTTTCAGCAGCGAAAAAGAAGCCAGAGAGCACATTGATGAATTTATAGCAAATCTTCCGCCTGACCTTGCAGATGAGTTTGATAAATATGCTAACGAAACCCCCGAATTCAGAGCAAACCAGATGTTTGACGGAGAATATTCAAACCACCTTTACAGAGAACTTCCGGACGGATACGGCCTCTACGGATTCCCCCATACACCTGAGGGACAGGCAGAATTTTTCTCATACATTATCCCTAAAATCCGCAACCTTGATTATGTTGTAGGATCATTTATTTACTGTTGGGAAGACAGCGGCGACTGTTACGTTTGCGGCCAATCCGATTGTCCGGTAGAAACAAAGTGGGGCCTGATTGACGGTGAGGGCAATCCGAAACCCTCATATTACGCAGTAAAAGAAGCATTTGCAGACTGACATAAAAGAACCCGTACAGAGCTTTCTGTACGGGTTCTTCTTTTAGTTATTTGTCGCTGACCATATCGGCCATCTTGCCGCATTTTTTCCAGATTACGTCAGCCTTTTTGCACCACTTTTCAAAACCGGCAGGCGTTGTCGGAAACTTCTTGTAATGACCCGAAATCTTGCTGCCGTTAATAACAGCTTTCAGTAGCGCCGTCATTGTCGATATACGAAGTTTACCGGTGAGAATTCCTTTTATAAAACGGTACGCCATTGTAAGAATCTCTCCAATTGTAAATTTAGGCATACCGCCCTCACCCATTGCTATAAAATTCTTTGTGCTGAAAATAAGGTCATTTTCAAAGAAATACTCATTTTCTTCAGCACTTGATGCAACCGCACCGATAAGCACAGCCATTTGATTTGCAAAGTCAGCGCCCTGTGCATCGATATAATTCTTGTTTATAATCCACAGATTGTCGCGGCTGAGCTCTTTACCTTCTTTGAGAATTGTGATAACAGTATCGAGCACAACATCCATCTGAATCATTGCCGCCGTTACACCTTCGCCACATGAAGGTTTAGTGATACAAGCAGAATCACCAAGCGCAACAAACGAATCGGAAACAAGAGAATACGGCGGTCTGCGATAAGGCGTAAATCCGCGCTCAAAATAATCTATTCTGTGCGGTGTGAGCTCAACTGCAGCTTCAAACTCCTTATACACCTTCTCACACATATCAAAGCTTAAGTTTGCACCTATGCCGAGAATTGCTCCGTCAGGGTTATGCTGAGGTGCCTCCCACGTCTTGTAAAACGGCCACGAACGAAGATTCATCTTATCGCCCGGGTTTGTGAAGCTTATGTATCTGAGCACAACATAAAACATATCGGTCGGATCAATTTCAAATGTTTCTACACCGTAATCTTCAGGCAGGCTGCGTCTGACGACTGAAGGAATACCGGAACAATCGGCAACAAGTTTTGCCTTTATATCAATCTCTTCACCATTTTTGATACACTTTACGCCGACAATCTTACCGTTTTCATAGATGCAAGACTTGAACGCAGTTTCATATTCAATCTCGGCGCCTGCTTCCTGAGCCCAACGGTTGAGTCTTACCGTATAGTCGTGCATATGCATACCGACCACCTTACCGGGCGAAAACTTGGGATGGTGACCAAAAGCGGAACACACATGAGTGCTGTCAAACTCAAATGCGTAATCCTCGCCTTTTACAGGCCACGGAATACCGAATTTATCAAAATCCTCACGGCCTACATGAAAAATATCGTACTTAGTACCAATCTTTTCCACAGGCTTTGAATCAATAACAAGAACACTGATACCCTCCGAGGCAAGCTTTTTTGCAAAATAGCTGCCTGCAGTAGCAGCGCCTACAATTATAACGTCATAATTATTTTTCATCGTTATGACCTCCGACATAAGTTATAAAAATTCTATCACAACTTACATAATTTTTCAATAGATTGACTTGACCAAACAACAATGTTAAAATAAAAATATAAATAATTCAGAGGAGAGTATTATGTATAAACGAGTTATTTCTGTTTTACTGACCGTTGCTATATTTATCGGTGTTGTCGGGATTTCGGCAAGTGCGGCTGAAACCGACGCAAAGCTTTACACGGTTTACGGCGATGGTATGCTTTTCGCACAGGATAAAGACGCGATCTTTGCGGGCGAAGGTAACCCCGGCAGTATAATCAAGGTTCTGCTTCTCAACGAAAATGCCTGGCCGATAAGAACGGGATCTTCAAAAGTCAGCGCAGACGGAACCTTTGAGGTATCTTTTGTTGCACCGACAGGCAGCTACAAAGAATATTCGGTAGTACTTACACAGGATAATAATGAGTTTGCAGTGCTTGATAACGTCGTATTCGGCGAACTTTGGCTTGCAAGCGGTCAGAGTAATATGCAATTCCCTCTCGGTCAGTCACTTACAGGTATTGAAATGATGAATACAGGCAAAAAGCTCAGCAAGTGGCTCAGAGTACTTCTCGAACCTGCGTATCCCACATACAACGGCACAAACGCAATTCCCGTCGAGCCGCAAAACAATATCATCGGTGCAAAATGGATAAACGGCGAGTCTTCCGAAATATACGGAATCAGTGCTGTCGGATATTTCTTTGCCGAAAAACTTATGGAAGAGCTTGATATGCCGGTAGGTATAATCAATTCTGCGCTTGGTGGCTCATCAATACGCAGTTGGCTTTCCAGAGAAGCAATTGACGCCGATACCCTTCTGAAAAACGAGTTCAAAAACAAAGGTATGTATATCGAAAAATCAGAATGGGATGAAAACGGCACAGACATATACATCGACATGACGGCAAACTACAATCTGCGCACACACGCACATCGCAATTTTCGTCCTTCCGGTTTGATCTGGTACCAGGGTGAAACCGACCTGCTCCGTAATATCGGAAGCGATTTATACAGCAGCAGCTTTGATGCACTTCAACAGATGTATACAGATATGTTTGACTGTAAAGACGGATTTTTCCCAATTGTTTTCACACAGCTTGCACCGTACGATTATACGCACTACACTCTCCCGAAATGGAATTACAATTATACCCAAATGCAATCCACACTTCCAGAATACCGCGCAGTGGTAACAATCAACGATCTGCCTCTCAACTTTCTCCCGGAAGCAGGTGTAATCCATCCGTCAGCAAAACAGCCTGTCGGTGAGCGCATGGCAAAAGCCGCACTCGGCATGGTATACGGCAAAGCGGATACTTATACGGCCGCTTCTTTTCAATCAGCTGAGATAAAGGACGCAAGTATATACATAACACTCAAAAACTGCGGTGACGGACTTGTTGCAGACAGCAGCTTTATAAACGGATTCGCTGTATGCGGAGAGGACGGCATTTATGTACAGGCACAGGCAGAAATAATCTCTGATAACACTGTAAAGGTGTGGTCTGATAACGTCCCCTCTCCCGTAAGCGCGAGCTATGCCTACTGCAATCTCAACAATTACGCAAACCTGTATTCCACAATTGGCGGAGAAAAATATCTGCCCGTCAGCGCTTTTGTTACAAAGCCGGCAGAAAGCGCTGTATACTGGTCGGATAAAACCTGGGCTGAATGTGAACTTGATAAGGTATGGCACCTTCTGCCTGACCCACACAGCGCCGAATTCAACACATGGGAGGCTGAGGGCGCCGAAGTTTCAATAAACAACAGCAGCGCTTACAGCGGAGAAAGCGGATTAAACATTAAAGCAACGGGTAACAGTTTTAGGGTAAACCCTGTTCAACTTTATGAAATTGACCAAAAGGACAAACCGTTCAGAGAATTCGATACCGATTGGAGCAATTACGAAAAAATCAGCTTTATGGCACGCAACAACGGTACATCCGCAATTACATTAAACGCAGTGAAAATATACGTTGATGCATACCGATGGTATTCACCCGCGGTTGAAGGCACAGGCAACAGCACATTCACGCTGCCTGCCGACGGTGAATGGCACGAAATTACACTTGACCTTGACTCACTCTATCTGTTCGGAAATGAGTGCGGTTTCACCTACGCCAATGAAAAATTAAACTATACCTTCAAGTTCGAGCTTGATTTCTCTTGTGAGGATAAAGACGCAGAAATGAACATCGATCAATTTAGATTCGCTGCTTCGGCCGCTCAAACAGGCACACGCTTTGAAGCCGATATAAATGAAGCGGACAACGCACTTGAATTTATCAGCGCAATATTTACAATGTTTATAGGCTTCTTCGCAAACTTATTTGCATAAAGCTGTCATTTCAACGAGTTAAAAAAGGTAAAAGTATTTCATATACGTTTTAAGCTGCAATCAATCCGAAAAGTGTAAATGTATTGGTATGTTGACGGTTTTTTAAAATATCACCGCACGTTCAGCGACATTATTACCGCCATTAGAATAAACTTTTCGATTGTAAAAGCTAAAAAGATATAGCAAAAGCCGCTTGTCATCTGACAAGCGGCTGATTTTTTATTATATGAGAGATTAAAGTGAAATCTCCATTGCGCAGTTGTAAAGATCCTTGTCGATTGTCTTGGACATCTCAAGGGCTTCGTTGATGTCATGGTCTGTGATTGTCTCGCCATGCATAACAACAACACGGTTGCTCTTACCATCGTGAAGAAGATGCACCGCCTTATGGCCCATCTGGCTTGCAACAACACGGTCACGCACTGAGGGAGAACCGCCACGCTGAATATGGCCGAGAACTATTGAACGAGCTTCAACGCCGGTTTCTTCTTCAATCTTCTTTGCGATTTCCTCAACGGTAATACCGTCGCGGAAACGAACACCTTCAGCAACCATAACAATAAAGTGATGCTTACCCGTTGATGCTGTACGTCTGATTTTTTCAATAATGTTTTTCTCTATATCGTAGGGAATTTCGGGAATAACGATAGCTGTTGCGCCTACCGCGATACCTGCATTAAGTGTGAGGTAACCTGCGCGTGCGCCCATAACCTCAACAACCATACAGCGGCTGTGGCTTTCGATTGTGTCACGAAGGCGGTCAACAAGAGCCTGAACAGTGTTAAGGCAAGTATCAAAACCGATTGTATAATCCGTGCAGACAATATCGTTATCGATCGTGCCGGGAATTGCAACGCAGGGAAGACCGTAATTTGAAAGGTCGCGTGCGCCGCGGAAAGAACCGTCACCGCCAACAACTACAAGGCCTTCGATGCCGTGATTTTTCGCAATCTCAACGCCTTTACGTACAGCTTCTTCTCCTCTGAACTCGGGGCAACGGGCTGTATAAATCTTAGTACCGCCACGGTGGATAATATCGCAGACGTTACGCATATTAAGGTCTATAAAATCTTCCTCAAGAAGACCTTTGTAGCCATAACGGATACCGACTACTTCCATATCGAGGTAGCAAGCCGTACGTACAACTGCACGGACCGCAGCGTTCATACCCGGTGCGTCGCCACCGCTTGTCAAAACACCGATTTTTTTCATAACTTAATCTCTCCTATGTCTAATGCTGAAAAATCATTGCTTTATATGATACACTAATTAAAAATTATGTCAAGCCATTTCAGACAACTTTCACTGAAAAACGACATTTTCTGTGCCTAAAATACGCCTCAGTTCTTTAAGCAACGGTTCATTAACATCAACGTTAGCAATACACCGGGAATACTTCTTTTTATCATTATAGTAAAAATACACCGGTGTGTTACCCTCAAATATGTCTACAAGGTTTGCAGAGCGTTTCTCAACATCAGAACCTTCACTGTCTACACGCAAAAACAAACCGTGCTTAACGTTTTTGATTTTGGCGGCTGATGCAACCTGCTCTTCCGACGGACAGGAAGAAATACGCTCGCACACTATACTCGGCTCTTTATCTTCGCGCAGACTAAGCCTTCCCTTGATCAACACGATAGAACCGTTTGATAAAAGATTCAAGCTGCCCACAACTGTTTTCGGAAACAGAAGCGCTTCAATATTGCCGCTTGTATCCTCAACGGTTATAAAAGCCATTTCCGCATTACTGCGTGTAACTTTTTTCTTGACTGATGTTATTATACCGAGCACGGTTACTGCGGCATTATCTGCGTAACTGTCCGATTCCGTCAATTCAAAAATCTCGACACAACCGAGTTTTGAAGCAAGCTGCCTGTAACCTGACATAGGGTGTCCGCTCACGTAAAATCCAACAATTTCTTTTTCTCGCAAAAGTTTTTCATCTTCAGGCAATTCATCCGCATCAGGTATTTCGGGACCTGCACCAGACTCTTCGCCAAGAAGGGTGTAAAAATTCATCTGACCGCTCAGCACACCGTTTCGGTCAGTTTCAAGCTCAGCAAGAATTAACGGAAGCATTATAAGCATCTGCCTTCTGTTAAGGCCGAGGCTGTCAAGTGCACCGCTGTATATCATACTTTCAACGGCACGGCGGTTAAAATTGCGGCCGTAAACGCGCTTGCAGAAGCTGTAAAAGCTTTCAAATCTGCCGTTCTTTTCGCGTTCTTCAATAATGGTAGCTATTAGCGCCCTGCCTAAATTTTTAATTGCAAGCAGACCAAAAAGTATCTTACCGTCTTTTGCAACAAATCCTTCAAAGCTCGAATTGACATCCGGTGCCTGAACCCTTATACCAAGCCGCTCGCACTCATTTATATAACCGCTGACCTTTGCAGTCTGGTCGAGCACACTTGTAAGGAGCGCAGCCATAAACTGTGCCGGATAATGGCGCTTAAGCCAAGCCGTCCGGTAAGCAACAAGTGAATACGCCGCAGCGTGTGACTTATTAAACGCATAAGAAGCAAATGAGGACATATCTTCAAAAATAGAATTTGCCGCTGAAGGCTCGATACCGTTACGTGAAGCGCCCTCGATAAAAGTTACGCGCTCTTTCTCCATAACGTCGTGCTTTTTCTTTGACATAGCACGACGTACAACATCAGCCCTGCCGTAGGAATAGCCTGCAAGCTCACGAAAAACCTGCATAACCTGCTCCTGATAAATCAAGCAGCCGTGTGTAACAGAAAGTATTGGCTTGAGCTTGTCCGATTTATAAGCTGTTTTTTCAGGATTTCTTCTGTTTTGTATATAAGTGTCAATTGAATCCATCGGTCCCGGTCTGTAAAGTGAAATTACAGCAATGAGGTCTTCGAGGTTTTCGGGTTTTATTCTTGTAAGCACGGAGCGCATACCCGCAGATTCGAACTGAAAAACACCGTACGTCTGACCGGAAGAAAAAATCTCATAAGTCTTGTCATCATCAAGCGGAATATCCTCAATATCAAACGACGGATCTATTTCTTTCACTGCTTTTTCGGCATCCGAAATAACTGTCAGAGTTTTAAGGCCAAGAAAATCCATTTTCAACAGGCCAAGCTCTTCGAGGGATGTCATAGTATACTGAGTTACGACAAATTCATCACTGAGAGCCAATGGAACATAGTCTTTGACAGGATCACGTGTAATAACAACGCCTGCCGCGTGTTTTGACGCGTGGCGCGGCATACCTTCAATCTGCATAGAATTATCAATAAGCTCTCTGACGGTATCATCATTCTCATATCTTGAACGGAGCTCGGATGAATGGGCAAGAGCTTTTTCAAGTGTTACGCCGGATTCAAAAGGAATAAGCTTTGCAACAGCGTCAACGGTTGCATAAGGCAATCCCATCACACGACCTACGTCACGTATGGCAGCCTTGGCGGCAAGTGTGCCAAACGTTACAATCTGTGAAACGTGGTCCGAACCGTATTTTGATATTACATAGTCTATAACTTCATGCCTGCGCTCATAGCAGAAATCAATATCAAAGTCAGGCATACTGACCCTTTCGGGGTTAAGGAAACGCTCAAAGAGAAGGTTATACTTCATCGGATCAATACCAGTTATACCTATGCAGTAAGCCGCAATACTGCCTGCGCCGGAGCCTCTTCCCGGACCTACGGGAATACCTTGACTTTTTGCGTAGCGCACAAAATCGTGGACGATAAGATAGTAATCCGTATAGCCCATCGTATTTATAACATTAAGCTCGTAATCAAGCCGTTCACGGTATTTTACCGGAGCGGAACTGCCGTAGCGCTCAACAAAACCTTCACGGCACATACGTGCAAAATAAGCAAAGTGATCTTCATTATCAGGGGTATCGAAATTAGGAAGCTTCGTGTTGCCGAATTCAATATTGAGATTACAGCGTTCGGCAATCAGAGCCGTATTCTCGATAGCTTCCGGAATATCAGCGAAAAGTGTTTTCATTTCGTCTTCACTTTTGAGATAAAACTCATCCGCCTCAAACTCAATTCCTGTGTTTTCACCAAGAATGTGATTTGTCTGTATACAAATAAGTATCTGCTGAATTTTGGAATCTTCCCTACGGATATAGTGCACGTCGTTTGTAGCAACAAGACCTATCCCCGTTTCTCTTGAAAGGCGCTTCAGCAAAGGAAGAACCCGGAGTTCTTCTTCAATTCCGTGATTTTGTATCTCAATAAAGAAGTTATCTTTTCCGAAAGTTTCGCTGTACCACAGAGCTGTTTTCTTGGCTGCATCATAGTCGCCCCTGAGAAGCGCCTGCGGTATTTCACCCGCAAGGCAAGCAGAAAGCGCAATTATACCCTCGTGGTGTTTTTCGAGCAAATCACGGTCAACACGTGGTTTTGTATAAAAACCCTGAGTCCATGCATCGGAAACAATCTTGACAAGGTTACCGTAACCCGTATCGTTTTCGGCAAGCAGGATAAGATGATAGCGCTCGTTATCAATACCGTGCACCTTATCAAATCTTGTTCTTGACGCAACGTAAACTTCGCATCCGATAATCGGTTTTACGCCTTGTAAAACAGCCTCTTTGTAAAAATTTATTGCGCCGAACATTGCGCCGTGGTCGGTAATAGCAAGGCTTGTCTGCCCCTGAGCTTTTGCAGCGGCAATAAGCGGTCTGATACGGCACGCACCGTCAAGCAGGCTGAACTCACTGTGAAGATGAAGATGAGTAAAACCGGACATAAACAAGCCCTCCCTTCCGTTAATGATAAATCGATTTATTCGACAGTATTGGCAATACTTACGATTTTATTTAATCTGTGATAAATTCCGGAGCGTGAAAGACTGATTGGCAATAAATCACCAAGCTCTTTAAGACTCGCCTCCGGATACTCTTCCCTGAGCTGGGCAAGTATTTTGAGTTCATCAGGTAAATCGTCAAATCTACCGTCATCCCTGAGCCTTCGTATTGCCTCTCTTTGCTCAGTCGCAGCAGCAACCGAACGGTCAATATTAGCCGTTTCGAAATTAACCTTGCGGTTTATCTTGTTGCGCACGTCTTTTTCAATTTTGATTTCCATTATCTCAAGCGCGCTTTTTTGGGCGCCGATTGTCATCAGCAAATCCTCTATAACTTCGCTCTTTTTGAAATAAATAACATAACTGCTTCTGCGGCGCACCATTTTGGGTGATACGTTAAGTTCCTGCAAAAGATTGAGCATATCATCTGCCAGATGAAGATATGGCATAAGGAACTCAAGCTGATAGCTTTTACGCGGACTTGTGAGAGTAGCACAGCCGAGAAAAGCGCCCCTTACAAAAGCTGCGTGGCAGCATTCGTCAGCAATATTTGCCCTGTTTATCCTGACACCGACGGTTTTTTCGGAGATACCGAAAGCATCAAGCACCCTGAGTCTGTCTTCTTTGCGGGAAACAGAAACAGAAAACTTGCCCGATTCGGAAACCTTGATTGCAGGAACAGTACCGATTATGGCAGCTATTGCCTGAGCATACAAATTAGCCGTTCCCTCATGCTCTGTTACAAGCAGCATTGAAGAAGAACTGAAAGACCTGCCGCACAGCAACAGCCCGTAGGACATCGCGTGGTAGCAGCAGGTCGGCAAGTCGGCTGATATCAGACATATTTCATCCTTCGCCTTGGAGGCAAATGATTTTTCTTGCATTTCATTGTTCATAAGATTTACCCGATATATTTGACTTCCATTTCAAGCTTTACGCCTGTTTCATTAAACACTTTTTCACTTACAGCTCTGCCGAGTTTCATTATATCACAGGTTGTGGCACCGCCTTTGTTAACAACAAAGCCTGCGTGCTTTTCACTCACCTGAGCACCACCGACAGAAAAGCCTTTAAGACCGCACTGTTCGATAAGAGCACCCGCAAAATAGCCCTCCGGACGTTTGAAGAAGCTTCCTGCGCTGGGCAAATCAAGAGGCTGCTTATCGACGCGGCGTGAAAGAATATCCTTCATCTTTGCGTTGATTTCGTCCTTATTACCCTTACTGAGCTTAACAGTGATGCCCGTAATGACAAAATATTTATCTGTGTATGCGCTGCGGCGGTATGACAGACCGAGTTGTTCACCCGTAAGCCTGCCGGGGTTACCGGAACAATCCAGATGATTGCACGAAACGAGAACGTCCTTCATTTCACCACCGTATGCACCCGCATTCATATATGCCGCGCCGCCTGCCGAACCGGGGATTCCGTATGCAAACTCAAGCCCGGCAAGCGAATTCTCCAACGCAAAATTACACAGTTTTGCAAGTTTTGTGCCCGCAGTACAGTATATCATATCATCATTGAGCAAACGTATTTCATCAAAATTTGATGCAAGACGCACCGAAACACCCCTTATGCCTTCATCGGACACAAGGAGGTTTGAGCCGTTACCGAAAACAAACGGTCGTATATCTTCATCGTAACAAAGCGAAAGCACTCTGCGAAGTTCCGGTTCATTCTTAGGCAGAACGACAACATCGGCCGGTCCGCCCGTTTTAAAAGATGTATATTCGGACATAGGCGCATTAAGGCGGTACTCAATGCCCGCCTTTTCAACGCCTGAAATTACTTTTTCGGTACTATTCATTGTGAAAACTGCCTTAAAAGATTATTTGTCGAGAAGAGCTGCACCGATGATACCCGCATCATTACCGAGAACAGCACAGCAAAGCTCCGTCTGATTATCTGAATAGATGCTGTATCTGCCGCGCGAAACGTGCTTGCGAAGCGGAATGAGAAGATTATCTTTTTCGTGGCTGACACCACCGCCAAGGCATATTACATCGGGCTGAAGTGCATTGATAATATTAACAATACCAACTGCGATATATCTGATGTAATTATCTACAACCATTTTACCTGTTGCGTCACCCTTGCGCATTGCGTCAAAAGCTGTTCTTCCGCTTACTCTTGCAATATTGTTATCAACAAGGTCCCACATTATGCTGTCAACATCTTTTTTCATAGCATCTTTTGTCTGGGCAATAAGAGCTGTTGCGGAAGCATATCTCTCCCAACAACCGCGTCTTCCGCAGTTGCACTGCTCTCCGTCAAAAGCAATAACGGTGTGACCAAACTCACCGGCTGCATAGTTACAACCGTTTACAAGCTTGCCGTCGATAACAACGCCGCTACCGACGCCTGTGCCGAGAGTAACGGCAACAAAACTGCTCTTATCCTTACCTGCGCCTGCAAGAGCCTCGCCGAGTGCCGCACAGTTAGCATCGTTATCGATATAGATCTTGTCAATGCCGAGGTTTGCGGAAAGAAGTGCCTTTGCGGGAACGTGATCAAAAGCAAGGTTATTTGCATAATCGATCATACCGAGCTCTTTGTTGACCGAGCCCGGTGTACCGATACCGATAGACTCAATATCGAAAAGTCTGAGATTAGCATCTTCAACCGCCATTTTGACAGCTGTTGCTATATCGTCAAAAATCAGCTTTGCATCACGGGGAGCGTTTGTCTTCATCTTGCCCCTGCCGATGATGTTGTAATTATCGTCAACTACGCCGACGGCAATATTTGTGCCGCCGAGATCTACGCCTACTCTGTACATTTTATAATTCCTCCAATTAATTTATTATATCAGGCATCATGCCATATTTTCATCTCTTCAGGTTTTGGCGAAATATCTTCATCCATTCCGAGACCGTGAAGAAGCTCACGCGCAGCATTGTAACCGAGCTTGCGCTGTCTGTTGTTCATCGCGGCGGCTTCGATGATTATTGAAAGATTTCTGCCGGGGCGGACGGGAACAACCGTACTCGGAACATTTATGCCGAGAATCTCCGTATACTGAGTTTCAAGGCCGAGTCTGTCGTATGCCTTCTCAATATCCCAATGCTCGAGTTCAACAACCATATCGATTTTTTCGGTAAGCTTAACAGAGCCCATACCGAAAAGTCTGCGGGCATTTATGATACCTACGCCTCTGACCTCGATAAAGTGTCGGATGTTATCGGGAGCGGAACCGACAAGCGTACGCGAAGAGACCTTGCGAATTTCAACCGCATCGTCAGCTATGAGTCTGTGTCCCCTCTTGATAAGCTCAAGAGCAGTTTCACTCTTACCGACGCCGCTGTCACCGAGGATGAGCACACCCTCACCGTAAACCTCAACAAGAACGCCGTGACGAGTAATTCGCGGAGCGAGCTCAACACCGAGGAAAGATATCAGCGTGGACATACAACCCGAAGTTGAATCCTTGGTCATAAGCACAGGCACACCGTGCTTCTCGGCAAGCGGAAGGAACTCCTTCGGAAGCTCGAGAGAACGGGTTACAATACACACAACGGGTTTATGTGAGAGATAGAAGTCGAGCCGTTGAGCACGAAGCTCATCAGACATACCGCGAAGATACTCAATTTCCGTCAGACCAAGAAACTGAACTCTGCCTGCATCGAAATAATCGTCATAGCCCGAAAGAATAAGACCGGGACGAATTACTTCCTGCATAGTGAGCATTATCTCAGCAGGGTCACACGGAGAATAGAGCACGGAAAAAGAGTGTACATCGATGACTTTCTGTAATGAAACAGAATACTTGGAAGCCATATCTATACCCTTCCCTTCAAAAGATAGTCGGGTATATTATAAATAAATAAAACAGAAACTTCAAGCCATAAGTGAAAAATTGTTATTATTTTTCCGATGCACTCCTGTATTTTTCTCTTGTAGCAATACCTCCTCTGATGTGGCGCTGAGCTTTATTGGTATTGAGCACTGCCCTTACCTGTTCGTAAAGCTGCGAATCCAATCTTTCAAGCCGACGAGAAACATCCGTATGTACGGTTGATTTGCTTATTCCGAATTGTTTTGCTGCCGCCCGCACCGTGGATCTGTTTTCAACAATGTATCTTCCAAGCTCTACCGCTCTTTCTTCAACAATAAACTGCAAATAAAAAACCTCCCAAAATCATATCTGTACATTGATATGACGGGAGGCAAAATTTTATACTTGACTTGTCCTTGCTGTCAGCTGAAGAAAAAATCAGCTTCAAGCATTGCACAAAGGCAGTGGTAAACAGGCAGCGTAAGCTCCTGAATTTTGAAAGTTTCGGTCTCAGGAAGTTTTATACAAACGTCACAGCTCTTACTCATAAGGCTATCCTTAGCGCCCGTAACGCCTACGCTTATAACACCCTTGGCGGCAGCAGCCCTGACAGCATTAACAACGCTTACTGAATTGCCGGAAGTACTCAGAGCAATAAGCACATCGCCCTTATTGCCCAATCCGTAAACTTGCTGAGCATAGACATAGTCAAACTCCAGGTCATTTGCAAAAGCCGTAAGCAAAGCCGAATGCGCCACAAGAGAAACAGCAGACAGAGCGCCCTGAAGATGCGAAAGAATCTCATCGTCACCGTTGACTGCCTTGTCGGTTATCTTTCTGCCAAGAAGAAATCCCTTCATAAGCTCACCGACAATATGGTCAGCATCTGATGCACTGCCGCCGTTGCCGCACGCAAGCACCTTCCCTTTCGAAACGTAGCAGTTCTTAATAATTTTATACGCACTGTATATTTCATTTTTACAGTTATCAAGAGAAGGATAACGTTCAAAAAGCTCATTGAATAAATCAGTTGATGTCATTGTTCTAACTTCCTCCGTTCAGCTCATAAATGCAACACCGAGCGCTGCAAAATCACCTATTGAATCGCCGAGAGCAGCAGGCAATATCCTGCATACGCTCGCGGAAATTCCGAGAGCCTCAGCTCTGATCGCTTCTTCCATTTTTTCTTGAAGCAGAGGCGATGAACGCTGGTATATGCTGCCGATAACAATTGCCTGAGGATTGAGAATATCGATCATAACAGCAAGCCCCCTGCCGAGATACTCACCGCAAATCCCGTAGATTTCAAGTGCTGTTTCATCACCTGCACAGGCGGCCTGCGCGACAGATTTTGCGGTAACATTATCAAGCTCCGATTCACTTGTGCAAAACGACGGTTTAACACCTTTTGAGAGCTTATCCAATACAGTCTGTTTAGCTAGTGACGCAATTCCGCCTCCACTGCAAAAGCCTTCAAAGGAGCCTTTTTTTCCGTAACCGACAGGGCCGTTATCTGCCATTCGAATGTGCCCCACCTCACCTGCCATATCATTCGTACCGCTGTAAAGCCTGCCGTCAAGAATAAGCCCGGCACCCATACCTGTGCCGAAGGTGAGAAAAATCATATTATCGGTACCTCTGCCTGCACCGAATTTCCATTCGGCAAGCGCGCAGGCATTTGCATCATTCTGAAGACGTGCTTTAATTCCGAGGGCTTTTTCCGTAAGCTCAACAATGGGCACATTATCCCAATCAGGCAGATTTGGCGGTGACATAATCACGCCCCTCTTGCTGTCAAGAGGTCCGCCGCAACTGATTCCGCAGGCAATGACCTGTTCCGGCATTATTTTATTACGCTCAAGAATTTCACGTGCGCTGAGTAAAAGCTCATCAACTATTTTTCTCCAACCTCTCGGCTGAAGTGTATCAAACCTTACTTTGTCAATAATAAAGTCATTGGAAATCTCAGCGGGAATTTCGCCCTTTCCAAGCACTACGGCGCATTTTGTACCGCCTATATCGAAACCAAGTGTATATCTTTGCAACTGTATCACCTCATCTGAGCACTTGTGTCAGAAAAAGTATATCATTCTTTTGTGATTGAGGTCAACAACTTTTGTTAATAATCAAAGTGTAACTTAATGACAGGAGAATTATAATGCTTACAACGCTCGCAAGAGGCTTTATCCTCTACTTTGTAATTATGGTTGCCATCAGACTTATGGGCAAGAGGCAAATTGGTGAAATGCAGCCAACTGAACTTGTTGTAACTATTCTGATTTCAGAAATTGCAACAATTCCGCTCGACAACAACGATACACCGCTCATAAACCCGGTGCTCACAGTGCTTATGATTGCATCGTTGTCAATAATTACGTCCGTGCTGACTCTTCATTCACCGAAATTCAGAGAAGTTTTTGAAGGTCATCCCGCAATCGTGATAAACAACGGCGTACCTGATCGCAAAAAAATGAAAGCTCTTCGCTTGACAATGCAGGATTTACTCTCAGCCGCCAGACAGCAAGGTGTATTTGACGTAGAGCAGATACAGTACGCAATAGTTGAAACCAACGGCGCCGTCAGTATTATGTTAAAGCCAGAGCACAACCCGCTCACCGCCGCGCTCACAGATATCAAGCCTCCGCCCTATTCACTTCAGCACATGATAATATGCGACGGAAAACTCATACGGCACGCACTTGAGGAAGCTTCTCTGAGCAAAAAAGAGCTTGACAGGCACCTCAGGAAAGAGAAGGTAAAAACAGAACAGATTATGTTACTCACCTATGACGGAGCAAAATTCTCTAAGATTATAAGGAAGGATGAGTGCTGATGAAAAGAGGCTCCGTTGCTTTAATCATCCTTGCGTTTATCATCGTATTGGGTGTAACGGTAAATACTGTAATTGTTCAAAAAGCACAAAATCTGCAAAGCTGTGCCGATGCCGCAGCAAATGACAAGGCAAACCTGACAGCACTTGAAAAAGAATGGAAAAAACAAAAAATATTCTTCCTTGTTTTTGCAGATTACAACAGCATTGACAGCATCGACAAAGGCATCGCCGCCCTGCGTTATGCAGATGAAGACAGCTACCGCTTTTTGTGTTTCCAAACAGCTTACGATTTTGCTTTGCTTGCCGAAGAAACCGCGCTGTCATTCGGGAATGTTTTCTGACAGAACGTTTTTATGCGTTCACAAAATGTTTACATTCTAAACTATACCAAATCAAGTTTCAGTCAACACCACACCACAACATATAGTATGTATTTTCAGGTTTGACGCATCATATACTGATTTTACCAAAGAATTTTATTGATTTCTATGGTTAGTTGTGCTACTATACAGTTGAAGGAGGTGATAAATTGACAATAATATGGATAGCACTGACAGTTGTGTTTGTTATTATCGAAGCATGCACGACGCAGCTGCTGACAATCTGGTTTGCAACGGGCTCCGCCGCGGCAATTATCGCATCAATTTCGGGGGCTTCCGAGCTTGTGCAGTGCATTGTTTTCGTTTTAGTTTCGATGGTTGCACTTATAGCAACACGACCGCTTGTAAAAAAGCTGACAAAGCATAAGTATTCGCCCACAAACGCAGACCGTGTTATCGGAGAAAAAGCCGTTGTTTCAACCGTTGTTGATAATATGGCACAAACCGGATTAGTCAAACTTCAAGGCACCGTATGGACAGCACGCTCTGATGACGGCTCTGTTATACCGGAGGGCGAAACCGTTACGGTGGAAAGAATTGAAGGAGTTAAGCTTATCGTAAAAAAAGCGGCATTGCCCGCGGCAGATAGAAAATAGCAACGAAATCATCTATATAGAAAAGGAGATTTTTTACTTATGGGATTTATCATTGCCGGCATTGTGTTACTGTTAGTAGTTTTTCTTGCTCTCAACATCAAAATCGTACCGCAATCAAAAGCATACGTTATTGAAAGGCTTGGTGCTTACAGATGCACCTGGGACACGGGACTGCACTTTAAAATACCACTGATTGAAAGAGTTGCAAAGATCGTATCACTCAAAGAACAGGTTGTAGATTTCCCGCCTCAGCCCGTTATCACCAAGGATAACGTAACTATGAGAATCGATACCGTAGTGTTTTATCAGATTACCGATCCCAAGCTGTTTACCTACGGCGTGGAGAATCCCATGATGGCCATTGAGAATCTGACGGCGACTACCCTTCGTAATATCATCGGTGATCTGGAACTGGATCAGACATTGACCAGCCGTGAGACCATCAATACTCAGATGCGTGCAGCTTTGGATCTTGCAACCGATCCCTGGGGAATTAAGGTAAAC
>JAZSOM010000073.1:0-41407 GCA_045536955.1 Acutalibacteraceae bacterium
CAATGCGCAACACCCTCGGCGGTAAAGGTGCCAACCTTGCAGAAATGACAAAGATCGGTCTCCCCGTTCCCCAGGGCTTCACAATCTCAACAGAAGCTTGCACAAAGTACTATGAGGACGGCAAGAAGATCAACGATGAAATCCAGGCTCAGATTATGGAGTACATCGTTAAGATGGAAGGCGTTACAGGCAAGAAGTTCGGCGATAAGGAAAACCCCCTTCTCGTTTCCGTTCGTTCAGGTGCTCGTGCTTCCATGCCCGGTATGATGGACACAATTCTTAACCTCGGTCTCAACGAAGAAGTTGTTGAGGCAATTTCAGAGAAGTCCGGCAATCCCCGTTGGGCTTGGGACTGTTACAGAAGATTTATCCAGATGTATTCCGACGTTGTTATGGAAGTCGGTAAGAAATACTTCGAAGAGCTCATCGACGAGATGAAGGCTGAAAAGGGCGTAACTCAGGACGTTGAGCTTACAGCTGACGACCTCAAGACTCTTGCAGGTCAGTTCAAGGCTGAGTACAAGAACAAGATCGGCAAGGATTTCCCCACCGATCCCAAAGAGCAGCTTATGGGTGCTGTTGAGGCTGTTTTCCGTTCATGGGATAACCCCCGTGCAAACGTTTACCGCCGTGACAACGATATTCCCTACTCATGGGGTACAGCTGTTAACGTACAGATGATGGCTTTCGGTAACATGGGTGACAACTGCGGTACAGGTGTTGCTTTCACTCGTGACCCCGCTACCGGTGAGAAGGGTCTTATGGGTGAGTTCCTCACAAACGCACAGGGTGAGGACGTTGTTGCCGGTGTTCGTACTCCCATGCCCATCGCAGAGATGGCTGAGAAGTTCCCCGCAGCATTCGAGGAGTTCAACAAGGTTTGCGCAATCCTCGAAGACCACTACAGAGATATGCAGGATATGGAGTTCACTGTTGAAGACGGCAAGCTCTATATGCTTCAGACAAGAAACGGTAAGAGAACTGCAAAGGCTGCTCTCAAGATCGCTTGTGACCTTGTTGACGAGGGCATGATCGACGAGAAGAAGGCTGTTGCAATGATCGACCCCAGAAACCTCGATACACTTCTTCATCCTCAGTTTGATGCTAAGGTTCTTAAGGCATCTACACCTGCAGGTAAGGGCCTCGGCGCATCTCCCGGTGCTGCATGCGGTAAGGTTGTCTTCACAGCGGAAGACGCTGTTGCATGGAACGAGAGAGGCGAGAAGGTTGTTCTTGTTCGTCTTGAGACATCTCCCGAAGATATCACCGGTATGAAGGCTGCTCAGGGTATCCTTACAGTCCGTGGCGGTATGACATCTCACGCAGCTGTTGTTGCTCGTGGTATGGGTACTTGCTGCGTATCCGGTTGCGGCGATATCGCAATGGATGAGGAGAACAAGAAGTTCACACTTGCAGGCAAGACCTACAACGAGGGTGACTTCATCTCCATCGACGGTTCAACAGGTAACATTTATGACGGCATCATCCCCACAGTTGATGCTGAAATCGCAGGCGAGTTCGGCCGCATCATGGCTTGGGCTGACAAGTACAGAACTCTCAAGGTTCGTACAAACGCTGATACACCCGCAGACGCAAAGAAGGCTCGCGAGCTTGGCGCAGAAGGCATCGGTCTCTGCCGTACAGAGCACATGTTCTTCGAGGCAGACAGAATTGCTGCTTTCCGTGAGATGATCTGCTCCGATACAGTTGCAGAGCGTGAGGCTGCTCTCGACAAGATTCTTCCCTATCAGCAGGCTGACTTCGAGGCTCTCTACGAGGCACTCGAGGGCTATCCCGTAACAATCCGCTTCCTTGATCCGCCTCTCCACGAGTTTGTTCCCACAGAAGAGGCTGACATTGCAACTCTTGCAGAAGCACAGGGCAAGTCTGTTGAAGACATCAAGGCTCTCATCGCTTCTCTCCACGAGTTCAACCCCATGATGGGTCACCGTGGCTGCCGTCTTGCTGTAACATATCCCGAAATCGCAGCAATGCAGACAAAGGCTGTTATCCGCGCAGCTATCAACGTTAAGAAGGCACATGCTGACTGGAACCTTGTTCCCGAAATCATGATTCCCCTTGTTGGCGAAGTTAAGGAGCTTAAGCTCGTTAAGGATGTTGTTGTCAAGACAGCTGACGCTGAAATCGCAGCAGCAGGCGTAGAGCTCAAGTACGAAGTTGGTACAATGATCGAAATTCCCAGAGCTTGTATCACAGCTGACGAGATTGCTAAGGAAGCTGCATTCTTCTGCTTCGGTACAAACGATCTTACTCAGATGGCATTCGGCTTCAGCCGTGATGATGCCGGTAAGTTCCTCAACGCTTACTACGATACAAAGATCTTTGAGTTCGATCCCTTCGCAAAGCTTGACCAGACTGGTGTTGGCGCTCTTATGGAGATGGCAGTTGCTAAGGGTAAGGCAAGCGGCAAGGACCTCCACTACGGTATCTGCGGCGAGCACGGCGGCGACCCGACATCTGTTGAGTTCTGCCACAAGATCGGTCTTGACTATGTATCTTGCTCACCCTTCCGTGTTCCGATTGCTCGCCTTGCAGCAGCTCAGGCAGCTATCGCTGAAATGAAATAAGCAAAAAAATATAATCGCGTAGGGACATACATCCTTGTCTGTCCGCAAATAAATAAAATCAGTCCCCATCGAGAAAATCGGTGGGGATTTTTGTATATATTGCAAACATCTATGTCGAATGCTATAATATAAAAAGAGGTGATAATTGTGAAACAAAATAGCGTATGGTTAAAAGCGCAAACACTGAAATTGCAAGTTCCCGAAAACATCTTGCCTAAATTTGATATTGGTTTTGATAAAAGAATTCCAAAAGATGTTGAAGAAGAATTGCGCTCCTTTGTGAAATGGGTTGAAAACAATTATCATATTCCTATCACATTGTGGGTTGATTTCGAATATAAGCATTATTTAATCAAGCGTGATGGTAAACGAGTCGGATATATTTTTTATTGGGCAGATTTCTCAACTTATCCCGTTTTCAACAACAAAGAGGATATTCCGCAAATACGCCTTCCTGTGAGAACGGAACATAGTACGATTGAGGAAATACTTTCTTCCTTTATTGAGGCAATAACCGATTATTATGCTTGGCTATGTAACGAGATAAGCGAAAGTTATAAAATCAATGAAAACGATGTGGAAGAAATTCTACAAGCATATTTGCAATATAGAGGTTAATTTCCCCATTTTGCTAACCGCCCCACAGGCAGCTATTGCCGATGGCAGGAAATAAGAACCCCACCCGTTGACCAAATCAAAAATTTGGAACGGGTACCCGGGAACCTTGTTGCTGACGCAATAAGTTATACTCAATTCGCTGAATTCACTCTCACGATTGAGGATGCACAGGAATATGTCTATTCCATCTCCCCAACAAAGCGTGTAAGATGCTGGCGAGATATTGAAGTAAAACTCTATATTTAAAATGAACTCCCCATCGAGCAATCGGTGGGGAGTTTTTGCATT
Organism: Acutalibacteraceae bacterium; assembly: GCA_045536955.1. Classification (GTDB taxonomy): domain Bacteria; phylum Bacillota; class Clostridia; order Oscillospirales; family Acutalibacteraceae; genus UBA8612. The sequence continues at coordinate 3,495 of JAZSOM010000073.1, forward strand.
CAGCTATACATAAATCAAGAGTCTGTTCACAAAATAAGACCTTATCAAATTCAAACTTGAATGATATAATCATATCAGAAGCTTCGAGAAAAAATGAAAAGGTGAAAACGATGAACAATATTTTCAGCGACAATCTCAAAAAATTCCGTCTTGCAAAAGGCTTGACCCAAGAGCAGGTTGCGGAAAACTTGAATGTTAATTCTCAGACGGTCTCTCGTTGGGAATGTGGAACAACTCTACCCGATGTTTTGACATTGCCTGAACTCGCAAGACTCTATGAAGTGACTGTTGATGATTTTTATAAAAAGAATTCAGTTGCTTATGATAACTACGCACAGCGACTTGCTTCCATTTATGAAAAGTCACGCGATCCTGAAGATTTTATGAGATGCCGTATCGAATACGAAAAGCTTATAAAGAAGGGCGAGATGTCAACTGAGGATAAGTGGCTCTACGCCTGGATTCATATGTATATGATGAATTATTGCAGGGACATTGCAGTTGAATGGTATGACAAAGCAGTCAGCGATGACCCGAACGATGACCCCGAAAATTATCAGCTTGCCTGCATGCAGAGAATATGGATGTTCTTTCTTTTGAAAAAAGAAGATGAAATTATTTCCGAACTCCGAGAAAAAGTAAAATTAAATCCCGATAATCCGAGAGAAACAGACAATCTTCTGATTGCTCTTATATGGGCAGAAAAATTTGATGATGCCTATAATCTTTTCAGAGATGCAATCAAAAAATTTCCCGATGATTGGCGGATGTATATTCACGGCGGTGACATTGCAAAGGAACTCAAAAAATATGATGAGGCACTAGAATACTACAACAAAGCAGGTGAAATCGGAACATACTTCTGCGATGAAATGGATTGCAAAGTCGGTCTGTATGAAGAAATGGGAGAATATGAAAAGGCTTATAATGAATGCATAAAAATGGCAGATATCTACCGTAGCAGAGGTTACGATGTTGAGGCTGATATAGCAGAGAAAAGAGCAGAAGAAATCAAAAGAAAAATCGAAAAATAGGATATAAAAATCTATAACCAAAAACGAACTCCGCTTATAAATCTAAATAGGATCCCATACATTCGACAAAACGCAGACCTCCTTGTAAAATGGTGTTACCAAATACAAGGAGGTCATTTTTATGTTTAATAAGAAAACCAAACTGAAGCTCACGGATTTTGAGTGCAACCTTTTAATCAACGGAATGAACGAGTTTCGCAATAAGGCAATGCGTAATCTTATTGAAAGTGAAATAATTTACAGTATTATACCGTAATAATGTGAGCCAAAGTTTAAACAGCCGCCCGATTATCTCGGACGGCTATACTTTTACTTGCGTATTAAGTCTTTTACAAGAGTCGAAATCGTATCAAGCTGTTTGTCATCAAGGCATTTCAAATCCTTAATAATGGCATCGAGCTTTGTGGGATTCTTTGATTCCAAATCGAAAAACTCGCTCGGAGTTACACCTAAATAATCACAGATATAGAATATTCCCGGCAACGACGGAAGTGATTTGCCAGATTCAATGTTATTGATGTATCCCGGATTTTGTCCCATTGACAAACTCATATCTCGGGCAGACACACCTTTCTTTTCTCTGAGCTGTGCAAGCCTTAACGCAAAATCTTTTTCTTCCATTACACCGTCACCGTCCTTTTTATAATATTTTAACCCATATAATATGTAAAAATATTTGTTGTAAGGCTGTAATAGTATTGCGATAACGTATTATAGACGATATAATAATAAAAACAACGGAAAACAGCCAACACAAATCTTAAATGATCGCTATACACATACAATATGTTTATATGGGCTGCGCGTTTGTATTAACGCCCCGCTCGGATGCTCCTTAAGTGGAGATGCTGTAGATAGCGAGGTCATTAAGATAGCCCGACGAACATTAAAGTCCGTCGGGCATTTTTTATTAAGGTGAGATTATGAAAGAACAAACCGTAACATTCTTCGGTCACAGAGATACCCCAAAAGAAATAGAGCCAGCCTTGCGACTGACTCTGATAGATTTGATTGAAAATAAAAATGTAACTTTGTTTTACGTCGGCAACCACGGCAACTTTGATGCAATGGTGCGCCGTCAGCTTGAGGATTTGTCAAATACTTATCCGATAAAATATTACGTTGTCCTTGCCTATATGCCAGGCAAGCATAACACTCCCGACGAGCACTCAATCCTCCCCGAAGGAATAGAAACCGTTCCTCGCCGCTTCGCCATAAACTACCGCAATAAATGGATGCTAAACAAATCTGATATCGTCGTAACCTATGTCACCCGCAACTTCGGCGGAGCATGGGAGTTTAAAGAATTGGCGCAAAGACAAGAAAAAGTAATAGTATGTTTGATATAACTTAAAATTGCAAAAAGTGAATTGAGTTTAAATATATTGACTAACAAACTGTATCAGTGCAGTAACAGCAGCGCTAAATTCTGCTACACCCTTAATTGTCTGCAATGTTTTAATTGCAGTTTTCAACAAGCTCTTCTTTGGCTTGTCAGCAGATGCTTCTGATTCTATAACCTCTAGGCACTCTGTTACAGATTCTTTGTCTTCTGGTGTCAAACTATCGATTTTATCCTGTACTGCAGCAATCAAATTTGTCAGTTCACTGCCATCAATACCAATTTGATTTGATGCATTAACTGTGGAACCTTCTGTGGCAATAATAGCCTGTCCATGCTGAACAGTAACATTATAAACAGTTTTTTCGTCCACACCCATATCAATACCCACTTTCGTCAAATATCTTTCTATGTGTCGAATCAAAACCATTACAAAACGGTCATTAAATCCCTTTATTTTATTTTGGGGTCCATCGGAATGAGAATATCCCCTAGCTACTCCACGGTATATAGAATTATTGGTATCTACTAAATAACGCAACACCGCATACACATTGCGAATTTCTTCTTCTTCTTCGGTATCACCAGTAGAGAAAATTAATTGTCCGTAAGAAGCCTGAACCTCTTTAACTTCATTAGCCATATCCCACTCGCACTTACCACAATCGTTAACGAAATCTATTATAATTGGAGTGCTTTCTATATAGTTTAAAAACTTTCCAAGTACATCTGTATAATCCTGAAAATCCGACTGAAGAAGTCGATTGGCAAAGCTATTGAAATCATACTGTATTTTCCTCAGTTCTTTTCTATTCAATTTCATAATTTTTCACCCCACAAAACGGACAATAAGCTCCCGTCATTTTTAATAATGGTTTTATTTTGGCTGTTCGTGTACAACAAAGGAATGTGCATATTTCCAAAGCTTCAATTCCAGAACGAATAGGGTCTTCTGGCTCGTGGCTTGGTCGTCGACCTGCCTTGAACTGAATTGCACCTCGTTTACTCTGTCGCTCTAGTCTTTTAAACATATCATAAAACATATCGTTCATTATGTTTTTTGTAATATTTTGAGCAAGCTCCAATACATCCTCAGTAATATAACTGTCACTAACCAAGCCACAACTCGGACAGAATATACGAAGCACCCCATCTTCCTGAATGTCAGAAGGAGTTGCTTTAAAAAAAGTCCCACAGTGTTCACATTTCAAAAGAGTATAGCCTTCGTCATCCGTAGGGATAGAAATGGTTAATTTAATTTCATCGCTCACAATGGTTCCTCCTTTGGTCTGAATCGTAATTGTCACAAAACAAGTAATTATTTAGTTTTATATATATAATTATAATGAAAAAATCAAAATGTTGCAACTTCTTTTTATCCCCCGTACACTCAACAAAACCTCCTTGTAAATGGTACGCCAAATACAAGGAGGTCATTTTTTATTCAGTTGTCACCGCTATTTTAATAACACCATCGAGTTTATTCTCAAAGATTTCGTATGCTTTTTTGATGTCTTTGAGTGCGAAACGGTGGGTAATCAGCGGGGTTGTGTCAATCTTGCCCTGCTCAATGAGCGAAAGAATTTTGTCGCAGTCGCAACCATCCACACCGCCCGTTTTGAAAATCAGGTTCTTGCCGTACATATCGGGCAGAGGAAGACTCTGCAGTTTATCGTAAAGCGCAACAACCGTGACAATCGCATTCGGTCTTGCGCATTCCCAAGCAAGGCGTAAAGTATCTTCTGCACCTGCAACTTCAAGCACAACGTCTGCACCGCCGTGGTCTGAATTATCAAGCACAAAACCCTTGCAGTTTTCAGGTTCGCAGACAAGCACATCGGGATAATGCGACTTCACAAAATCAATGCGGTTTTTGTCCTTTTCGCAGACAATAATCTTATTCGGGTTTTTGAGCATAACGCAAAGCAGAGTGCAGATGCCCGTCGGACCTGCACCGATAATCAATACGGTATCATCGGGAGTAATCTCCGAAATTCGTGTTGCCCAGAATCCCGTTGCGAGCACGTCGCCGACAAACAGAGCCTGCTCATCGGTAACGGTATCGGGGATTTTGTTGAGCCCCATATCGGCATAAGGCACACGGACAAATTCGGTCTGTCCGCCGTCAATACGGCATCCGAGAGCCCAACCGCCGTTTTTATCTGTGCAGTTGTTCACAAAACCATTCTTGCAAAAGAAACACTCACCGCAGAAGGTTTCAACGTTAACCGTAACTCTGTCGCCGACTTTCACATTCTTAACGTCAGCACCGACAGTTTCAACAACACCGACCATCTCGTGACCGACTGTAATGCCCGGCACAGCACGGGGCACAGAGCCGTGTTTGATGTGCAAATCGCTTGAGCAGATACTCGAAAGAGTTACTCTCACAATCGCATCACGATTGTCAATTATCTCGGGGATAGGCTTGTCCGCAAGCTCAAACTTCCCGCGTTCTTTGTATGTATAAGCTATCATATTAATACTCCGTCGCAATGATCAACTTCGTGCTGAATTATCTGTGCGGGGAAGCCGGTGAAGGTCTTAATGCGAGTCTGAAATTCAGCCGTCTGCCATTGCACTTTTATTGTTTTATAACGCTTACACTTTCGGGGACCTCCGAGCAGAGAAAGACAACCTTCTTCTGCATCGTAAGGTCCCGACTTTTTTATTATCTCGGGGTTGAACATAACCATATAAGTACCGTCGTTATCAAAAGCTATGATACGCTTGTGCATACCTATCATATTCGCCGCCATTCCGACACAGCCGTCTTTGTGGGCGGTGAGAGTATCAAGCAAATCCCGTGCCACCTGCAAATCTTCTTTTGTCGCGACCTCCGATTTAATGCTGAGCAAAATCGGGTCGTGGACTAAGTCTTTTATCATTTTCTTTCTCCTTATAGTTAAAAATATCACTGATTATACAAGCTAAATCTTTTTTAACTTCCGGCACTAAAAAGCGTTGCATATTACCAAGAGTTGATGCAGGGTCAATACAAACACAGACATAATTTTGTAAGGATAGCCGCCGCTACACCACCCGCATCTGTAAACGGGGAAATCGTTCGACCGTTTTGCACTTTGACGGCAGCGTCATATAATTTGCTTCACATAATGCTTACCTTAATCATATCACAGAAAGTCTGAATTTTCTACCGTGAATTTTGTTTCGTCATACGTTACAAATATAATGAGCTTTTGTATTTACCGCATTAGAGTGAAAAACGGCGAGATATTGAAATAAGACTCTGTATTTAAAATGAACTCCTCATCGAGCAATCGGCGAAGAGTTTTTGTGAGTCGATTTGAAATGTATCGTGAATGTGATAATTGAAGTTTGTAAGGGCAATTAAATAGTTGCCAAAGCTGAAGTTATATGTTAAGATTTTCTTGATGAAATGCGTAAAAATATGAGGTTGATTATTATGCAAAAAACAATACGGATTACGGCAATTGTTGCGACTGTGCTTTCAGGGTTATCGCTGATTTTGTTGCTTGGTTCAATTCCGTTTCAAAGTGCGATTGCGCCCATTTATAGCCTTTCTGATGAAGTTGTTGACGCGATGCCTGTATTTCCGTTAGTGCCGTTTTTTATCTGTTTATTACAAACAATCTGTATGGCTCTGTTAATAATTTGCTGTGGCAACAAAAGGGGCGGCATATGGCTCGAATTGCTGATTCTTGCCGTGATGATTCTCGCTGTACCGTTATTCAATGAGCTTGCAACTTATATTAATACCGTGTTTATCGGGCGATATGGTGTCACGATAATGTCAGCACACACCATAGTATCTAAGATTTCATCTTATTGTCTTATTCCGTCAGATTGGGGGAAGGCGATGGCTTGCTTAGCCTGTGGTATGAGCGTCGTGTTCAAGAATGTCAGCAAAAAACAGAATATTGAACAGCAAAAATAAAACTCAATTTTACAGTGTTGCCAACTTGTTTGAGTATATTATACATTGTTTACCAAATATCAAAGCCGCCTGAGTGGTTCGGGCGGCTCTTTTGTTTATTGTATTTCTTATACGGTTGCATCGGCCGGAGCGTTTTCGGGAAGCCAGCCTGTGAATCCGGTTTCAGGCATCGCGTTAATGGTTGACATATCTTCATCGCTGAGCTCAAAGTCAAAAATTTGTGCATTTTCAATTATTCTTTCGGGTGTAACGGATTTTGTTAGCACATTAAGACCTGACTGAAGAACAAATCGAAGGCTTATCTGTGCAACGCTCTTGTTGTGCTTTCGGGCGATTACGGCAAGTGTTTCGTTGCCGAGGACAGCGCCGCAGCCGAGCGGACTGAAAGCCTGAACAAGCATCCCGTTTTTCTGTGAATACGTAACGGTTTCGGGCTGGGTGTATCCGGGGTGAAACTCAATCTGATTTACCATTGGCTTTATATCACAACGCTCAGCCAATGCGTCATAGTGCTTCTTTTGAAAATTTGAAACGCCGATTGCTCGTATTTTTCCGTTTTTATATGCATCTTCAAAAGCCTTCCACGTGCTTGCGTTTGTCTCTTTCCAGTCGGGAGAAACCTTTTCTACACACGGCCAATGTATAAGGTACAAATCGAGATAGTCAAGCCCGAGATTTTTGAGAGATATGTCAATTGCCTCGGTTGCTTTTTCATAACCGCGCATAGTAACCCAATGCTTGGTGGTTATAAATATTTCGTCTCTTTTAATTCCGGTGGCTCTTATGCCGTCACCGATAGCCGTTTCGTTGCCGTAAGCAAAAGCGGTGTCAATATGACGGTAGCCCGCGTTTATTGCCTCGATAACAGAGTTTTTTGCGATTTCTCCGTTGGGGGTAAGATATGTTCCGTAGCCAACGCAGGGCACCTTTACCCCGTTGGAAAGAACGAATGTATCTGTAAGTTTGTGCATTTCAAGCGCTCCTTCAAATAGTTTGTTTAAATTATATCATTAAAGCTGCAAGAGGACAATGAGGAATTTAAAAACTTGCATTGCGTTTTAGGGGAAAAGGGGACAGTGCTGCTGTTTAAAGCAGGTGAGGCGGATTTTATTTGCGACAGTATGCTTTGATTGCTTTGCAGATGAATGCTGCCGTACCGTCGGCGTGTTTATCTATGTTGCTTCTGAAGCGTTCATCCGCCGTATACATCTGCCCGAGACCCGCAAGAATTTCATTCGTGCAGAGATAGTAATTTTCGGTTATATGGTTCTGCAATGTTTTTACCAAGCTTTGTGTTGCGATTGATTCGGGTTCTTCTCCGCTTTTCATACATACGGCAAACTCAGCCATAATGCGATCCGTTTCCTCGGCGATGCGGTTCTGTTTATCCTTTGAATAACCCTTTGTTTTTTGCTGATGTTCTTTGTAGGCATCGGTTTCGCCCCATTTTTCCTGAACCTCATTCTTATACTTTTCAAAATCCACGTTATCAAATGCGCTCATAAAGTTTGCCTCTTTCATTGGGTTTTAAATGAACACTGTCAATTGATCCGAATACACTTTTTTCAATCTGTGCGATAATCGGTGTGCTGTTTTTTCCCGAGTTGATAAAACGCTACTGCGGAAGCGGCGGCAACATTAAGCGAATCAACCCCGTGATACATCGGTATTTTAACGGTGAAATCACAGCCGGCTATTGTTTGCTCGGAGAGACCGTCACCCTCTGTTCCCATAACTACGGCGAGTTTCTTTTCGCTCATCAATTCGGGGGCATCGATTGAAAGTGAGTTATCTTTGAGTGCCATAGCTACGCTTTTAAAACCGAGCGCCTTTATTTCGTCAAGGTTATCCTCGGCTAAAAACGTCCATTCAATCTGAAATACTGTGCCCATACTGACTCTTGCGGCGCGTCTGTAAAGAGGGTCTGAACATCCCGGGGTGAGGAGTACCGCATCCATACCGAGCGCGGCGGCTGAGCGGATAATCGCACCTACGTTGGTGGGATTCATAACCTTGTCAAGTATAACAATTCTGCTTTTGTTTTCGCATATTTTTCTTGCGTCGGGCAGAGGTTTTCGCTTCATTGCGCAAAGCATACCTCTCGTAAGCTTGAAACCTGTCAATTGTGTCAGCACATCAAACTCTGCACAAAAAACGGGAACGTCGTTTATTCTTTCAAGGATTTGCCTGCCTTCACCTTCGATATGTCTTTTTTCCATAAGGCAGGATACGGGTTCATACCCTGCGTCAAGAGCCCGTTCGATAACCTTCGGGCTTTCCGCTATAAACAAGCCCTTTTCGGGAAACTCTCTGTTTAACAACTGAACCTCGGTCAGACGTGCATATACGTCCAACTCGGGTGCGAGGAAATCTGTTATTTGCGTAATTTTGTTCATATTTCTCTCCGTTGTGCAGTGTTTTGAAATCTTCCTAATCATACCACAGAAAATAGGGGATTTCCACTGTGTTTCGGAAAAAAATAAACCTCCTCGAACGGTTGCTCACGTTCAGGGAGGTTTGATTTGTGTGTTGTTTATTTGCTCAAGGGATATGTGTAAACAAGGCCATCAATCCATTCGCCGTTAATAAAATCTCTGCCTCTGACAAGGATTTCATTTTCGTAAACCTCGACCACTATTCCGTCCCCGGGCTCATAATCGACAATTTCGGTTGAGCGGGGAAGGTTGATACAGTCAACGTCGACGTAGGTATAGAAGTTGTCTGTGCCGAGGTGATTGTGAATGTGGCCGTGGATGTAAAGCAGGTTATCATACTGCCTGAGAATATCGGCGAGAGTGTTTGCGTCTGTTTCCTTGATATAATTGATGGGATGATGGTTGAAAACAAAGATGGGAGCGCCTGCGGCATCGGCCTCTCGAAGCACGCCCTCAAGCCATTCAAGCTGTTCTTCGCTCATCACAAAATCGTTTACCGTAAGGTTTTCGGAAGCGAGGAAGATCATATAACAGCCGTCAATGATTCGGTAATAATACGTGCTTTCAAGTTCGTTTCCGAGGTATAATCTGTTGTTGCTCAGATAATTCTTGCGCAGTTTTGTGTAGTCACCCTGTCCGTTGCCGAGGTCGTGGTTTCCCAGTGCAATAAGGTTGTAACGGGCAGGATTCACAGCTTTGACGCCCATATAGAAAAAGAAATTTTCAAGCAGTTGCCCGTTCATTACGTTGTCACCAAGGAAAACGGCGGCACTGTGGTCTTTGCCTGCTTTAATGCCGTTTATAATGGCGGAAAATGCGTTGTAGGTATCGGGATTGTTTGTTTCTACGTGTACGTCTGAAACGGCAGAAAAGCTCATAATCAGCCCGTCCGGATTCTTTGCACCGTAGTCAAGCTTTGAGGTGTCGGCTGTTGACGGTAACACCATCATGATAAGTGCCATAAAGGTTGCGGCTACCTGTTTTATGAAAGTGATAACTGTTGAAATATCCATATTTTTTCTCCGCTTCGGTATATTTTGTATTTTTATTTTACAGAAAGCGCAGGGGAGTGTCAATATATTTTACAAACAGAGAATAATGCCGTGTAATATACACACTGATAAACCGGAAAAGGTTTGAATGTCTTTTTACAGCAACAGATGAGCTTGTTTTTTTAGGTGCTTGTTGAAACGTAAATACTACTGTGCTATAATAACCGCAGTATTTAATAATATAAAAACGGAGACGGATATGGATATTACCGGCGCAATTTTTGATTTTGACGGAACGCTTTTTGATTCGATGCATATATGGGCAGGGATAAAAGAAAAATACCTTGCTCATCACGGCATAACACTCACGCAGGAGGATAACGAGGCGTTTCGTGGACTCAGGCTGCAGGAGATGCTTGCTCTTGCTAACGTACGTTTTAATATGCAAATGACCGATAAAGAGCTGTTTGATGATTTCTTCAAGTTTATCGAAACTTGTTATCTTTCTGATGCGCAGCCGAAAAATGATATTATTGATTTCCTTGAAAAGCTGAAGGTCAAGGGCGTTCGAATGGGTATTGCAACAGCAACAAGCGAGAGTGCGCTCAGCTCATTGCTCACCAAGTACGGTATGACAGATTACTTTTCTGCGATATATTCCGTGTATACCGTAGGTGCCGCCAAAACCGAACCGAAAGTTTACGATGTTGTGCGCGAGGCACTCGGTACGGATAAGCAGACAACGTGGGTTTTTGAGGACGCGCTGTATGCCGCCGAAACGGCAAAGGCAAACGGCTACAACCTTGTCGGTATTTACGACCGGACAGAAGCAAGGACACATGAGCTTGAAGAGCTTGCGGATATTTACATCCGCAATTACAGCGAGATTGATCTATAAAGAATAAAAAACAAGGTTTGCATCGGTGGTTACCTTTGCAAACCTTGCTGCGTTATAGTTTGATGTATGGATTAATATGTTGGGTCTGCAGGCTCGAGAGTTACCGTTCCGCCTTCAGCTACCTGGAAGAAACAATCCTTTTTCCAGTCTCCGTAAGTCATCGGGAAGCCCTTTGTATCGTTCTTGGATGCGAGAACCTGCATCATAGTGAGAATCGGAGCAAAGAGATAAATCATATTGTCACCGGGGACAGCATTCCAGATTTTGATAGCTGCATAAGCACAGTTGAAAAAATAGCTCCAATGATTGCATTTTTTGATAGTTGAGTTTACCTTGTCAAGATCGCTCTGGGTAAGCTCTTTGCTGATGCTGATGGAAAGCTCAATGTATTTGGGGTTCTGGTATCTGTAAGCCTCAACGTTGTAGTAAAGACCGGGCTTGTCAACAGATGTGCCGTATGAACCGATGGATACACCCTTGCCCTTGGCGAGCTTGTAACCCGCACCGATTTCGAGAGTTTTATTTGTAAGGTTCTCGATATAAATCCAGGTGTGACCTTCAATGTTGTGGTTTCTTGTAAGATGACCGAAATGCATTCTTGCAACTATCGGATCCTCAGCAGGTTCTTCCGCTGCGTCTGCTGCTGCAGAGGGGAAGATGAATGCACTTGAAAGCATAATTACTGCCAACATAAGTGCGATGATTTTTTTAATGTTTTTCACATCAATTCCTCCTTTATTTATTACGGAATTAGTATATCACATTTGGTGGTGTGTGTCAAACTTTTTTAGGATTATTATATTGCATAATAAGAATATAAATTAAATGTTGTATTCATATTGCTTATTACGGGCTTAGTGTGTATAATACTCGGGTGACCCAAAAAGAGGGGGTGGCGGTTTGAAAAAAATGCTGAAACGCACATCAGCCAAAAATATTGTGATTACAGTGCTTTTGGTTTGCACGGCTGTGCTGATTACGGTTACTGCCGTTATGAGCGGACAAAACTTCCTTCGTGTAATGCCGTTGTATGTTTCGCTTTTTATTGCGCTTCTTCAATCCCGTGTCAACAGGTTTGCGAGTCTGCTCGGCAGTTTCAATTCCGTTATTTACGGCATTGTTTATGTTCATTACAGCCTTTACGGATCGGCTTTTTCTGCGTTTCTCTTTTCATGTCCGATTCAGCTGTTGACGTTTATACGCTGGAATAAAAACAAGCGCGGCAGCTCAACATTGTTGCGCAAGCTCTCGTGGGGCAAACGCGCTCTGCTGGCAGCAGGCTTTCTTGTTGCGCTGTTGCTTATGTGGAAATTTCTGCCTATGGCGGGTGCAAAGTATGTTTTTCTTGACAGCGTTTCGACCTTGCTTGGAATTATCGTTTATTTTATGACGATGTTTGCGTTTGTTGAGTATACGGTGCTGATGATGATAAATGGCCTTATAGGAATATTTCTTAACGTTGCAATGGTTAAGGATTCACCGGAAATGTGGCCGTTTCTTATCTTTTCCGTATATTCCTGGGTTTGCATTGCGTTTGCTTTTTTCGAAGCAAGGCGATTATACAGTGCACAGCAAAACGAAAAATAAACCAAAACACCGAAACTCCGTAAAGAGCTTCGGTGTTTTCCATTATTTATATTGGTAGCATCTTACGTAGTCAACCGTCATAGCAGTCGGCAGGAAGTCGTTTTCATATACTTTTTCGTCAACGCCAACGGAAATAATCAGATAAAGCGGCACCTGACACACACCACCGAATGAAGTTCTTGCCGTTTCAACACCGTTGATGTAGAAAATATACTCATCCTCGTTCCATTCAACTCCGTAGGTGTTGAATTCGTTGTACGGATCGTCTGCGTAGTATTCTCCCTGGTTTTCCCATTTGTGGGCTTCTTCGTATGAATCGACGTGTATTGTCTGAACAATCGAGTTGAAACTGGGACTCTTCGGGTCGTAATTAGTGTTTGTTTCGAGTATGTCAATTTCTGCTCCGCTTATGCCACCGTCCGTGTCATCGTTCCACATACCGTCTGTCAGAAGCCAGAATGCAGGGTTGATGCCTGCGCCTTTGGGCAGAATACACCTTATTTCGAAATATCCGTAAAGCTGTTCATAGCCGACAAATCCGCTGTCGTAGCATTTGTTCGGGTTGGTTTCCATACCGTAGGAGTAGTAGCCTGCGCCTTTTGGACCGTCCTCCTTATATTCGACGGTAAGCTTTAAGCAACCGTCTTCGGTGAAACTGACCTGATCTCTGTTCCACCATGCTGTGTCACGCAGCTGTGTGTCGTTTGCGCCGTATACGTAGTGTCCCTGCCACCTGGTTGTGTCGAAACCGTTGTCAAATTCTTCTTCCCATACAAGCTTGAATTTATCCATATCAATGCTGTCTTTGTACGGTGTTACGGGTGTGTCGAGAAAAGCCATACCGAGAAGCTGGAAACCTGCCACGATAAGCGCGATAACGCGCTTGAAGTCAAATCTGAATACTGCTTTAATAATATCAGCGGGAATTTTGCCGAGGTTTTCAAGCGCAACAATTTGTCTTGTTGCCAAGAAAGAAAAAACATTCTTCATAATTATCTCCTCAAGGTTGATAATATTATGTTAACATATTTGTTACCTATGGGCAAGATATTTGCCGGTTAATTAATTGACTGAAAAAAATTTTTTTGGTAGAATATATATAATTTTGTATGAGGTGATGTGTTTGAAAAGATTTATTGCTATTTTTATGGTTGTATGTTTGATGTTAGTACCATTCAGTGTCAGCGCATCTGCTGAGTCAGCACGCAAGGAGGCTCTTCCCGTGTCTTCGGGCATTCAGGCGCTCAGAGATGAATTTGAAAGCGATGTTGCTCCCAAAGCGGGCGATTATGCTCTTGATTATTGCTACTATTCTCCGGTAGGTGAGAATGATGATACAAAATATCCCCTTGTAATTTTCCTTCACGGCATCGGTCACGCAGATTATGTTGATGCTCAGCTTGATGACAGCGATATGCCTTACTGGGCTTCATCTGAGCTTCAGAGCCGTTTTACACAGGGTGGCGCATTTATCCTTCTGCCCCGTGCTCCCGAGCACAATCTTGTCTATTGGAACGATACTCTTCTTGAGCCGCTACGTGCAGTAATAGACGATATGATAGCAAAGCACGGTGACAATATCGACACCACGAAGATTTTCATCGGTGGCAGTTCCGCCGGCGGTGAAATGACGTGGAATATAGCGATTGCTTTTCCTGAGTATTTTGCAGGTATTTTCCCGATTGCTCCGACAGGCTCATTTACAAATAAACAGGTTGAAATGTGCAAAGACATTGCAATCTGGATGATTGCAAGCAAGAAAGACCCTATTATAAATTACACTCTGGCAACCTTGCCGCTTTGGAATGCTGTTTGCACCACAAACAATCATCCCGAAAATTGCCGTCTCTCAAGCCTTGAGGATGTTACGGAGCCTGCGGGTACCGCTGCAAGCGATAACCACCATATGGCAAAGGTTGTAACGTACGACTTCCATATGCTTGATGGCAGCACCTATCCCAAAACCACAACGCAGGACGGTAATGGCAATATAGTTAACCTTGAAAGTCCCAACGGAATCATCAGTTGGATGAATTCGGTATCTTCCGATTTCAACGGCACTCCCGGTGAAGGAAGCGGAAATATTGACGTAAACATTTTAACATATATTATTGCATTTTACCGTAACATACTTCTCAAAATCGTAAACATTTTCCAGAGGCTTCTTGGCCTTTAACAGCAAAACATATCAACAGCCTGTGCAGCAGAGCGTTTGCACGGGCTGTCTTTTTATCTTTTTATTGCAAGAGCGGAATATATGTGCTAAAATAAAAGACAGCAATTTGAACGGAGCGTAGTTTTATGTCTTTTAAAGATTTTTGCGATAAGTACGGTAAGCAGATAAAGTCAATGTCCCCAAAGTACGATGTTTTCTATAAGGTGTCAAAGGAAACTCCCATAAAGTTCGAAGACAGTGCCAATGTTTTGCTCTCGGCGGCAGCAATTGCAGACACGCACCTTCCGAACAGGGAGGCGGCGGAGGCTAACCTCGGCAACTTCTTTGAGGATCTGTCAAACTCACCCGAACAGTTTGATGCTTTTCTTATGGCAGGCGATATTGCCGATTATGGTCTCAATACCGAATATGAGCGGTTCTTCAGACCTCTCGACAGTCAGAACGTTGTGCCGAACACGCTTATTACGCTCGGCAACCACGATGCAAGATTTTTCTTTAAGAAAAACAGCAAAATTGTAATGGATAAGGTTGAAAAATATCTCAATATCCAAACCCAAGGAAAAACCTATTACTCGTACGATATCAAAGGCTACACATTTGTTGTTATGTGCACGGAAAAACGCGTGCTCGAAAAAGCCTACATATCCAAAGAGCAGATGGATTTTATCGACAGCGAGCTTGCAAGGGGCACAAAAGACGGTAAACCTGTTTTCCTTATGTGCCACCAGCCTTTTGCCTACACTCACGGTCTGCCCGAGGTGTGGGAGACGGGCGACCTCGGCGAGCAGAATGACGAGGTAAGAGCGATTGTTGAAAAGTACAAGAACGTTTTCTTTATCAACGGTCACCTCCACGGCGGTATATGTGACAAGGTTTTTGAAACGCTCAACGAAGAAAACGGAGTTTATTCAATCAGCGTACCCGGTTACAGAAAAGAAAACAATTTCGGAATTATTGATTGCGGTGTCGGCTACTATTTTGAGGTTTATGCGGACAGAATAGTGTTTACCGCAAGAAAGTTCCTCACAGGTGAGTATTTTACGGGTGACTATACAAAGCAGGAATATAAATTCAAGTAAAACAAAAAATCCTTCTGCGGCAGTTTGTTCTGCCGCAGGAGGATTTTTTATGCTCTGAATGCAATGTAAAACATTGAAACAAGTGTTGATGATTATTATTCGGTTATGCTGCCTACACATATCGTTTCTATGTTGCAGGGTGCGTCGAAAGTATTGTTTTTCATTTCAACCTCGCGCAAATATTCAAAGTGCAGCAGATGAGTGCCGCAGACAGCTTTTTCAAATCTGTTACCGACAAGTGTCAGCTTGCCGTGAACAAACTCTGTTGAGCTTTCGTCCATAACCTTTGGGGAGTACCTTATCACAGGCGCCCCCGGATACATTTTTGCATAGTCACAGTTGATGAGCAGATTGTTTCGGAATATGATTTCGCTTGTGTAGCCCGATTCATACCAGAAGTTGCAGTCATCTTCAATCAGCAGGGCAGGACCCCACACGTTTTCAAAACGGTTATTTTCGATAATTACTTCGCCACGTGTTGTGCAGAGTATTCCTCTGCCGGAAGTGAGACCGAAGCTGCAGTTTTTTACGTAAACGTTGGGGGTCCAGGTTGCGTTTTCAACTACGTCTTTGCCGATTTCGATTTCAGGAAGCTCAGAATCAAGCTCGATATAAATGTCTGTGTCATTAATTCTTGTAAAGTCAATCACCTTTGCAGATGCGTACGGTATAAGCGTATCCCAACGGATAAAGTCGATTTCATCGCCCTTTTCAAACGCCTGAAAGCCCCAACTCTCATCGTGCATAAACCGCAGTGTTAAGCCATTTTTGGCGGTGTTTACGCCTACTATGCGCAGGTGTGTGCCGTGCACATTTATGAAATCGTCGTGCGCGCCGCCGGCTTTGCAATTTTCGACAAGTATATTGCCTTTACAGCCTGAAAACTGGAAGAAGTCTGCCGTACTTGCCGCGGTTCTGCCTTCCGCAGGTGTAAAATCACAGTTTTTGTACGTGACACTGTCACAAAACTGCGAAACCATACCGAGCCCGTGCATGAATTTTATATGCAGATTTTCGAAAACAAGATTTTTGCAGCGCTGAAAAAGGCTTCCTGTCTGGTCGCGCATAATGTTGCGCGATTGGATTATTGCACCCGCAGGAAAATAAACGTCTTTGTTTTTTAGTTCAACATTCAGCACATTATTTCCGGTTTCTTCTATGTGTGAAAATTCAAGGTCATCGCGCCTGAAATCCTGAAATAGTCCTGTTTCGGGGTTGAGAAGCTTTACGTGTCTGCGGCTTTTGAAATAATGATCTTCCCAATAAGGTTTTCCGCTTCCATTGGGTTCGCCCAACCAAATCAGCTCGCAACCGTCAACTCTGTATAAGCATTCTTCATTGATTTTTATTTTGCATCTGCCGTTGTCGTTTGAAATTACCGTAAATTCCGCCATCGTGGGGCAAGCGTAATCAACCGTAAGATTCTTTACTGTTAAGTTGTTACATCGGTCAAAAATCAAAGGGGTCATTTTACCGTGCACAAGTACTGTTGCACCGTTGCCCTCAACCGTAATGTCTGATTTATCCTTGAGATACATTGCCGCATATCTTCTGCCCGTCGGGTTTTCGTGAGGCTTTGCCGTGTTGGAACAGTAGTATCCGTCAAGGGTGAATGAATCATCCTGCCTGACGTGATATACCTTGCCGTTTTCAAGCGACAGCGTTTCACCGCTGTTCAGCTTTTGGAATAGTGTGCTCAGTTCGTTCATTTTGCTGTCTCCCGTAAATCTGATAACCGTATTATACTGCACTTGTCCGAAAAACTCAATCCTTTGCCGTCTGCTTTGTTTGTGATTGAAATTCGGTAAGATTAAGTGAGAATGGTACGCAACCCGGAAATTATAGTAGCGATTCCTCATTTTTTGTTGCAATTAATATCAAAAAGCATTACAATGGTACTCAGATAATTTTAAACGGAGGTTTTTGTATGCTTAAAGTCGGTCTTGTTGGCGTCGGAGGTATCAGCGGCGCGCATATTCCCGCGTGGGATAAGAGAGAGGATGCTGAGCTGGTAGCTCTTTGTGATATTCGTCCCGAACGTATGGAACAGTATGAAGGAAAGCGTCACTACCTCGACTTTGACGAGATGCTCGCAAACGAGGAGCTTGATATTCTTGATATCTGTTTGCCGACATATCTTCACGCAGATTTTGCCGTTAAGGCAATGGAGAAGGGTATTAACGTAATCTGCGAAAAGCCCATCTCACTTAAGGAAGAGGATATTGACAGAGTTTACTCAACAGCCGAAAAGAATAATGTTAAGTTTATGGTTGCTCAGGTGCTTCGCTTCTGGCCCGAGTATGAAGTGCTCAAGGAGATATTTGATACGAAAAAGTACGGTGAGCTGCTTTCGGGCACAATGACAAGACTTGGTCACAAGCCCCGCTGGAGTTGGGACGGCTGGATGATGGATGAGAAGAGGAGCGGCCTTGTTCCTTTTGATCTCCACATTCATGATCTCGATTTTATGGTATACGCTTTCGGTATGCCGAAGGTTGTCCATCAGTATCGCTCAAAGCGCCCTGAACAGGATTTCATTTCTGTTGTTTACGATTTTGGCAAGTTTACAGTCAATACGGAAGCTTCGTGGTATGCAACCTGTTATCCGTTTACGGCGCAGTTCCGATTCCAGTTCGAACACGCCATTGTTGCCAACGAAAACCGAACAATGAAAATTTACCTCGCAGATGAGGAAATCGACCTTTCAAAAGAGACGAAGGGTGATACGGGCAGCATAAATCTTCCCAAGAGCGATGCTTATGCAAACGAAATTAACTATTTTGCAGACTGTGTTCTCAACAATAAGCCTGTTGATAAAGTGAAGCCCGAAGAACTTCGTTGCGTAATGAATATCCTGAACAGCCTTTAATTTTTTATAAGTCCGACCTGAAACTTTTCGGTCGGATTTTTTGCTTTATTTTTCCATTACTTTATGGTATAATTTACGTGCTGAAATTTTATCCCCGTTCCCGAATTTTTAAAAGCCGCGTTTGCGGCAGAAACGGAGCTGTTGATTATGAAAAAATTTCTGTGCTTCACACTTGCTTTTGCATTGATTACAGCGCTTTGTCCGATGTTGGCTTTTGCGGCTGACGGCGCACCGCTCGCTGCCGATGCGGTTATTGTTGCAGGCGGCAAAAACACGGAGCAGTATGCCGCTTCATGTCTTGAGTATTACCTTGAACGCATAACAGGCGCAGACATTGCCGTTGTTTCGGATTCGGAGCCCGTGGCGGATTATGAAATCTGTGTCGGTGTTACAAACCGTGCGGAAATCGATCTTGACGGTTTTGATGACGGCGGATACGTTATAAAGTCCGATGATGACAAAACAGTTATCTGCGGTGCAGGTAACAAAGGCTCGATTAACGGCGTATACGCTTTTTTGGAGGATTACTGCGGTTGCCACTGGTACGAGAGTGAAGTTGTCGTCATCCCCGAAAATGCGGTTCTTTCGGTGCCATGTGACATTGATGACGAATATCAACCTTTTTTTGAGTACACTGAAACCGATACAATAAGCTCAAGAAATGTTGAGTTTTCGCTTGCAAACGGACTTACGGGCGGCGTTTACCGCAGCTTTACGGCTGAGCAAGGCGGTCAGGTAGGCTATATCGGCTCTTTTGCGCATACGCTTGTAACTCAGTACTGCAAGCCGGATACATATTTTGGGTCGCATCCTGAATATTATGCTTACACCGGCGGAGTAAGAGTGCCCGAGCAACTCTGCCTTACCAACCCCGAAGTGATTGATATAGTTGTAGGCGAGGTACTCGATAACCTCTCGCGCGAGCACAATCCCGAGGCTTCAGTTCAGATTATTTCGCTCACTCAGCACGATAATCAGAAGTATTGTGAGTGCTCAAATTGTAAAGCGCTTGATGATTTGAACGGTTCGCACGCAGGTACTATGATTACGTTTGTCAACACCGTTGCCGAGCGTGTAAAGGCAGCGGGCAACTACGACAACGTTGTTTTTGACACTTTTGCTTATCAGTATACCCGTCAGGCACCGACCAACGTTGTGCCCAGAGATGACGTTATTGTACGCCTGTGCTCGATTGAATGCTGCTTCGGACATACTCTTGATGATTCAAAATGCAACGAGAACAAGGATTTTATGTATGACCTTGAGCAGTGGGGCAAAATCTGCAACCGTGTCTATATCTGGGACTATGTAAACAATTACAGCGAAACAGTATGTATTTTTCCGAATTTCGGTGTAATGCAGAGAAATGTTCAGATTTTTTACGAGAATAACGTAAAGGGTATTTACGAAGAGGGTAACTATTATATTGCAGAATGTGACGGTGAGTTCGGCGAGCTCAGAACATATCTGCTCTCTAAACTTATGCAGGATCCTTATTGTGATTATGACGCCGAGATGAACGGTTACCTCGAGGCGGTTTACGGTGCCGGTTGGCAGAACATCCGTGAATTTATTGATGTTATGACCGAGCACGCAGTTACCTATTTGGGTCATCTTTACATTTATCAGAAATCACAGAAGACCCTTTACGGAATGACAAATGAAGACGTTGAACGCTGTGATCAGCTATGGGAGGCTGCAAAAGCCAAGGCAGAAACGGAAGAACAGCTTGCTCAGCTTTGCCGTTCCGAGCTTAGCTGGAGATATTGGAAGTGCTCTAACCGCAAGGGTGAGTTTTCGCTGCTTCAGTTCCCGTATGTATGGATGAATGCAAACGAACGTCTTCATCACGATATGAAGGATATGGGCATTCTGAAGCTGGGTGAGGGCGGCAGAAATCCGCTTTCGAATTGTGAATTGCTTTATCTTTACAGAGCGCCTCAGAAGTGGACGACACTCTACGAAGAGCCTTATTGGGATGCTCTCAATCCGTACGCGGTGAAGCTGTATGAATTCCTGGGTAAGATTTATAACTTCTTTAATAATTAATGTGGGAGGAAAAAGCATTGGAAAGAACCTATATACCGTTCAGAAACTGGAAAGAAAAGTCAAAGCAGACCGAGTACACACAGAGTACGCCTTTGCTCAGCGCTGACGGAAGACTGCTTGCAAAAGGATGGGCAAGACACAATGTTTTTGAGTATGACAGAACTAAGGTTCAGGCACGCCTTATGAGCCGTAAGGAATGGGACTTTTATCAAGTGTCCGACGGCAGATATATGGTTCAGGTTAATTTTGCTAACATCAATATTGGAGGCTTTATCTGTGCAAAACTTATCGACCTTGTCAACGGCAAGCAGATAATGGATGCAACGCAGATTTTCCTCGGCGGTAAAGATAAGTATGTTCCGCCGGCAAAGGGTGACGTGCCCAATCGCTTTGGCTACAAAATCGGTAAGGCAGAGTTCGATTTTAATACCGAAGAGAACACAAGAACGCTTTGGTTTAAGATGCTCAAGGGCGGTAAGACCGTTGAGTGTAAGTTTACAATGGATATTCCGGAAGACCTTGAAAATATCACAACCGTTATTCCCTTTGACGGTGACGAAACCAAATATTTTATGACCACAAAGCAGAACTGTATGCCTTGTGAGGGTGTTTTCAGAATCGACAACGAGGAATGGACTTTTTCCAAGGACGATGCCTTCTGTGCACTCGACTGGGGCAGGGTCAATACTCCGCACGAGATGGTATGGTATTGGGGAAACGGCTCCTCTTATGTGACCGATGCCAACGGTGAAAAGCATCTGTTCGGCTTTGAAATTACGTGGGCAATCGGTAACGAAAGCAACGCCACGGAAACCTGTCTTTTCTACGATGGCAAGGCGCACAAGTTCGGCGCGGTTGACGTTGCTGTTTTTCCGAAGCCCGATAAATTTATGAAGCCGTGGCAGTTTATTTCAGAGGACGGAAGATTTAACCTTACGATGGTGCCAACGTTCGATCATCACACCGATATGAACGTTGGTGTTGCAAGAATGCACACCCAT
The DNA here is from genome assembly GCA_045536955.1 of Acutalibacteraceae bacterium. Lineage (GTDB taxonomy): Bacteria > Bacillota > Clostridia > Oscillospirales > Acutalibacteraceae > UBA8612. Next base: position 24,876 of record JAZSOM010000073.1, read on the forward strand.
CAGGTGCACGGACTCTGGAGCGGTGATGTAACGCTTGATGACGGCACTAAAATTGAAATTAAGGATATGTATGCTTTCTGCGAATACGTAGAGAATAAGTGGTAAAATAAAAAGGCTGTCACACACTGTGACAGCCTTTTTTGTTTGTGCTCTGTTCTTATTTCGCTTTTTTCTTTTCTTTCGAGAATAACATACCTATCGCGTTGAGAACTATAAATATGATAAGGTAGCCTATAACGTATTTCTGGTGAGAGTAGATTGTTGCAACCATCATAAAGACACAACCGATAATCGCTATTATCGGTGCGATGAAACGCTTAAATCCGTTGACACCTTTGAGCTTGAAGAGCATCATAAAGAATATCGGGATGTAGAGGAAATAGCTTGTTACGATGGGAAGCTCGGTCGGGTCGAAGGCGAATATGCCCGCACTGCTGCCTTTCCAGCTTTCACTGAAATCGGAAAACTGTGAGCAGAAGAAGAATACCATCCATACAATGCACATAAGAAGACCTACGGTTGCCGAGCTGGGTGCCATATTTGTTGCGTGGTCAACCTGAGCAAATAACTTGGGCTTGGGTCCCTCGTTTCGTGCTGCAAGTGCGTACATACCTCTTGAGCAGGCAAGAGTCAGTCCGTTGAGTGTGCCGAAGCAGGATATGATAACAAACACAAAAACTGCCGTGCCGCCGATTTTTCCGAATACAGCTTCAAATGCGAGCCTTGCTCCTGTTTCGCCGCCCTCCATCATTACTGCGTTGGGGATTCCGCCTGCGAGGCCTACATAGTAAAGGATATAGATAATAATAACGGCAAGCGATCCGAAGATGAGTGCTTTGGGCAGATTCTTCTTTGCATCCTTAAGCTCAGCATTGATTGTTGTGGCAACAATCCAACCGTCATAAGCGAAGGCTGTTGCACAGACTGCGGTGAAGAGCGCAGGACCTGTTTTAACTTCGTTGACTACCGTTGTGAAGTTTTCGACAGTGTAGCCCTTGGTAAGTCCGTATATTGTGCCGACAATTGCCATAAGGAAAAGAGGAATGAGCTTGATGATGGTTGTTGAAACCTGGACCTTGCCTGCGATAACCGGTGAGAGCAGGTTGATTGCAAAACTGAGAATAAGGTAGAAGCCCGCAAGTGTCATACAAAGGCCGCCTGTTATATCGGCGCGGTCGTGGAAAAACAGCACGCAGGTGTAACGTGCGGTAACCCACGCAAGAGCCATCGTAAGGCAGGGATAGTAAATAACGCTTGTAAACCAACCGATAAAGTAAGCATATTTTTTGCCTACAAGTGATTCGGCGTAGTCGACAAGGCCGTTGACCTTTTCTATTCTGTTGGCAAGTATAGAGAAAGCGTATGCACAGGCAAGCATAATAAGACCGCCGGCAATCCAAGAGAGGATGCCGAGCTTGAGGTCACCGCCTGTTGCCGAGAGTATTTTTTCGGCCTTGAAGAAAACACCGCTGCCGACGACAACGCCCGTTACCATTGCGATAGCCGTCATCAGGCCGTATTTTTTAGTCATTGTTGCCATTTAAGTCACCTCGTATTCATCATAGGTTAGAGTGTATATAAAAATTCGAATTATTGCAAGTCTTTTTTTAAAAACCAGTAGAAATTATTTGTAATATGGTGTAAAATGATCTATCGGAATTTATAATCAAGAAAGGAAGTCGAATCTCTATGAAAAATTTCAAGGGTATTTTCCCTGCTCTTCTTACTCCGTTCGATAAAAATGACAACGTTAACACCGATCAGCTTAAGCTCCTTGTTGAAAGAAATATTGCCCAAGGTGCAGACGGTTTCTACGTTGCCGGCAGCACGGGAGAAGCATTCCTTCTTTCCGAAGATGAACGCAGACTTGTTTACAAAACAGTCAAAGAAGCAGCAGGCGATAAGGTTACGCTTATTGCTCACGTAGGCACCGTTTCCACAAAACAGGCTGTTGAATACGCAAAATACGTCGAAAGTATCGGTTATGACGCAGTTTCGGCGGTTGCTCCGTTTTACTACAAATTCAGCAATGCTCAGGTTATCGAGCACTACAAAACAATTGCTGACAGCGTGAAAATTCCGCTCATTATATATAACATTCCCGCATTTTCGGGTGTTGAGCTTACTCTTGACGAAATTGCCGACCTGCTTGCCCACGACAATATCCTCGGTGTCAAGTATACGTCTAACGACTATTTCAAACTGCAGCAGATAAGAGCACGTTGCCCCGAGGCAATCATATACAACGGCTTCGACGAGTTGATGATTTCGGGCCTCGCAATGGGTGTTGACGGAGGCATCGGCTCAACCTACAACTTTATGACGGATAAGTTTATCAAAATCCGCAATCTGTGGGAGAGCGGCGACGTTAAAGGCGCACAAGAGGTGCAGTATCAGGCAAACAGGATCATTACCGCGCTGTGCAAGGTTGGCGTTATGGCCGGTGAAAAGGCTGTGCTCAACCTTCTCGGTTTCGATTTCGGCGTTTGCCGCAAGCCTTTTGGTGAGCTTACTGACGAGCAGATCGAATACCTTAAGGATGAAATCCTTCCTCTTCTTTAATGCTTGACAGTGTTTATAGCTTGTGATATACTTTTATCCGTATTGATGAGGGCTTTGCCCCCTGCAAAAATTTAAATGATTGGAGATACTCAAAATGGAGAGAATCAAGACTATCGAAACAAAAGACCTTGTTAAGAGCTGTGAGAACGGCGGCTGCGGTGAGTGCCAGACATCCTGCCAGTCAGCTTGCAAAACATCCTGCGGTGTTGCTAACCAGCAGTGCGAGAACGCTCAGGAAAACTAATCGGCGGATATTTTAATCAGCTATCAGACAGGTAATACACTTATGCTGTATTACCTGTTTTTTATGGAGTGAAACTAATGGTACACCAGTACAAACTTAACGGTTACAACATTGTGCTTGATACGTGCAGCGGTTCGGTGCACGTTGTTGATGATGTTGCTTACGATATAATTTCTCTTTATAAAGAAAAGAGTGCGGATGAAATTGCGCAGGAAATATCCGCAAAATATTCAGCCGACGGTGTAACGGTGCAAGATTGTCTTGACTGTATAGAGGACGTTAAGTCGCTTGAACAGATGAAAAAGCTTTACACACCCGACACCTATGCCGATATGGCGTTCGATTTTAAAAACAGAAATACGGTTCTCAAGGCTATGTGCCTTCACGTTGCCCACACCTGCAACCTCAACTGCGAATACTGCTTTGCAAGTCAGGGTAAGTATCACGGCGAGCGCGCACTGATGAGTTTTGAGGTTGGCAAGCGCGCCCTTGATTTCCTTATCGAAAATTCGGGCACGCGCCACAATCTTGAGGTTGACTTCTTCGGCGGTGAGCCGCTTATGAACTGGGATGTTGTAAAACAGCTTGTTGCCTACGCACGTGAGCAGGAAAAGATTCACAATAAAAATTTCCGCTTTACACTCACGACAAACGGTATGCTTATTGATGACGACGTTATTGAGTTCAGCAACAAAGAGATGAGCAATGTCGTGCTCAGTCTCGACGGCAGAAAAGAAGTGCATGACCGTCTGCGCAAGGATTATACCGGCAAGGGCAGCTACGATATTATCCTGCCCAAGTTCAAGCAGTTTGTTGAGCGCAGAGGCAACAAAAGCTACTATATGCGCGGCACTTTCACCCACGCAAACACGGATTTTACAAACGATATTTTCCATATGGCGGATATGGGCTTTACGGAGCTTAGTATGGAACCTGTTGTATGTGCACCGAACGATGCGAGTGCTCTTACATCCGAAGACCTGCCCGTTCTTTTTGAACAGTATGAAATTCTTGCAAAAGAGATGATAAAGTGTAAGCGCGAGGGCAGACCGTTTACCTTCTACCACTATATGCTCGACCTTAAACACGGTCCGTGTATTTACAAGCGGATTTCAGGTTGCGGTTCGGGTACCGAGTATGTTGCCGTAACGCCTGCCGGAGATATTTATCCTTGCCATCAGTTCGTCGGTGATGAGAAATACCTGCTCGGCAATATTTACGACGGTATCTCAAATACCGAGGTGCAGAACGAATTTAAACTCTGTAACGCTTATGCAAGAAAAGAGTGCGAGGATTGCTGGGCAAAGCTTTACTGCTCAGGCGGATGCGCGGCAAACTCATACCATGCAACCGGAAAAATCACAGGCATTTACGAATACGGCTGTGAGCTTTTCAAAAAGCGTATAGAATGTGCGGTAATGCTTCAGATTGCCGACGAAGTATGATAATAAAGGAATAATTATGGACACACCGATTGTTGATTTTGTGAAAGCCTATGCACAAAGCGGCAAGGCCCGGTTTCATATGCCGGGCCATAAGGGTGTGTCTTTTTTTGCCTGTGAACAGTTTGATATAACCGAAATCAGAGGCGCAGATGAGCTGTACGTACCGCAAGGTATTATATTGGAGAGTGAAAAAAATGCCGCTTCGGTTTTCGGGACGTCTCGCACGGTTTATTCTGCCGGCGGTTCAACGCAAAGCATTCAGGCGATGTTATTTGCAGCTTACCGCAGGGCAGATAAACGCTTCGGAAGGCCGTTTGTGCTTGCAGGCAGAAATGCCCATAAGGCATTTATATATGCTGCCGCAAAGCTCGGTTTTGATGTGGAATGGCTGTATCCGGAGCTTGATACAAGTATCTGCAGCTGTATTGTAACGGCACAGATGCTCGAAAGTCATCTGCGTGCCTGCGCGGAAAAGCCATTTGCGGTTTATATTACGAGCCCTGATTACCTTGGAGGAATCAGTGATATTGCCTCTCTCTCTGCTGTTTGCAGAGCGTACGGCGTGCCGCTTCTTGTTGATAATGCTCACGGGGCTTATCTCGCTTTCTGTAAAGAAAACATCCATCCGATTTGTCTTGGTGCTGATTTGTGCTGTGATTCGGCGCATAAAACCCTGCCTGTGCTGACGGGTGGTGGCTACCTTCACGTTTCAAAAGATGATGTTTACGGTTTTGCCGACAGCGTTGTCGGATCAATGGCTGTGTTCGGTTCAACAAGTCCGTCTTATCTTATAATGCAGTCGCTTGACCTTTGTAACAGATATATGTCCGAACAGATTCGTGTTGACACAGAGGGCTGCTTGGCTTGTGTTGAAGATGTGCGGGCAGCAATGAAGGGGGCTTCCGTTCGGGATATATCTGCTGAGCCGCTCAAAATTACGGCAGATTTCAGAAACCGACGTGTTGTCGGCTTTGAAACCCCGGGAGATTACTTCAGAAGCCGTGGTATTGAGCCTGAATATTCCGACCGCGATTTTGTTGTTTTTATGGCGTCACCCTTCAACCGTGAGACTGATTTTTCAAGGCTTAAATCTGCGTTCGGCGGTATTGCGCTTGCAGAAAATTTCCGTGGGCAGGTCGGATTTGTAAAAGGCAAAAGTACGGTGAGCATACGCTATGCCGTTTTTGCGGCTAACGAAACGGTAGCTGTTTCGGATTCTCTCGGCAGAATCTGTGCTGCTCCGACTGTGTCGTGTCCGCCGGCAATACCCATTGCCGTCAGCGGTGAAATGATAACAGATGCGCATATAAAACTTTTTGATTATTATTCCGTCAAAGAAATAGATGTCGTAAATTCTGATTGACAAAATTATTCAAAATGATATATAATCATCTTTAGATTTTAATTTGAAAGGAAGAAAACAAATGCTTGCAAAACTTTTTGCACTTCTGATGTCTATCTATTATTTCTTCACTCCTTATGTCGGCCCGACAACGGAAACTCCCATTGAGGCTCTTGACGAAAATGCCGTTCAGCTTATGTTTGCTGCATGGGGTGATTCGCAGATTTCAAACTATATGCCCGCGCGTGAGCCCGAGCTCCGTGCCTCTGCCGAAGATCTTGCAAATGCCAAGACAAACGTTGATGCACTTCTCGTTGCCGGCGATATTGCGGAAAACGGTCTTGATTGCGAATATGGCGTTGTTTCAGAACATTTTAAAACAGCAGATGTTGACAACTATATGATGGTTGTAGGCAATCATGACATACGCCTTCGCCGCTACGAAAAAGTTACTGAGCGTTTCACAGCTTTCCAGAATGATCTCAACGGTGTTGCAAACAGCGAACTTTCAATTGATAAGCTCAGCTATACGTACGAGATTAACGGCTATACGTTTGTTGTTCTCGGTCCGGACCGTTCAGAGTTTGAGGAATCATACATAAGTGACGAGCAGCTCGAATGGCTTGATGCTACACTTAAGGCAAAAGCTGTTGACGGCAAGCCTGTTTTTGTAGCGCTTCATCAGCCTCTTAAGCTTACACACGGTCTTCCGACTACGTGGGGCAACGGCACAAACGAGAAGGCAGGTCATGTCGGTGAGCAGAGCGATGCACTGTACGAGATAATGAACAAGTACAGCAATGTTGTTTTGATTACGGGTCATCTTCATACAGGTTTCGGTCAGTATTCATACGAAAAAATCGGTAACATCCACGGCGTCAACGTTCCTTCAATCACAATCAACAATAAAGACGGCGACTATAACGAGCCGGGTATAGGTTATATGGTTGAGGTTTATAACGACAAGGTTGTTTTTAGAGCAAGAGATTTTGCAGCCGGTGTTTACGTTCCCGATTACGATATCGAAATAGCTCTTGAAGCATAAAATTAAATAAAATAAAACGAAACGGCTTGTATGGAACATCATCCATACAAGCCGTTATTTTTACTTTACGTTAAATTCTGTTGATGCTTTTGAGAGCTATTTTGCCAAGCTCAATAACGTCGATTGCTTTGACGGGGCAGACCTCGTGACATTTGCCGCAGCCGATACATTTGTCATAATCAACCTTAGCGCAGAAGTTTTCAACCTTGACCGCGTCATACTCGCAAGCTTTTACGCACTTCATACAGCCGATACAGCCTGCTTTGCATTCTTTTCGTGTAAGTGCACCCTTGTCGTGATTGACGCAGAGCACGGTTGCCTTTGCCTGGTGAAGCGGCATAAGTTCGATAAGACCCTTCGGGCAGGTTTTGATGCAGGCCTTACATGCACGGCAGGCAAGAGGGTTGATTCTGGCAACACCGTCACAGATGTGGATTGCATCGTAAGGACAGGCATCAATACAGTCGCCAAAGCCTACACATCCGTACACACAGTCTTTCGGACCGCCGAAAAGCTGAGTTGCCATTTTACAGCTTTTAACACCGCTGTAAACGAGCTTTGTGCCTGCGTTGTGTGCGTTGCCCTGGCAGAGCACAACCGCTGCCTGGGGAGCAATTTCGCCGGCCTCAAGCCCTGCGATTGTGGCGATTTTTTTAGATACGTCGGATCCGCCGGGCGAGCAGAGCGTTGTGCAGGTTGTTTCGCCCTTTGAAAGTGCGGCGGCATAGCCGTCACAGCCTGAGAATCCACAGGCGCCGCAGTTTGCGCCGGGCAGCTCTTCTCTGATTTTTTCAGCCTTTTCGTCAACGGGAACTGCCATAACGATTGATGCTACTGCAAGCATAATTGCTGCGATAACGCCTATGACGGATACGACTATGATTGCAAGAATAATGTCCATAATTCATACCGCCTTTCTTAAACACCGAATATGCCTTCAACGATTCCCGTGAATCCGAGGAAGGAAATCGATGTGAGGGAAGCCGCAACAAGTGTTATCGGCAGACCCTGCATAAACTTGGGCACATCACAGCTCTCAAGTCGTTCGCGTACACCTGCGAACATTACCATCGCAACGAGGAAGCCGAGACCTGCGCCGAGTGTGTTGACCATTGACTGCGCGAAGTTGTAGCCGTTGTCAACGTTGAGGATAACGACACCGAGAACTGCACAGTTTGTTGTGATGAGCGGAAGGTAAATACCGAGTGCGCTGTAAAGTGAAGGGATATATTTTTTCAGCACAATCTCAACAAGCTGAACAAGTGCCGCAATTACGAGGATGAAAACGATTGTCTGCAGATATGCCATATCGTTTGCAACAAGGATATACTTGTTGATGGGGTAGGTAACGGCAGTAGCGAGAAGCATAACGAAGATAACCGCCATAGACATACCTGTTGCTGTGTTCAGCTTCTTTGAAACGCCGAGGAACGGACAGATACCAAGGAATTTACTGAGCAGAAAGTTTTCCGTAAGAATCGCAGTTACGAGAATTGCAAGAAATGCTTTTGTCATTTTACGGTCGCCTCCTTTACGTCACAGCTGCCGTCTGTTCCGATAAGCGAACAGCTTGCAGCCATCGGGCAGCTTTCGCAGCCGTGGAGCTCAGCCTTGGGCTTGCCTTTCTTTTCGGCGAGTTTGTTTGCAACGGCGATAAGCATACCGAATACGAAGAAGCCGCCGGGGGGCAGAATGAAGATAATCATAGGATCGACGGGCCAGCTTTCCTGAATGATTTGAAAGTCTGCGATTGAGCCGGAGCCAAAAAATTCACGGATAACTGCCATAGCAAGCAGAGCGCCCGTGAAACCGACACCCATACCCATACCGTCAACAGCGGAGGCGATAACGCTGTTTTTGCCTGCAAATGCCTCAGCTCTGCCGAGGATGATACAGTTTACAACAATAAGCGGCAGGTAAACGCCGAGACTTTCGTCAATTGCAGGCACATATGCCTTTACAAGCATCTGAACAATTGTAACGAAAGAAGCGATGATAACGATATATGCGGGAATTCTTACTTTGCCCGGTATAACCTTGCGCAATGCCGATATAACGATGTTTGAACAGATAAGAACGATTGAAGCGGCAAGACCCATACCGAGCGCGCCTTTAACCGAGGTGGAAACAGCGAGCGTCGGGCAGGTGCCGAGAACAAGGCGGAGAACCGGGTTTTCGGCAATCAGGCCTTTGGTAAATTCTTTATGGAGAGGTTTTTTATCAGCCATTGTTCACACCTCCTGTAATTTCAGCGTAGTTGTCAAGTGCTGTATTGACCGCTTCCGTAACGGCTTTTGAGGTAATCGTTGCGCCTGTAAGAGCTTTGATTTCGTTTTCGGCAGGCTCGTTTTTGTTTACGATGATACCTGCCACTTTGCCGACGAACTGTTTGCGGAAGTTCGGGTCGGTTTTGGCGTTCATACCAAGGCCGGGTGTGTCGTTGATTGAAAGCAGCTCAACACCCGAAACGGTGCCGTCAGCCTTGATGCCGACCATTACGCTTATTTCACCGCCGTAGCTTTTTGCTGTTGTTGTGAAAACGTAGCCTGTAACAGCGCCGCTTGCGTCTGTGCCGACTGAGTAGCTGATGTCGCCCTTTGTTTCATCGGTGAAATTAGTGGCGGCTTCAAGCACAACAGCCTTTGTGGCGTTTGCTGCTTTATCGTTGTTGTCTGCAATAATAGGTGCCGTAAGCGAGTTGGTGTATGCGAGCAGACCGGAGGTGACGAGGCATATTGCCATGAGTACGATTACCGGCAAAAGGATATCGCTGATTTTGAATTTCTTCATGATTTAGCCGCCTCCTTCTCTGCTTTTTTGGCGGCTTTTTCAGCCTTCTTGTCCTTTTTCGGCGTGCCGAAGGGTTTGGCTGTCGTAAGCCTTTCAATATGGGGAACAAGGATGTTCATAAGGATGATTGAGAAGGATACGCCTTCGGGGTAGCTGCCGAAAAATCTGATTATGGATGTGATAAGACCGCAGCCGATGCCGAAGATGATCTTGCCCTTAAAGCTGACGGGGCTTGTTGTATAGTCGGTTGCCATAAAGATAGCGCCAAGGAGAAGACCGCCGCCGAGAATCTGATAGGCAACGAAAGACAAATCAAACTTGCCTGCAAAGAGCATAAATACGGCAACGGTGCCGATATAGCTGAGCGGAATTGCGGGAGAGATAACCTTGCGGATTACGAGATACACACCACCGAGGATAAGTGCAACCGAGCAGACCTCACCGAGACTGCCGCCGTGAGCGCCGAGAAGCATTCTCCAAAGCGAGGGCAGAGCTTCTGCCGTTTCCTCATCTTTGATGATTGCAAGCGGAGTTGCGGTGGTTGTGACGAATTTTGAGTCAACCGCCCAGTTTGCCATTGCGGCCGGGAAGGAAACAAGCAGGATAATACGGCTTGCAAGTGCGGGATTTACGAAATTCTGACCTATGCCGCCGAACATCTGCTTTACAACTACTATTGCTATAACACTGCCGAGTGCCGCAATCCACAGCGGGATGGATACGGGCAGATTGAAAGCGAGGATAAGACCCGTTACAACTGCGCTCAGGTCACCGATTGTCTGGTGACGCTTCATAATCTTGCGGCTGAGGTATTCGGAAAGAACAGCGCTGCCGACGCAAACAAGCGTGACCATAAGCACTTTGTAGCCGAAGATTACGACGGCTGCGATAAGTGACGGGATAAGTGCGATGATAACGTCGAGCATAATGCCGGTTGCCGTGTGCGGTGAACGCACGTGCGGCGAGGCGCTGACGGTAAGTTTTTTGTTTACGCTCATTTCTTTGCACCTGCCTCTCTTATTACTGATTTCGCAAGTCTCATATGCTGAACGAGGGGCAGACCTGCAGGGCAGACGTATGCGCAGCTGCCGCATTCCATACAAACCGTAACGCCCGTGTCTGTGAGCTTGTCAGCTTCTTTGGACTTGGCGTAGCGTGCAATAAGCGTGGGCATAAGGCTCATCGGACATACCTGAGCACAGCGTCCGCAACGGATGCAGTCGCGCTCCGGTTTTATCTTGAACGTGCCCTCAGCAAATGCGAGTATGGCATTGTTTTGCTTGAGCAAGGGAATATCCGTGCCGACTATTGCGGCGCCCATCATCGGACCGCCTGAAATAATCTTGAACGGCTCTGCTTTGAAACCGCCGCAGAATTCAACAATATCGTGAATACTTGTGCCGATGGGAACACGCACGTTTTTAGGTGTGTGTATTGCGGAACCGTCAACGGTTACCGAGCGGCTGACAAGCGGCTTGCCTGTTTCGATATAGCGCTGGATGAAAGCAACGCTGGCAACGTTCATCAGCACGCAGCCGACATCCGACGGCAGCTTTCCGGGCGGAACCTTTCTGCCTGTTACGGACTGAATCATAACCTTTTCGGCACCTTGAGGATATTTTGATTTGAGTGCCATTATGTTAATATCCTTATCACCGCCCGCTATATCGCTTATCTGCTTTTTAAGGAGGTCTATTGCCTGAGGCTTGTTGTCTTCAACGGCAATTACAACTCTCTTGAATCCGAGATATTTCTTGAGTGTGACAACGCCTTTGATAATGTTTGCGCTGTTTTCCATACACTCGCGGTAGTCAACCGTAATGTAAGGTTCGCATTCGGCAGCGTTGACAATCAACGTGTCAATATTTTCGTTCGGCATAAGTGCGAGCTTGACGTGAGCAGGGAAACCGGCACCGCCGAGACCTACAAGACCCGATGCGCGGGCAGCTTTGATAAGGTCCTGTGCGTTTTCGATTTTCGGAGGCTCAAATCCGTCAAACAAAGTCATCTGACCGTCAGACTCGATGGTCACAGCCTTTGAAACCGAGCCGTTGGCAAGCTTGACTTCACTTATTGCGGTTACGGTGCCCGATACGGATGCGTGTATGGGCGCACTCACAAACTTGTCGGTGTCGGCTATAAGCTGGCCGACCTTGACCTCGTCACCGACCTTTACAATGGGCTCGCAGGGTGCACCGATATGCTGTTGCATAGGGAGCACAACCTTTTCGGGCGGAGGCATACGGGTTATTTTACAGTCCTGCGTGTTCTTGCTGTGAGAAACGCTGACACCGCCTCTGCCTTTTACAACGGCGGAGAGAACGCCGCTTGCGGAGTATCCTTTCATATTTTCATCTCCTGTTAATTTGTTTCCGATGTGTATTTTGTTGAGGAAACAAAATGTTTACTCTGTTTTATTAATAGCGGGCTGACAGCTTTGAAAATCAGACCCGTTACTATACCTGTGCATACGCCGAAAACGAGAAGGGCAGGGGCGTAACCTGCGATTGTTACCGTGTCGGTTATGATTGCGGCGGCAATAAGCTGACCGAGGTTATGTGCCAACGCGCAACAGACACCTGAACCGATAAGACCGAGCGGATTTTTCTTTGGTATTCTGAAAAGCAGACACATTACGGCAAGACTCATAAGACCGCCGCAAAGGCTCATAAAAAAGCCCGTGAAACCTCTTGTTATTCCTGCAAAGCCGGCTTTGATAACTACGATGAATATTGCGTCGGACAGTTTTAAAGTTGAAACGGCAAACATTGTCACGATGTTGGAAAGACCGGGTTTTGCACCCGGAGGAAGAAACGGGAAAGCAGGCAGAAGCGATTCGAGCCACGAAAGCGCAAGTGCCTGTGCACCGAGTATACCTGCGAGTGCAACCCTGCGGGATACACTTTTTCTTCTGTCAGTAGACGAGGGCATCAATTTCACTCTCCTCACCGTTTTCTATTGCCACAACGACCTGCGCGGGCAGGCACGCGGCTGTGTCACCTCTGTGAGTGAGCTTGCCTGAATTTATGCAGATTTTGTCGCTGCAGGCGGCATTACTGAAACTGATACATCCTTTTTCCACCAACAGGGCTGCTTCGGGTGAACAGGGCAGGTCAACGGTATAAGGCTCGCTTACCTTGTCAAGCTCAATGCTTTGGTAAATGTCACCGTCGACGTAAATCACTGCAACGGCGCTCTGCGTGGATTTTTTGAGATAAATTCCCGCAGAAATGCCTGCAAGCAGGAGCACGGCAATCAGTAAAAGATCTATTGGTTTGATAAGTTTATTCATTGAACCTCACCGAATGTGAAGATTTCGTCTGTTATATTCAGGCAAGAGTTATCTTCAAGGGTTGTAATAATCTTATTGTCCTGAGTGATGAATATTGCCTCGGCAGAGTATTTTTCGAGAAGCGGAAGGCTTTTTTTTGTGCCGAGCACGAAGCAGGCGGTTGAAAGCGCGTCACTGATAAGTCCGCTGTCTGCAATAATCGTTACGCTGATAAGTTCGCTTTCGGCAGGATATCCTGTTGACGGATTGAAAATATGGTGGTAACGTTTGCCGTCACTGTCTTCAAAAAATCTTTCGTAGTTGCCTGAGGTTGAGATGAAGCAGGCGGTTGTTTCAAGTACGGCGCAGTAATCGTTTGCCTGAGCGTAAGGGTTACGTATTCCAACCTTAAAGGTTTGATTGTTATTTGCAGAGTAGAGCATAATGCTTCCGCCTACCGAAACAATGGCTTCGCTGCATTTTGATTCTTTAACTTTCTGTGCCGCGTAGTCGCAGGCGATGCCCTTGCCGACAGCACCCATATCAAGCTCTATACCCTCTGGAACGCTTATTCTGTTGCCGCTTATTTCCCAACTGTCCGAGCCTTTCAAAACGGCAGTAATTTCGGATTCTTCGGGTCGTCTTGCGCTGTCTGTGCCGATTGCCCACAAATCAGATAATGCTCCAAGACCGGCGCAGAATGCTCCGTTGCTGTTCTTCTCAATCTCTTTTATATCTGTGAGAAGCTGCGCCAATTCGTCGTTGACGGTTGAACTGCCGCTGTTTACGGCATATATACCGGATGAGATTAGTGTTCGTGAAAGCACGTTCGCATCGAGCCGGGTGATTTCTTGCCGTATATCTTCAGATGTGTTTTTGCAGTCGATACCCGTCAGATTAAGGCTGACTGTTGTATTCATTGCTATGAAGTCGGTTGTTGTGTTTTTGCCGAAAACAAAATCGGCAACAATTACCGCAATAAGTAAAACGGCACATAAGCCGGAGACAATGCCAAGGAACTTCTTTTTCATAATTCAGCCATTCCTCCCCATTGTCTTTATTAACAATACAGTATTATATAATAAAAACAGACATAAATCAAGAGAAAAATACATCCAGATTGTGCAAAAAACGACAAAAGCTACGTGCGATTGCTCTTGTCTTTTTGCACCTCGGTGTGGTAGAATAGCAGCTAAGAAAATTAACAACATTTCATAGGAGCGTGTCTGTATATGTCGTATGATTTTTATATGCCTGCAAGAGTTGTTGGCGGCGAGGGAGCGGTTGTTGCGCAATCGTCACTTCTTAGCGGACTGGGCAAAAAATGCGTTGTGGTAACAGGTGGTACGGGCGCCGTGAAAAGCGGTGCGCTTGCTGACATTAAGGCGGCTTTCGACAAAGAAAATATTGAATACAGAATCTATGACAAGATAGATGAGAACCCGCTCGTTACATCCTGCCGCGAGGCAGGTTTGCTTGCGGCGGATTTCGGTGCGGATTTCCTTGTCGGTATCGGTGGCGGCAGTGCTCTTGATGCGGTTAAGGCGGCTGCTGTTTTTGCGGCAAACCCTTCTCTTGATGCTGAGGAAGTTTATCTTATGAATTACGGAAATGCACCGCTTCCGACAGTTGGTATCGGCACAACTGCAGGCACAGGCAGTGAGATTTCTGCTGTCAGCGTGCTGACCGATACAAAGGGGGTCAAGCGCAGCATCAAAGGCGATTTCGGCTATTTTAACCTTGTTTTTGCTGATTGGCGTTACACGTCATCGTGCCCGATGAACGTTACCGTTTCAACCGCGCTTGATGCATTTATGCACGCGGCTGAAGGATGGCTCGGACCGAAATGCAACGAGCCTGCAACGGCATTCGCCGCAGAGTGTTTGCCTAAGATTTATTCATGGCTCAAAAGGTTTCTTGCAAACGGTGAACTTCCTGACGATGAGGGCAGAAAGGTGCTGTATCACGCTTCTCTCAGCGCGGGTTTCACGCTGAACTACTGCGGTACACTGTTCCCACACCCTGTGGGCTATATCCTTACAGAGCATTACGGTATTCCGCATGGCAGAGCCTGCGCGGCATTTTTCGACCGCTTGTTTGAAAAATCCCGTGAGTATGCGCCTGACAGGGCAGAGTCGCTTGCGGCGCTTCTCGGTGACAGCGAAGAAAATATTATTTCAACCCTCAGAACTCTCGCGGATTGTTCACACATCAAAATCAGTGAATCCGAGGCAGCTGAACTTGTAAAACGCTGGAAATCCAATCCTCGCAACTTTGATTGCACTCCTGGCGGATACAGCCCGGAAGAAGCGGCAAAGGCGCTTGTTTTGCTCTCAAAATAGGGGCATAATATCAAAAAAATCTCTGCCGTTTTTTGTTAATTTGTGCTATGTTACAAAAGTTTGGAAAACGCTTGCATATCCGATAAAAAACGGATAGAATAGCGAAGGTGCAAAAAATATTTCTAATTAAATTTTTCGGAGGTATGTAAAATGTCAGTTAAAGTTGCTATTAACGGTTTCGGTCGTATCGGTCGTCTTGCTTTCCGCCAGATGTTCGGTGCAGAAGGTTATGATGTTGTTGCTATCAACGACCTCACAAAGCCCTCAATGCTCGCTACTCTTCTCAAGTACGACACAGCACAGGGTGGTTACTGCGGCTACATCGGTGAGAACGCACACACAGTTTCCGCTGATGACGAGGCAGGCACACTTACAGTAGACGGCAAGACTCTTAAGATTTATGCTATGGCTAACGCAGCAGAGCTCCCCTGGGGTGAGATCGGCGTTGACGTTGTTCTCGAGTGCACAGGCTTCTACTGCTCAAAGGCAAAGGCTCAGGCACACATCGATGCAGGCGCTAAGAAGGTTGTTATCTCTGCTCCCGCAGGCAACGATCTTCCCACAATCGTTTACAGCGTAAACGAGGATACACTCACAGCAGAAGACACAATCATCTCCGCTGCTTCCTGCACAACAAACTGCCTTGCTCCCATGGCTAAGGCTCTCAACGATTATGCAGCTATCCAGAGCGGTATCATGACAACTGTTCACGCTTACACAGGCGATCAGATGATCCTTGACGGTCCCCACAGAAAGGGCGACTTCCGCCGTGCACGTGCAGGCGCTGCAAACATCGTTCCCAACTCAACAGGCGCTGCAAAGGCAATCGGCCTTGTTATCCCCGAGCTCAACGGTAAGCTTATCGGCTCCGCACAGAGAGTTCCCACACCCACAGGCTCAACAACAATCCTTGTTGCTGTTGTTAAGGGTGCAGACGTCACAGTTGACGGCATCAACGCTGCTATGAAGGCTGCTGCTAACGATTCCTTCGGTTACAATGAGGAGCAGATCGTTTCCTCCGACGTTATCGGCATGCGTTACGGCTCACTCTTCGATGCAACACAGACAATGGTTGCTAAGATTGATGACGACACATATCAGGTACAGGTTGTTTCTTGGTACGACAACGAGAACAGCTACACAAGCCAGATGGTTCGTACAATCAAGTACTTCGCAGAGCTTTAATCTGAATATTTCTTACAACAAATGGCACTGTTCAGCAGAACAGTGCCATTTTCTTTTTACAAATATTATGTTGAAATGTTAAAAATAAAATGATATTATATGTGCATAAATATTTTTTGCGAGGTACGGCGATGAATAAAAAGGCAATCAAAAAAATAATAGCCTTTATCAAGATGCTCAAGGCACCGGCACAGATGATACCTTATATCGTCTCGCTGGTTATTACCGTAATACGTCGTCATACAGACGGCGATAAGGCAGCACTTGTAAACATTGATCAGCAGGGATTTGTATGCCGTAAGAGCA
>JAZSOM010000020.1:0-24635 GCA_045536955.1 Acutalibacteraceae bacterium
AGATTCAAATTACCATAGAAAAGGGGAAAAAAGATGGAAATTTTATTTGCTGTTTTAATCGTATTGGTGCTTGCAGTTGTTTTTGCAAATATCAGAATCGTACCGCAGGCGACTGAGTTTGTGGTCGAATTTTTAGGGAAATATAAGACTACATGGGGAGCCGGAATCCATGTCAAGATACCGCTTCTCGAGCGGGTTGCGAAGAGGATAACGCTCAAGGAGCAGGTTATCGATTCTCCGCCTCAGCCGGTAATCACCAAGGATAACGTAACAATGCAGATAGATACGGTTGTTTTCTTCCAGATTACCGACCCGAAGCTCTACTGCTACGGTGTTGAACGTCCCCTTGCCGCAATAGAAAACCTCACCGCAACAACGTTACGTAACATTATCGGTGAGCTTGAGCTTGACCACACTCTCACATCACGCGATACAATCAATGCAAAAATCAGAGGAATTCTCGACGAAGCAACAGATGCATGGGGTATCAAGGTAAACCGAGTTGAGCTTAAAAACATCCTTCCTCCCAAAGAGATCCAGGATGCGATGGAAAAACAGATGAAGGCTGAACGCGAGCGCCGCGAGGCAATTCTCCGCGCAGAGGGTGAAAAGGCAAGCCAGGTTCTTGTTGCAGAAGGTCTTAAGGAGTCAAAAATTCTTTCCGCCGAAGCAGAAAAGATGTCTGCTATTCTTCACGCAGAAGCTGTCAAGGAATCCAAAATACGCGAATCCGAAGGTGAAGCAATGGCAATTATTGCAATAGAAGAAGCTAAAGCAAAAGCAATTGCTCTTATCAACGAATCTAATCCGAGCCAGGCTTTCCTCACAATCCGCAGCCTTGATGCATTTGAAAAGGCAGCAGACGGAAAGGCAACGAAGATAATTATCCCCTCCGAAATCCAATCAATTGCAGGTCTCGCGCAGGGAATTGTCGAAACAATCAAGCCTGAATAAATCCGAAAAACAAGCAACAGAATCATTCAACTGCCGATTCTGTTGCTTCTTTTTGTTCAAATGTGTCAACATTTTGTGTTCCGAGTTAAATAAATATACAAATTTAGATTTTGGACTTGTATATTTTAAAGAAATAGTATATAATTGTGCCGTTAGTTTTTACTACAAAAAACATATTCGAAAAAGGTGATTAAATGGCTACTGAAAAAACTTCCAACGATTATCGTGAGGAACGCAAGGCTCGCCTTGCAAAAGCAGCTAAGAAGAACTCAACAAAATCTCACAAGATTGTATTGAGCGCACTCAGCGTAGCTGCTACAAGAACCATCGCCGCTGTTGTTGCAGTTGTAATTGCTGCAGTTATTGCATTAATTGCTTGCTCCAGCTCCGGCGTATTTGAGAGAATGAAAAAGATCGAAACCGTATCCGGCGAAACCTACTCTGCAGTTGAGTACGAGTATTACTACCGCTATATGCACGAGTATATTTACAGCTCAGCTCAGCAGTATGACTCATACTACGGTGCAGGCGCAGGTCTTCAGTACATCGGCTACGATTGCTCAAAACTTCCCGAAGACCAGAAGTACACCGGTACTGATTACAAGCTTGAAGACGGCTCAACCCCCACCTGGCAGCAGTACTTTGAGTACGCAGCAATGAGCAGAATGCAGCAATATGCCATTATGGTAGATCTTGCTAATGCTGATAAGGATTTCGAAATTGACCCCGCTACTCTTGAAGAAGCAAAAGCACAGATTGAGGATATGAAAGCCCAGCTTAAGGAGCAGGCCGAGGCTCAGGGCGGCACTGCCATTTCCTTCAGCAAATTCCTCCGCAGATACGGTAAGGGTATGAACATGAAAACGTTTGAGAAGATTGTTGAAACACAGACTATTGCTTCTGAGTATTCATCTTATCTCCTCGAAACAAAAGCAGAAGCATACGCAGCCGATACAGCAAAAATCGAAGGAATCTACAACAAAGACGTATCTGCTTACGACTGTGTAGATTACCGTTTGTTCACAATAGCACCCGAAACCGTAACACATGACAAGGACGCAACAACGGAAGAGAAGAACGCAGCAAACAATCAGGCAAAAGAAGCTGCCAAGAAAAAGGCTGAAGAAATGCTTGCAAAGATTAAAAATGACGAAAGCTTCATCTCTCTCGCTGAAAAATACGCAACAGAGGATCAGAAAAAAGCTCTTGATTACTCCAAGTCCGAATCCACTCTCAGAACCTACGCCAGCAAGAGCACAAATCCCGACGGTCTGAATGAAGAAGTAACAAAGTGGCTCTTCAGCAGAGAAAACAAAGTCGGTGACAAAAAGATATTTGACGTAAACGGTACTCAGGTTATCATCTACATTGTAAAGCCCGCTTACAGAGATGACGCAACACACCCTGCGGATGTTCGCCACATTCTTGTTCAGTTTGCTGAAGACGCAAAAGACGTAGAAGCAGACAAAAAAGCAAAGAAGGCTGAAGCAGAAAAGCTTCTTGAACAGATCAAGAGTGCTGCCGATCCGCTTAAGAAGTTCCTTGAACTCTGCGGCACTGAAAGCGATGATGATGGATCTGTTGCAAACGGCGGTCTTTACGAGTTTGTCACAAGAGGACAGATGGTTAAACCGTTTGAAGACTGGACACTCAGCCCTGACCGTAAAGCAGGCGATATCGATATTGTCGAAACAGACTACGGATACCACATCATGTACTTTGTAAAGAGATACACTTATCCCACTTGGAAGTACACAATTTCCGATACAATTGCAAACGAAGAACTCAACGACATGCTCGATAAAGCCCTCGAAACAGATCAGTACAAAGTTGCAGCAGACAATAAGGTTGTTGCAAAGCTCAACAAAAAAGCTTACGATTCAATTCTCGACACATACTACGTTAACGTCGAGAAAGCAGAAGTAACAACAGCTGCATAACAGCTAAACAGAACAAGGCATCTGCCTCGGCAGATGCCTTTCCTTTTTTCCGTTTGTGTTTCAGTCCTCAAAAAATTAAGCCTGCAGCCGTTATATCAGCTGCAGGCTTTGATTTTCCGCTAAGATTTTATCTTACTGCGATAAATGTCATTCTTTCCTGAATTGTAAGATTGCCGTGTTCTGTGCAGAATCCGCCGTGATCACTTGTGATAACGATAAGCCAATCTTCTTCTG
This sequence comes from Acutalibacteraceae bacterium, assembly GCA_045536955.1. Lineage (GTDB taxonomy): Bacteria > Bacillota > Clostridia > Oscillospirales > Acutalibacteraceae > UBA8612. The sequence continues at coordinate 3,129 of JAZSOM010000020.1, forward strand.
CGTAAGTTGCTCTGTCCTCAATCGCATCAATTATCGTCTTGGCATCAACCTCTGACTGTGCGAAGCTTTCAGCATAAACAGGGTTATTGATAGAAAAACCTGTGTCGTGACCTGCGTGGTCAAGATGTTCAAGGGTAAGGAAAATAAAGTCGGAACAATCGGCAGAGTTAACGTCGGCAAGAGTATTAGCAAGTGTGCCTGCATCATCATCAGCGTCAAGGAACGTTACATCAAGATTCTTTTCTGCGATATATTCTTTTTCGTTGTGATAGGTTGAGTTGATGTTAACGAAATGGCCGTCCCACGATACATAGAAAGCAGAATCATCAATAGTACCATCATCAACAAGAGATACGAGAAGACTGAGATGGTCATTTGATTTTCTGATACCGTTACCGGTAATGCCGTGCACATCTGCCCATTCACCTGTAAGCATTGAGCACCAGCCGGGAGCTGTTGAAGTTGCCTGTGTATTAATCTGCGGGTAATTTACACCGCCGCAGTGAGCAATCTCAACCTGTCCGCCTGTTGAAATAAGATAACTGATACCGCCTTTACCATCATCATCCATAAGCGAAAGCGCATCTGCGCGGCAGCCGTCATAGCCAATTAGAATAACCTTTTTCTCTGTTTTACCGTCAGCAAGCGGTGCACTATAATGCTCTTTAATGATGTTGTATACCTCTGTCTGAGGTGTAGCGGTTTCGATTGTGTTGGTGTACGCTTCAACTGACTCAACAGCAGCGATATAAGAATCGGTTGTGTCATTGAAGTAAGTGCCTGTAATCATACCTCCAAGAGTCAAAAAGAAGGTTACGATTGCAGAGATAGCTTTAACAAAAAACATTTTTAAAATCTCCTCTTTGAATTTATTGACAATTCAGATTATATTATAAAAAAACTGTCAAATCAATAGTTTTTAGCAATTTCAATTTGACGCCACACGCCGCTGATGATATAAATTTTGTCAATAAGCATTCAGGAAGACTGAAAATGTCATAAGTAAAGACTTGTTAGTGTGTTTACTAACAAGTCTTCGTTTTATTTATACCGATAAACCCTTACATAATCGACAATAAACTCTGCACTCTCGTCGCCTTTAAGGCTTATTTCTTTTGAGTCAGGCACTGCGTTTTCACCCGAAACCTCACACGAAAGAATGAGATACTCGGGATTATGAGAAACCGCATCGCCTGTGATTCTGCCGGTTTCGACACCGTTTATGTAAAAAATGCACTCATTTTCATTCCATTCAACACCGTAGGTATTGAACTGTTCATACGGATTATCAACAAAGTAGTTGCCGAGCTTATCGTATTGATGAGCTTCGCCGTAGCCATCGTAATGAATGCCGCAAAGAATTGCATCACCGGTACCGAGAAACCTGTCGCCATAAGACATTGATTCGAAAACGTCAATTTCCGCACCGTCGTGGCCGACATTATCGGGGTCATAAACATCGCCGTTCATCATCCAGAAAGCAGACCAAATACCTGAAGCTTTCGGCAGAATCGCCCTACACTCGAAATAGCCGTATTTAAAGTCAGCCTTACCTGCCGTGGCAATCATACCTGTATAATAGCCAGGACCGTACTTTTCGGGAGCGCCGAACGAGCTGCCCTCAAGCGCCTCACTCTTATACTGAGTTGTAATAATGAGGTTGCCGTCACGAACAGAAATCATATCCTTATGCCAGTAACCACCCTTACGCACAGGACCCCAGTGAAGTGTATCCACACTCTGGTTATCATCCCATTTCGTCGTATCAAGCTTGTCACCAAGGAAATCATCCTCCCACACAAGCTCAAAACGTTCCTCAAGTCTCAGCTCCTGACCTGAAGGGATTTCGGGCAGACCGAGCAGATGAGGCAATGACGGCGAAATAAACATCAGAATTGAAACAAAAATCCTTGCAAGTTTACCTATCATACAACCACTCCTTTAAACTTATATAAATTATATCCAAATTATAGCTCCTGTGTCAATAAAAATGGTTGAAAACTCCACTTGAAAACATATTTCTTTTATGTTAAAAATAGTATCGGTATTTTTATATATAGGGAGGGTTTATTTATGGACGCAGTCAAAAACTTTTTACTCGAAATGATTCACAGCTTTTCTGATTTTACTCCTGCCGGTATTCTAAGCCTCGTATGCCTTATCAGTATGATTGCGGCATCGCTCGTCAAAGGTAAGAATATGAAGATTATCCTTATGCTTGTTTTCTGCGGTAATTTATCAATTGCCATCAGCTACCTTGTAAAGGGCGACGGAATCAACGGTGCAGCCTCCTGCTTTATCGGTGCGGCTCAATCTGTTATCAACTACTTCTTCGATTCAAAAGGCAAGCCTCTCCCCAAGTGGCTTATCGGCATATATATGGCAGCATTTGTTGTTGTCAACCTTGTTGTCAGCTTCTCAACAGGCTTCACCCCCCTTTGCCTGCTGGCAATTGTCGCTTCGCTCACTTTCGTTATGATGATTGACCAGGACAACGGCGCAAAATACCGTTTCTGGGTAATATGCAACTCTGTCCTCTGGTGCATTTATGACATTCTTTCGAAGTCGCCTTCAAACTTTGCAACACACGTATGCCTGCTTGCCTTTACGGTTATAGGTATGATAATTCACGACCGCAAAAAGAAGAGTGAGGTTAAAGAATGAGCGTACAGCAAGCTGTCGGTATAGTTCTGAAAAAGAGGGGTATCGTATTACGTCAAACGGCTAATGCAATACACAAGGCAGAAACGGCAACAATTTCTTTTATCAAAAGCAATGCCGTTATGTGCATTGCCTTTGTTGCGGCTGTCGTAACAAGCATAATTGTTCCGGTTGATGCCGAATATCTCGGTTATTTCGATTATAAGACGTTGACCTGTCTTTTCTGCGTGCTCGCAGTTGTATGTGCACTTAAAAACATCAATTTTTTCTATATGCTGGCACGCAAGGTTGTTCAGGTTTTCAAAACCGCCAGGATGAGCGTTCTTGCACTTGTTTACATAACCTTTATCGGTTCAATGCTTATTGCAAACGATATGGCATTGCTGACATTTCTGCCGCTGGGCTATTTTGTACTCAACTCAACCGGCAAGCAGAAATATATGGCTTTCACCTTCATTATGCAAAACATCGCTGCTAACCTCGGCGGTATGCTCACACCTTTCGGCAATCCGCAAAATCTTTACCTTTACACAAAGTATGAGATTCCTAACATTGAGTTTATGGCGATTATGGCGCCTCCGTTCGTCGTTTCAATTGCTATCATTACCGTCTGCTGCCTGATATTCGTAAAATCAGAACCGCTGAGCCTCAGCGACGAAAAAATAAATCTTGAGCCAAAAAGGACTGTGCTCTATCTCGTACTTTTTGCGTTATCAATTGCAATTGTTTTCAGAGGAATCCCCTACTGGATCGGCCTTATAGTAATTCCTACCGTACTCTTAGCAGTCGACAGAAAGGCTCTTAAGGCTGTTGATTACGGACTTCTCTTTACATTTGTGTTTTTCTTTATATTTGCCGGCAATATGGCGCGCATTGATGCGGTAAGAAACCTGTTTTCATACCTGTTCAGCAAAAACACACTGCTTGTCAGCATCGCTTCCTGTCAGTGTATCAGCAATGTTCCCTCCGCAATACTGCTGTCACAATTCACCCCAAACTATCAAGACTTACTTGTCGGTGTCAACATAGGCGGTGTAGGAACGCTTATATCATCCCTGGCAAGCCTCATTACGTTCCGTGAATACACCAAGCATAATCCCGGAAAAACCCTTTATTACGTCGGCATTTTTTCCGCTTTCAACTTTGCTTTTCTCGCTGTTCTTACCGGATTTATGCTGCTGCTCAAATCAAACGTCTTGCAGACAGTTTTATCTACATTATAAAAAGAAAGTGCTTTGCAGCTCACAACGAACTGCAAAGCACTTATTTATTCATTTGTTATCAATCGGCATAGCTTATCTGTCTGCCCGTGAAGAGCTGAGCAAATCCACGCACCAGACGGATGCCAAAGGTTTCTTCAAAAAAGCCGAGAAATACAACCTTCGCAACTATTCCTGCACCGAAGCTGTCACCTCTTGAACTGACCTGAGCAATATCACCAAGCTCAAACATATCGTACCAGTGAACAACTTTGGTTGTGTATTCGGACGTGTTATTTTCGTTTACATCGATTATTCTGTAACCGTACTGAGTTGAGAAAGCATCACCGTTGAAGCGAGTGCTCAAAGAATTGACAATATCAATACCCTTATATTTTACTCCGAAGGCGTTTGTGTGATCATGACCCGTAAATATGCCGAGAACATCCCCCTTCTCTACCATAGCATCAAACTGACCGTAGTTGCGATAACCGGGACAAGGTGTTTCATTCAGCGTGCCGTAGTTTGTTGCTGAACTGTCGAACATATAGTAGTCGCCGTCGTTGTAAAGATGCTCAAAGGAAAAGAGCGGTTTGCCCTCTGCTTTCTCGAGCGCATCGTAAATTTCATCGACAATTATGTGTTGGAACGCAAGTGAATTGACGCACTCACCGCCGTTGAGAAGTGCCAGAAGGTCTGACTTTGCCTTATACCAGTTAATCTGCGCTTCACTCACGCAGGCGTAGTGACCGTCCTCATCGTAATCGCCGGAATCGAACACCCAGAGATTGAATTTGATTTTATCGCTGTCGGAAGCAAGAACGGGAACATTGTATGTGCCGCAGCCGGGAAGAAGGTCACCGTCATCGACAGAAAGAGAGCAGGAGAACGTATTATAATAAGCCATAAGTTCTTCTCTCGTATAGCCGTTTTCGCTTTCCGAATCGTGGTTACCGAATGTGACTGCAACAGGAATATTCCTTTCATCAAACACACCCATAAGCTTGCTGATAAGATGCTTTGTGAGTTCCTTATCACCTGTGTTTTCCACGTTGTCACCCGTAATAACAGCAATATCGGGTTGTTCACGGTCACAAGCCTCACCGATAAGCCATACTGTTTCCTCAACGTTATCCGTATCGAGATGATTATCCGTAACGTGCATAATGCGAAGGTTGCCGTTCTCATCAAACCTGATGGCTTTTGCTGTTGTAAAATCAACGGCAGCAAACGAGTTTAACGCAAACCCAAAGGTTAGAACAACACTCATAAACAAAGCAAGAAATTTCGAACTTCTTTTCACAACAGATTCCTCCTTGAAATTTTTAACACACACAATTGTATCCTAAAGACGTTTAAAATTCAAGTGCAACACGCAAGTTTCACTCCGCTTTATCGTATAAGGCACAGAAAAATAACTGAAAGTTATTGTTTTAATATAATATTTTTGCTAAACTATAAAAGTTATAGCATATTTGTAAGGGGCGAACTCTATGAATAAGATAAAAATAGGTGTTTTCGGTGCAGGTCGCGGTATTACCCTTGCAGAAAGCTTTCTGCTTATGGGTTGCGAGATTGCAGCACTATGTGATTTCAACAAAAAGAGAAGGGATAAAGCCATTGCAACACTCGGCATCGACGTACCTGTTTTCGACGATTTTGACAGTTTTATCGAGCAGGATATGGATGCGGTAATTCTGGCAAATTATTTTCATGAACATACACCGTACGCAATAAAATGCTTTAAAAAAGGCATTCACGTCTTTTCAGAGTGTATAAGTAACAGCACGATGTCTCAGGGGGTTGAGCTGATCCGCGCTTTTGAGGAAAGCAACTGCATTTATATGCTTGCAGAAAACTACCCACAAATGAAATTCAACCGTGAAATAAAAAGAATATGTGACGGCGGTACCCTCGGTAAAACGGTGTATGCCGAGGGTGAATACAATCACCCCGTATCACCGACGGATACAGACTTCATCAACGAATATATATATTTCCCCGAGCACTGGCGAAATTATGTGCCGAGGTCATATTACATAACCCATTCTCTCGCACCGCTTATGTGGGCAACCGGCGCAACACCTAAGCGAGTAAGTGCAATGCCGGTATTCGAGCCGCTCAAAGAGAAAGCAAGCGGAAGAATGGTCGGCGACAGGGCAGCAATCATCACCATTCTCAATAACGATAAATCCGTTTTCAGAGTAACCGGCTGTGCCTGCTTCGGAGCACATCACAATGCGTACAGAATATGCGGCACCGAAGGTCAGATCGAAAACCTTCGCGGAACGGACAGCAAAATAATGCTACGCTACAACAGCTGGTCAATCCCCGAAGGTATGGAAGAAATCAACCTTTATGACCCGATATGGAACGACAAGGACGAAGCGCTCATAGAAAAGAGCGGACACGGCGGCGGAGACTACATAGCGGCAAGAATGTTTGCAGACTGCATTAAAGAAAACAGACAGCCCGAGCATCCGTACGATGTCTATTCGGCAGTAAATATGGCAAGTGTTGCCATTCTCGCACACCGCTCAATACTTAACGGCGGTATCGCATACGACATACCCGACTTCAGGGATGAAAAATGCCGCAAGCAATACGAAAATGATAACCTCACACCCTTTTACGGCAGCGACGGCAGCAAGCCGAGTATCCCCTGCTGTTCCGAACCTGATTACAAACCGACGCAGGAACAGTTCAAAAATTATCTTGATATTCTAAATGGTTAAGGTGAATTACTTTGTTTGATTATGCACTTGTTTTTTCAGCAACGATACTGTTTGCACTTCAGTTTCTTTTCAACCAGAAGTTTGAAAAAGAAAGAGGGAGTGACGTCAGATCCGCTCTTGAATTTACGCTTTACAAAAACATAATCATTGTTGTTATAATGCTGGTTATCAGCTGTTTTAAGATTAAATTCACACCTTTCAGTGCCGCGCTTTCGGCAATATACGCGTTGGTGTGCATACTGATGACATATTTCAGTATGAAGGCTTTCGCTGTTGCAAACCTCTCAGTTTACTCAGTATTCTCAATGCTCGGCGGTATGCTGTTGCCTTTTTTACTCGGTGTAGGCTTCTATGATGAAAAACTGACCGTGTTCAAAATTGTCTGCTGCGCGCTGATTATGGTTTCAGTGCTGCTGAACATCAAAGGCGGCAAGCAGAGCAAGAAGGCATTCCTTTACTATATGGCTGTTTTTGTGCTCAACGGCGGAGTAGGTATAATTTCAAAAATCCATCAGTCATCGTACTATGAGCATACCGACAGTGAAGGCTTTATGTTTATGTCTTCACTTGCAGGAATACTCATAAGCGCCGCATGGCTTCTCATCCGGTATAAAAAGATACCTATGATCAAGGGTAAAAGCCTTCTTTATGCTTCGGGCTACGGAATATTCAACGGACTTGGCAACTGGTTTTTGCTGATTTCATTAATCAATCTTCCGGCCTCTGTCCAATATCCGCTCGTAACCGGAGGAGTTATGGTGTTCTCGACAATTATCAGCGCCGCCAGAAAAGAAAAGCTGACTGTAACGGATTACATATCAGCCGCAATCTCTTTTGCTGCCTCGGTTCTTATGGCTTTCTGAAAAAATGAAAACGCGTCTTACCGTCATAAAGGTAGGACGCGTTTTTTGTTACCAACTGTTTTCTACGTATTCACAAAAAGTAAAGAGATCTTTTATTTCTATTTTTGTGCCATCATCAAGTGTGACGTCACCGTTCCACATACCGTAAATCTGATGACATAACATACTTCCGATCTTAATATCAATTCCGCTGTAATTATCCAGACTCGGTATCATCGTCATATTAAACCTGCCGTCTTCAGAAACAAATTTCCACGGTTCAAGATATCTGCCCTTGGGAAATTTTTCAACGTCGACAGCGCCGATTTTATGAATCTTTCCGTCATAGAAAAGGCAGGTTTCCGTAGCATAGCTTTCGTCACCTATCGCCCACGTAATCTCAAATCCGAAAAGGTGCCTTTTGCCTTCAGCGTCGTAAATATACTGACTGCCGGTACCCCAATACCAAACAAGTTTATGCGGAGTATTTACTCGTCCCCAGTCAAGCGAACAGAACGCCTTTTCTTTTGTAAATTTATACTCATAATCACCAAATCTGAAGTACCCCTCACAAGGCATACAAATCTGCTTAGTGGTCATAAAATACTTTGTATCATCACCGTGAAAAGGAAAAACGGTAGTAAGGCTTTCAAGTCCGTCAGGAATATCCATAACAGCATTCACTTCAACAGGTTTTCCTTTTTGAACTCCTTTATACATAAGCGTGCGTTCGTTTTCTTTTGTATGAAAATCGAATTCCGCCTTGCCGATTTTATCCTTGAATCTGCTTGGCGCATCAGGAATTGAATATGAAACATGCTTGTTACCGCCCGCAAAATACTGCACGGCATCGCAAATCGTTTCACCCGTCTTCAGGTTGACAAGCCGCGCCGAAGCATATCCGCCGATACCGATGTTTGCAAAGCTCAAGAGAATCTGCATTTCATCGTCAAAAATCGTGTAGAAATCCCATTCCTTACGGGTCGTTATGATCTTTTTTACGTAATCACGGTTGTATTCAAAGCAGTTTTTTCTTGACCAACCTCTTACAAGAAGCTTACCATCCGGCGAAAGAAGCGGTGTTTTTTCTGTATATTCTATCTGCTTGGATTTTTCTTTCCAATCGCCAAACGGCACATAAGTGCGTTTCAGTTCGTTACTCATAACCGTCCTCCGTTATATTAAAGGCTTATTTTCTCTGCAAAAAGCTCTCCGAGCCTTATCGTGCAGTCAGAATCATAATGCGCAATATCAACCTCATCCTCAGGCTCGTTAACCGTTACAAGACCGGCAGAAATTGTATCGACAAAGAAGCTGCCGGGTGTTTTATCGGCGTGCAAAAGCTTCTGTGCGTTAATCTCTTTGTAGTATTTCCACTGCTCGGAAATTGCGGCATCAACATACACGCAGCTGCTCATAAAATCCGAAAAACTTTTTTCAAAGTCTCCGAGCAGCATTTCGTAGCGTTCGATATAAGGTTCAACCGTTTTTCCATCAAGCGCATCGCTTTCACCCTGCATCCAGAGAAACGCCTTGATTTCAGGCTCAAAGCCTTGCTCCTTAAGGATTGTTATACTTTCGTTCATAAGCTTTACAAGCTCATTATAACACCAACCCGACGCACGATAATGCCCGTCTTTCTTATCACAGTCGCCATAAGCCCCCGCATCGTAAACATCGCTACGCGACGGCGATGCCCAATCAGACGCAATATTTGTACCGCCGAAAGCACATTTAACAATAAAAAAAGTTTTGTCGGGATAGTTGAGGGTAAGAGAATCTGCAATTCCGACTTCGGGTCCTACGGTGTTCTTGGATACCTCGGTACAGCCGTAGCTCGTTTTAACAAATCCCCCACTCTTTTTGTCATGAGAGTAGTAGTTGATGAGAACGTTATCATATCCTCTTTCAAATCTTTCAAGCCGTTCAACGTTAAAATGCTTTGGCAAACACCTGACATAACCGACACCCACAGCATTCGACTGACCTGCAAGCACAATAATATCAGCTTTCATAGTGCATCCCCTTTAGCGAAAACTTTCTTTTGTGAATTTATAAACGTTTTCATAATCCGTATCTATGCAGACATCCAGTGTAAAATCCGTCAGATTCATAACCACAGACCATTCCGTGCCCCAAGGCTTGCTTCGGTCGATCTTCACCTGAGAAAGAAGCACCATAGCCTCTGCTTCGGTAAGCACACCTTTTGTTTGGGCAAACTTTTTCTCTATTGTTTCATATCTTTGCTGACCGGCACCCTTGCCGTAGCCTTCACCCTCAGTTAGCTGAAAATTGGTCGCATAATCGGCGTCAATAACATTCATCTTACCGTCAATCCATTCAACAACAACCGACTCACCCGATGAATCACCGATAAAAAGATGAAATGAGCTGCCGAAAAAAGTATGAATATCGTAGCTTTCGAGCAAGGTTACAGCTTCATCAATGTTTGCCGCCTTGTCAAGCAACATCCTTACGGCAACAAAAAGCAACATATCCGGTTTACCGTTATCCTGATGAATTTCATCGTTTTTAAGCTCAAGTATTGCTACCGCGAGCCCTTTTTCGTTAAGCCCTTCCGTAATCGTGTAAGGGCTTGCAAGTGAGGCAATTTTTGCATAAGCACTGTCCGCCGATGCAATTGAGTTTTCGCCGACACCCATAATATGAAGGTCAGACACCGCGTAAGACTCATAGCCGCCTTTCGGCGCAGTAAAAACAAGCAGAGTATCGGTTTTTACATAATCGTAATTCCGCCCCATAATACAGTCTCCGTCAGGAGTGTGCGCAATAAAAGCGCTGCAGGCAAAATTGCTGAAATCAGCATCAACAGGAAAGCCGAAAAAGATATTATCCGAAAGCCAGCTCTTAAATTCATCAACACTGCTTACATCGGCATCGAGTATATCCTCCAGCTTATAATCAGCTTTGTAATTGACCTGATAAATGCCGCTGTTTACCTTTTTCATACTTGCAACCGTGCTGAACTGACTGCCAAACAGAATGCCAAGTACGACTGCCGCCAGGGCAAAAACACATATAACCGGCACAAAAATTTTCAGAGCTTTTTTCATGTTGTCTATCTCCGTCAGATGTTTTTGGGATACAAACAGTTTTTGACTGCACCTTCACAAACCTAATTCACCAGATAAACGGAATGAGTCTGTACTTCACCTTTTGCTTATATTCCTTATAACCGAAAAGCTCCTTTTCAAGCAGCTTTTCTTCACCTTTTATTCTCACGGCAATCAAAAGCGGATAAAAAGAAAAAACAGCATAGGAATAAACCGAACCCAGCACAAGAGGCATTGATAAAAACATCAGCACCGTGGCAAGATACATCGGATGTCTGACAACACCGTACAAGCCTGAATCAATCACTTTTTGATTTTCCTCAACCCTCACCGTACGGCTCAGATATGCATTTTCGCGCATAACCTCAGCATAAAGCACGTATGAAGCAATAAAAACAACCGTGCCGATAATCACGGCAGCCTTAGGCAACATATACCACCCGAAACGCCAACCGAGACCCGGAAGGATAAATCCGACGAGAAACATAATACCGCTGAGCTTTATGACTACGCTTTGTTCTTTTTGCTTTTCTTTTGAGTCAAGACGTTTGCTGAGAAGTGCGGGACTTTTTATCATCATAACAACACCCGCAATCAGAACCGGAACAAACATAACACACATAAACAGCCATCCGTTATAAAATCTGAACGTACCTGCGGGCAAGAAAACAAGCGCACCGACAAGCACAACACCTGAAACATACTTGATTAATGCCCAGAGAAAAAGTTTTACGTTCATAACAGCCTCATTCAAAATAAATTTCTTTAGGCCATTATAGCACAGAGAATCCGAACAACGCAACACACTCTTTTTGCACTAATCCTTGACAACATTCAGATTTAATTTATAATAATCAACAGGTTGGTGATAAAAATGAACACATATTTTAACGAAATAAATGCAAAGCTGACAAACACAGCCGACGGAAATATATTATACAAAATCCCTGCAGGCGCTATGTGCGGCAACGGCGACCTCGGCATTGTATTTGACAACGATGAAAAAGATCTGATTCTGCACATTTCAAAATGTGATTTTTGGAAATTTGAGCCCGGTGCTCACAAAAGCGGTGGTATCAAAACCGTAGGCAGTATTGTTATCAAAAACGTTGATTTGTCCGTATACAACATAAAGCAGTATTTTGATAAAGGCTTGCTTGAGTGCAGATTTTACGACACAAGTCTTGAACTTTTTGTTGCTCCCGAAAACTGCATTTATTTTGAAATAACCGCACCCAATACCGATAAGTTTCCTTATGTCGTCATAGATATACCCGGAACCTGCGGTTCTGTGAACTCACAGCTCAGCCACAATGAGGTAAAGAGTTATATCCGCAAGTTTGAGGGAGAAAACATCTGCATTGATTCAGCCGTTTGCGTAAGCTGCAAAGAGATTGGCTCAAGAGTAGACGACGGGCAAAAAAAGGTGCGTTACTGCGTATCTGTTGTCACAAACTTTGACGATGGAAACTATGTCGATAAGGCTGTTGAAATGGCTGAAAACTGCAACTATGACCTGAGTAAAACTGCCACGGAAGACAAATGGCAAAGCTTTTTTTCAGCATCAAAAGTTACACTTGAGGACAAGGAAATTGAAAAATTCTACAATTCAAGCCTTTATCATCTTGCCGGATGTATGGGCAACAAAGCATTCCCACCCGGATTGTTCGGCAACTTTATAACTGATGATTTTTTCCCCTGGGCGGGAGATTATCACATGAACTACAACTATGAAGCGCCATATTACTGCATATTCTCCGCTAACCACCCCGAACTTTTTGACGGATATATGGCACCTATCAACGAAATGTCAGAAAATGCAGCAAAATTTGCAAAGCTTTTCGGCTGCGGCGGCTACGCACTCCCCGTCAGTTTCGGACCGAAAGCCCTTGACGTATACAGCCAGGCTGATTGCAAAGAACACGGTATTCTTTTTCTTGGGCAGAAAAGCCACGCCGCATACGCTGCGCTTATTCCCATAATGCATTGGTATTCCACGTACGATAAAGAGTATGCAAAAGCAAACTACTACGACTTCATCTTAAACGTCACCGCATTCTGGGAAGATTACCTTGTCAAGAAAAACGGCAGATATATAATAAAGAATGATGCCGCCCACGAAATCCCCTATTATCGCGGCGAAAAATTCAGATATATCACACATAAGGGGCAGATTGAGACAGTAAACGCGATCAATTCGCTCGGATTGGTAAAGCTGCTTTTCCAAGGCATTTACGATATTTCAAAAGAATTAAACCTCAACACAGATAAGCTTGCCGTATGGCAAGAAATCAGCGAAAATTTAAGCGATTTCCCGACGTTTATCAAACGCGGCAAGAAATGTTTCAAGTATTCCAAACGGGGTATCCGCTGGAGAGACGAAAACACGGTAGGTCTTCAGCACATTTATCCGGCTTCACAGATTGGCTTATCCTCGGGCGAAAAGTTGCTGAAGATTGCGAGAAACACTTACTTCATCAATGACAGACGCCTTGATGACAACGGATCAAACTCTTATCTGCCCGCAGGCGCAAGAATCGGAGTTGACCCCGATTTTATTATGGAGGGTATCAGGCAGAATATAAAAGAATTTGGTCTGCCCAACAGACTTTTCCGACACCACGGCGGAGGAATTGAGCACCTGACAACAGTGCCCGCAACAATAAACGAAATGCTTATGCAAAGCTACGAAGGCGTTATCAGACTTTTCCCTTGTTGGGATAAAAAGAGCAACGCTTCGTTCGAAAATCTCCGCGCAAACGGCGCTTTTCTCGTAAGTGCAGACCTTAAAGATGAAAAAGTAATTTCACTTAAGATTAAAAGCCTGCGCGGCAGGAAATGCACTGCCGAATGTGACGGAATCGGATGCATTACAAGAGAATCGGACGGAACAAACGTCGCATTCAAAGCTGACGGAAACACCGTAACCTTTGAAACAAAAGAAAACGAAACCTACACACTTATATAAGCAAATAGAGCTCACGAAAAACTCCGTGAGCTCTATTTTTTATTGTAATCTTTTTGAAAATCTGTTTCCAGCCCATAAAACAGCAGCACTGTAAGCTGAGACAAGACTTGCACTCAACAGTACACCGCCGATAATATCCGTAAACCAATGTACGCCCGAAATAAGCCGTGCCAAAACCATAAAGACGGTAAAAGCAACAATTGCAACGCAAACAAAACGCCTAATAAAAACATTCTTAATCCTTGCATTCAACTGCATAAGAGCGGTAGGCATTACGCACATAACAAGCAAAGTGATTGAAGAAGGATAGGATGCTTCAAGGATTCCGCCAATTAAAACAGGTCGGTAATTTACAACAACGTTTTCAAAGAAAACAAATACAGCCATAACGGCAACGTAAAACCCGCCGAGAATAAAAACATTTGCATCTACCCTGCTGAGTTTTTTACGTTTCAGCCACTGAGCAAGACCGAGCAGAGCAAAACTCATCACAACCAAAGCAGGCAACACCCCGAGCCAATCGGTAATATTGTAAAGTGTGAAATTCACACCGGTAAGGCTGTGAAAGCTTGAATTGAGAGTAGCCAAACCGACAGAAGAGCCATTCGGTCCGACAGGCTTTACTTCAACAAACCTGACAACACAGGTCCACACGGCAAAAGCCGCAAGCAAAAACGCTGACAATAAAATGCGGGGACTCATTTTGTTTTTCATTTTAACAACCTCTTTTATATCTGTATTAGGCTTTCGCCCGAAAACAGCATACAGTGAGGATTCATCAGTGGCAAGAAAAAAGGCGTCACACACCGTGACACCTTTCGTATCATTGCTTTTTTAACAGCAATATCGCTTTGATTACCGAAAAAATGAACAAAAGTGCCGCCGCATACGGCTGACGGCTGATAATAAACAGAAGTATTCCCACAGCATTCAAAGCAAGCGAAATGCCGCTTTTACTGCGCACCCACAGCTTTGGGCGAAACGATTGGAGCGCAAGCATAAGCACGCCCGTAAGAACAATCAAAGCCACAACGGCAATATATGCGCTTTTCAGCAACAATGACGTTTCAGCAAAACCGTAAAGCGAAACAGCTTCAACAGTGCCGCTCACATTCTGACCGAAAAGCGGAAGAAAGAAGAACATAGAAGCACTTACGTCCAGCAATCCGAACACAAGATCACAAAGCCTTTTGTTCTTTTGGACCGACTCCTCTTCGGCAACGGTTAAAAGCTCATCACCCGAAAGAAGATCATCAACCGTAACACCAAAAAATTTTGCAAGTGCTTTCAGCGATTCGATATTCGGGTAACCTCTGCCCGATTCCCACTTTGAAACAGCGGTTCTCGATACAAAAATCGACTGAGCAAGTTCTTCCTGAGTTATTCCCTTTTGTTTTCTTAATTCCTGTAATTTCTCATTAAATTCCATATTCAGTTCCCACAAAAATCATTTTTCACTTGACCAAAAACTCTGTCTTTTTTCAAGAAGATAACCGGCAATCTGTGCCATTGACATAAATCCAAAATCGTTCGGATGGCTGTTATCTACCGCAGCTTAATTCTACACTGATTGCATTGTCACCTCTCGGTTATAAATGATCTTTCGATAACATTATCCTGAAGCTCCGCACTAAGATTCACGAAATAATCACTGTAACCGCCCACACGTACGATAAGGTTACGGTAATTTTCGGGGTGCTCCTTTGCATTTATAAGCTCCTCCGGAGAAACAACGGTAACTGTATACTGCTGCCCGCCGCCTGCAAAAAATGCCTTTGCAAGCGCAATAAATGAAGCCTTGCCCTTTTCACTGCAAAACAGCTTCTTTTCAAATTTATTCTGGAACACAAAGCCGCTGCACGCATCGGTGTGGCTGTATTTCAGGACGGATTTTATATGTGCCGTAGGGCCGTTTTCGTCACGCCCGGGGGTTGCGGCAATACTGTCCGCAAGAAGAGGCTCTCCCTTCAGCTTTCCGTTAGGCAGTGCCGCGGTCTGCCGACCGTAATTTGCGGCACGGTTGAACGTACTGCACCCGCCCGTAAACACACCGCCTCTGTATGTTCGGTTGCGTTTCAGAACGGTGAAAAACCGATTGAGAATCTTTGCAGTTATTTCGTCAACCGCTTCAATGTCGTTCCCGAATTTTTCACAGCATCTAAAATCACGGTGAAGCTGTTCGCAGCCTTCAAAGTTTGCATCAAGCGCATCGATAAGCTCCGACATTGTATATTTCTTTTCATCATAAACAAGCTTTTTGATTGCATACAGACTGTCTCCTGTATCTGCAATACCCTCAGCCAGAATTTGGCCGTGATTGTAAAGCGGACCGCCGTTTCTGTAATCTCGTCCTTTTTCAAGGCAGCCTTCAATCAGGCACGAACGCAAGGGATGAGGCTCAAACACACCGCGAAGCTGCTGCCAATCGTTAGCACTGCTGCAAGAATTGTAGGTTACAAACTCCAGCTGATTTATAAAAGCCCGTTCAAGCTTTTCGTATGTATCAAAGGTTCTCGGGTCACCTGTTTCAACCGAAACTTTTTTGCCGCTCATAGCATCAACACCGTTGTGCAGCGCAAATTCAAGGCACTTTGTGAACACAACCTCACCGTCTTCAAGACCCATATGGCTTTTGCCGAGAATATCGATCTGATTACAGCCGTTCATACAATAATCGTGACTGTCCTCAGGCGATATGCCGATTTTTTCAAGCGCGGCACAAACCACGTCATCATTATAAAGCGCAGGAAGTCCCGTTCCTGTTGCGAGAGTTTCAGCAATTTCAGACCAAAGCTTGTCGGGCGTACCCGAGTGAACACGGCAAGTGAGATTGGGTGTGTTATAGCCTTTTTTCCTTACCGCCGCAAGAATTTCGTAGGTAAGTTCATTGGATTCGTCATTCCCGTTTTCATCACTGCCGGAAATACAAAGGTTCCACGAACGGTGAGAATAAAAATAATCCCACAGTCGGTCTATAAGGTCTGTTATTTCTTCTTTGTCTTCGGTTTTTTTGTATGCGGGATACATATATTGGTCAAATCTGCCCGGTGAATCACTGCCGTCGAGAGCAAAAACGAGCATAAATGAACACATCGCCGACAAAAAGTCATTGGCGGGCTTCTTCGGTACGGTTTCAAAAGCCTTTGACACGCGTAACAGAAACTCTTTATCATAGGAATTCCCACAGGTTTCTGCTTTTTCCAGAGCGGCAATCCGGTATCTTTCACCGATAATATCCATCGCATCAAGAACATAGATACAGGAATTATAAAACCACGCTTCATCGGGATATTTGTTGCGGTTATCGGCAATTATTGTACGAATATAATCAGTACCGCAATTAACAATTCTACCGTAATCAGGGTTTGAGTGTCCGCCCCAACCGCCACCCCATTCGGCACCGGAACGGTTCAGAGCTTCAGAAGTTTCCGAATAAAGTCTTCTCGCCTTACTTCTAAAAGCGTTAATTTCGATGATATATCGGCACAAAAGCTCCTTATGCTCAGGAAATTTTTCAGCAAGATCGGCAATCTTTTCAACAGAAAACCAAAGACCCTCGGAAGGAGAATAACCTGAAGTGCCGTACTTTGTTTCAAAAGCTGTTTCAGGAAGTAATCGACGCGAAAAACTGATTTCAATATTTTTCGCGGCATAAAGAAGAGCAAGACCTACCCTTTCACCGTGTTCAAGATTTTCGTCAAGAAAATAGCCGTAAAGGAAAGGGTCTATTTTAATTAAGTCTGTCATAGTCAAACCTCAACACAAAATTATTCAGATATTTTTACATCAGCACCGTGAGAAGCAAAAAGCGATAACCAGCGGGAAATATCGGCACTGTTTGCGTTTTCGTGAACATATTGAGAAACTGCACCCGTCTTCTCTGCTTTTGCCGTACCTAAAGCATGATAAGGCATAATCTCTGCATATCTGTACCTTCCTCGTTTTTCATTGAGAAATTCTGACAAAGCGGCAATATCCTCGTCACTGTCGTTGCAACCCGGAATCAAGGGTAACCTGATAATTATATCCGCTCCCGCGTCCATCAACCAGCAAAGATTAGACATAATGCGAGCATTGTCCGCGCCGGTAAGTAATCGGTGTCGCACAGGATCAATACACTTTATATCATAAAGGAAAACGGTGCCGAGCTCTGCGGCTTTTTCGTAAAATTCGCGTGAGCCTATACCGCAGGTTTCTATTGCAACGGAAATGCCGGAATCTTTCGCAAGCTTCAAAAGCTCCAATGTAAATTCAGCCTGATAGGAGGGCTCGCCGCCTGTAACGGTAAGACCGCCGCCGGAGCTGTCATAAAACATCTTATCTTTTATTACTTCACCAATAACCTGGCGCGCCGTCACATCTTTGCCGATAATTTCGTTGGCACCGGACAAGCAGATTTGTATACACTTTCCGCATCGTGCACATTTATTACGTTCAACCGTAATAACCCCGTCCCTGACAGAACGTAAAGAACAAACCTCAAGGCACCTGCCGCACAGCGAGCATTTCTGACTGTCAAAAGAAAGGACGGCAGATTTATCCAGGCTTTCGGGGTTGTGACACCATATACACCTTAGAGGACAACCCTTCAGGAATATGCAGGTTCGGATACCGTCACCGTCGTGTATGCAGAATTTTTGGATATTGAACACAGTTCCCGTCTTCAATTGACACTCACCCACTTTCTGTCTACGATTATATCACTCCTGCAAGGATAAAATCAACACAATAAAACAAAAGGGCTGCACGATAATCCAGCAGAATCCGTGCAGCCTTTTTCAGTTGTAATCTAATCAGTTAACTTTAACAATCCAGTTAAGCTTATCTTCCTTCTTGCCCCACTGGATACCCGTAAGCTCATCATAAAGGAACTGAGCAACGGGGCCGATTTTTGAATCATTGATAACAAGGTGCTCGTCACCGTCAATATATTCACCGACAGGTGAAATAACAGCTGCAGTACCTGTACCGAACGATTCTGTAAGCTTGCCTGCCTTGTAAGCCTCTTTAACTTCGTCAACAGAAAGCTTTCTCTCTTCGACCTTGTAGCCGTTTGCCTTAAGAACCTCGATACAAGAAGCTCTTGTAACACCGGGAAGAATGTTACCGTCTTCAAGAGTGGGAGTGATAACGACGTCATCAATAACAAAGAAAACGTTCATTGCGCCGACTTCATCGATGTACTTTCTTTCAACACCATCAAGCCAGAGAACCTGAGCATAGCCCATTTTATCTGCCTTTTCCTGACCGATAAGAGATGCCGCATAGTTGCCGCCTGCCTTAGCCATACCCGTACCGCCCTTTACGCAACGTACGTATTCTCTCTCAATATAGATTTTAACGGGATCCATACCGTTAGCGTAGTATGAACCGACAGGAGAAAGAATAATGCAGAAGATATAGCTATGAGAAGCGTGCACACCAAGAAAAGCGTCTGTTGCAATGATGAACGGACGAATGTAAAGAGAAGTTCCGTCGCTGTGAGGAACCCAATCTTTATCAACATCAACTACTGCCTTTATAGCTTCAAGCGCAAGATCGGGATCGATACGCGGAACACAAAGGCGGTCGCAGGTGTTGTTCATTCTTTCAATGTTCTTCTGAGGACGGAAAAGCTGGATGCTTCCGTCAGCAACTCTGTAAGCCTTAAGACCTTCAAAAAGCTCCTGTGCATAGTGGAAAACCATTGAAGACGGATCAAGAGCAAGCGGACCGTAAGGAACGATTCTGCCGTCGTGCCAGCCCTGACCCTCATCATAATTCATAACAAACATATGGTCTGTGAAGATTTTACCGAAACCAAGCTTGCTCTCGTCTGCAGGCTTTGCCTTGGGAGCAGTGGTTTTTTCTATTTTAAAATTGTAGTTCATTGAAAAATACCTCTTTTCAAATCTCAATAATCATAACCGAGCTTGAGAGCTGTTTTGTTAACCTCAAGAAGATTCTGATGACGTGCGGAAACAACCTTTGACAAGGGTGCATCAATACCGTCAAAACCGAGCATGGGAACTTCCTTGAGAAGCTTACCTGTTATGATCATATTTGCAAGTGTGCTGATGCCTTTTTCGTTGGCAATTTCAGTTGCGGGGATATAATAAACGTCAACGTCCGTTCTTTCGACCTTACGGGAAATAAGAGTTGAATCGACAAAAATCTTACCACCTGAAACAACCTCATTTTCATATCTGTCGAGTGAGGGAAGGTTCATTGCAACGAGAACATCGGGGTTGCTGACGATGGGAGAACCGATCGGTTCATCACTAACGATAACACTGCAGTTTGCAGTACCGCCGCGCATTTCGGGACCGTAAGAAGGAAGCCAGGAAACCTGCTTGTTCTCAAGAAGACCCTTATATGCAACAAACTTACCGGCAAAAAGTATACCCTGACCGCCGAAGCCGGCAAAAAGAATATTACAGCTCATCTTATTTTGCCTCCTCTTCTGCATAGATATCTTTATAAACACCGAGAGGATAGTAAGGAAGCATATTCTCCTCAAGCCACTCGAGTGCCTTTACAGGTGTCATACCCCAGTTTGTAGGACAGGTTGAAACAACCTCAATAAGAGAGAAGCCCTTGCCTTCAATCTGGTTCTGGAAAGCCTTTTTGATTGCCTTCTTTGCCTTTTTGATGTTTGCGGGGCTGTTGACAGCAACTCTTTCAAGATAAGCTGCACCGTCAACAGTTGAGAGAAGCTCACAAACCTTGATGGGATAACCGACTGTCTCAACGTCTCTGCCGTAAGGAGAGGTCTGTGTAACCTGACCGGGAAGAGTTGTAGGAGCCATCTGACCGCCTGTCATACCGTAAATAGCGTTGTTGACGAAAATAACAGTGATATTCTCTCTTCTTGCTGCTGCGTGAACTGTTTCAGCAGTACCGATAGCGGCAAGGTCACCGTCGCCCTGATATGTAAATACAATATTGTTTTCGGGATCTGCACGCTTAACACCTGTTGCAACAGCCGGTGCTCTGCCGTGAGGAGCCTGAACAAAGTCTACATCAAAATAATCGTAAGCCATAACGGAGCAACCGACAGGCGCTACACCAATTGTTCTGCCCTGAATGCCAAGCTCATCAATCGCCTCGGCAACAAGTCGGTGGATAATACCGTGTGTGCAACCCGGGCAATAGTGGAGAGTTGCATCTGTTAATGACTTGGGTTTTTCAAATACGATAGCCATTATCTGTCGCCTCCTTCATTGACATTTTCAATCTTTGCAAGTACCTCTTCGGGAGAGGGAATCATACCGCCTACGCGGTTGCAAAGATATACAGGCTTCTTGCATTCAACAGCAAGCTGAATATCTTCAATCATCTGACCCATATTCATTTCAACGGAAATGAATGCCTTGCACTTGTCTGCTGCTGCTCTGAGAACCTTGGTGGGGAACGGCCAGAGTGTGATTGGACGAATCATACCAACCTTGATGCCCTTTGCTCTTGCTTCTACGATTGCATTCTTAGCTACACGTGCTGTGATGCCGAAAGAAACAACGCAGATTTCTGCATCATCCATTAAATACTCTTCAAAAAGAACTTCGTTCTCTTCAATTTCCTTATAACGCTCATAGCGCTCAAAGTTTGTCTTTTCAAGCTCTTCGGGCTTGAGGTAAAGAGAGTTGACGATGTTGTGCTTTCTCTCACCCTTAGTACCTGTAAGCGCCCAGGGTTTATCGAACGATTTTGCGTCAGGCTCAGGAAGTTCAACAGGCTCCATCATCTGACCCATAGTACCGTCTGCAAGAATCATAGCAGGCATTCTGTACTTATCTGCAAGGTCAAATGCAGTTGAAGTAAGAGAAGCCATTTCCTGAACAGATGACGGTGCAAGAACAATCTTCTTAAAGTCACCGTGGCTGCCGCCTTTAACTGCCTGGAAATAATCCGACTGTGAGGGCTGAATACCGCCAAGACCGGGGCCGCCACGCTGAACGTTGACGATAAGAGCGGGAAGGTCGGAACCTGCAATGTATGAAATACCTTCACTCTTAAGAGATACACCGGGGCTTGATGAAGATGTCATAA
>JAZSOM010000067.1:0-20974 GCA_045536955.1 Acutalibacteraceae bacterium
GTGTTGCGCTTTTTGCCGCAACGTTTATGAATTATATCACATCCGTTTTAGCTTGTCAACACTTTTTTCAACTTTTTTGAACTTTTTTCAGTTCGTTATTCTGTTGTCTGCGCTCCTCACGAGCGCCTTGCTATAATAACAAATCCGCGCTCACTTGTCAACACTTTTTTTGAAGTTTTTTGGAATTTTTTAGACTTTAAAAACACGCGACCTCGCGTTTCAAAATCCGCTTGTTCAGGCTATATATAATTATATACATTATATAGTTATTGCCTTTACAGAGTGCACAAATTGATGGTTATTGTATTCTCTCTTTTGCTGTGGTACAATTCATATATCTAAAAATGCGAAACGGTGAAAACAATGTTTAACTCTTTCAACTCAGCTATGAAAAAACGTTTTGGTTGCAAAATATATAAGCTTTCATTAAGCGGTGGAATGACCTGTCCAACCCGTGACGGGACGCTCGGAACACGCGGATGCATATTTTGCTCACCAAAAGGTTCAGGAGATTTTGCCGCAAAGCCCTGCATTAACATCGACGATCAGATAGCTCACGCAAAAGCTCTTATAAGCAAAAAAGCAAAAGATGCACGTTATATCTCCTACTTTCAGGATTACACCAACACGTATGCACCTGTTAAAAGGCTCCGCCAGCTTTTCACCTCTGCGCTTGAGCCTGACGATATAGTCGCCCTTTCAGTAGGTACACGTCCTGACTGTTTGCCTGATGACGTAATTGAACTGCTCGCTGAACTTAACCAAACAAAGCCCGTATTTGTCGAGCTCGGGCTTCAAACAATTCACGAGAGCACTGCCGAATATATACGCAGAGGCTACAAGCTTGAAGTTTTCGACAATGCAGTAAAAAGGCTGCGTGCAGTCGGCATCGAAGTTATCGTGCACATAATAATAGGTCTGCCGGGCGAAAGCGAAGAGATGATATACGACACCGTAAGGCACCTTGCTGATATGCGCATTAACGGCATAAAACTTCAGTTGCTTCACGTAATTGACGGCACCGATTTGGCAGAAGAATACAGACGGGGTAAATTTCAAGTATTGGATATGGATAATTACATCGATATACTCGAAAACTGCGTTATGCTGTTGCCGCCCGAAACCGTTATTCACCGTCTGACCGGTGACGGTGCCAAGAAAGACCTTATTGCGCCTGCATGGAGTGCAAACAAGAAGGTTGTGCTCAACACCATCAACAAAAGATTTAAAGAGGACGGTATCAGACAGGGAAGCAGATTTACATCCGACTAACTCAACCTGTTTTTTATTGATTCAAATATTTCTACTATTTTAAAACGCGGCTCGTATTCCGGCGAAGAAGTGATAACCTGCATTTCATCATCGCTGAAAAAAGCATCTGCATCGGCAAAAGCTGCCGGCAAACACAGCGGCGGAAACATCACGCACCACCAATTCTGTCCGCTTGCAGGTCCGATATTGACACGCACAGCCGTATAGACACCTGCAGGCATTGTAAACTCCTCATAGCAACGCGTAGAAAAATACTCTTCGCCGACACTTACCTCTACCGAATAATTGCACCCGTTTGCCCTGAGTACGTCTTCTGCAACCTTCACAAGTTCGTCAGCTTTCGGGGTAATAATCCGCTCTGCCTCCTCTGCCGTTACCGTACCGTCAAATATATTTCCGCCGGCTTCAAGTATGGCATCGCGCACCATAAGCTTAAGCTGCTGATCGACCTGCGTATCCGAGGCGGCAACAACGTGAAGCCTTAGCACGTCACGGCGCACCTCGGCACAGTCGGCGGCAAAATCAGCAACGCTAACGACAAGGCTGAAAGCAACCGCAAACACGGCAATCATTCTTAATCTCTTTTTCATAACAAAACTCCTTATATAATATATGTAGTATAATAAAGAAAGGCACCGACGGTTCAACCCGTCGATGCCTTTTAGTTTTGGTAATTTATTCCTGATTTATTCAGTTTTCCGCTTATTTATTATACCTATTCACGTTTCATCGGGCGGGCAATTTAAGCCAATCCGAGCTTACGTGCCATCTCTGCCGTCTTGAGCTCAAGCAGCTTTGAAACGCCCTTTTCCTGCATCGTTACACCGTAGAGAATATCCGCTTCTTCCATGGTGCCTCTGCGGTGCGTAATAAGAATAAACTGAGTGTTTTTGGTCATACGGCGTGCGTACTGGGCATAACGCACAACATTGACATCGTCAAGCGCAGCCTCAACCTCATCGAAGAAGCAGAAGGGTGCAGGAGAAACCTTGAGAATGGCAAAAAGAAGTGCAATCGCAGAAAGTCCCTTTTCACCGCCGGAAAGCAGATCAATGTTCTGAACGTTCTTGCCCGGAGGCTGAACCTTGATTTCAATCGGACATTCAAGAACATTGTGTTCATCTTCAAGCAAAAGCTCCGCCTTACCGCCATCAAACAACTCGGAGAATGTTTCGCCGAAGTGACGGTTGATTTTTGCGAACTGTTCGCGGAATTGTGCCGCCATTTTTGCGGTAAGCTCTCCGATGAGCTTTTCAAGCTCCGTCTTGGATTTCTCAATATCGGCAATCTGAGCACTCATAAACTCATATCGCTCTGATACCTCTTTGTATTCATCAATTGCGGCAACGTTGACGTTACCGAGTGCTCTGATTTTGTTTTTAAGCTCCTGAAGCTTGCGGCGTGCCTCAGAAATATCGCCGAGCTCAATGCCAAGCTCAATCGCTTCACTTCTTGTGAGCTGATACTCGTCATACAGCTTTGAAACCGTATCGTCAAGCTCTTTTTCCATAATTCCCTTGCGCTCTTCAAGTCTGACAACCTCAGCAGAAAGCTTTTCGCGGTCGGATGACTTAGCTCTTTCCTCCTGTCGGAGAACGGATGCCCTTGCGTCAAGCTCATTCTTACGCTCGACAAAGCTGACAATATCCTGCTTCGTGTCCTTGCTCCTGCTTCTGAGCTGTGCCGCCTGCTCTTCAAGTTGAGTGATATTGGTTCTTATATCACAGCTCTTCTGTGCTATTTCGCCTATTTCACGGTTGAGATCCTCAACTTTGATACCCTGATTTGCAATACGGTGGCGCAGAAGTGCAACCGCTTCGAGCTTAGCCTGAACGTCCTTCTGAATAGAGAGAATATCCATCTTGGCCTTGTTTTCAGCCTTCTGAAGCTCCGTTTCATCTTCTCCCAGACGGGCTCTGCCGCTGTTTGCCTGCTCAATTTCAAGGCGCAGAGATGCAGTATGCTCCTCAAGCTCTTTTGCTCTGCTCTTGGCATCCTCAACGGTGGCATTAAGAGTTGCAAGACGTTCACCTGCGTTTGCCTTTTCATCCGCAAGCTCGTCGATGGAGCTAAGTGTGTCCTCAATCTTATCAACTATAAGCTTAAGCTCACCCTCACGGCGGATAACATCCTCCTGTGCACGGGTAAGATCTGCCTGAGTGCCTGCAAGATCTGCGCGGCAAGCTGAAAGATCAGCAAGAAGCTCCTTATATCCCGCCTGCATTTCATCAAACTCACCCGTGAGCTTGACAACCTCGTTATTGAGTCTTTCAATCTCATTGGCACGGCTGAGTATACCTGCATTTTGAGTACGCGAACCGCCCGTCATTGAGCCACCGGGATTGACAACCTGACCGTCAAGCGTGACAATCTTCAGCTTGTGAGAATACTTCTTTGCAATCATAACGGCACAGTCCATATCCTCAACAACAACCGTCCTGCCGAGGAGTGAGCCTATAACCTCGTTATACTTTTTATCGCATCCGACAAGCTCGGAAGCAACAGCAACATAACCGAAGCAGTCATCAAGGCCTTTTTCTTCGAGCGCTCTGCTTTTGATTGCGGTAAGCGGAAGGAAGGTTGCACGGCCGGACTTGTTATCCTTAAGGAAGTTGATTGCGCGCTTGGCATCGTTTTCCGTCTGTGTAACAATATTCTGAAGTGCTGCGCCGAGGGCTGTTTCAATAGCAACGGAATATTGCTCCTCAACACTAATAAGCTGTGAAAGGACACCCTCAATGCCTCTGAGCGTGCCGCGCTTCACCTCGCGCATAACAGCCTTAACGCTGCCGGAATAGCCTTCCATATTCTTTTCGAGGTCATCAAGCATCTTTGCCCTTGAGCGAATTCGGTCAATTTCAAGGCCGAGTTCGTCAATCTCGCGGCGCTGCTGTTCTGCTTTTTGAGTGCGTGATTCAACCTTTAACTCGTAACCTCGGAAAGCGTTCGACGTTACAACAACAAGCTCTTTTGCCGCAGCAAGCTGTGCTTCACCTTCTGCGCGCTTAGCTTCAAGCTCCGTCTTTGCATCGTTACGTGAAGCAACAATATCATCAATCGTTTCGAGTCGCGATGTAATCTCCTCAATTGAGGAATTTGCCGTTGAAATTTCGACACGGCAATCGCCTATTTTTATTGCAAACTGCGAAATCTCATCGGAGAGAGCGGCAATCTTTTCAACAAAAACACGGCTCTGCTCCTTAAGACCTTCTATCTGCTCCGATGCTTCTGCAAGCTGTGCACGCTTTTGCTTTTCGGCATTTTTAAGCAGCTCAACAGTCTTCATTGTCTCTGTTATTTCATCATCAAGTGTCTGCTTGGATTCTAAAGCAAGCTCCATCTCGCGTGTGATTCGTGATATGGTTTCATTGTTATGCTCAATTGAGTTAAGTTCAACAGCAACCTGAGCATCAAGCTGTGCCGCCTGCTCCTCAATGCCCGATGCACCCTCACGGGCTTCATCGATGCTGACTGTAAGCTGTCGGCTGTGCTCCATTGCTTCTTCCATTTCCTGCACAATTACGTTAAGCTCTGCGTCAACAGCCTCATACTGAGCCGTCGCCGTGTTGAGCTTATCCTCGTGCGCTCTGAGCTGTTCACGCACCTTATCGATAGTGTGAAGCCACAGACCGATTTCGAGCACCTTGCGTTCCTCTGCAAGAACAAGGAATTTCTGTGCCTTTTCGCTCTGTATCTTAAGCGGACCGACCCTGTCTTCAAGCTCTGTGAGAATGTCACGCAGACGAATCATATTTTCTTCAGCCTGTGCAAGCTTTCGGTTTGCATCGTTTCGGCGGTAACGGTAATGGGAAATACCTGCCGCCTCCTCAAGCATATCACGGCGCTGATTGGATTTCGACGAAACCATATCGGCAACTCTGCCCTGGCTGACCATCGAATATCCGTCGCGGCCAAGGCCCGTATCCATAAACATCTCGTTGACATCTTTGAGACGGACCACTTCGCCGTTAATGATATATTCACTTTCACCCGAGCGGTAATAACGACGTGTAACGCTGACTTCATCCTTATCACACTTAAGTGCGCGGTCGGAATTGTCAAGTCTGAGCGTTACTTCAGCAAAACCCTGTGCCCTGCGTACACCCGTACCGCTGAATATAACATCCTCCATCTTGGATCCGCGAAGATTCTTCGTAGACTGCTCACCAAGAACCCAACGCACGGCATCGGAGATGTTACTCTTACCGGAGCCGTTAGGTCCGACAACAGAGGTTATCCCCTGACCGAAATCAAGCACCGTCTTGTCGGGGAAGGATTTAAAGCCTTGCATTTCAAGTGATTTTAAAAACATCTTCTCACCCTACTGTCAATTCAAATCTTTTAAGCCGCTCGTCGCCGCGTACTCTGCAAATGTATCCGCGTTCTGACAAACGAGCGATATTTTTCCTTTTCTGTCCCACTGCTTTTGAGATTTCCTGCGGTGAAACATTTATGTCATATCTTCCCTGAGGCTTACCCTCAAGGGCTGAGCTGATTTTTCTGTAATAAATTTCGCCTTCGCAAAGTTCACGCAATGCAGGATGATAACCGCCTGCAAGATAGCCGTCGCAGACATCCTGTTGAGCGTGAAGACCGAGACGTATTACATTAATGCCTGCCTGTTCAAACATTTCGAGCAGTACGGAACAGATTTCAACAGTTTCATCGAGCGTATGAACACTGTATTCTCCGCTCTGATAAAGCTGTGCAAGCAACGTACCCGGAAGCACCACGGTCGGATATATCCTTACCGTGTCGGGCTTGAGCTGAATGAACCGCCTTGCCGTCATATAGCTTTCATCTGCATCGCAGCCGTAAAGCCCCGTCATCATCTGAAGGCCGAGTTCAAAACCGTTTTCTTTTATGAGTTTTGACGCTATTTCAACGTCTTTCGCTGTATGTCCCCTCTTATTGAGCGCAAGCACCCTGTCATTCATACTCTGTGCGCCGAGTTCAATGGCACGCACACCGTATTCACGCAGAAGCACCAGAATCTCATCATCAATAAAATCAGGTCTTGTAGAAATACGGATACCTCCGTTGAGGAAACCGCTTTTTATGTACGGCTGTGCAGCTTCAAGCAAAGAGAGCATATAACTCCTGTCGATTGCGGTAAAGCTTCCGCCGAAAAACGCAAGCTGCACGCACGCCCCGTCACAGCCGCCGCGCATTGCAGTTTCGCAGGCAAGGGCAACATCCTCGGGTGAGGGTTGCTTTGCCGCACCCGAAATCGTACGCTGATTGCAAAAACTGCACTGGTTCGGACAGCCGTTGTGCGGAACAAAAACAGCTATATTTGCGTGTTTCATACCTCTATGCCCATAAGCTTGAGCGCTTCACCTGCAGCAGCCTGCTCAGCAAGCTTCTTGCTGTGACCCACACCCTTGCCGATAATATTACTGTTAAGATGAATTTCAACCTCAAATATTTTGTCGTGCGCAGGACCGCTCTCACCCGAAAGGACGTATTCAAGCCTTTCCTCCGGGTTGCGCTGAATTATTTCCTGAAGAATTGTTTTATAATCCTTAAAGGCAGCTACACCGGTATGCATTTTGCTGTCTTTAACAAAACCGATTACAAATTCTCTTGCGCTTTCCATTCCACCGTCAAGATATATTGCGGCAATAACAGCCTCAAACGCATCCGATACAATTGACGGGCGCTCTCTGCCGCCGGTATTGAGTTCACCCTTGCCGAGCATTATAAAAGAGCCGAGATCAATCTGCTTTGCAAAGCTGAAAAGAGACTTTTCACATACGGTTGCCGCACGCAGCTTTGTCAGCTCACCTTCAGGCATATTTTTGTGGTGGCGGAAAAAATACTCTGCGGTAATCATGCCGAGCACCGAATCACCGAGAAACTCAAGGCGCTCGTTGAATGTACCGCCGCACTCATTCGCATAGGATGAATGAGTCAGCGCAGTTGCAAGCAACTCCTTGTTTTTGAAAGTATAATTTATTTTCTGCTCAAAGGCAGCAATATCAGGTTTCAAGAGCTTCACTCTCCGATATTTTCTGTAATCTGACCGATTACGTTTTTGTTTACACAGCCGACAGCCTGACGGATTGCATTCTTGAATGCTCTCGCATCAGATGAGCCGTGAGCCTTGATAACAGGCTGTTTTACACCCAGAAGAACGGCTCCGCCGTACTCCTTATAATCCATACTGGATTTGAAATCATCCATACCCTTCTTAACGCCGAGGTATGAAATCATTGATATTACGTTCTTTTTGAAAACGCTCTTGATACGCTTTGAAAGCGCGCCTGCAACGCCCTCGTACATCTTGAGAATCACGTTGCCGGTAAATCCGTCGGCAACGATAACGTCAGCTGCGCCGTAAGCAATATCACGCACCTCTGCGTTACCTATAAAGTTGAGGTTGCTGTCCTTGAGCATTTCGTAGGTATCAAGCTGAAGCTGTGTGCCCTTGTTGGGCTCGACACCGATATTGGCAATACCGACCTGTGGATTTTCAACACCGATGATATTTTTCATATATATGGAACCCATTGTTGCAAACTGGCAAAGATGTTCAGGCTTACATTCAACGTTAGCGCCGCAATCCAGAAGCATAAAGGGGCTCTTCTGCGACGGCATAATGCTTGCTATTGCCGCACGCTTGACACCCTTGATGCGCTTAACGATAAAGGTTGCGCCCACTACGATTGCGCCTGTGCTGCCTGCCGAAACAAAAGCATCGCCCTTGCCCTCAACAAGTGCATTCATACCGATGGCAAGTGATGTATCGGAATGTTCCTTCATAACCGTTTTGGGGTCATACTCCATCTCAAAGACCTTGTCAGCCTGAAGAATTTCCATTCCGTTTATGTTTACGGAATTTTCTTCGGCACACTTTTTGATTTTTGCTTCATCACCGACGAGCAAAATATCAACGCCAAGTTCCTCAACAGCCCATCGGCTGCCCTTGAGGATTTCAAGCGGTGCATTATCTCCGCCGAAAGCATCAACAATAATTTTCATTATTCATTCACCCTTTTCAGTTGGTTTCAAGCTCTTTCAGACTTCTGTCAGCAAGAGCCGCATATCGTTCGCGCTTATCCCTTATTTTGATTTCAAGCGCAGGCAATATACCAAAGTTTGCTCCCATCGGCTGAAAATCTTTCGACTCGGATGAGCTGATATATTCAGCGAGAGCACCCATCATAGTTGTATTTTTAAGTATAAGCGGCTCCTTGCCCTGAATGTACCTTGCGGCATTTATGCCTGCAAGTATACCGGACGAAGCAGATTCCATATACCCCTCAACGCCCGTAATCTGACCGGCAAAATAAAGCCCCGGTCTTGAGCGGAAGGAGTAGTCCGCGCCGAGCAGTTTCGGAGAATCGATAAACGTATTGCGGTGCATAACACCGTAACGTACAAACTCAGCATTTTTAAGCGCAGGTATCATTGAAAAAACACGCTTCTGCTCGCTGAATTTAAGGTTCGTCTGGAAGCCGACAAGATTGAACAGCGTACCGTCAGCATTTTCACGTCTGAGCTGGAGCACAGCCCAGGGTCTGTGACCTGTTTTCGGGTCACGCAAGCCGACGGGGCGCAAAGGACCGTAGCGCATTGTATCCGCACCGCGCGAAGCCATAGCCTCAATCGGCATACAGCCCTCATAAACGTCGTGCCGCTCATCAAATGCGTGCACACCCGCACGCTCCGCAGTTGTAATCGCCTCGTAAAAGGCTTCATACTCTTCTTTATTCATCGGGCAGTTGATATAATCATCTTCACCGCCGCGGTCATATCTTGATTGGGTAAATGCACAGTTGTAATCGAGACTTTCCGCCGTGACAATCGGTGCTGCAGCATCAAAAAAGCTGAGTCTGCCACCGCACAGTCTGTCTATATCTGCCGCAAGGCTGTCGGAAACAAGCGGACCCGCCGCAACAATAACCACACCGTCTTCAGGAATTTTTTCAACCTCACTGTGCGTTACCGTTATGAGCGGATTGTCATCAATCAGCTTTGTGACAATTGCAGAAAACTCATCACGGTCAACCGCAAGCGCACCGCCCGCGGCAACCGAACACTGCTCAGCAGCAATCATACACACCGAGCCGAAACGGCGCATCTCCTCTTTGAGAAGACCTGCCGCACTGTCAAGGCGCATTGCTTTGAGAGAGTTTGAACAGACAAGCTCGGCATAGCCCGAAAGCTTATGCGCAGGCGAATATTTCTGAGGTTTCATTTCAAAAAGTTCAACCTCTATACCCGCTTTTGCAAGCTGCCACGCAGCCTCAACACCGGCAAGTCCTGCGCCGATAACGGTAGCCTTACTCATCTTCTTTGCCTTTCTTTCTGCTTGCCTTTTTCTCAAAACCGCATCCTTCGTTGAGGCAAGACACCATACCGCCTCTCTTTTTGAAAAGAGCCTTGCCGCACTGCGGGCAATTTTCTCCCGTGGGCTTATCCCATGTTACGAAATCGCACTTGGGCCAGCTTTCACAGCCGTAGAAGACGTGACCTTTTCGGCTGCGTTTCTCAACAACCTTTGCGCCGCACTTAGGACAAAGAGCATTGGTCTCCTGAATAAGAGGTTTTGCATTCTTACAGGCCGGATAATTCGGGCAGGCAAGGAATTTGCCGAAACGACCGATTTTGACGACCATCATTGCGCCGCACTTATCGCAAGGAATATCAGTTTTATCTTCTTCAAGCTCAATCTTGACACCTTGCATATCTGCCTTTGCCTTATCGAGCGTCTTTTCAAAATCGCCGTAGAAGTCGTGAAGCACGGCAATATAATCCGTCTTACCGTCCTCGACCTCGTCAAGCGTCGTTTCCATCTGTGCCGTGAATTTCACGTTGACAATCTTCGGGAAACGCTCACCGAGAAGACGGGTTGTTGCAACACCGAGCTCGGTGGGAAGAAGCTGTTTTGAAGATCTCTTTACGTATTCGCGCTTGATAATTGTTGTGATAATTGTTGCATAGGTACTCGGACGACCTACACCGTTTTCTTCAAGCGCCTTGATAAGCGATGCTTCTGTATATCTGGGAGGTGCCTGAGTAAAGTGACGTGCAGGCACAAGCTCTTTGAGCTTAAGTGTCTCGCCGCTCTTGAGTTCGGGCAGCTTGCCATCCTTTTCTTCATCCTCCTCCGTGCTTTCTTCATAAAGCGCAGTAAAACCTTCAAACTTCACTTCATAGCCCGTTGCGGTAAACGTGCAATACTGTTCCTCATCGGGGCGCTGCGCTTTTATTTCTGCCTTGACAGTATTCTGAACACAGTCAGCCATAAGGCTAGCCATGAAGCGAAGCCAGATGAGATTGTAAAGCTTATACTGCTCAACGGTAAGGCTGTCCTTTACCATTGCAGGAGTAAGTGCAGGGTTTGTGGGACGTACTGCTTCGTGACCGTCCTGAGCATTTGAACGCTGTTTGAAAAAGCGGGGCTTTTCGGGGAGGAACTTTTCACCGTAGGTTTCCTTAATAAAATCGGAGCCCTGCTGTCTTGCCTGGTCGGAGATACGGAGAGAGTCTGTTCTCATATATGTGATAAGACCCATTGAACCGTGACCCTTTACGGCGACACCTTCATAAAGCTCCTGCGCAATTTTCATTGTGCGCTGTGACTGGAAATTGAGCCGACGCGAAGCCTCCTGCTGCATTGTTGAAGTAGTAAATGGCGGTGCGGGGCTTTTTTTGCGTGTACCCTTCTTAACCAAGCCGACCGTATAAACAGCGCCGTCAAGACGGTTAATATATGAATTTGTCTGGTCCTCCGAAACAAGCTTTACCTTGCCGGTTTCGTCACCCGCGAAAGCAGCGGAGAAAACCTTGCGTGCGGAAGATGCAAAACGCGCATCGAGTGACCAATATTCTTCGGGAACAAATTTATTTATCTCATCCTCTTTGTCGACAATAAGACGAACAGCAACAGACTGGACTCGACCCGCAGAAAGACCGCGGCGGATTTTCTGGCTGACAAAGGGGCTGAGTTTGTAGCCGACGAGCCTGTCGAGAATACGTCTTGCCTGCTGTGCATTGACCATATCTATGTCAACCTGTCTGGGGTTAGCCATACCGTTGGAGATACCTGTGCGTGTAATTTCATTGAAGGTTACACGATTCTTCTTGCTCAGGTCAAGTTCAAGAAGGGTTGCAAGGTGCCAGGAAATTGCCTCGCCCTCACGATCAGGGTCGGTTGCAAGAAGAACGCCATCGCTCTTTTTAACAGCACTCTTAAGCTCTGCAACAAGTTTTTCCTTGCCCTTGACAATCTCGTATCTCGGTGCGAAATCGTGGTGAACATCAACGCTAAGCTTTGAAGCAGGCAGATCACGGACGTGACCGACAGAGGCCATAACCTCATAGCCTTCTCCGAGAAAGTTTTTGATTACTTTTGCTTTTGAGACGGACTCAACAATTACAAGCTTTGACATAAGCTGTTATCCTTTCGTTTGAAGGGTAGTTAATCAGATGATTTTGTATCGGTTTCCGGGACAGACGGTAATTATGCCCTCAAGCTCCAACTCGGTAAGCACAACAGAAAGTTCCGGAGCGGCAAGGCCGCTTTTTATTACAAGCGTGTCATACGCAATCGGCTCGTCGCCGAAAAGCGAATAAACATCGCTCTGTGTTTGATTGAGATTATCGGGTGTGCGCTGTTTGACGGGAGCGGCAGCAGTATCGGGCATAAGCGTACGCTCCACGGTTTTAAGGTCAATAAGCTCCGGATAGGTATATGCATAATCGGATAGCACATCAGCAGCGGAAAAAACAGGCTTTGCACCGTTTGCAATAAGGATGTTCGATCCGATATACGCCGAACTTATTGCATCACCGGGCACGGCACAGACGTCTCTTCCCTGACGGATTGCGTGCTGTGCAGTACCGAGCGAGCCGCTTTTTTCGCCCGCTTCCACAATAACAGTGGCAAGTGACATACCGCTTATTATTCTGTTACGCATAGGAAAGCTGCCTCTTGACGGAGCTGAAAGCGGATAATATTCGCTGATAACCGCTCCGTTTTCTGACACGCTTTTGCGGAGCGCTTCGTTTTCGGTCAGGTAGCTTGCACCGAGGCCGCAACCCATAACCGCAATCGTCTTACCGCCTGCGCTTATAGCACCCTCGTGTGAAGCAGAATCAATACCGAGTGCACCACCGCTGACAACGGTTGCTCCTGCCCTTGTGAGTGAAGCCGCTAACCTGTATGCAACCTCTTTACCGTAACGCGAAGCATCCCTTGCGCCAACAATTGACACGATGAGCTTTGCCTTAAGACACTCCGGGTCGCCGTTGACATAAAGAAGCGCCGGACTATCGGTTATGTTTTTCAGATGCACGGGATAATATTCACTGCACTGTGACACTATATGCCACGAATTGTTTTTACATATCTGACCCGCTTTCGATGCGCGACCAATATCACGCTTTGTGAGCCTTTCAATTTGCGCAGGCTTGAATATTCCGAGCAGCCTCCACTCTGTTTCACTTGCCTCGAAAAAATCACGTGCACTGCCGAATTCGGCTATTGCCGCTGTATAATCCGAGCCTGCTCCGAGTGCATGAGCCAACCATATTTCATAAGCCTCTTCCGCATAAGCAGCGCTCATCTCATCAGCTCCCACATAATTATCGCCGCTGCCATCGAAGCGTTGAGCGATTCCGCTCTGCCTTTCATCGGCACACGCACTCTGTGCATACAGCTCGATGCCGTCTCTTCGGTAACACCGTTACCCTCGTTACCGATAACGCAGACCGTCTTTTTGCCAAGATCGGTTTTTGTTATATCCTCGGCAGAGTCGGCAGGCGTTGAGGAAAGGGTAACATATCCCTTGCGCTCAAACTCCTTCATCGCAAGACTCATATCCTCAACCGTGATAAAAGGCAGCCTGAGCAGTGAGCCCATAGCAGCACGCTGTGCCTTGGGGTTGTAAATATCGCAGCAACCGCAAAGCACTGCACCGTCAACTCCGAGAGCCTCTGCCGTGCGTGCAATCGCACCGAGATTTGCAGGGTCCTGAATATTCTCGAGTGCAATTATTTTTGCGCCACTATATATTTTATCTATATAATGCTTTTTGTCAAGGGTTTTGCAAACACAAAATATCCCCTGGGGTGAAAAGGTATCGGACAGCTTTGCGGCAATTTCTTCCGAAACCTCACAGCTCTCCGCCGCCCTTTCCCTGAGCAAAGAAACCTCTTCGCGGTATTTTTCCTCGGCCTTTTCCGTGTAGAAAAGCCGTGCAACCTCCACGCTGCCGGAAGCATCCGCGCAGAGCCTTGCTCCCTCCAAGAAAAATTCGCCGTCTTCGCGTCTCGCCTTTGCGCTGTCGCGAAGTCTTACGGCCGCCTTGATTTTTTCATTCGATTTTGCTGTAATTAGCGTTTGCATTTCATCACCCGAAAAACAGTTAAACTTTTATGCCGATAAAAAAGTTCAAGCCCACGGTTATTTCCGAGGGCTTGACAGTATTGTCGATTATTAAAGTGCAGCCTTTGCCTTCTCGCAGATTGCTGTGAATGCAGCAGGATCGGAGATTGCGATTTCGGAAAGCATCTTTCTGTTGAGGTTGATGCCTGCCTTCTTAAGGCCGTTGATAAGTGTTGAGTAGTTCATACCGTTCATCTTTGCAGCTGCAGAGATACGTGTAATCCAAAGGCGGCGGAAGTCTCTCTTCTTGAGCTTACGGCCGATGTATGCATACTGGCCGGACTTCATAACAGCCTGCTTAGCAGTCTTGAAAAGCTTTGCCTTTGAGCCATAGTAGCCCTTAGCCATCTTGAGAACTTTATTTCTTCTCTTACGAGTCATTGTTGCGCCCTTAATACGAGCCATGATTAGTTACCTCCAATAATTTTTCTTTTTGTGTCTACCCTATCCGATATTATTTATAGGGAACAAGGCGCTTGATCTGCTTGCAGTTTGTTACGTCAGCAACAACTGTCTTACGGAGATTTCTCTTACGCTTTGTGCTCTTCTTTGTAAGGATATGGGACTTGTTGGCGTGACCTCTCATGGGCTTGCCGTTCTTTGACAACTTAAAACGCTTCTTTGCACCGGAGTGTGTTTTGATTTTAGGCATTGTTTTATCCTCCTTGTTAGTATTATTTAGTGGGCTTAGGTGCGAGGAACATCAGCATCTGGCGTCCCTCAAGTTTTGCGGCCTTCTCGACGGAAGCAACCTCTGCACAAGCTTGTGCAAAGCGCTCCATAATTTCGATACCGAGGTTGGTGTGAGCCATCTCACGACCTCTGAAACGAATTGAAACCTTGACCTTGTCGCCGCCAGCGATAAAGCGCTTGGCGTGGCCGACCTTAGTGTCAAAATCGTGCGTATCAATGTTTACCGAAAGTCGGACTTCCTTAATATCAACTACACGCTGATTCTTACGGGCTTCTTTTTCACGCTTGGCCATATCAAAACGATACTTGCCGTAGTCCATGATTTTGCACACAGGCGGCTTTGCCTGAGGCGAAATCTTGACCAGGTCGAGATCACGTTCTTCCGCAAGGCGAAGAGCCTCGCTTGCTGACATGATGCCGAGCTGTTCACCGTCGCTGCTGATAACACGCAGCTCCTTATCCCTTATTTCTTCATTGATCTGCAGTTCTTTAGCACTAATGTTCAAGCACCCCCAAAAATTAATAAATGCGTGGGCAGAAAACACCCACGCACACAATAAACCACACAATAAGCCGCAAAGCTACCGTAGTGAAGAATATTGACCGCCGTAGAGCCGTGCCCCGACGGTGAGGATATGGTGTTCCTGCTTTGTTTGCTCATCGATAATATCAAAATTTCTCCGGTATGTCAACACTTTTCTCAAAACTTTTCGTTCCGCGAAATTTCGTTAACAAAAATAGCTAAAAAGTTCTTGTAATTATTCTGTGTTTGTTGTACAATAAGCACACATATCCGGACGATATGAACAATTAACCCCGGGAGGTATCCTTCAAATGTCCGTTCAGAATTCCGCAAAAATAAAAACACAGCATAATAACCTTTACCTTCGTGTGCTTAAGGGACATTTTGCAACAAACCATTCTCACAGCAACTATTATATCGATGTCGTAGCTCAGAAATCACGTCTTTCAGAAGCAAAGGCCGTTGCCAAGGTGCTTTGCAACAGTTATAATTACAACACAACAATCGTTGATACAATCCTCTGTCTTGACGGCACAGAGGTTATAGGCACCTGCCTTGCAGACCAGCTTACAAAAAACGACTTTATGAACATAAATGCTCACCAGACAATCTATGTTGTAACACCCGAGATGACCGGCTCATCACAGATGATATTCCGCGACAACATAGTTCCGATGATTCAAGGTAAGCACGTTCTTGTCCTTGCGGTTTCCGTTGCAACGGGTTACACCGCAAAGGCAGCGGTTGAAGCAATCAAATACTACGGCGGCGAGGTTTCCGGCGTCGCTGCAATTTTCTCAACAGCAGAAGAGTGTGACGGTTACAAGGTCAACTCCGTATTCAACCCAAACGACCTGCCCGAATACTTCACCGTACCGTCACATGAGTGTCCGCTGTGCAAGCAAGGCAAGAAGCTTGATGCACTTATCAACAGCTACGGTTTCTCAAAGCTCGGCTGAGCCTGCGCGCCCAAGCAGATATGCTGAAACTTTGATGGTGTCTCTTGCTTTTTCCAAAACTTTCAGAATATCAAATCAAAGCGTTGTTGCCAGGAATGGCAGCAACGCTTTATATTTTTCTGCCGTTTTCGTCCGAAAATCTGTGCAACTAAACAGTTGAACAAAGCATTTGTTTATGGTATTATATATATTTGTATGAGTATAAATATAATTACTTTAATCAAGTATACGAAATAATCCAAGGAGAATTCTGATGGAAAAACTTACCGTACTTACACTCTTCGGCGGCAACTCAAGCGAACACGACGTTTCAACCGTATCCGCCGCATCCGTTATCAACAATATTCCGCACGATAAATACAATGTAATTATGCTCGGCATAACAAAGGAAGGACAATGGCTTCGTTACAGCGGTGACGTCGCCCTTCTCCCCGAAGACAAGTGGCTTGAAGACGAATCAAACCTTCACCCCGCTTATCTTGTACCCGATTCGTCTGTCGGCGGCATTGTCGAAATAGTCGACGGCAAAGCTATCATGACAAAAGTTGACGTTGTTTTCCCCGTGCTTCACGGCAAGAACGGTGAGGACGGCACCGTGCAAGGTTTACTCCAGCTTGCAGATCTTCCTTTTGTCGGCTGCGATATGCTCTCAAGTGCTGACTGTATGGACAAAGCAGTTACCAATGCGCTTGCAGACAGAGCCGGTATCGACCAGGCAAAGTGGCTCAGCTTCACCGAGCACGAGTATCGCAACAATCCTCAGAAACTGCTTGACGAGGCAGTCGAAGCACTCGGTTACCCGATATTCGTAAAACCCGCAAACGCAGGTTCTTCAGTCGGAATCAGCAAAGCAACGGATATTCATTCTCTCGCAGACGGCATTGAGGTTGCTTTTGCAAACGACAGCAAGGTGGTGCTTGAAGAAACAGTAATCGGTAAAGAGGTTGAATGTGCCGTCCTCGGCAACGACGATCCTGTTGTCGCAACACCCGGCGAAATTGCCCCTTGTAACGATTTCTACGATTTCGACGCCAAGTACGTAGCAGGCACAAGCGGACTCTTTATCCCCGCACGCATAAGCGACGAACAGCTGAAAGCCGTTAAAAAGCAGGCAATCAAAGCGTACAAGGCGCTCGGATGTTCCGGTCTTTCAAGAGTTGACTTTTTCGTAAACGACGAAAGAATTCTTCTCAACGAAATAAACACAATCCCCGGCTTCACGTCTATCAGTATGTATCCCAAGCTCTTTGAGCACAGCGGAATCTCTTACGCCGAGCTTCTTGACAAGCTCCTCAAACTCGCCATTGAGCGAAAGGAGAGCCGACGATGAGCCGTAAGGTAGTTATCACAATAAACGACAGCCACGAGATCGACGGTCAGACAGAAACCGCCAAGCTCTCAACTGTCGGCAGATATGAAGAAAAAGAAAACGGCTACCTTCTGCGATACCTTGAAACCGAAGACTTCAAAGGCAGTGAAACAACCGTTTCATATATTGACGGTGTTGTTACAATGAAGCGTCTTGGCGGCAAGCACAACGCACAGCTCATTGTTGAACCCGGCAAACGTTACAGCTGCATGTACGCTACAGAGTACGTTGACCTTATGCTTGGTGTTCACGGCAAAGAGGTAAAAAGCCGCATCAGTGAAAACGAAGGCGAGCTTTTCTTCAGCTACGTGCTCGATTTCAACACAGGCTTCTGCTCGCAGAATAAGCTTAAGATTACATTCCGTTTCGAATAAAAGCGAGGTATAACAATGTCAAAGTTAGTCAAAAATGTTCAGGATAAGCTGTCTGAGGCAATCGCAGCGGCATTTGAAAAAGCTATTGCTTCGGGTGCTCTTCCCGAGGCTGAAATCCCCTCATTCAATATTGAAGTTCCGGCTGACCGTGCAAACGGTGATTTCTCAACAAATGCCGCTATGGCAGGTGCAAGAGTTTTCCGCCGTGCACCGCGTCAGATAGCTGATGCAGTTTGTGCAAACCTCGACCTTGAGGGCACATACGTTGCTAAGTGTGAGGTTGCAGGCGCAGGCTTCATAAACTTCTATCTCAGCGACAGCTACTATGCAGCAATCCTCCGTGATGTACGTGCTTGCGGTGAAGATTACGGCCGTTCCGATTTCGGCGAGGGAAAAACCGTCAACGTCGAATTTGTTTCAGCTAACCCCACAGGTCCTATGCACATGGGCAACGCAAGAGGCGGCGCTCTCGGTGACTGTCTTGCAGCTGTTCTCGACTGGGCAGGCTACAAGGTAACACGCGAATTCTACGTCAACGATGCAGGTAACCAGATTGCTAAATTCGGTCTTTCACTCGATGTGCGTTATCAGCAGATTTTCAAGGGTGAAGACGCAGTTGAGCTGCCCGAAGACAGCTACCACGGTGAAGATATCAAGGAGCGCGCACAGCAGTTTGCCGATATTCACGGCGATAAGTATATGAGCGCAACAGAAGAGGAACGCAGAGCAGCTCTTGTTGAATTTGCTCTTCCCCTCAATATCGATAAGATGCACGCAAATCTCGACAAATACAGAATTGATTACGACGTATGGTTCCGTGAAAGCTCACTCTATCAGAGCGGTGAGCTTGACGAAACACTTGCAATGCTCAAAGATAAGGGACTCACCTACGAAAAGGACGGTGCAGTCTGGTACAAGGCAACAGAGCACGGCGGCGAAAAA
Source organism: Acutalibacteraceae bacterium (assembly GCA_045536955.1). Lineage (GTDB taxonomy): Bacteria > Bacillota > Clostridia > Oscillospirales > Acutalibacteraceae > UBA8612. The sequence goes on from JAZSOM010000067.1 coordinate 18,530, forward strand.
GACGAGGTTATTGTCCGCGCAAACGGCAACCCGACCTACTTTGCAGCGGACATCGCATATCACCGCAATAAGCTCGAGAGCAGAAAGTTCGACAAGGCTATCAACATCTGGGGCGCTGACCACCACGGTCACGTTGCAAGAATGAAGGGTGTGCTCGAGGCTCTCGGCACAGATTCTTCAAAGCTCGATATCCTGCTTATGCAACTTGTCCGCCTCACACGCGGCGGCGAAGTTGTAAGAATGAGCAAGCGTACAGGCAAGTCTATCACACTTGAGGATCTTCTCGAAGAGATTCCGATTGATGCAGTACGTTTCCTCTTCAACATCCGCGAGCCCGGCTCACAGATGGATTTCGACCTTGACCTTGCTGTTGAACAGAGCGCACAGAATCCCGTTTACTACTGCCAGTATGCTCACGCACGTATCTGCAGCATTTTCAGAAAGCTCGGCATCGACGATATAAACAGTGTCAGCTGCACAGACGAGGAACTTCTGCTTCTCACTGCAGCAGAGGAAAGAGAGCTTATCAGCCACCTTGCTTCTCTCACAGGCGAAATCGTAAACGCAGCAAAGAACTATGACCCGGCAAGAATCACACGCTACTGTGTAGAGCTTGCCACACTCTTCCACAAGTTCTATAATGCCTGCCGTGTCAGCAGTGAAGACGAAGCACTTACACACGCAAGACTTTACCTTTGCTCATGCGTCAAGGCAACACTCAGCAACGTTCTCACAATGCTCAGAATAACAGTTCCCGAATCAATGTAAGGAGCAACAAATATGTATAACGTAAACATTATCGCCCACAGAGGAGCAAATAAAAGAGCTCCGCAGAACACAATTCCCGCATTCAAAAAGGCGCTTGAAATGGGAACAGACGGATTTGAGACAGACGTTCACCTTTCCAAGGACGGTGTCCCCGTAATCTGCCACAACTACACAATTGACGAGACCTCAAACGGTTCGGGCGAAATCGAAAAGATGACTCTTGAAGAGCTCAGACAGTACGATTTCGGCTCATACTTCGACCCGAAATTCGAAGGCACGACTCTGCCCACACTCGATGAGTTTCTTGATCTTGCAGTCGGCAAAGGGCTCAAGGTGCTCAACATAGAACTCAAACCCGAAAAAGATGATGCCAGACGTGAAACTCTCGTCAAAAAAACGCTCGAGGCTGTTGAAGCAAGAGGGCTGAGCGACATTCTGCTTATTTCAAGCTTCAGCAAAGAAATCCTTGAATATATCAAGCAGATTGAGCCAAAGTGCAAAACAGCATTCCTCTACCCTGCAGGCTATGTCAGGGCTCATCTCGCATTTGTGCCGCCCTATGCCGCAATGGAGAAAATGCAGTGCCACGCCGCACATCCTCACAAGCTCTGCATCAGAGGTGACTTTGTAAAAAAGGCGCACGCAAAGGGTCTTCAGATTAATGTATGGACAGTCAACGAATCCGAGGATATACGCAATATGATTGAGGCAGGTGTAGACGGCATCATCACCGACTGCCCCGACAGAGTGCGCAGCATTCTCAACGAGATGAACGCTTTCCCTGAGGAATAATGCGTTATAATTTAGCACTTGCAAAATTATAATTATTATGTTACAATTACTGTTAATTTGAATAAAACGCTGTGAAGAAGCACAGTAAGCATCTGAGCAAAGGTACAAAGCAGAGAATCCGTGTCACAGGCTGAAAGCACGGTTTGTAGCATCAGGTTGCCGAATTTCACTTCGGAGCGGCACGGCTGAAGGAATTTATCTGCGTAGGCTGTGACGGTTTGCCACCGACAAAGGGCAAGAGAGTGTCCGCTCAAGAAGCGGAAATGCGGGTGGTACCGCGGAAGTTTGTTTTTCAGGCTTTCGTCCCTTTTTTCGGGGACGAAGGCTTTTTATTTTTTCAGTAAATTAACCGAAAGGATGATAGATTTGAAAGAACAGTTAAATTCAATTGCTCTTGAAGCCAAGGCTGCCGTTGATGCGGCATCTTCCAACGCAGACCTCGAAGCACTGCGTGTAAAGTACCTGGGCAAAAAGGGTGAGGTTACTGCAATCCTCAAGCAGATGGGCAAGCTCTCTGCAGAGGAGAGACCCGTTGTCGGTCAGCTTGCTAACGAGGTAAGACAGGCTATTGAGGCACAGCTTGAAGAGAAGGTAAGCCAGCTCAAGGCTGCAGAGCTTCAGGCAAGACTTGTAAGCGAAACACTTGATGTCACAATGCCCGGCGATAAGGTTTCTCTCGGCCATAAGCATCCGCTTTCAATCGTACTTGACGAGGTTAAGGAGATTTTCCTCGGTATGGGCTTTGAGGTTGCAACAGGCCCCGAGGTTGAGTGGGATTACTACAACTTTGAGGCTCTTAATATTCCGAAGGAGCACCCCGCACGCGATACGCAGGATACATTCTATATCACAGAGAATATGCTTCTTCGCACACAGACTTCTCCC
>JAZSOM010000007.1:0-14005 GCA_045536955.1 Acutalibacteraceae bacterium
CCACAGTCTCTGCATACAGCCGGGAAGACTGCCGGAAGAGCCGAGCGCGATTGCATCGGGAGCAATGCGCTTGTTGATTTCACCGAGTGCTCTCGTCTGTGAAAGACCTTCGGGAAGCTCACAGCTGTAGCAGGCATCCATCTCTTCAACGTAAGCTTTTTTAGCTTCGTTAATTTCATCTGCCCAACCGCTGCGGTAATATTTCTGCGAAAGTGCGGATGAAAGATCAAGAAGTGCCATTTTAGCATCGGCAATAACAGAAACAGCGTCCATTTTGAATGCGTCGAAGGAGCTGACGTTGATGCTGAGTATCTTTACATCGGGATTCTGGAATCCCCATTTTGAACACGTTGTGAAGTCGGTAAGTCTTGTGCCGACTGCAATGATAAGATCGGCCTGTTTTGCAATTACGTTTGCGGCTTCACCGCCTGTAACACCTATACCGCCGAGGTTGAGCGGGCAATCCCACGGAATCTGACCCTTACCTGCCTGTGTTTCACCAATCGGAATGTTGAAGCGCTCTGCAAAGTACTGTGCAGCCTGCCAGGCACCCGAATAGGTGACACCGCCGCCGACAATCATAAGCGGCTCCTTTGCGTTGTCGATAAGCTCAGCTGCAGCATCAATCTCTCTGCGTGTTGCAGGTCTGCGGTCGAGATACCATACTCGTCTCTGGAAGAAATAATCGGGATAATCGTATGCTTCACCCTCAACGTCCTGAGGCATAGCAAGGCAAACCGCGCCTGTTTCTGCCCAGTCTGTGAGCACGCGCATTGCGTTGAGGCAAGCAGTCATAAGCTGCTCGGGTCGCTCGATTCTGTCCCAGTATTTACATACAGCCTTGAAAGCGTCGTAAGCTGTTGTGGCGTAACTTGTGGGCTGCTCAATCTGCTGAAGCACGGGGTCAGGCTGGCGGCAGGCGAATGTGTCGCCGGGAAGGACAAGCAGGGGAATGCGGTTTGCCGTTGCAGTGCCGCAGGCTGTGACCATATTGAGTGCACCGGGGCCGATTGATGATGTGCAGGCGATAATCTGTCTTCTGTCGCTCTGCTTTGCAAATGCAATTGCGGCGTGAGCCATACCTTGCTCGTTGTGGCCCTGGTAATATCTCAGGTCGTGACCGCCCTGCTCAAGTGCCTGGCCGATGCCTACAACACAGCCGTGGCCGAAAATTCCGAATATGCCCTTGACAAACTTTGTTTCCTCACCGTCAAAGCTGACGTACTGGTTATCGAGGAATTTGACAAGAGCCTGTGCCATTGTCAGTTTCATAATCAGTTCAGTCCTTTACAAATTAGTAGATTTCAGAGACCTTAACGGGTCTGCCTTCTGCTACGCTCTTCTTTGCTGCAAGTGCAACAACGATTGCTGCAAGGCCGTCATCAACGTTTGCGGGAACTTCCTTGTCGTTGAGAACTGCGTCAACAAACTGGAGCATCTCGTCTCGGAAAGACTGCATATAACGCTCGAGGAAGAAGTAGAGCGGCTTTTCGCCCGTGCAACCGTTTTCGTCCATAATAACTACGTTTGAGGGAGTGTCGTTTGATGCACAGGCTGCACCCTTGCTGCCGAATACTTCAACTCTTTGGTCGTAACCGTAAGCTGCGCGGCGGCAATTATCTATAACACCGATTGCACCGTTTTCGAATTTGAGTGAGATAACAGCGGTATCTACGTCACCTGCTTTGCCGATTGCAGGGTCAACAAGGCAGGTTGCGTTTGCATAAACCTCTGTGATGGGGCTGCCTGCCATAAAGCGAGCCATATCGAAATCGTGGATTGTCATATCTACGAACATACCGCCTGAAACTGCTGCGTACTCTGCTGAGGGCGGTTCGGGGTCACGTGAAGTGATTTTGATAACCTCAACGTCGCCTACTTTGCCTTCGTTAATCATCTTGCGGATTGTTGAGAAGTTGTGATCGAAGCGGCGGTTAAAGCCTACCTGAAGCTTAACGCCTGTCTCTTTGACGGTGTCGATAACAGCCTGAACCTTCTCGGGTGTAAGGTCAACGGGTTTTTCACAGAAGACGTGCTTGCCTGCTTTGGCGGCGGCAATTGCTATGTCTGCATGTGTGTCTGTGGAGGAGCAGACGAGAACTGCGTCAATGTCCTTATCCTCAAGCATATCTGTGTAACTGTCGTAGATTTTTTCAATACCGAGTTCGTTGCACAGCGCAGGAAGATGATCCTTGAAAACGTCAGTGATGCCGAGTACTTTTGCTGTGGGAACGTTGTAGCAGATTGACTGAGCGTGAAGCTTGCCGATTCTGCCTGCACCTATGATGCCGATGTTAAGTTTCTTCATTTTTAAAACCTCCGTTGGAGTTGATTTTTGACAGGGAAAATTATAACACCGTATGAAGAAAAAATCCATATAAAAATACTAATTATTTATAATTTATTTACTTGTAAATTTTGAAAGATTAGTGTATAATATAGAAATTAAAATAGGGCTCTATGTCCGTTTTGGAGGTAACGCTTTGATTCAGTCGGAATTACGCCGTTTTGATGTGTCTTTAGAGCAAGTTTTAAAGCAGCGTGAATATGTCGCATTGGCAAAGGCTGTGCTTGAATCGAGATTGTGCGGCAAGTCTGCAAAGGCTTATGTGCACACTTTCGGCTGTCAGGGTAACGTATCCGACAGTGAGCGTCTCAAGGGATGGCTTTCGCAGATAGGTTACAGCTTTACTGATGATATAGAAAACGCTGATCTTGTGCTTTACAACACGTGCGCCGTGCGTGAGCATGCGCACGACCGTGTTTTCGGTAATGTCGGCGCTCTTAAGCCGATAAAGGAGAAGAATCCCGGGATGATAATTGTCCTTTGCGGATGCATGATGCAGCAGGAACACGTCTGGCAGAAAATACGGAAGAGTTATCCTTATGTAAATCTTGTCTTCGGTACGCATTCTCATCACCGTCTGCCTGAGCTGCTTTACAAGGTGCTTTGCGGTGGTAAACGCGTGTTTGATGTGTTTGATACGGAAGGCTTTATTGCGGAAGGATTGCCTGTTCACCGTGACGGTACGTTTAAGGGGTGGCTTCCCATAATGTACGGTTGCAACAACTTCTGCAGCTACTGTATTGTGCCTTACGTCAGAGGAAGAGAGCGCAGCAGAAAGAGCAGTGATGTGCTTGCCGAGGCACGGGAACTTATAGCTTCCGGCTGTAAAGATCTTACGCTTCTCGGTCAGAACGTCAATTCTTACAACCGTGGCAGCGATGAGATGAGTTTTGCTCAACTCCTCAGAGAGATAAACGCGATTGAGGGCGATTTCAGAATCCGCTTTATGACCTCGCATCCGAAGGATTGTACTTTTGAGCTTCTCGATGCAATGGCAGAATGCGAAAAGGTAAGCAAGCATCTTCATCTTCCCTGTCAGAGCGGCAATAACCGTGTGCTTAAGGAAATGAACAGGGGATACACAAGGGAGAAATATCTTTCGTTGGTCAGCTATGCGCGCAAAGTTATGCCTGACATCAGCCTTACAAGTGATATTATCGTCGGCTTCCCGGGTGAAACCTATGATGAGTTTTCGGATACGGTATCCCTAATTGAACAGGTCGGCTTTACGTCACTTTTTACTTTCATTTATTCACCGCGCGAGGGCACAAAGGCCTCTTCAATGCCTGACCCCGTAACACGCGAGGAAAAAGGAAGATGGTTCCGTGAGCTGACTCTTGCTCAGGAAAAAATTGCCTCAAAGCGTTGCGGCACAATGATAGGCAAAACCTACCGTGTGCTCGCAGAGGAATGTAACGGCGGTATCGTTTCCGGCAGGACGGACGGCAGTATTATGATTGACTTTCCGGGTGATGAATCGCTTGTCGGTTCATTCTGCAACGTGAAAGTAACGACGGCGCGCAACTGGACACTGTCCGGCGAATTAATCGGATAAAACCCAAGCCAAGGGATTTTATAGAAAACAATATTTCAGTTTAGGAGAAAAAGAAAAATGGAAATCATCAAACTTACAAGAGAACTCGGTAAAGCTATTCAGGCAGACGAAAGATATGCAAAATTCGTTGCTGCCAGAGAGACTAATGAGAAGGATGACGAGCTCAACGAGCTTATCGGCAAAATGCAGCTTATCCATATGAGCTATCAGCACGAAGCATCAAAGGAAGATGCAAATGAGCAGAAGCTCACAGCATACGAAGAAGAGTTTATGGAGCTTCGCGAGAAGATCATGAACAACCAGAATATGATTGATTACGAGAAGGCAAGAATGGACATCGATGAAATGATGAACTACATTGTTGCAATTCTCACAGAGTGCATTAAGGGCGAAGATCCCGAAACCTGTGAGCCTCCCAAGGAGCACAGCTGCAGCGGTAACTGCTCTTCCTGCGGCAGCGACTGCCACTAATTGATTCACAAACACGTTTTTGACTTTAAGGATATACATCTTGCCGATGAGTTTTCCGTGCATTTTATCAGCTCGAAAAAACAGTCAGGTATCTGTATATCCGGAGTCAAACGGTGTTTCGGAAACTTTCCAATCTACTTTTCGCGGAGGCGTACAAATGGCTGAATTATCACCGATGATGAGGCAATATCTCGAAATCAAAAAGAACTATCCCGACACAATCCTTATGTTCCGTCTGGGTGATTTTTACGAAATGTTTTTCGAGGATGCAAAAACTGTTTCAAGGGAGCTGGAGTTGGTCCTTACCGGACGTGACTGCGGCCTTGAGGAGCGTGCACCGATGTGTGGTGTGCCATTCCACAGTGTCGACAGCTATCTTGCGCGTCTTATCGCAAAAGGCTATAAGGTTGCTATCTGCGAGCAGATGGAGGATCCTGCAACCGCAAAGGGCATTGTAAGGCGCGATGTTGTGCGCATTGTAACGCCGGGCACGGTTATCGAAAGTAATATGCTCGACGAAACACAGAACAACTTCCTTTGCAGCATTTTCTGCCGTGACGGTGCGGCAGGTGTATGTTTTGCCGATGTTTCGACGGGTGCAATGCACCTGACCGATATTGAAGGCAAGATGCTCGAAAGTAAGATTATAAACGAGCTCGCACGGTTTATGCCCAGCGAGATTATACTCAACCGTGAGGCATCCGCGCTTAAGGCGGTGCGTGCCTTTATTACCGATAAGTGCTCTGCACTTACCGAAACTTTTGATGAGGATTACTGCCTTCTCAATGAGGCAAGTGCCGCAATCTGCTCACAGTTTTCCTGTAACACTCCTGATGAAATTGCTCACGGTGTAAGCGTTCAGGGAATAATGTGTGCAGGCATATCAATCAAATATCTGCGCGAGGTGCAGCGTACTGACCTTGCAAATATTCGCACTCTCGATTATTACAGCGAGAGCGGCTTTATGAAGCTTGACCTTGCGGCAAGAAGAAGTCTTGAGCTTACGAGAACGATGCGCTCGAACGATAAACGCGGTTCGCTTCTCTGGACTCTTGATAAAACCTGTACGGCAATGGGCAAGCGTGAAATCAGAGAGTGGCTTGACAGACCGCTCACAAACCCGGCAAAAATTATCGGCAGACATAACGCTGTCGATGAACTCACGCAGGACGCAATGCTCTGCGGTAATATTGCCGCTTCACTTACGGGCATAAATGATATAGAGCGTCTTATCACACGTATTTCATACGGCACTGCAAATGCCAAGGAGCTCCGCGCTCTCAGTGCCGCAATAGACAGATTACCCGATGTCAAGGCGAATCTTGAAAATTGCCGTTCAGCTCTGCTGGCGGAAATTCGCTCGGGTATCGATACCCTTGAAGATGTATCTTCGCTTATCAATGCTGCAATTGTCGACGAGCCTCCTTTCACCGTCCGTGAAGGTGATATGATAAAAGATGGTTTCAATACCGAGCTTGATGAGCTTCGCACCATTGTTAATGACGGCAAGGGATACCTTGCAGGTGTTCAGCAGCGGGAGCAGGACAGAACGGGTATTAAAAAACTAAAAATCGGCTACAACCGTGTATTCGGTTACTATATAGAGGTTTCAAATTCTTTCAAAGAGCTTGTTCCCGAAGATTATATACGCAAGCAGACTCTTGCAAACTGCGAGCGCTACATAACTCAGGAACTCAAGGAGCTTGAGTCAAAGGTGCTTGGTGCACAGGGAAGAATTGTTCAGCTTGAGTATGAGATTTTCTCTCAGGTGCGTAACAGGACTGCTGATCAACTCGGCAGAATTCAACGCACGGCAAACGCTGTTGCAAGGCTGGACGTGCTTCGCTCTTTTGCGGCTTCAGCTCTCGAAAACGGATATATCAGACCTGAAATTACAGATTCATCAACGCTCAAAATAACAGACGGCAGGCACCCGGTTGTCGAGAAAATGCTCGGTGGTATGCCTTTTGTTCCTAACGATACAATGCTAGACTGTGATGAAAACCGATGTGCCATCATCACAGGTCCCAATATGGCGGGTAAGTCGACTTATATGCGTCAGATTGCAATTATAGTAATTATGGCTCAGGCAGGCTCTTTTGTGCCCGCGAGAAGCGCTGTTATCCCGATTGTTGACAGTGTTTTTACACGTGTCGGTGCATCGGATGACCTTTCCGGAGGTCAGTCAACTTTTATGGTTGAAATGAGCGAGGTTGCTTCAATCCTCAAAAATGCAACTTCAAAGAGCCTTATCATTTTTGATGAAATAGGTCGAGGCACTTCCACGTATGACGGTATGAGCATTGCAAGAGCTGTGCTTGAGTATGCGGCAGATAAGAAAAAACTCGGCGCTAAAACGCTTTTTGCAACTCACTATCACGAATTGACGGAGCTTGAAAATACCGTAAGCGGTGTGAAAAATTACAATATCTCCGTCAAAAAGCGCGGCGATGATATTACCTTCCTTCGCCGTATTGTAAGGGGCTGCGCCGACGGCAGCTACGGTATCGACGTAGCCAAGCTTGCAGGCGTGCCGGACAGTGTTGTAAAACGTGCCCGTCAGGTGCTCGGTCAGCTCGAATCCGATGAACCGAGACCTACCTCAGCTCCGAACTTTTTCAGCTCTGTTGATGATAATGATATGCAGATATCATTTGCTTCAAATGCAGGCAATGAAATTGTAGATGAGCTTAAGAATCTTGATATAAACACGCTCACACCTATTGAAGCTATGAGCGTGCTCTATAAGTTCGTACAGAAAGCAAAAGAATCCTGAATGAAAGTCGGTGAAATCAATGCCTAAAATCAATGTGTTGCCAAGAGAAATATATGAACTTATTGCGGCGGGAGAGGTTGTCGAAAGACCGTCCTCTGCCGTTAAAGAGCTGCTTGAAAACTCCGTTGATGCGGGCGCTGACTCAATTACTCTCGAAATTCAGGCGGGCGGAATAAAATACATCCGCATTACAGATAACGGTTGCGGTATTGCACGTGATGATGTCCGAAATGCGTTCACAGGTCACGCAACAAGCAAAATCTCTTCTTCCGATGATCTCGACTGTGTTGCAACTCTCGGCTTCCGCGGTGAAGCGCTTGCTTCTATTGCTGCTGTCAGCCGTGTGGAGATGTTTACACGCACTGCTGGAGAGGAGACAGGTACTCACGCCGTTGTTGAAGGCGGTCGCCTTATCAGTATGGACGATGCAGGTTGCCCTGTCGGCACAACAATTGTTGTGCGCGACATTTTCTATAACGTGCCTGCAAGGATGAAATTTCTCAAAAAAGACATTACCGAGGCTAATTCCGTTGCTGCGGTTGCAGACAGACTTGCAGTTTCTCATCCGCACATAGCCGTGCGCTTCATCCGCGACGGTAAGCAGACTCTCTGTTCGGCGGGTGACGGCAAACTCATCAGCGCAGTATATGCTGTTTACGGCAAGGATTTTGCAGACAGCCTGATACCTGTAAACGGCTCAAACTCAACTGTGAAGGTTGAAGGCTATGTTTCAAAACCTCTTGCCGCAAGAGCAAACAGAAATATGCAGCTGTTCTATGTCAACGGCAGAATGGTACGCACAAAAACTGCTTGTGCTGCTCTTGAAGAAGCCTTTAAGGGCTCAATAATGGTTGGCAAATTTCCTTCCTGTGTGCTCAATCTCACGATGCCTTATAACTTTGTTGATGTCAACGTTCATCCTGCAAAAACAGAGGTGCGTTTTGCCAACGAAAAAGAGGTTTTTTCCGCCGTTTATTACGCAGTAAAAACAGCACTTGAGCAAGGCGACAAAGCGCCTTCTCAGGATGTTTCAAAAATTATAAATCAACGTGTGCAAAAGCAGCTTTTTGCTGCTGTCGAGCCTGCAAAGCAGTTGCATTTTCAGCAGCCTGCAACCGCTCAGCCCGCATCCACGGCAGAGCCAAAGTATGAGCAGAGAGCTGTCATCTATTCTGATATGCAGGACACGGAAAGAGCTGTATATGTGAGCGCTTCTTCCGAAACCTATTCTGCTCAGGATTCCGAGCCGGATCTTATTACCGGCTATTCGGCTCCTGTGTCCGAACCGAAATCTGAACCCGAACCCATTGTTTCTGTTCAGGAATCACAGCCGCAGCAGAGCGAGAAAATAGTCATAACGGAGAAGGAAGCGCCGCGAGTAAGAGCGATAGGCGAGGCTTTTTCGACCTATATTCTGGTTGAATATGATGACGAGATGATTCTTATCGATAAGCATGCCGCTCACGAGCGTATCATTTACGAACAGCTGAAAACGCAGAATAAAGACATAGCTTCACAGATGCTCATAAGTCCGCTTGCCGTACATCTGAGCCGTGAGGAATATTCTGCCGTTATTGCGAACACAGATCTGCTTGCCGATTCGGGATTTACGGTTGAAGATTTCGGTGACGGTACGGTAATTCTCAGCGAATATCCCGTTATCCTTGAGGGTGCGGATCTTTCCGCTCAGCTTACCGAAATAGCAGGTTATCTTGCTGCGAATGCACGCGAGGTTACAACCGAAAAGCTGGATTGGATTTTTCATTCCGCAGCTTGCCGTGCCGCAGTAAAAGCTGGCGATGCTACCTCTCTTTACGAGATGCAGCGTTTCGCCGAAAAGGTTCTGTCGATGCCGGATATACGTTACTGTCCTCACGGCAGACCGGTTATTGCCAAGCTTACTCGCCGTGAGCTTGAACGACTTTTCGGCAGAGTGTGAGGTTGGGCAATGGATAAAAAAATTCCGCTTATTGTTGTTGCGGGCCCGACTGCTTCGGGTAAAACTTTACTTGGCGTTGAGCTTGCAAAAAGGCTTAACGGTGAGGTTATTTCCGCAGATTCAATGCAGATATACAAAGGTATGGACATCGCTTCCGCGATGCCGGCCGCAGAAGAAATGCAGGGTGTGCCGCACCATATGCTTTCGTTCCTTTCACAGGATGAGAGGTACAGTGTTGCCGCTTACTGTGAGCAAGCAAACAAGTGTATAGCAGACATTATCTCAAGGGGAAAACAGCCGATAATTGTCGGCGGTACGGGTCTTTACATTTCGTCACTTGTTGATAATATCGAATTTACACAGGAGTCGACAGATCTTGAACTGCGTGAAAAGCTCAACAAAAGACTTGAGGCGGAGGGGGCTGCCGTATTGCTCCAAGAGCTCAGGGCGGTCGACCCAGAAAGCGCTGCAAGACTTCATGAAAACGATACGAAGCGTATTTTGCGTGCGCTGGAGCTTTATTATCAGACGGGCGTTACGATAACCGACCAGACAAGGCTCTCCCGTCTTAAAGGCTCACCCTATAATCCTCTCATTATCGGGCTTAATGCTCGCAATCGTGAGCATCTCTATGAGCGTATCAACAGGCGCGTAGGGATAATGGCTGAAAACGGTCTTGTTGAGGAAGCAAGGCGCTGTCTCAACGATAGTAAGGCAACTGCCGCACAGGCAATCGGACACAAAGAGCTTATGCCTTATTTCGACGGTGTGATGTCTCTTGAAGAGGCACTTGATAATCTGCGTATGCAAACGCGGCGCTATGCCAAGCGTCAGCTTACGTGGCTTCGCAGAGACGAACGGGTAAACTGGCTCCATATTGACGATTATGCGGATTTCAGCGAGCTTGCTGATTCGGCTTATGTTTTATGTACTGATTTTCTTAAAGAAGGAGGAGAATGATTTGCCGCCTAAAAAGAATAAGGAAATAACTCTTAATCCCGATTTTGTTGTGAAATTAAGGGGCTTTTATGCAGATAACAAAACTGTCATATTGCGCGTTGTAACGGTTGCAGTTGCGCTGTTCTTTATATTCTACATCGCGTTTCAGTTTTATGTTACCAGTATAGAAAAGGTAGAAACGATTACGGTAATCGAACAGACGGTAAACAGGAGCGTTTTCACGCAAGGCTTCTTCATACGCGAAGAGCAGTATATTGAAAATTCAGCAACAGGTACAATTATCCCCGTCGCAGAAGACGGCAGAAAGGTTTCTAACGGAAACACGGTTGCAATAGCATTCGGCAGTGATGACGATGCGGCAACGTATACGCGGATTCGCACTCTTCGTTCAGAGCTTGACAGATATGAAAAACTCAGTGCGGTTTCTCCTTCATCTGCCATTGATACAAAAACGATGGATTCTCTGATAAGCGGTTCTGTTTCCGAGCTTATGGACGGTGTGCTTTCCGGCGAGCTTGATATGCTTGCAGACAGCTATTCTCACATTCGTGACAATATCATAAAGAAGCAGCTTCTTCTTGGTGAGGAAGTGACTTTTGACGGAATAATCAACGGCATCAAGAGCGAGCTTTCGGGTCTTGAAAGCAAAACCATCTCATCTGCCGAAATTACAGCAAACGGTTCGGGATATTACATCAACAATGTTGACGGTTACGAGAACGCTTACGACTGTTCAAAAATACTGGAAATCACACCTGAGAGTGCAACTTCTCTTTTATCTGCGCAGCCGGCCTCGGTATCTGAAAACGTTATGGGTAAGCTGGTTACGGGCTTCAAATGGTATATTGTTTGTGTTCTGCCGCTTGAGCAGATATCAGACCTCGCAATAGGCGGTAAGGTGAACGTCAATTTTCCTTATGCCGCAACAAAAATGCTCACTGCAAAGGTTGCTGCCGTTAATGCTTCGGAGGCGGAAAACGTTGCCCTTGTTCTTGAATGTAACGTTATGGACGAAGAGCTTGCGAATATGCGCGTTGAAGATATTGAGCTTGTTTTCAACACGGTTAAAGGCTTTAAAATTCCGAGCGAAGCGGTCCGTGAGGTAAACGGCGTGAAAGGCGTTTTTATTCTGCGCTCTTCCCTTGTGAATTTCAGGGAAATTAATATCGTATGGAATGATGATGAATATGTTCTCAGTTCGGATCCTGAGGATATTGATACTTCGGGTATGACGGACGAGGAAAAAGCTGCAATTCCTGAAAATCAGGTGAAGCAATATGACGAAATTATAGTGAAAGGTAAGGACTTATATGACGGAAAAACAATTAATTGATGCTCAGCGTTTTTCTGACATTGAGTATAATCTGAGCGTGATACGTGAGAGGATTGCTCAGGCTGCTCTCAGCAGCGGCAGAGCCCCTGAAGATGTTACTTTGATGGCTGTAACCAAAACGGTCGCTCCCGAGTATATCAACCACGCAATACGCTGCGGTGTCAATCTTATCGGAGAAAATAAGGTGCAGGAATATCTCGGCAAGAAACCTGAGCTTTTGCCGTGCGAAGCTCACCTTATCGGCCATTTGCAGACAAATAAAGTAAGGCAGATTGTCGGTGAAGTCAGTATGATACAGTCTGTTGACAGCATTCGCCTTGCAACTGAAATTGCAAAGCGCTCTTTGGCAGCAGGTATCACAACCGATATTCTGGCGGAAATCAACGTCGGCGGTGAAGCTTCCAAAAGCGGAATCGAGTGGGAGAGTGCAGAAGAAACGCTTTATCAGCTTGCTGAAATTGACGGTATTAAGCTGTGCGGATTAATGGCGATTCCGCCTGTTTGCGAAAATAGCGATGAAGCACGTGTCTTTTTTTCAAAAATGCACCGATTGTTTGTTGACATTCGCGCTAAAAAATTAGATAATACAGATATACGCATTTTATCAATGGGTATGTCGTCAGATTACTGCGAAGCTATACTTGAAGGTTCCACGCTTGTCCGTGTCGGTTCGTCTGTTTTCGGCAAGCGTATCTATTAATTAATAAACTGCAGGAGGAAGATTGAAAATGAACATTAAAGATTCGGTAGGCAAATATCTCAGTTACAGTGAAGGCGATTATTATGATGATGCTGACAGCGTAGGCTACAACTACGACGAAAATCAGACCGAAGAATACGAAGATGATTCTCCGGAGCAGCAGTCACGTGCGGCGGCTCCCAAGAAGAACTTCTTTGATTCGCTGTTTTCTCGTTCCGATAAAAATGCATCAAAGCGCCGTCAGGATGTTAACTATGACGAAGGTTATGATGACGACGGTTACTATGAACAGTCTGCACAGAGAAATTCATCAGATAATGTAGTGGATTTCAACTCCAAATCAAGAAGCGGAAACGCCAAGGTTATTCTTGCAAAGCCCTCAATGTTTGATACCGAAACGGCAAAGGATATTGCAAGACACATTAACAAACAGCGTCTTGTTCTGCTCAATATGGATCAGGTTAGTGATCCCGACGTTCGCAGAATGATTGATTTCCTCAGCGGCGTTGTTTTTGCAAACAACGGTAAAATCAGCTGTATTTCACACAAGACGTTCGTTATACTTCCCCATAACTACGATTTTTCAGGTGACGTACTTGAAAATCTCAAAAACGGTTATTACAGTATCTAAGGAGGACATACAAAATGACACCTGCAGAAATCAGAGCACATAGCTTTCCCTCAGCCGGCAGAGGTACTTATCGCTCAATAGATGTTGATGAGTTTATCGGCGAGATAGCGACAGCCGTTGAGGGTATTAATCACGAGAAAAACGAATATATCAAACGTATTGCTGCTCTTACAGAAAAAGTAGATGCATACCAGAAAGAAGAAGGCAACATCAGCGCAGCTCTTCTTACTGCACAGAAGATGTCAGCATCAATTACAGCTGAGGCTGAAGCATCTGCAAAGACAGTTGTTGAAACAGCTAACGCACAGGCTGAGCAGACTCTCAGTGAAGCACAGGCACAGGCAGGTGAGCTTCTCAGTGATGCAAGCTCAAAGTCTGAAGCAATGATCAGCGAAGCAGAGGCATATTCAAAGTCTGCTGTTGAATCAGCAAATGCACAGGCTGAAAAGACTCTTTCCGACGCCGAATCAATTGCTGCCGAGCAGCTTGCAAAGGCTGATGCAGCTTCAAGAGATAAAATGCTTAAGGCTGACAGCTACTATAACGAAAAGATTGCTGCGGCAGAAAGAAAGGCTGCAGAGCTTGTTGCTGTTGCTGAACAACGCGCAGCTGCAATTAACGAAAAGTCTGTAACAAAGCAGGCAGAACAGCAGAAACTTATCGAAATGCTCAAAGTTGAGGCTGATGAATTCCGTTCAACCCTCCTTATGACTTACGCAGAACATATTGAACTTATCAAAAAGCTTCCCGAACTTGCAGCTGCGGAAGTCGCTGCTATGAAACCCGCTGAGGACACGGCTGAAGAAATTCGATCAGAGGATGTCGCAGCAGAAGAACCGGATATCGCGGCTGAAGTTTATTTTGCAGAAGAAATCGAAGAAGAGTACGAGGAAGTCGAAGACGAGGAAGAGTACGAGGAAGTCGAAGACGAAGAAGAGTACGAGGAAGTCGAAGACGAAGAAGAGTACGAGGAAGTCGAAGACGAAGAAGAGTACGAGGAAGTCGAAGACGAAGAAGAGTACGAGGAAGTCGAAGACGAGGAAGAGTACGAGGAAGTCGAAGACGAAGAAGAGTACGAGGAAGTCGAAGACGAGGAAGAGTACGAGGAAGTCGAAGACGAAGAAGAGTACGAGGAAGTCGAAGACGAAGAAGAGTACGAGGAAGTCGAAGACGAGGAAGAGTACGAGGAAGTCGAAGACGAAGAAGAGTACGAAGAAGCCGAGGACGAGGATGAAGCCGAAGATGATCTGATGGGTTTCAGCTTTGCAGAGGAACTTGCCGACGGTGAGGAAT
>JAZSOM010000013.1:0-50350 GCA_045536955.1 Acutalibacteraceae bacterium
ATTATATGAAAAAATATAGTCAATATAATTTGTGTTTTGTATAGTATAAAAATAATTTAGAATATAAAATAACGAATGATTGTGTTCAAGTAAGTGTTTACTATGTATATAGTAATGCCATTTAAAAAATAAATCATTAAAATCTCATTCTATAGGTGCATATAAGTAAAATTTAGTGGGGTGCGTTTTTGGGTGGATTGGGAGAGCGCTTGAATGGCATTCAAGAGGTAAGGGGTTCGATCCCCCTCATCTCCACCATCGGACACTAAGTAATATTTTTTGCCCACTTTCAAACAATAAAAGCAACTCCGAGGATTTGATACCTCGGAGTTTTTTCATCTACACTACAGTCTAATTTTTTAATTTAACATTTGTATGATTTCTTGAAACTCATTTGTTTCTTTAATTTCATCTGTAAGCGGGTATTTTTTAGTTAGCAGTTCTTTTGCTCTTCTTTTGGCAATGAACGTGCTACCGAGAGTGTGCTTATCAAATTTCTTCCCTTCAAACATAGTTGAGTGCATAACGGTACGAGGATATGTAATTTGAGATATAAGGTGTTAATGTGATATGCTTTTTGCAACCGATGAGATGCGATAAATGACCGATTAAATAAAAACCAACATTTCCTCTTTTATTTTTGCTATGATGGTACTGCAAATAAAAAGGAGGCTAACGTAAATGCAAGAAATAAAAACAGTTGAGCTTGTCAAAAGATACAAAAATCTTACTGCTGTGAATAAGCTCAATTTAGAAATACAACAAGGAGAACTATTTTCTCTGTTAGGTGTTAACGGAGCAGGAAAAACCACAACGATAAAGATGTTAACCTGTATAACAAAACCAACGGATGGGGATGCATTTATAGGTGGATACAGTGTAACTAAACAGCCCGAACAGGTAAAGCGATTGATTGGTATATCACCTCAGGAAACTGCAGTAGCTCCGAATCTTTCTGTAAAGGAAAACCTTGAATTAATGTGTGGTATTCATGGCTTTTCTAAAGAAAAAAGCAAAGCAAAAATCAATGAGCTTACTGAGCAATTTGCTTTAGATTCTGTTTTAAACAGAAAGGCAGGTAGGCTGTCGGGTGGATGGCAACGCCGTGTAAGTATTGCTATGGCACTAATCAGTGAACCTCACATTCTCTTTTTGGATGAACCTACTCTTGGCTTGGATGTTATTGCACGGCACGAACTTTGGGATATGATTCGCTCATTGAAGGGCAAAGTAACCGTTATTCTTACAACACATTATATGGAAGAAGCAGAATCACTTTCTGACCGCATAGGTATCATGAAAGACGGTAATCTTCTTGCTGTAGGAACTGCAGAAGAATTGAAGATAATGACAGGTGCAAATGACTTTGAATCAGCCTTCGTTTCTATAGTGAAGGAGGGTGCATTATGAGAATGTTTACATTTGCAAAAAGGTGTACAAAGGAGATTCTGCGTGACCCGATAAGCCTTGCTTTCGGTCTCGGTTTTCCCTTGGTGTTACTATTACTTCTGAGTAGCTTGCAGAAAAATATCCCCACAGATTTGTTTGATATTGACACACTTACGCCCGGCATTACGGTATTCGGTTTGTCATTTATGACACTTTTCTCTGCCACGCTGATTGCTAAGGACCGAGAAAGTGCTTTTTTGCAAAGATTATACGCAACACCACTTACAGGTTTTGATTTTATTCTTGGCTATATGCTACCTCTTTTACCTCTTGCCGTTAGTCAGACAATCATTTGTTACCTGTTTGCGATTCCTTTGGGATTGACGGTCAGCATAAACATTATTTATGCAATAATAGGTATAATACCAATGGCTGTTTTAAATATTGCATTAGGGCTTTTGTGTGGTAGTATCTTTGGTGTTAAACAAGTCGGCGGCATTTGCGGTGCATTACTTACTAATCTCTCTGCGTGGCTATCCGGAGTATGGTTTGATTTGAAGCTTGTGGGTGGATTTTTTGAAAAAATTGCGAATGTGCTACCCTTTGTTCACGCAGCAGAAATGGAAAAAGCATTATTCAGCGGAAACCTTGAGCTTGCATGGGCTCACGTTATGCCTATTATTCTGTACGGTGTATTTATAACTGCGATAGCTGTTCTCAGCTTCCTCAGACAAATGAAAAAACAATAAGGATTTGATGCGATGAAATACAAACTCATTATAGATAAAGATGCGGATGAAGAGATAATTGCAAAGGTTCACGCCCCCTCTTCTCTGACTGAGCAGATAGAAAATCTCGTCTGTAGTTTTTCAGGTGCTGAAAGCATTATGGGATACCATGATGACGAGATGAGAAAGCTCTTATTCTCTGAAATAGAGTGTATTACTGTTGTTGATAAAAAGGTAACAGCTGTCGATACGAAGGGATAAACTGCTCAAAGTCAATGTTGAACTCAATATTTAGTTTGTACCCTCTGCTGACCTCAACCCGCTTAATCAGGCAGTTTACAATCATTTTCTTCTTTTCAAAGCTCGTTTCTCTTTTTTTCTGCCTTGCGTCTTTATTGAAATACTTATAAACTTGTGATATTATAATAACAAGAAGTATTTTCAGGAGGTCTTTTCTGTGAATTACGACATAATTATTATCGGCGCCGGTCCCGGAGGAATTTTTGCAGCATATGAATTGACAAAGCAGAAATCTGATATGAAAGTGGCGGTGTTTGAAGCAGGACATGCTTTGGATAAGCGTCACTGTCCTATTGACGGTGATAAAATCAAGACATGTATCGGCTGTAAGAGCTGTTCGATTATGAATGGTTTCGGCGGTGCGGGCGCATTCTCTGACGGTAAATATAATATTACAAATGATTTTGGCGGAACATTGTTTGAATATATCGGCAAAAAGCAAGCTCTGGATCTGATGCATTATGTAGATGAGATAAATATGCATTTTGGCGGGCAAGGATGTAAGTTATATACTACTGCAGGTACCCGTTTCAAAACCCTATGTATTCAGAATGATCTGCATCTTCTTGATGCTTCGGTCCGTCATCTTGGAACGGATGTAAACTATATAGTTCTCGAGAACATTTACAACGAATTAAAGGATAAGGTGGATTTTTACTTCGACAGTCCTGTTGATACTATAAAGATTATTCCCGGCGGTTACGAGGTCAAATTAAAGGATTCTTCTTTTTCTTGCAAAAAATGCATTGTTTCTGTTGGTCGCAGCGGTAGTAAGTGGATGGAAAAGGTTTGTAAGGAACTGAGTATTCCTACCAGATCAAACCGTGTTGATAT
This sequence comes from Acutalibacteraceae bacterium, assembly GCA_045536955.1. Lineage (GTDB taxonomy): Bacteria > Bacillota > Clostridia > Oscillospirales > Acutalibacteraceae > UBA8612. The sequence goes on from JAZSOM010000013.1 coordinate 3,252, forward strand.
CGGCGTTCGAGTCGAATTGCCTGCAAGTGTTTTCGCACATCTTACCGATGAACTTTATGAGAGTAAGATTGTTTACCGCACCGAAAAATACGGAGATAAGGTCCGTACTTTTTGCATGAACCCTAAGGGTGCTGTGGTTAATGAGAATACCAACGGTATTATAACGGTTAACGGTCACAGCTATGAGGATTCAGAAATGCAGACCGAAAACACAAACTTTGCCTTGCTTGTATCAAAGAATTTTTCCGAACCTTTCAAAGATTCCAACGGCTACGGTGAATCTATAGCCCGCTTGAGCAATATGCTTGGCGGTGGAGTTATTGTTCAAAGATTCGGTGATTTGATCCGTGGTCGCAGATCTACACACAGCCGTATAGAAGATGCATTTATTACGCCTACTCTTCAGGCTACCCCCGGTGATTTGAGTCTGGTTCTTCCCAAGCGTATTCTTGACGGTATAATTGAGATGATTTATGCTCTCGATAAGGTTGCACCCGGTACAGCTAACGATGATACCTTGCTTTACGGCGTGGAAGTCAAGTTTTATAATATGGAGGTTAAGGTTAATAACCAACTTGAATGTTGCTATCCGAATCTTTACATTATAGGAGACGGTAGCGGTATCACTCACTCGCTTTCTCACGCTTCTGCAAGTGGTGTTTATGTTGCAAGAAGCATTATAGGATAAATATGAATAAAGGGGATTGTAAAAGATGAACTTTTTGGAAGAAAGAATAATTAAAGATGGAATAGTTAAGTACGGAAATGTGCTGAAAGTGGACAGTTTTCTGAATCATCAGATGGATATTGAACTGTTAGAAGAAATAGCCCGCGAATTCAAACGCCGTTTCGGCCATAAGACTGTGACAAAAGTCCTGACTATTGAAGCTTCAGGTATCGGCATTGCCGCCTTCGTTGCGAAAGAATTCGGTGTTCCCATGGTTTTTGCCAAAAAGTCAAAGTCAATAAATATTGACGGAGAAATGTTTGTTGCTGAAGTTGAATCGTTTACGCATAAAAACAAAAACAATGTTATTGTTTCCAAAAAATTCCTTAGCGCGGGTGAACATATTCTTATTATTGATGATTTTTTGGCGAACGGCTGTGCGCTTCAGGGCTTGATTTCTATTGTTGAGTCAGCTGATGCTATCGTTGAAGGCTGTGGCATAGTTATCGAAAAAGGATTTCAGTACGGCGGTCGCGCAATACGCAATATGGGTTATAATCTGGAATCGTTGGCAATTATAGATGCCATGGATGCAGAAAACGGCACAATTACATTCCGTGAACAGACGAAGATGTAAAAACTGTTATTAAGAAGACGCATTCACGTAAGAGTGAACTGTCCTAATTTACAGAAAAATATGCTTATGATAAAAATGGTGAGCATTTATTGCCTTTGACGAAGAAACAAGAAAATCCGGCAGAAACTTTGAACGGTTTCTGCCGGATTTTTTATCAGCTTTTAATGTGATTTATGTAATGTCCGATAACTGTGTATTCGCGAAGATACAGGCTTCTGATATCGAGGCGTTTTTCAGGATAAGTTGAAAAAATTTCTATTGCTTGTTCAAGGTCAAGCCATTGGGGCATTACGCCGTGTTCAACTTCAATTACTGTCAGGCTCTGCTCAGCTTCGCCTGTTATTTCACAGATGAAGTAGTTGCTTATGTAAAGTGTCTCAAAGCTGTATTCATTTACTGTTATAAAGTGTTCGGTGGGTTTGACTGTAACGCCTGCTTCTTCTTTAAGCTCACGTATGCAACATTCTTCGAGCGTTTCTCCGGTTTCTACTCCTCCGCCGGGGGACATATAGACGTCTGTGTTTGTTTCATACGTAAGCAGTATTTTTCCGTTGCTTACAACAATCGCCCTTGCAGATTCGCGTACTCTTTCAGGCGGATCGGAATAAATGCTGTTATATTGATTCAGTTTTTTTGGTGTCATTGTGTTACAGCCTCACTTCGCTTTTACTATAAATGCAATGAAGTGCAGTTCATATGTGCTTTATTCGGTTGCTTTTGCAGCTTCTCTGCGCTCTTTGAGCTCTTTTTCAACCTGAGCCTTCTGCTCGGGTGTGTATTTGATGAAAAGGAGAGGAATAATGAAGAGAAGTGCTGCGACTGCGGGGGTGAGCATAACAAGCGGCCAAATCCAGGCTTCAAACGTTGCACTCTGTGTGCCGTAGAATACAGCGCCGGGCACATCAGCAACCGCCTTGTATCCGATAAGTCCGAGCGAAAGGGTTGCCAAAGCGCCTGTGATACCGCTTGAAACTTTGGTGAAGAAAGTCTGCATAGCAAAGGTGACACCCTCGGTGCGTTTGCCTGTTTTCCATTCCATATAGTCAACGCTGTCGCAGAATAGTGCGGTCTGAGCAATACTGCTTGCGCCTGAGGGAATTGAAAGCACAGCCATAATAGCAATGCCGATAATCATATTTTTGCCTTCGTAGCCTATCAGGAACGCTGCAACTTTGCCTATAATCGTGCACACCTGGATGAGAATAATAACATTGCGGTAGCCTCTGCAAAACTTTTTCAGCTTTTCTGCAAACAGCATACCGATAAAGCTCGGCGCATAGGTGAGTGCGGAATAAATCGTCGTGATGCCGAGCGCACCTATGAAACCGCCGAAATAGTTGTCGGGATACATATACTTGAAGAAATAGGTGATGAGGTTATTGCCGAATGCAAGTGAGCCGAAAAGGCTTGCAAGTGTGATAAGAAGAAGCATCTTGTTTTTGAAAAGAAGTCGGAAACATTCCACAATTGAATTCTGCTGCTGGCTTGTTTCTACGAGGCGTACTCTTTCTTGAGCTTTGTAGCATTTTGCGCTGATGAGCGCGCCGCCAAGGCCGAATATTACGGCGAAAACAAATGTCATAAGTGCAAGTGAATTTCCCGAAATTTTTGCAATTGATTCCATAACCATAGGTACAACAGCACTGAAAACGCCGTAAAAAATTGAACCAACCGTTCTTGCAAGCTGAACAAACTTGTCTCTGTCTCCGGAGTCGGGGGATATAACCGCCGTTGTGCCCCAGACGGCAACGTCTTGTATCGTGTACGTTATATCCCAACACAGATACATTATAACAAAATATGAAACACGCAGCCACAAAAGGCTCTCTTTGGTAGAGAATACGATGAATAAAAGCACAGTGAAAACACCCACCGGTACGGGTGTGTATTTGAGAAGAGGTCTGAGCTTTTCGCCTGTTTTGAAGCGGTGTCTGTCGACCATTGCGCCGATGATCGGGTCGTTGATACCGTCCCATATCTTCATAAGAAGCAGAAGCACCGTAACAACAGAAGCGGGAAACATTGCAATATCAGTCATAAAATAGGTGAAGAACGAAGCACCTATCATACAGTAGACAAGATTCTGTCCCGCAAGACCTGTCAGGAAACTGTTCCTCTCTTTTTTTGTAATATACTTCATAGTTGTCCCTGCGGCTGCTTTTCGGCCGCATCCTCCTTTGGTTATCGGTAGTTTTCGTTTATCGCGTTTCCGACTGCTCTGAGAAGCGAATCCTCATGGGTTGACGGAAGGTCGCAGTTGTAGTGCCATATCATTACGCCGCCGAATCCGTGGTTGATAGCGTAATCGGTTTTGTCGTATATAACGTCAGGTGTGTTAAACCAAAAATCTTTGCCTGTAACGTCGCAGTGATACCAGCCGTCGTCCGATATTTTTTCATAGCAGCCGTTATATCCGTACCAGTAAGCGGACATATCCGTCGGGCGTGAGTAAAAGGCGAGACCGACGTTGACCTTCTCAAACGGCATACCGTATATTCCGATTTTCTGTACGGCTGTTACGGTGTCTTCATAGGTTGCGTGTCTGCCTTCGGCATCTGCCATATCGTAAAGCATAATCTCAAACGTATCGATAGCCTTTATTGCCGCGGGCGTAAATTTTATGTTCCAGTCGTTTCCTGCAACGCCGAGAGTGTATTTGCTGCCGAGCTTTTTGTCGAGCGAAATGAGAAAATTGTTATAATGATGCCACGCGCTGAGTGACAGCGGATATTCATAATCGAAATGAACACCGTCAAAACCGTATTTTTCAAGCACTTCGATAATGTTGTCTTCAAGTATACCGCTTGTAAAAGCCTTGTTGTGTTCAATGCTTTGTGCTTCCATCTGCTCTTCCCATACATCTGAATCCGTTTGGCCGCCGGGACCGATGAGGTTGAGTGTCAGGTGTATGTCTCTGTCACCGATTGCGTTGCGCAGGTTTGTCAGCGCTGTTTCGAGTATGGGGGTGTTGCAGATGACTTCGCCTGCACTGTTAAAGCTTGCACATTCAAAAAGTATAACGTCTGTCACATAGTTGAAGTCTTCGGGGTGGATACTGTCGGCAGACTGGACATATTCGCTGCGTACATAGGTGGTTACCCTGAATTCGTTAACCTTTTGAATTTGCGGAGAGGTGAGACCGAGAAAATTTGTTAACACAAGCGCAATTGAAGTGAAAAAAGATATGATTTGTTTGATAAAAATGGCCATAACTTGCCATCCTTTCTGTGTTACATAGTTGCCTTTGCTTCGGCATACAGAGCTTCAAGTTCATCGAAGTGCGTATAATACCCCGCCTGAGCGAGAAGATTTTCGGCATCGTTGTAAGGCTTGATGGCTCTTTGATAAACGGAGAGTTTTTTGAGATAAGTCTTCAGGTCTCGTCTTATTCTGAAACTGTCACTGAAGCGGTTTGCTTCTCTGTTCATTATTTCTTCTTTTTCGGCTTCATCAGGCTTGCTTATATTTTCAATGCCGTATTTTACAATGAGTGATGCTGCCTCTTTCTTTGTGCGGGCACGTTTGATTGCGTCTGAGCGGATTTCTTTTTGTGAATCGGTTTTCTTTGGCAGCCGTTTGGCAGCCGCCATTTCATCCGCTGCTTCGCGGTAATAATTGGTCGGGTCATTTGAACGGTCGAGGGGATTGGTTAAAATGTCTTTGCGCGCCGCCTCAAGTCTTACAATACCTGCGGGTGAAGTGAATTTTTGAAGATCCTGCATAATTATCGGTGCTCGCTCTATGGCAAGATTAAGCTCTTTCAGGCGTTTCTTTTCTGCCTTGGTTTCTTTTTTGCCGATTGTAAACTTTTCTTTGCCGTACAGCTCTTTTGCCCGGTGTATAATATCCATTACTTCAATAAGCTCGTCCTTTTCAAGCAGGCCGAGTACGTGGTTTTCAAACATTGCACGGATTTTAAGAACATCAACGTATGCTCGGTGCTTGTTTTCTGTCAGGTTGTAAAAACAGAAGGGAATAAGGTTGAAGATAGCTCCGAAAATTGAACAGATAATAAGTATTTCAATAAGGTTGTTGCGCAACGCATCGTCAAAAAGCACGTCGTAATCGTCTTTAAGTCCTGCACTTTCATATATTGCGGGGTAGAACATACCGGTAAAGAAGCCGATTACTGTGCCTATTATTCCCAACGGGCCGAACATACCGTCAACCCTTACACCTGTTTTCCATTGGTGATAGTCTTTCATATCGGCGGAAATGTTGTGCTGCACAATGTTCCAAAATGTGTTTATGAAGTTGTTTATGTACCAAAGGACACAAACTAGAATTATATTACGGTATACAAAATAAAGAATCATGAGGAATATAACATTGAATGAGTTTGCCAGAATCAGCATATTCTGTTTGCCGAGCAACCTGATGGCAATAGGGGTAAGCAGCATTGCCCACAGTGCGGCATTGCCAATCAGCGTGTTTGCAACGCCTAAAAGCTCGTCGCTGTCTCTGCCGGGGCCGTAGACGAATGTCCAGTTGAATATGATACCGTAGCCGGATTCAAGAAAAACAATCCATGAGGCAGCCTGAATAATCCAAAAGTATTTGTTTTTTGCAACTTCACGTATTGCATCGAAAAATCTTACGGCCTCAGGCCTTTTTTTGGGCAGGATAAGTCGTTCCTTTACCTTGCGGAAGAAAATCGTGCTGATGATAATTCCGATTACCGAAAAGATCGGGTGTATTGTTCTGTATGTCCAGATACTGTCCAGACCGAAGGTTTTGCCGGCGATAAACGGTACGGCAAACTGCGTGATTGACGGTGCAAGCGAATAAATTACCTGAGATATGCTCATTACGTTTGCTCTTTCCTGAGCGTTGGGTGTTATTATTTGCTGAAAGTATGTATAGCTTTCGTTGTAAAAGCAGAGAAACATACTGAGCAGCATATACATAAACCACACTATGACAGCTTTTAGTGTGTAGCTCATATATTCATACGGAATCCATACGAACACTGTTGAGATAAGCACAATCGGAAGTCCCGTACGTTTTATGAATGGCAGAAATTTGCCGCCTTTGAGATGATGGTTATCGTAATACCAACTGCGGAAAAGAGCCATTGGAATACCGACAAGGTTTGCTACGATGAGCATAATCTGCAGGTGTACCGGTTTAAGACCAAGACTTGCGCCTACGAGAAAGTTTGCTGCACTGAGCGAAATTTCGCTTGCGAGCAGGAGTGTCCAGTGGACACCGAAGCCTGCTCCGCTCAGACTTGCAACCTCTTTGTAGGGGATGTAGTTGCCTTTAGCGGGTTCGTTCCAGTATTCTTTTGCTGTGTGTAACATAGATTTAACTTTTCCAGACATAAAACAAGGCCTCCGCAAAGCTATCGTATCACTATGTAGATTGTAGCATATATAATAAACTTTTTCCATTGTTCAATAGGCAGATTTATTACGCTTTGTTTTGTTGAAATGTTCTATTGCTTGTGATATAATTTAGACGATAATTCGATTACAGAAATCAATCAGAAACGCTTCTGAGAGAGAAACAGCTATGAAAAAATATGATGTTGCTGCGTTTATATGGCCTTCATACACCGGCGATGAGCCGCGTACGCGTATCTTTTGGCCCGATGGTTGCGGCGAGTGGCAGACGGTTAAGGCAATGACAGACAAAGGTTATGAGGGTTGCCGCTGGCCTCGTGTTCCTGCGTGGGGTTATGTAAACGAGGCCGACAGCTCTGTTATGCAAATGCAGATTGACTGTGCTGTTTCATACGGTGTCAACGTTTTTATATATGACTGGTATTGGTACGATAACCGTCCTTTTCTCGAGAACTGCCTGAATGACGGCTTTCTCAAAGCTGAAAACAACAAGAAAATGAAGTTCTGCCTTATGTGGGCAAATCACGATGCAACATATCTTTGGGATAAGCGCAATTCAGATAACGATTTGTCAACGGTAATATGGAGCGGCGTGGTTACACCTGAATTTTTTTCGGATGTATGCGACAGGACAGTTGAAAAGTATTTCAGTCAAGAAAATTACTACTGTATAGATGGTTGTCCCGTTTATATGATTTTTGATATTGATTATTTTATCCGTTCCTTTGGTACTGCCGATGAGTGCCGAAAGGGTATTGAGGAGTTTCGCCGAAAAACCGTTGAAGCAGGTTTCAACGGGCTGCATTTTCAGATTGTTCATTGGCGAACCGTGTTTTTGATTGGCTTGACGAGTGCGATCCGCAAAAGGGTGTGACTTCAGCCGAAATGCACGATTTCCTCGGCGCGGATTCCGTCACAAATTATAACTGGGGCTGTGTTACGGATTTTGACGGAGACTTTAACGATGTTACCGACCGATATATGAAAAGCATCGTGAATGAATCGGCAAGGCTCAGTATTCCGTACTATCCTAATATTTCCGTCGGTTGGGATAACAACGTAAGATTCAATAAATTTATGCCGGGTGTAGTTAGCGGAAACACCCCTGAAATTTTTTAAAACCGCTTGCGAAAAGGTTAAGGCGTTTGCCGATGCTTCGTTGGCAAAAGGGGAGATGAAAGCTCCTTTTATTACGGTGAACAGCTGGAATGAATGGACGGAAACAAGCTATCTCCAGCCGGCTGACCTTTACGGATACGGCTATCTCGAAGCAATTAAATCCGTTTTTACCGAGGGTTGATTTACATATCTTTGAGCTTCTGTTTCAGTCTGCGTAAATTTGGTTTGTAAGTTTGATGTGAAAGAGGTTTTTTATATGTTAGAGGGATTAATTTTTTCAATTTTGTCGCTTGCAAAAAACAGTTTGTTTTTTCTTGTTGCAGGTGTTATGTGCCTGAACTCGTTTGCGCCGCCGACCGTTGAGGAACCAAAGGTGTTAAACGAAAACACAGGGGAGTACTTTCTACCCGATTACGGCGAAACATTGGTTTCTTCTCACAGAAGCGGCAAGGGTGCGGCACCTGAAAATACACTGATGGCAATCAAGTCAAACCTTATCTATGCTTCGTCAGATTCGGCAATAATTGAAATGGATGTTCAGCTTACAAAAGACGGTGAGGTTGTGCTCTACCACAGCTTATCGCTTGATGAAATGAGTAACAGCGCTGAGCATTTCGGGGCGGAGAACATAACGGTGTTCTCAAAGACATATGATGAACTCCGCGCTCTCAATATGGGTGAGAATTTTAAATCCGGTGACAGTTATCCTTACCGTGGGCTGAGAGGGGAGGATATTCCAGATGATATCAAGATTACGGCTCTTAAGGACGTTTTTGCCTGTGTTGAGACTGAAGCTCCCGACACGTACAGATACATAATTGAGGTTAAGTATCCTCATCCTTGGGCACCGAAAATCGTTGACGAAATTTATCGCCTTATTCAGGAATATGACCTTGGTGACCGCGTTATAGTTGCAAGCTTCTGGCCTGACGTTTCGATTTACATTGATAATAAGTACGGTGATGAGATGAACAGATCGGCAAATCCGTTTGAGATTGTTGAGCTTTACGGCTGCTATCTGCGAAATGAGGATTTGAACGGAACGGAGCTTGATTATACCTGTCTTCAGATGCCTTACTACTGGGATGACGGAATGTTGCTTGTGGCGAACCTTGGTAAGGCAGGTTTTATCGATTATGCTCATAAATACGGAATTTCAATGCAGTACTGGACGGTAAACAGTGCAGATGATGCAAAGTATCTCGCTCAGGCGGGCGCAGACCTTCTTATGACTGACTATCCTGACAGAATAAGAGATGCTCTTGAAGAGTAAATGGTATTGTTCGGCTGAGAAGAAAAGTTTTCCTTGCTTTTAGGGTTTGGTAAATTTTTTAAATCTATTGAAAATTTATACGGTATATGTTAGATTAAAGACAAGATGTAGGTACCTAACTTCCAAAAGAGGTGAATATATGGCGATATTTAAAAACGAGGGTAAAACAAAATCATTCCAGCCAAGCCTTGATTACAAGGGCAACAGACGCTACGTCGGCAGGGCAGAGACTGTTGCTTACGTTCTCAATGATGCTGCAGCAACACTGAATATCAGTGATTTTTACGAGCGATATATCTATGACGTTGTAAGAATTGATTTCAACTATCTTGCTATACATAATACGATAGCTACCGTGTGGGATATTATCAATGATACGTTTATCGGTGTTGTCGTTGAGCGTACGCGTACACGTTGGGGTAAGTTCAAGCCGTATATGCTTTTCGGTCAGATTCCGCTTATGATAATCGGCTTGTTCTATTGGGTTATTCCGTTCTTATTCCCCGGAGCTTCCGAAATATATCTGCCGAAACTTATATTTTATTCAGTTATGATGATGGTTCAGGAAACGGCAGGTACTTTTACGAGTATCGCAAACACAGGCTTTATGACAACAATAACACCTAACCCCGTCGAGCGAACCCGCCTTATCACAATGGCGCATCTTCTCTCACACATCTTTGAGGATTTACCGAAACAGATTTTCGGTATCTTCTATGATCTGGTTATCAACAAGGTTGTCGATTGGGAGCTTTCCAAGCTCTTCGCTGGCTTTGGTCTTGCCTGTGCAATTCTTTCTACGGTCTTTGTTATGTATTTCTTCACTCTCAGCCGCGAAAGAGTTCAGCAGTCTGTTGAGCGTCCGAGTGTTATTCAGGGTCTCAAGGCTATAGTTTCCAATAAGCCCGTCCTTATCCAGGTTCTTTCTTCGTTCCTCAGCGGTTTCAGTGTCGGCAAGAGCAGAACGAACTTCTATATCGACGTTATCGGTTCAATCACTTGGAAAACGATTGTTGGTATTCCTGCGTTCCCCGTTAAGTTCATAAGTTACAGCTTTGTTGCTCCGCTTCGTAAGCGTTTCTCAACAAAGGCACTGTGGATTTTCGAGGATGCATGGACGGATATGCTATGGATGATTGTTTTCGGTATAGGTTCAATAAACAACAACTTTATGAGGAAACCTATCATTCTTCCCTTGATGGGTCTGGAAGAGATCTTAGAAATGTGTGTCTACGGACTAAGGCGAGTTGTTCCCAACGAAATCGTCAACGAGTCTATGGACTACTGTGAATGGAAAAACGGCTACCGCGCCGAAGCTATGACGGGCGTTGCGCAGTCGCTTATCAGTAAACTGCAAAATACCATTATGGGCAGCGTAAATGCCATTGTTATGAAGCATATCGGTTATAAACAGGGCCTCGAAATCGGTTCTCAAGATACCAGAACAAAGTGGTGGATTTTTGCTTTGGGCACCGGTATCCCGATTATCACAAGCAGCCTTGGTATTATCCCGAAGTTTTTCTATCCGCTTGATGCAGAGATGCGTAACCGGATGTATACCGAACTTCAGGAACGCCGTGACAGAATGGCAAAAATTATGCAGGAAGGTTCCGAAGAGGAAACAAAGCTTGCAGCTGAAGCAGAAATCAACGGCGATTTCGTAAAATAAAATTGTGTTTTATTGTCGCAACGGAGTTTTATTTTCGTTGCGACTTTTTTCTTTAGTATACTTGATTGTTTTAAATCGATGAAGTATAATTGAGATACAATTCAGAACGGAGGTTAATTCTATGTCAAAGAAATTGATTGCAGTTATCCTTGCTGTTGCGATGGTTTTCCCGATGGCGATATCGGTTTCTGCAAAAGAGTCCGAAAAAAATTATATTATTGATAACCCCTATGAAGATGTTGATTGGGATGCCTGGGATGACTATAAGACCCAACTTCACTGTCACACGAATGCCAGTGACGGATTTTTGCCCGTTCAGCAGTTTTGTGATATGCACTACGCTCTTGATTATGAAATAGTTGCTCTTACCGACCACGGTACACTCAATCGCGGTTGGAACGTAATTCCCGATACTGTACCGCTTATGCGAATTATCAAAAAAGAGCGTACTAATAATAATGCTCCGATTATTCCTGTTCCCGAAGAGGCGTATCAGGGCTACCTCAACGGAACCAACCCTGATAACAGTTATACAACCACAGCCGGTGATACACTTGTCCGTACAACACCCAACGGTATGCTCGATGTACCGCTTGGCAACGAGCAGAATATGGCAACTCCTTTTGCCGATTGTCACCTTACAAGCTACTGGGCAGAGTATGGCCAGGGCTATGCAGGCGTTTACGGCGACTATGAGACTCCCAGCCGTGAGGTTGCAAAGCTCGGAGGCATAACATTCCTTTCACACGTTGGTGAGTATGTATATCCCGACAAGGATTCTGCAAACCATGTAGGTAAAAAGATTGACGAGTATTACGTAAATAAGTTTGCTCGCATCTTCCTTGACAATCCCGGCAGCTCACTCGGTATGGGTATCAACAGTGCAACCGATGCGCATACACGCTGTGACCGTATCCTTTACGATCAGATTTTGCAGAAGACTATTCCAAACGGTGTTGTTCCGTGGGGCAATACCTTTGCCGATTCTCATAACGAAACTTCACTTAACGATGCTTATACAATGAGCTGGATGCCCGAGCTTACTCTCGAAGCTTTCCGCGAATGCCTTGAAAAAGGTCAGTTCTTCTCCGTTTCTCATTTCTCAAACGGTGTTGAGCTCAACGGTATGGAGGAAATGCCCGGCTTTGTTGAACAGGATGTTTACGATACCAAGGCTTACTGGCTTGACAATACCCCCCAGGTAAAGAGAATTACAGTTGATGAAGAAAACGATACAATAACTGTTGAGGGTATCAACGCAAACATCATCACCTGGGTCTCCAACGGTAATGTTATTATGCGTACAGAGCTTGTCGACGGTAAAGCAACGCTTGATCTTCACAGTGACGAGCTTCTTGATGACCCCTATCTCTATCTCAGATTTTATCTCTCAGGAGACAACGGTATCTGCTATGCAAACCCGATGGTACTCAATGTCGAAGGTGAAGAGTTTGAGAGTGTCGACGTCCCGAAAACACACGATATCTCAACTTTCCTCCGTGGCCTTGTTACTGTGCTCGATGTAGCAATTTTCAAGTACAATCCCATTATCTGGGTTTTTAAGTACTTAGGTCTCGGCTATAATCCGCTGTCACAGCTCTTTAAGCTTTATTGATAAAAAAGAAGGCATCGTTTGATGCCTTCTTTTTGCTATTTAAGATATGCTTTAAACGGTGCGGAATAGGTCTTAGCCCACTTCATAACTTTCTTTCTGTCCCATTTTCTCGGCATTGCTGCGCACGCCGCCATAACCTGAGCCATTCTGTTGCCGCAGACCATAACTTTTTTAAGCACTTCGGGTCTCCTGCTTACTGCTTTTGCCTTAATCATAAGGTCCTTGGGGTCAAGTTTGAACTGGGTGCTGATGCTCGTGAAGTTTGCGGTCATAGTGATGTTATCTTCGTTGAGCATACCTGAATCGAAACAGTAGTCAAGCTCATCCGGAGTAAGACTGAGCAGCATGTATTTTACGCACTCAAGCGGTGCAAGACCCGAGCCGAGTGCTTTGTAGTATTTTACCTGATAATTCCACAGCGTTTCGGCGCTGTATGAGCGGCTTGCATCTTTTGAAACCGTGTCGGCAAGCATTTTTGCTGCCTTGAGTGAGTTTGCAATACCTGAGCCGATAAGCGGCACTGTCATAAAAGCACTGTCGCCGATTGCAGCGTAACCGTCACCGACCATAACCGATAGGGGATGGCGTACGGGAATTTCCACAAACTGACCGCCTCTGATTTTTTCTTTACCGAGTCTGGGCGATTTCTCACGCAGCATATCTGCGTAAGCTTCGAGCTTTTCTGGTGTGAATTCTTCAAATCTGCCGACAAGCAGATCTGTGTGCTCGTTTTCAGATGCAACCCAGCTTATGCATTTTTCACCGCCCGCAAAGAAGTTTACTCTGAATTTAGCTTCAACCTCTTCGTCGCTTGCCTTATTGTAAAAAGCTCTGTAAATTGTTATCTTTTCGTTACGGTGCACATGCTTTTCAATACCCATTGAATAGGGCAACTGAGTCCTGACGGGTGAGTTAAGTCCGCATGCATCAATTACGAGGTCGCCCGTAAAATCGCCCTTTGATGTCTTTATGCCGATAACTCTGTTGCCAAGTATAATAGGTGATAGGACTTCACAGTCGTACTTTATTTTTACTCCGCAACCGATTGCGTGATTAATAAGATGATTATATATCTCTTTGCGTTCCATCTTGATTTCAAGCTCATCATAGGGTACGTGCTGTGTTAGGGATTTCTTTGATGTAGGTGCAAAGAAGGTCATATTTTCTTTGTATTCGTATTTGTCCTTAGGCGGCATCGGTATTTTGGCAATGCCGAGAGCTGACGGTGCAAATATATCCGTCCAGTCATATCCGAGTGTACCATCCGGCTTTTTTTCGTAAACCGTTACATCAAAACCTCTTTTGGCAAGAAGCGCGGCGGCTGCAATACCGCCGTGACCGAGCCCTGCGACGATTATTCTGTTTCCCATAATCGTATACCTCCATATGTGTATAATACCATTTATGCAGTTAGTTTCAAGTGTTTGCGGATAATTTACATCCCGAATTTTTGTTTTTGTCAAATATTGCATATTATTGAATAAGTTTTTCGCAGAAAAATATACGCATTATCTGCGTTATTGATGCCTTATTCTATTGACAGCTTGTGCAAAAAGTTATAAAATCAAAAAATAAGGTTGAGATAGGAGTGTTTTATATGTCAGTGGAAAAACTTCGATATTTTGCAGGCGGCAAATGGCTGGATTCTTCCTGTGAAAAATATATGGACGTTTACAACCCCAGTACGGGCGAGGTTATTGCGCAGACTCCCTGCTGCACAAAAGAAGAGGTAAACGAAGCAATTGCTTGCGCTAAAGAGGCGTTTAAGACTTGGTCAAATGTACCTGTAATGAAAAGGGTACAGGTTGTTTTCAAATTCCGTGAGCTTCTTGACGCACATATGGATGAGCTTACAGAAATCTGTGCAAGAGAGCACGGCAAGGTATGGAGCGAAGCGAAGGGCGATATCCTCAAGGTTAAGGAGCCTGTCGAACTTGCTTGCTCTGCTCCCTCACTTCTTATGGGTGAGAGTATGAGAGATACTTCTACCGGTTATGATACAACTCTTTACAGAGAGCCTGTCGGTGTGTTTGCAGGTATTGTTCCCTTCAATTTCCCCGGTATGATTCCTATGGGCTGGATGTCACCTCTGTGTGTTGTCAGCGGTAACACAATCGTTCTCAAGGCTGCATCAATGACTCCTATGACTTGTATGAGACTTGCTGAACTCTGGCAGGAGGCAGGGCTTCCTGACGGTGTTATCAATATCGTTACCTGCTCGAGAAACGAAGCTGAAATTTTTATGGATCATCCCGACATCAAAGGTATCACGTTTGTTGGCTCAACAAGCGTAGGTCTTCATATCTACTCAAGGGCTGCCGCAAACGGTAAGCGTGTTCAGGCTCTTTGCGAAGCGAAAAATCACGGTCTTGTGCTTGAAGATGCTGCCCTCGAAAGAAGCGCAAGAGGTATCATCAACTCATCTTTCGGTTGCGCAGGCGAGCGTTGTATGGCTCTTCCCGTAATTGTTGCGCAGGAGAGTATAGCGGATGAACTTGTCGGATACCTTGTAAAATTTGCCAAGGAGCTTAAGCTCGGTCCGGCATACGATAAGGAATCTACTCTTGGTCCGGTTGTTACCGAAGCTCACAGACAGTCCATTTACAAGTGGATTGAAAAGGGTATCGAAGAGGGTGCTGAACTCATTCTCGACGGCAGAAACCCCGTTGTTCCGGGCTACGAAAACGGCTTTTATGTAGGTCCCACAATATTTGACCACGTTACAGAAGATATGACCGTCGGTCAGAGAGAGATTTTCGGTCCCGTTCTTTGTGTCAAGAGAGTTAAGGACTTTGAAGAAGGTCTCGCTGTGATGAACGCTAACCCATTTGCAAACGGTTCTGTTATCTTCACCCAGAGCGGTTATTATGCACGTGAATTTGCAAAAAGAACTGATGGCGGTATGGTCGGCGTCAATGTTGGTATTCCCGTTCCCGTCGGTGTGTTCCCGTTCACAGGTCATAAGCAGTCATTCTTTGGTGATCTTCACTGCCTCGGTAAGGATGGTTTCCGTTTCTACACAGAAACAAAGGCTGTAACAACACGTTGGTTTGATGAAGAAGAGATGAAGGCAAAAACCGTTGATACCTGGGATGGTTCCGTAGGTGGCGGCGAATAATATTATCGTTTCAGACAACCTCCCACCGGGGAGGTTGTTTTGTTTATTTTTTCTTTTTTGAAAGCCCCTGGGATATAGCGGGAAAGGTATTGTCCGTGTCATTTGTCGGCTGAATGTTGTAAGTGCCGTATTTGTTGACGATGTCAAATGAATCTTCTTCTATTTCGTTGCGTGACAGTTTTGCGCGTTTTTCTTCGTTATGATTGTATTTGATTGATATCACCCCTTTATATTTTTATGTGATTTTAGTCAATATACACATTGAAAAATTTTCATTATCCATTTATAATGCTGGTTAGCGTCTTTATTAGGAGAGTTGAAATGAGTAAAACCAAAGAAGGTAAGGGTTTGAACGTCAGTGTCAAATCCTATATAACTGCGATTGCAGTCATAATTGCATTAATGATTTTTACATACGCGCTCACTTTTTTTATTCAGGGCGGTGAGTATGCCCGTATCGAAATAGACGGCAAGGAAGTGCTTGACCCCGAACAGGACTTCACCCGTGTCGATGGTGGCATATCGTTCGGTAAGTGGCTGGCATCTCCTTTGCTTGTGCTCGGTGCAGAGGGCGGCGGTACGATAATTGCGATTATTGCGTTTTTGCTTGTGATTGGCGGCGTTTTTACTGCGCTTGATGCGTGTGGTCTGATGAAATATATGCTTGATAAGATTGTTGCGCGTTTCGGTGCAGCGAGATATAAATTGCTTGCTGTTGTAACATTCTTTTTTATGGCTATGGGTGCTTTTATAGGCTCGTTTGAAGAGTGTATTCCGATGGTACCTATCGTGGTTGCGCTGAGTATCAGTCTGGGCTGGGATGCGGTAACAGGTATGGGCATGAGTCTGCTTGCCGTCGGCTGCGGTTTTGCGTCAGGTGTTTGTAATCCGTTTACGGTTGGTGTTGCTCAGGAATTGGCGGGTCTTCCGATGTTTTCCGGCATTTGGCTTCGAATTCTTGCTTTTGCGGTGATTTATACCATTCTCGTTCTTTACGTTTACTTTCACGCAAAAAAAGTTGAGAAAAAAGGTCTCGGCATGGTTTCAGTAAGCTCGTTTGAGCCTGATAAAAAAATGGACAGAGCTCTTCTTTGCTTTGTTATAATTCTTTGTGTAGGCATACTTGCCGTTGTAAGTTCGGGTTTTATTACTGTGTTGCAGGAATTTGCAATGCCGATTGTTGCGGTTGCATTCCTTATTGCAGGTGTTTCGTCGGTGCTGATTTCCGGTGCAAAGCTTTCTTCACTCGGCCGTAATTTCGGCAAAGGCATTGTCAATATTCTGCCTGCTGTTTTGCTGCTTCTTCTTGCAAGCTCAATAAAATATACACTTACCGAGGCTAAGATTCTTGATACGGTGCTTCATTGGTCTGTTAAGGAAATGGAGGATATGCCGAAATACGTTATCATTCTCTTTGTATACCTTATTGTTCTTGTGATGAATTTCTTCATCTCTTCCGGCTCTGCTAAGGCATTGCTTCTCATTCCGCTTATTGTGCCGATGGCTCAGATCTTTTCCGTCAGTCCTCAGCTTTGTGTTGTTGCGTTTGCTTTCGGTGACGGATTTTCAAACGTTTTTTATCCCACAAATGCTGCACTTCTTATTGCTCTCGGTCTTACCGGTGTAAGCTACGGCAAATGGGTAAAGTATTCCTGGAAATTCCAGTTTTTAAACCTGATTGCAACGAGTCTTATGCTTTTGCTCGGCTTGGCAGTCAACTATCACTGAGCACCTATATAATCACGCAGCTGTTCAAGTATTCTTTTTTCAATGCGTGACACATAAGATCTTGATATTCCCAACCGCTGTGCAACCTCGCGTTGTGTCAGCGGTTTTGTGTTATACAGTCCATAACGTCGGATGATAATTTCCTTTTCTGCTTCATTCTTCATATCGGATACAAAACGGTATATCTTTTTAGTGTTTTCGTTCAGGTCAATATCCTCAGCAATAGTATCGTCTTCGCAGATAACGTCGCTGAAGGTGAGAGGATTGCCTTCACCGTCCGATTCAATTGGCTCGTTCATGGAAATATCCTGCGCCGTTTTCTTGAGACTTCTCAAGTGCATCAGCACTTCATTTTCAATGCATCGTGCTGCGTACGTAGCAAAGCGCGCACCTTTTTCGCAGTTAAATGAGCGTACAGCTTTTATAAGTCCGATTGTACCGATTGAAATCAGATCGTCGCTGTCTGCGGTGAGTGAATAATATTTTTTTGTTACGTGCGCTACAAGACGCAGGTTGTGTTCAATCAGTTTGTGTGCGGCATCTTCGTTGCCTGCCCTCATTTGCTCAAAATAAAGCTGTTCTGTTTTTGCACTGAGCGGTTTTGGAAAAGAGTTTGCATTTTTAATATGCAGCGCAAAATACATAAGATTTGAAAGAACGTTACAGAAAAGTTCAAACAGCATATCGTCGTCTCCTTGTCGGTTTGTTTTAACAATATGCTCAATTGAAAAATTAAATGTGATTTACAGATGTAAATATAAATTAAATTTTATTTTTTAGTGAGTTAAAGTGCTGCGTTCTATTGCTTTTGTGTTTTTTTTGTGGTATAATCAACAATAAATAAGCAAAGGAGGCGGGGATTTTGTCAAAAAGAACAAAAGCTGATGAAACTTCTCAGTACACCGAAGGTTTTTATGCCAAACAAGACAGACGTTACGTCGGCACAAAAGAAACTGTCGGTTATGTCATTTTTGATATGGCACAAAGTTTCAATATCAATACATACTCCGAACGTTTCGTTACCAATATCTTTAAGCTTGATTTAAAGCTTCAGACAGTTGCAACATTCATAAACGGTATTTGGGACGTTGTTAACGATACCTTCTCGGGTGCAATAGTTGATAAGACCCGTACACGTTGGGGTAAGTTCAAGCCCTATCTTATCGTTTTAGGTATTCCGGGCACTATCGCAACTTGCCTTTATTGGCTTATGCCGCTTTTTTTCCCTTCGGCAGACAGCGAATCAATAGCCAAGTTTTTCTTCTATCTCGCTCTTGCGCTCCTTCGCGAAACAGGCGGAACTTTCCGCGGCTTTGCGCAGACTGGTATGCTCGCAACCATAACACCAAACCCATTGGAACGAACGCGACTGATTACGCAGGCGCAGTTCTTCTCAGGATTCCTCGGTGAAAAATTACCTCAGCAGTTAATGGATATTGTCCTTGACCTTATAGGTAACCAGATTGTAGCTAAAGGCGGCCTTGAAAAAGCATACCGCGGTGTGTTTATGGGTATGGGCGTTTTTACTTCGCTTGTCAGCGGTATTGCCGCGTTATGGTTCGCTTCAATTACCAAAGAGCGTGTTATGCAGTCGATCGAGACCCCCAGTATCAAGCAGGGTATCAAATCGATTATCAATAACAAACCGATTCTTATACTTACTCTTTCTGATACGCTCAGCAGCTTTTCGATTCTCAGCGGCAGCAAGAAAGACTATTTTATCGATGTTCTTAACTTTGCAACCCTCGGTACAATCGTCGGCATCCCCGGTGCGATTGTTCATCCGTTTTCTTATGCGCTTGTTCCATGGTTCCGCAAGAGACTTTCAACTCGTACTCTTGCAATCCTCGGTAAATACAGTATCGATATCACGTATATCCCCGTTTTCCTGTTCGGTTGCATAGGTGGCAAGAAAAAAGGTCTTTACAAACAGGTTATACCAATGGGTATTGCCTTTGCACTTCAGGAAACCGTCTATATGTTCTTCTACGGTCTTCGTACCGTTATTCCCAACGAAATGTATAATGAAGCTATGGACTACTGCGAATGGAAGAACGGCTATCGTACAGAGGCTATGACTTCTGCGGCTAAGGGCCTTGCTCAGAAGCTTGCAGGTGTACTCAGCAGCTCGTTGAAGACACTTGTCAAATATGCCATCGGTTATGATATCAATGCTTACACAAGCGGTTCGGCACAGACCGACTCGACCAAATTCTGGTTGTTTGCTATGTGTACTATCCTTCCGATTATCACTACAACTCTCGGCATTATTCCGCTTCTCTTCTATGATCTTACCGGTAAGAAGAGAGACAAGATGTACGAAGAGCTTCTTGCTCGTCGTGCCATGATGGCTTCCGATGTTACTGAAGGCGATGCCGAAGCAATCAAAAAGGTACGAGAAGCACAGCTTTCAGTCGGCGAGAATAACTCTGACGAAAAATAATAATCAACACTCACAAGTAAAAAACGGATGTTCCGGTCGGAACATCCGTTTTTTTTACTGTTTTTGTTCGGATTGTTATCAGCTGAAGAAACTGATGATTCCCGCAAGGAATTCAACAATCTTAAGGAATATTTCAAAAATAGGTGTAAGGTTTGCAAATTCGGGCGGAAGGTCAACGGTTGCGGCGAGGGAGGGGACAGCAGTTACGGAAACAAGGGCAACTGTTGCAGCAAGACCTGCGATAAGTTTTTTCACTTCTTTTCAACTCCTTATATATTATATAATGTATTAATATAATTAAATAATACCATATTTCAGATGTCTTGACAAGTGGGTGTTGTTTTTGATTTTGGTAATGTTTTAATTTTGATAAAAGAAAATGTGTTGATTGACCGTAATATGTGGGGAAAAGCCCGCTAACGACTACATTTTGTAGACTAATTCACACACAGGTAACATAATGTACAATTTTTTTGAAAAAATATGCTGTTTTTATTGCGATTTACCTTGCATTTATACAAAACTTGTGATACAATCGGTATGCATAATAGTGTAACTGTATACCTATCGGTATCGGTATCTGCTATTAGTTTATACATAGAGGCATTCCTGCCAAACGCAATTACCCAAAATCTATGGAGGTGCTTTTTTATGAAAAAAGTCAAAAAGCTGTTGTGTATCCTCCTTGCGGCCCTTATGCTTGCAACCTCAATGGCAAGCACAGCTTCCGCTTATGAGGCATACACCTCACCCGCTGGCTACGACAGTCTTGGCAAGCCGTATTACACATACGAGCAGTCTTGCTCTATGTTGCTCGACTACCTTGACACAGTGCTGTACGATGCTGCTATCCACGAAGAGATTGACCTGAGTATTCTTGGTACAATTTCAATCAACCTTACATCCGTTGATAACACATTCAAATCAATTTCAGACCTTCTCGATATGGGTCTTGTCAACTTTGCACAGGGTATTAACCTTGTCGGTGACCTTAAAGACCTTGACGAGTCTGCTATCGTTGATCCCAGAAGAGCTACCCATAAAGACTCTGAAGTCTTCTATGCTCTTCTTGAGTTCCTCAGCGACAACAGACCCACTCTTGAGAAGCTTGTAAACGGTACTATCAACTTCGGTTTCATTATGGAGCTTGTTATTCCGCCCGATGATCCCGATTTGGGCTTACTCTACGACATTCCCGGATTCCTTAAAGAAATGATTTATACTCTTATGTATAACCAGTTCATTAAGGCAGATTCCGAGCCTGAAATCGATGCGCTTCCCGCCGGTGTTACCCTCGATTCATTCACAATCGACGGTGTTATCCAGAATCTTGTAGATTCACTCCTCATCGGTGATTACAACGTTTCAACTCAGTCTTACACAGGCCTCCTTCCCAGTATGGCAGGTAAGACCTCTATCACAACCGGCTCAACTTACGATCTTATCCAGAACGCTATCGACTCACTTATGGTTGATATTCTTGTTCCCACACTTGTTGAGTCACTTCCCGATACACTTGATATTGAAGTAAGCGAAGAGTGGCCTTACGGTAACCCCGCAGAGCCCGGTCTTCTTCCCACAATTATCGGTGTTATAAATGACTATCTTGGTCTCGGCTATCCCTACGATCCTGAAGAGTACCCTGTAATCGAGCTCGAGAAAGCTCTTACATGGCTTCTTGCAGGTGAGACTGTAACCGATGAGGCAGGCAACGTCACGAAGACTCCTGCTGCTCTTTACAGCATCATCGCTTTCACAGACCATGGTATCGATATTAACGATGAGCTTTACAACAACATCTTTTCTCTTCTCCGTGAGCTTGGCCCCGGTCTCCTTCAGATGCTTCTTCCCGAAGTTATTCCGGAGGATGCAGAGTTCCCGGATATGACTGAGTGGACAAATGACCAGTTCATTTCCTATATTATCCAGCTTATCGCTCCCGGTATCGACTTCTTCGCAGGCGTAAGATTCCTTCCCGACTGCGATACAATTCAGGAATGCCTTACTTATATACTCATCAGCCTTGTTATCGACCTTCTTCCCGAGAACGACTACTACGGTATGATTGAGAGCGGTGAACTCGATCCCGAAAACGGTGCTTGGATTGAAGTCGGTACAGACTACCTTATCTATCTCCTTAACTCCCTTATTCCTGTCAACATTCCTTCAGACGCAGACTTTGAGGAAATGCTTGACACTCTTATCAACTGGGCAATTGAGAATTATGGCTTTATCGCAAATACCAGACTTAATTTTGCTGGTATGACTTGCTGGGAAAAGATTGATGCTATCTTATTCGGCATTCTTCCTGCCGATCTCCTTACTATTGAGAAGACAAGTTCAACATATTCAGAGTCTCTGATCATGGATACAATTATCGATGGCGTACAGACTCTTGATATTGAGAAGATTCTCAGCTTCATCGGCAGAAACTCCTCTCCCGATGCTATTCTTAACAGGCCTGCTGTCAACTTCGTTATCGACCTTCTCAGCGGCATTCTTTCGGCTCTTATGAACGGCAAGGAGATTATCCCCGCAAACACTCAGAACCTTGAAGACCTTGTCTACGGTTCCACAAAGGGTGGCAAGCTCGGTCAGTTTGCAGGCAATCTTCTCTCTGCTCTCTACTCCGAGAGAGACTACATCTTCCCGACACTTATTCCGCTTATCGGTTCTATTATCGGTCTTAGCCAGAACGATAACTTCCAGGTTAATGCTCCTGTTGGTTATCCCAACAAGACGATGAACGACCTCAAAGCACTTATGCAGCAGTATATGCCGTCAAATGAAGGCCTCTCATATAGTGACGATGGTTACTTCACCTATGGCGAAGAGGACTACGAATATCTCTTCGAGTTTACAAACTTTGACGACACATACGAAGATTGTAAGGCTCTTGTCGAAAGATATAACGAAAATCCGAACTCCGTTACACCTCTTGAGATAAAGAATCTTTACTACCGCCTTGGCTATTATTACGATGAATTGACTCCCAGATCGGAGACATGTAAGATTCAGCTTGCATACGAAATTGATTATGCAGAGGCAAACAATGCAACTACAAACGATAACGGTGCAGGCGGCAAGATTTACACCGACAGATCTTGGAGACTTTACAGTGAGGCTCTTGCAAACGCATACAAGGTAGCTTCTGACCCCAATGCAAAGCAGTCTGCAATCTCTATTGCAAGACAGGAGCTTTTCAAGTCACAGAACAGACTTAAGGATTACATCTCTCTTGCTCGTTATAACGTTCTTGATGTTATGATCAAGAGAGCTGAAGCAATCCCCGAAGAGGATTACAGACTCTATACAACTCACTCCATTGCAGAGTTTAAGTCAGCTTATGCTGAGGCTATCGCAATCGATCGTGACTATGACCTTGATGATCAGTACATCGTTGATGAGGTATCCACCAGACTCGGTAGTGCACTCAATAACCTTGAATTCTGGGAGCTCAACTATGAGCTTGGTTCAGAGATCATAATCGACGAAGTTGTTTCCCGTGATACAACCACTATCCTTAAGTTCCGTGAATCAACGGGTGCTGCTGTCACTAATGTTTCTGCAACTGTAAACGGTGGCGCAACAATTGGTAAAATGTACGAAGAGAACGGTTACTACTGCTGGGAGATTAATCCTGCCGATGCAACCCTCTACTCCGTAATCACAGCTACAATCAAGTTTACACAGCCTTCAACAGGCATGGAGTACACAGCTTACGCTTATACTTTCGTGTCAGAAGGTAACTATGAAATCAACTTTGACGTTAACACTTGCTATCCCGGTTACATCCGCAATATGTATCATCTCGGTCTTTACGGCATCCAGTCCAGTGACTACAACGGTGTTCTCGATTATCATGTAGAGCACAACTGGTCCGGTAGTGCAGGTGCACTTTCGACTATCCCCATGGGTACTGTTTATGCCGACCGCAGCCAGTACAGAAACTATTCGGAAATCCCCGGACTTATGTTTACGTTTACTAAGTATGCAGATTCTTACTCAGCAGGCAACATAGGTTCAGGTGTCTTCTCGTCAATTAATGTTGATGTTACAACATCCGATGCAAATGTTGTTGTCAGCCCTGATTCATACGGCGTAACTCTCAACCAGGATGATTCTAAGAACTTCACTTTCTCAGGTAATCTTCCTGAGGCCGGTCAGACCGCTACAACTCTTATCACCCCCACTGTTACAGCAAACGCTACAAACGGTGGTCAGACAATCTCTTATCCGCAGTTCTATCTTCGTGTAATTGCTTACGATAAGAGCGTTCTCCGCGAAACAGTTAACGCTGCTATTGCTTCCTGCCGTCAGGAGTGGTTCTACTCAGGTGGTTGGAATATTTACAAGAAGGATCTTGAGGCAGCTGTTGCAATTCTCAATAACCCGATGGTAACTCAGAGTCAGATTGACGAAGCAAACCTTAACCTTGTTGAAGCAATCGACTGGCTTGAGTACAGATCAGCTGATTTCGAGGAGCTCCACAAGCTCATCTCCATTGCTAACTCGCTCAATCCCGATGATTATCAGGATTTCAGCGCCGTTACAGATATCCTCAAGAGCATCGACTTCTCACAGGATGTTCTTCAGCAGTCACTCGTTAACGAGATTGTTGATAACCTTCAGGCAGCTATTGATGATCTTGAGCCCGCTCAGGACCGTATTATCATCCGTTGCTACGACAATTCCGGTATTCTTCACCCTGCAACTGTCATAGACGATGAGGGCAACGAGGTTCCGCAGGTTATTCTTCTCAGCACAGACTATATCTATGGTGAAATCGGTGAAAAGGTTATCGTTAACGTTCCCGAAATCATGGGCTATAAGTCTACTGATAAGTCTCAGCTTGTTACAATTACAAAGGGCGGTGTCGTTGTAGAGTTCAACTATGCACCCGATGTTTACAGAGTTATCTTCAACGCAAACGGCGGTACGGTTGATCCCGTAACAACTAATGTTGCTTACGGCAGCACATACGCTAACCTTCCTGTTCCCACTCGTGAAGGCTTCGAGTTTGTCGGTTGGTACAACAAGCTTTCCGGCGGTATCAAGGTTGATGAAACTGTTAAGGTTACAACAGGTTACTACTCAACCCTCTATGCTCGTTGGACTAGAGTTGCAACCAATGATACGGATGTTAATTCCGATTCAGCAGTTGACACAGGCACAACACCAAATGAAGAGGTAACAGTAAAGTCAATATTGGATAAGATTCTCGCAATCTTTAGCAGCTTCTTCGGCTTCATTTTTTCCAATATCTTCGGAATCGGTTAATCTGAATTACGATATACATCAAAATTACTCGTGTAATAGGGGAATATGCAAATGAAACTTAAAAGATTTATAAGCTTTCTTGTTGCATTGACACTTGTATTTAGTACACTCGCTTGCGGCATCGTAGCCGATGCCGCAAGTTACACCGCTTCGGTTCTCCAGTATATGATCAACAATCATGACTCCTTCCCGGAGGCAAGATATACACCTGAATCATATGCTGTTTATTCCGCAGCGCTTGCTAATGCTACTTTTGTCAATAGCAATCCTTCTGCCGGCGCAGAAGATATCAGCAATGCAGTTTCAGCTCTTGCTGCAGCTGAGGCAGGTCTTACAGTTATCCAGACTGAATATGTTCCTGTTCTCGATATCCGTTCTGCAAGCACTGTTAATGTCAGCCAGAGCGTTGATATTGCAATCAAAGATGCTCTTTCAAACGAACTCACCAATATCTCTGTTGAGCTCGAAAATGCTGTTATCGCTTCTGAGTTTGCACTTCAGGAAGACGGTTACTACAAAGCAACTGTCACTTCCACCGGTGCAACAGGCAGCGTAATAACAGCAAAGATTACATACGACTGTGCAGGAAAAACTTACACTGCATACGATTATGTAGTTGCATCAGCCGACGGTGCGCACACAGCTATCAAGAGCGAACTCGGTGCTGTCCTCGCAAGAGAGATGGCAAAGAATAGACAGGCTTTTGATTACAGCGGCGGTTTCACAACTTACTTAGCAGTTATCAAAAATGCTTTTGAAGTTTATGCAAACCCCAGCTCTACTCAGACAAGAGTTGAGCGTGCTATCGATAATATCGAGCTCGCAATCAACTCTCTTGTAAGTGCTTATGCTGATTATTCTCAGATCTACGCACTTATCGCGCAGGTTAACAATCTTAATCCCGACAACTACAACTCATTTATTGACGTAACAAATGCTATTGCACTTGTTCAGTATGATCTTCCCGCAAGCAGACAGTCTGTTGTTGATCAGATGGCAGCTAACATTCAGTCCGCTCTTAATGGTCTTACTCTCAAGACAGCACGTTACACTGTTGTAGCTCAGACACCTGATTCTGCTGACCCCAGCGGTTATCGTGTTCTCAGCTCCACAACTTTCGACGGTACAAGAACTTACGTTGTACGTGTAACGGCTCCCGTTCACCCGGGTTATGAGGCAACAGAGCAGTATCAGACTGTTACACTTACTGCTGATGAGCAGACAGTTACTTTCACATACAAGCCCGTAACTTACTATGCATACTTCAATCCCAACGGCGGTTATGTTGAAGATACATCAAAAGAGCTTACTTACGGTTCTGAGTACGGTGCACTTCCCGTTGCTACAAGAGACGGTTATACCTTCCTTGGTTGGTTCTCTGATGCGACAGGCGGCGAACAGATTATCTCTGATACTATTGTTACAATCAACTACGTAGAAAACCTTTATGCTCATTGGAGTGACGTTGAAAGCTATACTTTCAACTTTGATTCAGGTCTCGGTTCAAAGTGCGATTCTATCACAGCAACATACGGTGCCGATATTGAGATGCCTGTTCCCACAAGATTCGGTTATTCATTCACCGGTTGGTACTATGATGCCGCTTGCACACAACCTGCATCTTACACAACAATGCCTGACCTTGGTGATTCAGACGCTGTTGTAACCGTATATGCCGGTTGGACTGAGAAGGTATATGATATTACTCTTGATCCCGGCGAGAACGCTACACTTTCCAATACTTCCTATACCGTAACATTCGGTTCAGCTTACGGAACACTTCCCACACCTGTAAAGGATGGTCACACATTCATTGGTTGGTTTACACAGCCTGAGGGCGGTGAGCAGATTACTGCTGCAGTTCTTGTAGAACTTGATACCGAGCATACACTTTATGCTCAGTACAGTGTAAATACATACACACTCTACTTCGATACAGATGGCGGTAACGCAATTGATCCCATCACAGCACCTTACGGCACACCTATCTCAGTTGAGAATCCCACCAAAGACCTTTATATCTTTGATTGTTGGACACTTAACGGTCAGCCTTACGACCTCAAGACTATGCCTTCAGGTAACGTAACACTTGAAGCTGTATGGACACTCAACACAGTTTGTAACTATTACATCGATGTTTACAAGACAATTAACGGCAAGCGCGTTCCGGCAACTTCAATAAAGGCAGGCGACGCTATTGATGTTGAAGTAAGCATCAAGACAAACTACTATGCAGGTCAGGGTATCTTTGGTATTATGTTTGACAACCGAGTATTCACAGTTTCAACTAATATCAGAAATGCTGCAGTAGCTAACACATCTTCCGATTATATGGCTACGCTTGCAAGTACGGCAATGTCCGGCTCAACAAACTATCCTGCCTCCAACTGGGCAAGTAAGTTTGAAGACAACTATCCGCTCAATCCCGATTACATCAAATGTACTCGTATCACAACAGGTAACTTTGCAACAACAAGCAAGAAGGCACCCGTTATCGTAAACGAGAAGACACACGTATTTACACTTAAGCTTACTGTTAACACCGGTATTGATGCTTCTATTACCGAAGGTCTTATCTTCATTGATGAAAGAGTATGTAAGTCTCCCACGAACAGTGCAACTAATGTTCCCACATCAGTTGCATGCGTAACCGAGAACGGTTCATCATACAAGATTGACGTTACTAACCTTGTTCCCGAGCTTTCCAACGCATTCGTTTCTCTTGATATTGCTTCAACTGACTGTGAGCTTGCTCCCGTAACAGGTAGCACAACAGTTGTTGAAACAAAACAGAGAATTGTTTACGGCCTTGCTGAGGAACTCACACTTGACAAATTTAAGACTGATTATGCTGAGGTTATCGGCATAGGTACTATTCAGTGTGAGGATTCCGTGCTTGGTACCGGTTCTGTCATCAAGGTTATGGACGGCACAACCTGCAGACTTGAGTACACCGTTATTATCTACGGTGATCTCGACGGCAACGGTACAGCTGATGCAAACGATTCGTTCCTTGTCAAGATGATCAATAACGGTCTTCTTTCCGTTGACAGCCTCAATAAGTACGAGAAGATGGCTGCCGATCCGAATCACGACGGTGTTATTGACAGCGCAGACGCGGTACTCCTTAACGATGCTGCACTCCTCAAACAGGTTGTCAGCCAGGTTGCAACTGCGTAATTAATTCCCAACACGAGAGAATGCCGTCCGGCTAACCCGGGCGGCATTTTTTAAAGAAGGTGAAACTGTGGCAGAGACATATAGATCTTTTGCAGAAGGGGACAGCTATCGCGAAATGAGTGCGGCGGCGCACGGTTTGCTTCGCACAGCTTTGGCAAATAAGCTTAAAATTCCTGAAAACGAAATTATTATCAGCAAGGATGAAAAAGGCAAACCTTACGTTGTCGGCAGAAATGACGTTTTTGTCAGCCTTAGCCACAGTAAACGTGCCGTTATGTGTGCTGTTTCTGATAGGGATGTAGGCGTTGATATTGAAATGTGCTCAAAACGCCGTAAATCTGTTGAATCGCGCGTATTTACTGAAGGTGAGATATACTTGATAAATTCAGCTAATGATGAAAACAGGGCGTTTTTTACGCTTTGGACACTTAAGGAAAGCTATCTAAAAGCGATAGGCACCGGGTTCGCCGACAATGCCAAAAAAATCGAGTTTTACTCACTCGAAAATCCGATTGTATCAAACAATCCGGACTATGTATTCACAGTAGGCGAAGATGATTGCTTTGTTTTTGCTGTATGTGAAAAAAACTGATACGTAATTAATATAATTATTATCAAATATATATATTGAAATTTAATTTTAAGTGTGGTAAATTTAATGTAACCATAATATAGGAGGCAAATGCGGTATGAGCAAAAAAACGGTATTCCTGACCGGCGCTTCAGGCAATATGGGTTGGGAAGGTTTCAAGCAGCTTTATGCAAAGAAAGATAAGTTTAACATTGTCGTTCTTCTTCGTGACAGCGAGAAAAACAGAGAAAAATTCAAGGACTATATGAATGATGATTCTGTCAGAATCGTATGGGGCGACCTCAAAAAGTATGAGAGCGTTCTTGAATGTGTTAACGGTTCTGATTATGTCCTTCACGTCGGCGGTATGGTTTCTCCTTCAGCTGACTATCTCCCCATTGCAACTATCAAAACGAATGTAGGCGCTGCACAGAACATTGTCAAGGCTGTAAAGGCACAGCCGGATCCCGATGCTGTTAAGGTTGTTTACATAGGCACAGTTGCTGAAACTGGTGAGCGTGACGACCCGATCCATTGGGCACGTACAGGCGACCCCATCAAAATCAGCGTATACGACCACTATGCAACAAGTAAGGTTATTGCTGAGTCAATTTTTGCAGAGTCCGGTCTTAAATATTGGGTATCTCTTCGTCAATCAGGCATCCTCTATCCCGAAATTCTCAAGAATATGGAGCCCATTATGTACCACGTTGTCATCAACGGTGTTCTCGAGTGGGCAACAGTTGAGGATTCAGGTCGCCTCCTTGTTAACGTCTGTGGCGATGATGTTCCCGAAGAGTTCTGGAGAAGATTCTACAACATCGGTTCCGGTGCACAGTACAGAATCACAAATATGGAGTTTGAGCAGCTCCTTCTCGGTAAGTGCGGTCTCGGCCTTGGCGATCCCAAGAAGCTCTTCGATCCCGATTGGTTCATCACACGTAACTTCCACGGTCAGTGGTATCTCGATTCCGATGTTCTCGAGAGCTATCTCCACTTCCGTGCTAACACTCCCATCGAGGAATACTTTAAGAGCATGATGGATAGAGTAGAATGGTTCTACAAGCTTGCTAAGCTTGCAAAGCCCTTTGCTTTTGCTGTTAAGCCCTTTATGAAGAAGATTGCACAGACTCCCGTTTACGGTACACTCTGGTGGAGAGAGAATAAGGTTGCTTCCAGAATCAACGCTTACGTCGGCTCTCTTGAGAAGTGGAACGCAATCGGTTCCGATTGGAGCAAGGTTAAGGTTTACCGTCCTAACGATGATCCTGCAAAGGCTCTCGTTCTTGACCACGGTTACGATGAGAAGAAACCTTTCGATTCACTCACACTTGAGGATCTTCAGAAGGCTGCTGAGTTCCGTGGCGGTAAGTGCCTTGCAACGGAGCTTGTCGATATGTATACACCCATCGAGTGGGAGTGTGCACACGGCCACAAGTTTATGATGAGCCCGAACCTCGTTCTCCGTGGCGGTCATTGGTGCCCCGAAGAGCTTCCCTCATCAATCGAAAAGGCAGAGCAGAAGAAGTTCCGTTGGGCATACGATGCTGAAGCAAAGGTCAATCCCTTCTTTGCTCAGGTATGGTATCCGCTCCATGATAAGGACGAAGACAACGTTTACACCGAAGAGATCTATGCAGATTTCAAGGAATACAAGAAATAAGTCGACAAGTTTGACAACGATACCTCAATTAAGTTGAGGTCAGAGTTGATGTGATAAAACGAGATAAGTTTGTTGCATAACTTGATTTGAAACCGAACAGCACAGTTCATTTTTGAACTGTGCTGTTTTTGTGTATATGATCAAAATATCGTTATTATAAACAGTTAAATATGAACAAAATTGTAACTTATTAACGAAATGTTAACAATTTGCAACCAAATATTGAACTGTGTATCGATTTTTGGTATAATTTGGTCAAGGAGTAATTTTATGTTCGTTTTTAAAGGGAGCGAACATATAAAAGGGAGGTAAATATATATGCTTAAAAAATCAAAAAAGGTTTTGTCTGTTATCCTTTGCGCTGTGCTTCTTTTCACTACCGCAAGTGTAGCCTTTGCGGCTGAGGATAGCAGAAAGATTGTTGACAGCGGCTACTGCGGCGCACAGGGTGATAACCTAACCTGGACACTCTACGATGACGGCGAGCTCGTCATCAGCGGAGAGGGCGAAATGGATTGGTATTATCCTCAGTTCGAAAAATATTCACCATGGCACGAGCACTACAACAAAATCGATGTTATAACCGTTGAAGAAGGAGTTACAAGCATCGGATTAAAAGCTTTTGTTACTGATGATTATAGCAGGTATTATAAAATCAGCCTGCCCAAAAGTCTGCAGTATATTGAAGGCGATATGTTCTGTGATATTTCGTTAACTCGTGTGCCCGGTCAGCATCTTGCGTATTGTTATGCCGGCACCAATAATGATTTTATCAAAATCAGGAGAAGAGAGTACACAGTAAAAGCAGATGGTTCAGAGCCGGTAAGAGAGCTTATTTATGATAATGGTCCGTTATCGTGGAGCAAATATCAGCATTATATGAAGGTTTATTTTGACGGAAATGAGCCTGAGGCTTTTTGTGACCTTGTACGTGATCAAGAGCATGGCGTCGACCTTGTAGCGCATTATTATTCATCCGATGTTAAAGCTGAAAAGCTTATATGGTACCGTATACATAACGGCAGGGATAAAAAGGTTGCAGAAATGAATGTCGGTGAATATGAAATTAAAGAATTCTACTCAAATACATTCCTATCAGGTGAATATTATTTAAGAGCTGATGTGGTCGACGGTGACGGAAAAGTTATTGTATCATCCGAAGAAGTTTTAATTGCCGACGTACCGTCGTTTGGTTCAACGGTAAAACTTCTTTTTGCCGAGGTTGTTTATGTGTTATGGCTTTTTGTAGGTTTACCGATCTTTGGCGCATTTGCGCTGCCTGTTTTGAAAATACTCGATTTGTTTGGTTACAAAATCTGATAGATTAAAACTAACAGTAACGTTTTTGAGTGAGAAATCGGGTTATATAAAAGGGAGGTAAGGAAAATGAATAAAAAACTCAAAAAAATACTTGCTGTAATCCTCTGTGCTGTGCTTCTTTTCACCACTTCAAGCGTAGCTTTTGCGGTTGAGGAGGGAAGAGCTGTCGTTGACAGCGGTTACTGCGGCGCACAGGGTGACAACCTCACGTGGACTCTCTATGAAGACGGCGAGCTCGTCATCAGCGGCGAGGGTGAGATGGATTGGTATTTTGTTGACTATGAATGGGGTAAGCTTGAAATTTTGCCGCCTTGGTATGAGTATCTTTCAGTAATTGATGTTATAACTGTTGAAGAAGGTGTTACCAGTGTAGGTAATGATGCTTTTTCGGGTGAGTATGCAGGATACTACCGTATAAATCTGCCGAAGTCGCTTGAGTATATGGAAGGCTATTTTGAGTGGGATCCCGATACGAGCGACAAGGGACGTTATGTAGCAATTTGCTATGCCGGTTCTGAAGCTCAATGGAAACAGATTCCAAGAAATATATATGAATATTATCTCAATTATGAAAAGAACGGATACAACAGACGTCATTATAGCATTGAGTATGGTTATAATTCTGACAGAGTCCGTTACGGAATCAAGAATGTTCTGCTATGCTTTGATGGAGAGGAACCAAAACCGACAATAGATATCAGGTCATCGAGCATCGATAAAGATTTGACTGAAGCTGCTGCATCGAGTAGAGTTAATGCTTGTTATTATGCCGGTAATAATGAAGATGTCGAGATTGTATGGAGCGTTAAAGGCAGTGACGCAGTTGAAATTACCAAGTATATTGAGAATACGGACTCTACGGGGCTTACGGTTGAAATTGCAATATTAGGTGTAGAGTTTGGCAGAAGCAAAGTAGTGGCAGAACTTGTCGATAAAGACGGTAATGTGCTTGCATCTGACAGCGAGACATTTATGTCATACGTTCCTGTTAAAATGAATATTTTTGAAGCTATTTATTATTACGGAACTTGGGGCTTCGGTATGATTGGCGGTGCCTGGTTGGCAAGCACATTTGCATTCTTTGTCTATTTTGAGGAGTTCCTTATGGACCCTAAAGGGACATTAGAGAAGATTTTCTCAAAATAATTACTTGTAAACATTAAAAAGCAAATGACAAAAGGAGGGAAAATAATGAATAGAAATATTAAAAAAGTTTTATCCGTAATCCTTTGCACTGTACTTCTTTTCACCACCGCAAGCGTAGCTTTTGCGGCGGAGGAGGGCAGAACAGTTGTAGACAGCGGATATTGCGGTGCGCAGGGTGACAACCTCACGTGGACACTCTACGAAGACGGCGAGCTTGTCATCAGCGGAGAGGGCGAGATGCAGCATTATATTTTATCACAAAAAGCTTATGAGGCAAATTCTCCGTTGTTTCCGCCGTGGTTTTATTGCGATACGACTATTGATATTATCACAATTGAAGAAGGCGTAACGGGAATTGGTAACGAAGCCTTTGATATCGGAGGCAGTGGTTATTACAGAGTTAATTTACCCAAAAGCCTGAAGTATTATTATTTTTCATCGTTCGGTGTTGCCGCAGGTTATGGAGGCGGAAGAGCTGTTGCGTGTTGTTATGCAGGTTCTGAATCTGATTGGAGAAAAGTGGAGCAAAGAGGAGTAGTCACATATTGTTATCCGAATACTTATGATGAAATTACTTATTTTGAGTATAAATATACAGACTACGGTATGATGTTGCTGGGCAACAACGGCGAAATTATGTATTATAACGGTGATGAACCCGAAATTTTCTGCGATATGAGTTTCGCTTACGGCACCGAATACACAAATAATATCAAAAATCACGGCAAATCAAGTGTTTATGTAAGATATTATCCGGGTGAGTATGAGGATGCAACGCTCGTCTGGCGTACAGAGGGTGACGGCTGCAAGCTTGAGTATACAGGATATATACCTTCAGGTGCGCCTGCAAAAGCTGACGTTGTTTCTGTAACGCACGGCGAGTTTTCTGTAATAGTTGATCTTGTTGCTGCTGACGGTACTGTATTGTCTACATGCAGAAAAGACTTTTTCTCTTACGTTCCCGAGGATATGACCGAAGAGGAAAAGAGAGAAGAAAACCTTGAAGAAATCAAAGAGAAGTTTGAAATGG
Source organism: Acutalibacteraceae bacterium (assembly GCA_045536955.1). Taxonomy (GTDB): domain Bacteria; phylum Bacillota; class Clostridia; order Oscillospirales; family Acutalibacteraceae; genus UBA8612. The sequence continues at coordinate 37,056 of JAZSOM010000013.1, forward strand.
TTAATGTCACGGCTTTCTTTACAACTTTTTTCATTGTTCTTCCCATTATTCTGGCGCCTATTATTGAGCCGCTTTCGTTCATAGTTGCTTTCTTTCAGGGCAAATTTTGGGATTAATATTTCTATGAATTATATTGTTGATTAAAATAAAAACGAGCGATGAAACTTTGCGGTTTCATCGCTCGTTTTTCAGCCTCCCTTGACTAAAGGGAGGCTGAAACGACTTATATCGTTTTAGCAATATTCTTGGATATATCCCTTTAATTGAGGTATTACGCGCCGAGGCACTCGACTTAGTGCTTGAAGTGGCGCATACCGCAGAATACCATTGCGATACCTGCTTCGTTACAAGCCTTGATTGAGTCTTCGTCACGGATTGAGCCGCCCGGCTGAATGATAGCTGTAATGCCTGCTGCCTGAGCTGCCTTTACGCAGTCATCAAACGGGAAGAATGCGTCGCTGCCCATAACGCTGCCTGCAGCCTTATCGCCCGCATACTTGATAGCAAGCTCAAGTGCTGTGATACGGTTTGTCTGGCCGGGGCCGATACCTGTTGTAGCGTTATCCTTTGCAAGTGCAATGCCGTTGGATTTGGTGTGCTTTACAACCTTCCAAACGAACATAAGCTGCTTCATTTCTTCCTCTGTGGGCTTTCTGTCTGTAACGCAAACGATGTCCTCTTCATTGAGAAGCTCTGTGTCAAGCTCCTGAACAAGCAGACCGCCTGCAACCTTCTTCATGTCAACAAGACCCTTCTTGTTGGAATCTGCAAGGTTGGGAAGCTCAAGAAGGCGGATGTTCTTCTTAGCTGTGAGAATCTCGAGAGCCTTCTCGGAGAATTTGGGAGCAATGATGATCTCAAGGAAGATCTTTGCAAGCTCGTTTGCTGTCTCCTCATCAACCTCTCTGTTGAGAGCAACGATGCCGCCGAAGATTGAAACGGGGTCAGCGTTGTAAGCGTTGAGGTATGCCTCGTGGATTGTAGCGCCGATACCAACGCCGCAGGGGTTAGCATGTTTAACACCGACTGCAACGGGCTCGTCAAAGCCAAACTCCTTGATGATGTCAAGTGCGCCGTTAGCATCGTTGATGTTGTTGTAGCTGAGCTCCTTGCCGTGAAGCTGCTTTGCAGCGGAAAGTACGTTGTCAGCTGCACCGATCTCTGTGTAGAATGCTGCCTTCTGGTGCGGATTCTCGCCGTAGCGCATATCCTGAACCTTCTCAAAGGTCATTGTGAAGCAGTTTGCAAACGGGTCTTCGCCGCGCTGCTTTCTGAGGTATGTGTTGATCATTGAGTCGTAGTTTGCTGTGTGCTCAAATACCTTGCCTGCAAGCTTGAACTTTGTCTCCTTGCTGGGGGCACCGTTTGACTTATATTCTTCGATAACCGTTGCATAGTCAGCAGGGTCAACGATAACAGCGACATCCTGCCAGTTCTTTGCGGCTGCACGAATCATTGTCGGACCACCGATGTCGATGTTTTCGATAGCATCCTCAAGTGTAACATCGGGCTTGAGAATTGTCTGCTTGAAGGGGTAGAGATTGATAGCAACAACGTCAATCGGTGTAACCTCAAGTTTCTCGAGCTGCTCCATATGCTCAGCATTTGAGCGCATTGCAAGGATACCTGCGTGTACCATCGGGTGGAGAGTCTTTACTCTGCCGTCAAGGCACTCGGGGAAACCTGTAATGTCGGAAACCTGTGTGCAGGGGATGCCGGCATCAGCAACAGCCTTTGCTGTGCCGCCTGTGGATACTATTTCAAAACCGAGCTCGTAGAGCTCTTTTGCAAAATCAACAATTCCTGTTTTGTCTGAAACACTGAGAAGTGCTCTTCTCTTCATTGGGATTTTCCTCCTTGAAATTACTTTCTCTCTTCACACAGCTTTGCAACCGCTGCGGGAAGTATTTTCCATTCTGCCTGCTCCATAACTCTTCTCTGAAGAATTTCGGGCGTATCACCGTCAAGCACGTCAACTGCCTTTTGTGCGATGATTCTGCCGCCGTCGGGTATCTCGTTGACAAAGTGTACGGTAGCCCCCGTAACCTTAACACCTTTTTCGAGAGCAGCCTCGTGAACTTTTAGTCCGTAAAAGCCTTTGCCGCAGAAAGAGGGGATAAGAGCAGGATGAACGTTTATGATTTTTTCCGGGTATTTCTCAATAATTTTTTCGCTGAGTATTGTCATAAAGCCGGCAAGAACGATAAGGTCTGCCTCAGCGGCTTCAAGCTCGGCCAAAAGAGCCGTTTCGAACTCTTCGGCTGATTTACCCTTGCGCTCTATAACAACGCCCTGTACGCCTGCTTTTTTTGCACGTTCAAGCGCATAAGCACCCTGTGTGCTTGAAATGACGCGTACGAATTCACCGTGCGGAATCTGACCTGCTGTCTTTGCATCGAGTAAAGCCTGCAAGTTAGTGCCGCCGCCCGATACGAGGACGACTATGTTCAGCATATATCAACACCCTTTTCGCCCGCCACAATCTCACCGATGATGTGAGCCTTTTCGCCGATGGCGTTTACTGCTCTTACAGCTTCGTCAGCCTTGTCAGCGGAAACTGCAACGCAAAGACCTACGCCCATATTGAATGTGTTGAACATATCTCTCTCGGGAATTCCTTCGGATGCGAGAAGGTTGAAGATGGGCTTTACAGGTACAGCTTTGCGCTCAACCTTTGCTCTCAGGTCGTTGCCGCTGAACATTCTCGGAATGTTCTCGTAGAAGCCGCCGCCGGTAATATGTGAGATACCGTGAATCTTACATACGTCCTTGATAGCTGAAATGGTTTTGACATAAATCTTTGTGGGTGTGATAAGCTCTTCGCCAAGTGTCTTGCCAAGCTCATCAACGTAAATTGAAAGTCTCTCGGGCGAGACATTGAATGCTTTTCTTACAAGAGAGAAGCCGTTTGAGTGAACACCTGATGATTCAACACCGATAAGTACGTCGCCTGCCTGAATGTTCTTGCCGTCGATAATATCTTTACGGTCAGCAAGACCTACGCAGAAACCTGCAAGGTCATATTCGTCGTTTGTATAGATGCCGGGCATCTCTGCTGTTTCGCCGCCGACAAGTGCGCAGCCTGCCTGAACACAACCGTCAGCTACACCGCTTACGATTGCGGCAACTTTTTCAGGAATATTCTTAGCAACTGAAATATAATCGAGGAAAAAGAGGGGCTTTGCACCTGAGCAAGCAACGTCGTTTGCACACATAGCAACACAGTCGATACCGACGGTGTTGTGAATGTCCATCATAAATGCAATCTTGAGCTTTGTACCTACGCCGTCTGTACCGGAAACGAGTACGGGCTCGCTGATGCCTGTGAGGTTAGGGATGAACATACCGCCGAAGCCGCCGATTTCGTCAGCAACGCCGGGGATTCTTGTGCGCTCAACGTGTGCCTTCATAAGCTTGACCGCTTCGTAACCTTTTGTTACGTCAACGCCTGCTTCTTTGTAGCTGTTTGAATAACTTTCCATAGTTAAAGCTCTCCTTTATATTAAGTGATTTTTTTACTGTATTTGTCTACGAAGTTTTCACCTGTTACGTCAACGGGGTAGTTGCCCGTGAAGCAAGCACTGCAAAAATCAACGCCAGAATTCTCCGCAACTTTCATCATTGAATCCAGGCTGAGATAGCCGAGCGAATCTGCACCGAGGAAACGGCAGATTTCGTCAATATCAAGCTTGCAGGCTATGAGCTTGTCCTTGGAGCTGATATCTGTGCCGAAGTAGCATGGGTTGATAAACGGAGGGGAGGAGATTCTCATATGAATTTCCTTTGCACCTGCATCTCTGAGCTTTTTGATGAGCTTTGCGCAGGTTGTGCCTCTAACGATAGAATCGTCTACAAGCACGATTCTCTTGCCCTCAATTTCGTTGCCGAGAGGGTTGAGCTTTATCTGAACAGAGCGCTCACGCTGCTTTTGCGTTGTTTGTATGAACGTTCTGCCTATATATCTGTTTTTGATAAGTCCGAGCCCGAAGGGAATACCGGATTGATTTGCATATCCGATTGCCGCATCAATTCCCGAGTCGGGAACGCCTGCAACAACGTCCGCTTCAACGGGATGCTCGATTGCGAGGAACTTGCCTGCGTTGAGTCTTGAGCGGTGAACGCTTGCACCGTCGATAACCGAGTCGGGTCTTGCAAGGTAAACGTGCTCAAAAATACACATCGCGGTTTTTTGTCCGCAGTTGTCTGTGTTGCTGTATACCGCATCGTCTGTAATTACGAGAATTTCACCGGGCTTTATATCGCGGATAAACTCGCCACCGATGCTTTGGATTGCGCAGGATTCGGAGGCGATTACGTAGGCATCACCAAGCTTACCGTAGCATAGGGGACGGAATCCTTTCGGGTCACGCACTGCGATGAGCTTGTGCGGCGTCATCAAGATAAATGAGTAGGCGCCTTCAAGCTCCTTCATAGCCTGCGAAATTGCTGTTTCGATGTTGCTTGTGCCAAGTCTGTACCTTGCGATAAAGTGAACAATCATCTCCGCATTGCTGTTTGTCTGGAAGACGGAGCCGTTTGCCTCAAGCGTTTTTCTCAGCTTTGCCGTGCTGACAAGTGAGCCGTTGTTTGCAATTGAGATGGAGCCTTTTTCGTAGCTCATAACCATGGGCTGTGAATTGATTTCATCCTCTTCGCCCTGTGCAGAGTATCGCACGTGACCGATTGCAACGTCACCCTTGCCGTTTGCCGTGAGGGCGGCAAGCTTGTCTCTGTTGAATACCTCGGGCACTGTGCCGGGTTCTGTGATGCAGTCGACCGTTTGGTCATTTCGTACTGCGATTCCGCAGCTTACCTGACCGCGGTGCTGGAGTGCATAAAGTGCGAGGTAGGTTTCCTGTGCTGCGTCGTGTTCGCGGTTTCGGTTGAATATGCCGAATACGCCGCATTCTTCGTGGATTGAAGACATGTTTTTACCTCCTGATACAGAAATCAGAGTGAAGCTACCTGAGCGGCAAGAGCAGCATCTTTTTCAAGAACTTTTTCTGCCATATCTTTTTTCATCTGATCAAGTGCCTGAGCAAGTGAGGGTTCGCTGAGTGCAAGCATCTGAACTGCGAGTATAGCAGCGTTTTCCGCACCGTCAATTGCAACCGTTGCAACAGGGATGCCTGCGGGCATCTGTACAGTTGCGAGAAGTGCATCAAGACCGTCAAGAGTAGATGACTTAACGGGAATGCCGATTACGGGGAGCGTAGTGTGTGCAGCAAGAACACCGCCGAGATGTGCTGCCTTACCTGCTGCCGCAATAATTACGCCAAAGCCGTTTGCAGCTGCGTTCTTTGAAAACTCTGCTGCAGCATCAGGTGTTCTGTGTGCAGACATGACGTGTGCTTCACATTCAACGTTGAACTCTCTGAGCTTTTTGATTGCTTTTCCGACTACCGGCAGGTCACTGTCACTGCCCATTACGATTGCTACTTTTTTCATAGCCTGTTACCTCATTTTCAAAAAGATTAAGGCTGTTACACCTTGAAAGGCGCAACAGCCCTTTATTTACGGTTGACAGAATTCGGCAATGCGGCAAGGTGCGATAACGGATACAGTGTGAAAAATACGCATTGTCGCCACATCCTTCATTCAATAATAAGTATATTCTAATTTATTTGCACGGATTTTTCAAGACCCAAAATTATGTTTTTTTAATTTCTACATATATATGTATATATCACTGCATAAACACTGCATTTTGGTGATTATAACCATTGAATAAAGGGAGATGACACTATGAAAAAAACCGCTGTTTTGTTTATGACAATTATTTTGTGTATGCTGATAACCGCGTGTGTGCGTGTGGGTGAAAAGGACAGTACGGATTTTTTGGCTGAAATGTCCAGGAGGGGATACAGATGCAACGTAGAAGAAACGGAAAGCGGAAATCTGCTCAAAGAAAGCTGTTACATAGACAATTATAAGTTATCTATGTTTTCTGATGATAACGGTCAGCTTATCAGCGTGAGCTTAACGTATTCCGAAAACGATAATGTGGGGTTTGAAAGTGTTGCTGCTGACGTTGTCGGTGCTTTTTGCGGATTTGACAGCGAACAGATAAATAGTGTATTTTCAGAACTCGGAAATGGTGGAAAGCTGCACTGCGTCAGCAGCGGTGTCAGGCGGTGCGATACGCAATGGTATGGTTTTTCATTTACCTGCGATGAGGTGGGCGGTGCACTTGCGGTCGAAAGTTTTCGCCTGAATCCGACAAGCGCACCTGAGGTTACAATTAATACGACGGTGCCTTTTGTTTCGTTTGCATCATCTGAAGAATCCTCTTCGTGAGCAGCTTGCATGCGGTGCCGGCGGAGGTGTAAAGCAAACGAGAATTATATCGTCTCCGATAACGTCAACGTCACACCACGGCACGCGTAAATCGTGGTCGCAGGCATAGGGCGAAAATATTCTGCCACCTCTACATACGATAAGGTTTACTACCTGCCCGTTGCAGGCGTTGATTTCAACATCGCAGACGCGTCCGAGTCTGCAACCGTCTTTTTTGTTGATAACTTCTTTTGTTCTCAGGTTGGCAATACAGTGTTGCATTTTTTTGCCTCCTTAAGTTGATGTTTTGTATTGATTTATATGTTAAAACAGCACAAAAAATTATATGATTTTTTTAACAAAAAGTTGTTGCGCGGTACTTTAAATTTACAATATATTGTGCTAAACTGTCCGTAATAATAAATTCTTGAGGAGGATTTGTTTTGAACTTTTTGGTCGATAAACTCCGCGTATTTTTGCCGGAGCTTCAGAAACTTGTTTTTTCCGATTCTCTTGAAATAACCGATTTTAAGTATCTTCCCTGTGGCTACAAACCTGTCGGAGGTATGCCGCCTGCGGTTACCGACGAATGGCAGGATTTCGGAAAGTATGACCGTTGGGGAGATGAGGTTGATTCACATGCGTGGTTCTACAAGAAAATTACTCTGCCCGACAGTATGAAAGGAAAAACCGTCGAATTTTATTTCGAAACGGGAAGCTATAACAGCGAGGTTGAGCGCGATCCGCAGTTTACTGTTTACGCAAACGGTAAGCTTATGAACGGCTGCGATTCCAACCATCGTTATACAATGCTCAAAGGTTGCGACGAGTACGAAATTTACGTCTATGCTTACACCGGAATGAACTCTTGCCGCCACAGTGTAATAAGCAATCTTTTTGTTGTGGACGAGCTCTACAAAAAGCTTTATTACGATTTCAAGGTGCCTTACGATACTCTTCGTCTTCTCAAAGATACAAGCAAGGAATATGCCGATATTCTTATGCACGTCAACACAGCACTCAATATGATTGATATGCGTGTGCCCGGCTCGCCTGAGTGCAGAGAGTCATCGCAGAAGGCTCTCGAATATATGCGAAATGAGTTTTACGGCAGCTTCTGCCACGAGCAGGAAGTGAACTGTATCTGCATCGGTCATACACATATCGACGTTGCGTGGTTGTGGACTCTTGACCAGACAAGAGAAAAAACAGTCCGTTCGTTCTCAACGGTTGTTGCTCTTATGAAGCAGTATCCCGAGTATAAGTTTATGTCCTCTCAGGCACAGCTTTACAAGTATCTCAAAGAGGAAGCCCCCGACGTTTATGAGGAAGTAAAGCAGCTTGTAAAAGAGGGCAGATGGGAAGTTGAAGGCGCGATGTGGGTAGAGGCGGACTGTAACCTCACCAGCGGTGAAAGCCTTGTTCGTCAGGTGCTTTTCGGCAAACGTTTCTTTAATAAGGAGTTTGGTGTCGACAGTAAGGTGCTCTGGCTTCCTGATGTATTCGGATACAGCGCGGCACTTCCGCAGATTCTGCGTAAAAGCGGCGTTGATAAATTTGTTACTTCCAAAATCAGCTGGAACGAATCAAACGTCCTTCCTGTTGATACTTTTATGTGGAGAGGCATTGATTCTACGGAGATTTTCTCTCATTTCCTAACAGCTCAGACCACTGATGAAAACAACAGAATCAACCGTCATACTACATATAACGCAATGCTTGAGGCATCTCAGGTAAAGGGCAGCTGGAACAGATATCAGCAAAAGCATATCAACAACGAGGTCATAATAACCTTCGGTCATGGTGACGGCGGCGGCGGTCCGACTCAGTGGCATCTTGAGCACTATGACAGACTCAAGCACGGTATTCCCTCGCTTCCTAATGCAAAAATTGAATTTGCGGGCGACTATCTTGAACGTATAAAACAGCGCACCGAAAACAACCCCAAATTACCCCGATGGGTAGGTGAGCTTTACCTTGAGTTCCACAGAGGTACATATACCTCCAATGCTTGCAATAAGCGTTACAACAGAAAGAGCGAATTCTTATATCAGAATATTGAGCTTTTCAGCGAGATTAACCGACTTATTAACAAGAAGACATATCCGCAGGATAAAATTAATGAAGGTTGGGAGTGTATACTTCTCAATCAGTTCCACGATATTATTCCCGGCTCCTCAATCTATCAGGTTTATGAAGAGAGCACAAGACAGTATGAGGCTATCGGAGCTATGGGCAGAGGTCTGCTGACTGACGCTCAGAGCAATATTGCTGCAAACATCGGCACCGAGGGCGGTATAGCCGTTTTCAATCCGCTTTCATTTACAAACAGCGGTGTTGTCGACGTAGATGGCGAAAAGATTTACGTAAAGGATATTCCCGCAAAAGGCTGGAAGGTTGTAAAAGGCAACGAGAGCGAAGGAACGGTGGAAGTATCTGACAAAAAGCTTGAAAACGCTTTCTTCACTGTTGAATTTGCCGATGATTATACAATCAGCCGTGTTTACGACAAACGGGCAGAGCGAGAGGTTCTCAAAGCAGGAGAGCGTGCAAACGTTATCGAAGCTTACGAGGATTTCCCGAGAGAGTATGATGCATGGGAAATTTCCGTTTATTACAAAGAAAAGCGTTGGGAAATCAACGATGTAAGCGCGGTTGAAATGCTCGATGAGGGTGTTCGCAAGGGTATTAAAATCACACGTAAATTTTTTGACTCCGTAATCGAGCAGAAGATATGGCTCTATGCAGATATTGATAAGATAGACTTCGACACAACTGCTGATTGGCATCAGGAGCATATTCTTGTAAAGACTGCATTCCCTGTTGAAATCAACGCCGACAAAGCAACCTATGAGATCCAGTTCGGTAATGTTGAGCGACCCACGCACGGTAATACAAGCTGGGATGCTGCAAAGTTTGAAGTTTGCGCTCACAAGTATGCTGATATTTCCGAGTGCGATTACGGTGTAAGTATCCTTAACGACTGTAAGTACGGTCACGATATTCACGACGGTGTTATCAGACTTACGCTTCTCAAATGTGCAACTCATCCAAGCCCCAAGGCTGATAAGGGTTATCATGAGTTTATTTATTCGCTTCGTCCTCATACAGGTGCGTTTACTCAGGCAGGTACGGTGCAGCTGGCTTATGATCTTAACAATCCTATGACTGCCGTTAAGCTTACGGCTCAGCAAGGCACACTTCCGGAGAGTTACAGCTTTGTCAGCATATCACACGAAAATGTTGTTGTTGATACCGTCAAGAAGGCTGAAGACAGCGATGAAACAGTTGTACGTATGTATGAAAGCTGGAATAAGCGCGTAAACAACGCAAAGCTCACATTTGGCTTCGACATCAGCCGTGCGGTGCTTTGTGACCTGATGGAAAACGAAATCGAAGATCTTGACGTTGCTGACAATTCTATAATACTTCCCGTCAAGCCGTTTGAAATTGTAACCGTTAAAGTTAGATGATAAACAAAAAGCTGCATCGTCTGATGCAGCTTTTTTTATTTTATCTCTTGTTCGAGGTTATCAAATTCTTCTGTGCTGAAAAATTCACCGAGAGTTATATCGAGCCCGTCGCACAGCTTCTTTATTACAACTATTGAAACATCTCTTCGCTTTTCATCCATCATACTGTATACCGTTGATGGAGTAACACCTGAAAGTGTAGCAAGCTCGTTGGTTTTTATGTTTCGTTCTTTGCATATTTCTTTGAATCTTTTTGTTACCATATCCTTGACAGCCATTACATTCACCTCAAGAATATTTTAAAAAAATATTCGCAAATGCGTATACGCGCTTGCGTAATTTTGAAAAATGTTTTATAATTGAACAAAATCTGGAGGTGAGGCTATGGATAATGTAAAAATTTTCGGGATTTTGAGTGCAGTGTTTATGTTGAGCGGCTCATTACTAATTGTGTTAAGCAGTAACAGCAGCAACACCGCCGTTAAGATTTTTTGTGTCTTAATCGGCGGTGTGATGTCAGTTGTTTCCGGCTTTTGTATTCTGATGGCAATGGATGAGAGTAATAACAGTAAATAACAAAGGCACAAACTGCAGTGTTTGGCATAGAATGTACCGTCTGTTGTAAAGCGGCGACGCAGTTATTTGCTGAATGTTCTGATAACATCACCGTCGAGGCTCTTCCATATAAACGTGCCGTTTTCAAGTATTATATACCCGTGGTGGCTGTTTTCTTTAGGAATTGAAACCGAGCCAGGGTTTATATATGTGTATACATCGTGCTCAATGCAGGCGGGTACGTGAGTGTGACCGTGAAGCAAAATATCACCTTTTTTGAGCGGCGGAAGCTTTTCTTCGTTATATACGTGACCATGGGTGGCATATATTGCCAGGTTACCGTCAAATATTACTGCATAATCCGCAAGTACAGGGAAATTCAGCACCATCTGATCTACCTCTGTGTCACAGTTTCCTCGGACGCAGAGTATTTCGTCTTTCATTGCATTGAGCAGATTAATGACGGCTTTGGGCGCGTAGCCTTCGGGCAGATCGTTTCTCGGTCCGTGATAAAGCACGTCGCCGAGCAAAAGCATTTTTCCTGCCTCTTCGCGTTTGTATGCGCTGATGAGCTTTTTGCAGTAATATTCAGAGCCGTGAATATCGGACGCTATAAAGAGTTTCATTCGCTTACCTCACTTGGTGCAGTTATCCATAAACTTCAATACAAGCTTCATTACGTTGGGGTCTTCTCTTGTCATCAGCTCATAGTTGATGTTGTCATAGAAGTCTGACAGCTCTTTTTCGCTCGCGTCTTTCTTTTTCTTGAGAGCATTGATTGAGGCGAACGTTTCGTTCATATAATCTTCAGATGCAACGGTCTGATAAACGTTGTGGTATCGTCCCTCGAAGAAAATGGATTTTACGTGCGGCAGGTCGTTTGCGGCAAGTGCTGCCGAAATATCAGGCTTGACTATCGGATCTTCTTCACCTTGAAGCAAAAGCACGGGTGTCGGTTCAGCCTTTGCGATAGAATCGTTACATGGTACCATTGCGCTCTTTCCTTCGAATATGAGGAAGAAAAGCTTGAAAACAGGTGTAAGGAAGCGGAGTTTGTCACCCAAAGCGGCACCGATAACCTGATATCCGCTGTTGGGAGCGCCGAAAGCTACAACACCGTCAACTTTTATATGACTGTCTCCAATTGCGCGGCAGACCGAGTATCCACCCCAAGAGTGGCCTGCGAGAATGATTTTCATATTTTTGAGGGTAGGATGCTTCTTTACAAACTTAAGTGCGGCTTTGAGGTCCTCCGGACCTTGGCTGAAACCGATGATTTTAGTTCCGTCTGATGAAAATGTGCCTGTGTTATCATAGGCAAGTACAGCAAATCCGTCTTCCGCAAATGTGTTAATCTCAGTCATATAGCTGAGATGACCGCCGCCCATTCCGTGAGAAAACACGATAAGGCCCTTAGGCATTCGGAGGCCGGCTTTTGCATAAATCGCACCTCTGAGGGTGATACCTTTTTTGTTGGGAAATTCAATCGGTGCGGCTTTAAGCCCCTCAAAATCCTTGTGTGTGAAATATTTGAGGCGTTTGTTGCCGTCGCAGCGTTTGCCGAAAACTGAATTATACATAAAAAATCCAAGCAAAAATACGGCAACTACCAAGCAGACGAAAAGAAATACAACCAGAGCTATTACACCGATTGCAATAAGGATGTTTTTTAATTCCGGTGACAAATTACTCACTCCTTCATTGTTATATCTACCAAATTATAACATAAATTTTGCCGTGTAACAACAAAAATTTTGCTATTTTCCTTATTATTCCAAAACGTTTTAGCGGTTCTGAAGCCAAAGCATAGTATATGGCAGAATTCTATGCCTGAAATACAGGCGAAGATTTTGGGTAGGGCTGTTTTTTACGGTGTTTGAATACGGCGGATGTGCCGACCTTTACCTCGGATTTGTATAAACCAAAAAACGGAGAGGGTCACCTTGCGGTTACCTTCTCCGTTTTGGGATTAAAGCAGGTCGTCGAACATACGGATGTTTGAAGCCTGGGGTTTGAGCTCACCTTTTTCGCATTTCTTAACTATCTCAACGATTCTGTCGTTAATCGGTGTGGGTGTGTTTGTCTTTCGTCCCCATTCGCATACAACGCCGTTGATTGCATCAATTTCGCAGGGCTTGCCTTTTTTGAGGTCCTGAAGCATTGAAGGCTCGATGTCGCGGTGTTTTTTCATGGCAATAGGTATGAGGAATGTTGCAAATGCACGCTTGAGTGCGTTCTTGTAGTAGAAGAGGGCAGTGATGTTTTTTCCCTGTACGGGGGCGAATGTTGCACCCGTTGCGTGGCCGACGTCAATACACTCTTTCATACATCTTACAGCAACCTTTGCGGCATCTTTGTTTTCGGATACGTCGCCGAATACGCCGCCGACAACTGTGCCGAGACCTGAGTAAGTAGCATTGATGAGAAGTTTTGACCAGCGCGCACCGATGAGGTTATCTTCCTCGTGTACGGGACACATAAGCTCAAGCAGGTCTTTTACCATTTTGAACTGTTCATCAGAAATACCGTCCATCTTGCCCATATGGAAAGAGAGGCTGTCAGGCTCGCTTGTGAGTGTGCATACACCGGGCTCGCCGAGTGCGGCGCCCCATTCTACAGTGCAGCCCATTGTGCGGTCTGCACCGACGATTTCGGCAATTCCCGGCTCGGGCAGACCGTTCTGTAGAGTAACGATAACGCCCTTATCTGTAAGGTGATCCTTGAGCTTTGTAACAACCTCCGTATTGAAAAGCTGTTTTGTCATAAGCAGTATAACGTCGTACTGACCTTCCATTTCGTCAGGTGTGAGAGCCTTGACGGGTACGTTCATATTAACGGTGCTCTTGATTGTGGCGCCCTTTGTGTTGAGTGCTTCAACGTGAGCTTTGTTGCGGTTTATAAGGTCAATCTCACCGCCATTTTTTGTGATGTAAGCGCCAAGGACAAGTCGGAGGCCAAGCGGTCTTAGGAAGACAAACCAAATGATCAACT